>NZ_JAEFCF010000100.1 GCF_016405985.1 Paracoccus sp. IB05
CACTCGCCGAAAAGTCCTGTTGCAAGAGGTTCGGCGCGATGTTGAAGGCGTGCTCGCTGTCTGTGGTGCGCTTGAACTTACGACTGCGGATGATCTGAATGCCGTTCTGGCGCATCAGGCGGCCCACCCGGCGCTGGCCAACCCGCAAACCCAGTTCGTTCAGTTCCTCGGTCATACGCGGCCTGCCATAACTGCCCAGGCTCAGCCGATGCTGTTCGCGGATATGGGCCAGGATCACCATATCGCGCCGCTGACGGATGGACGGGGGCCTGCGCCGCCACGCGCGCAACCCGCGATCCGTCACGCCCATCATGCGACAGAGATAGCTGCGCGAAAGGCTGCCCCGATAGCTGGCAATGAACTGAAACTTCACGGCTTTTGAGCCGCGAAGAACTGAGCCGCCTTTTTTAACACTTCCCTCTCCTCGCGCAATATACGGTTCTCTTGCCGCAGCCGTTCATTCTCGCGAAGAAGATCGGCGTCCCGCTCCGGCACCTTCGCCTCATCGGAAACCGCCCGGATCCACTTGCCGAGCGTCGAAAGCCCAACCCCAAGATCAGACGCAACCTGACGCCGTGTCAGGCCGCTGGTGAGCGCGATCCGAACCGCATCACGCTTGAACTCGTCGCTGTGTGTAACTGCCATATCCTGTCTCCTTTGAAGAGAGCATCGCTCTCAGAAGACCGGAACAGAACCGGGACAGGTCCA
>NZ_JAEFCF010000101.1 GCF_016405985.1 Paracoccus sp. IB05
CGTCCGCTCACCTCCTCGAAGCTGGCCGCGTGATCGCGGGTGAACTTCTCTATGATCATCGTCTTGCCCATGCCGCTCTCGCCGACAATGAGCAGGTTCGGCATGCGGGCACGCTCGGGAAACGACATCAGCGTTTCCAGCTTCCCCAGGGCGGCCTCGGCCCTGGGATAAGAAATCCAGCGGTCGGCGCGAATCCGAAGAATACGGTCCTCCGCGCTGAGCGCGGCGATCTTGCCGGCTCCCGGATAGAGATGCGGGAACTCAGTCATCGTCGTACCATTCCTCGACCTTGAAACCGGGGTGGCTGAGGAACGGGCTCCCCTCCCCTTCCGGCGCGGGCAGGGTATCTCGCGCGGCGGCATCCGGTGTCACATCGATCATCAACAGGGGCGCCAGATGCGCCCGCCGCGCCTGATGGCGCCGCGTGGCTTTGGTCTGCCGTACGGCGGTGTCGATGAGCTCGCGCTGCGCCTCGATCGTCCTGAAAATCAGTTCCTCGTCCACAGAACGGCGCCCAGCCTCGCGCAGCGACCGCCGCGCCGCACGGTGTTCCCAGAGCGTGATTGCAGGCCGTGTCAGGTCCGCCGGTCGGGCTTCAATGATCCCCTCATCTGTCAGGACGAAGATGCGCGAGAGATCGCGCGGGTCGTATTTGAGCGTGAACTTGCGGCTCTCCCGGCCCATCAGCCAGCGCAAC
>NZ_JAEFCF010000102.1 GCF_016405985.1 Paracoccus sp. IB05
CTGATCGCGGCACGGACTGGCCTTTCGCCTGAAGCTGTGCGGGCGATGACGTTTTGGGATCTGCGGCCTGAAGCGCGTATGATGATCGCGCGCGCGCATGGACGTCGTTGCCCGGCTTGCCCATCGGACATCCGTCGAAGAACCTCGGCGCTGCCTTGGGCCTTTCACTGTGCGGTCCACGTTGCGGACTTACAGGATGCCGCCGGCGGCTCACTTCCGGCCATACTGGGCGACGGGCCGATGGCCGCATTGGAGAGGGCTGTGAAAGCCGGTGCGACCGTTCTCGAGGCTTGGGCGCATGGCGTCGGGCAGCAGGGCTTCGGCCCGGTCGAGATGCTGGCGCTGCTGACGGCGCGACACCGGCGTGCCTCGCCGCTGTCCCTGAGGGAGCAACCGCGCATGTCGCTCCAGACCCGGCGGAACTACCACGAATTCCTCACCACGCCGATCACTCGACAGGCGCTAACGGTGATCGTTCCCGAATACGATCGGGTGGCCCCGGTGCTGACAAAACCGGTCCTGTCTGGGCAGCGCAGTCTCGCTCAGGGTTCGCTGTTGCAATCCTTCGCGCTGACGGTAGGCATCGGCCGGATAGCTGAAGATCCTGTCGCGCGAGCGATCGACGTTCTGCTCGCCAGTGATGCGGACGGGGAAGGGCGGG
>NZ_JAEFCF010000103.1 GCF_016405985.1 Paracoccus sp. IB05
AAAATGTCGGGCCGGCACGGGATCGGCCATACGCGGATGGCGACCGAATCGGCGGTCACCACCATGGGGGCACATCCGTTCTCGACCGGGCTTGATCAATGCCTCGTCCATAACGGCTCGCTCTCGAACCACAATTCGCTGCGCCGCGAGCTGATCCGCGACGGCGTGAAGTTCGAGACCCAGAACGATACCGAAGTGGCTGCCGCCTGGCTGTCGCATCAGCTGGCCCAGGGCGTCGAGCTTGGCGACGCGCTGCGCGCGGGTCTCGATGTGCTGGACGGGTTCTACACCTTCGTCGTCGGCACCAAAGACGGCTTCGGCGTGGTGCGCGACCCGATCGCCTGCAAACCGGCGGTCATGGCCGAGACCGATCAATATGTCGCTTTCGGATCGGAATACCGCGCGCTGGTCAACCTGCCGGGGATCGAGGACGCCCGCGTCTGGGAACCGGAACCCGCAACCGTCTATTTCTGGAAGCACTGATATGCAGACGATTGACCTTGCAACCACCACGCTGCGCGACCTGAACGCGACGCTGCAGGCCACCAAAGGCCAGACCAATGCCACCGCCTGGGAGATCACCAATCCGAAGGGCAGCCATGCGCTGGCCGTCGGCCTTGATGC
>NZ_JAEFCF010000104.1 GCF_016405985.1 Paracoccus sp. IB05
AGATGCCGCGCGTGCAGGTGCCGCGGAAGAAGGCGAAGGCGCGATCATGCGCGTCGAAGATCGAGCCATCGGGCGCCATCGGTCCGAGCCCGATGGCGAGGCTCCTGGCTCTCGCGCGGGTAGGCCCGAACGAACATCATCCGGCTGTGGCAGAGGCGGACATGGGCCACCTTGATCGTGACAGTCACGCCTGAGACCAGCACCACCTCGTGGCTCCAGTCGAACTGGTAAGCCTCTCCAGGATCATAAGAAAGCGGCACATAGGCCTCGGCCGCCGCTGTCCCGCGGCTTTGCGACCAGGTGCGGGCAAAGCGACGGATGGCGTCGTAGCCGCCTTCATAGCCAAGGGCGCGCCGTCGGGGCATTCCTCGAACCAGTGGCGGACTGCCCCTCCGCCTCGAAGATCCGGATCAGCGTCAGCCGCTCTCGGGACGGCTTGCCCGCATTCGCCGCGAGCAGCCGGTCAAGCTGGTCCTGCCACGGCCCGATCCGCGGCATCGGCTGATGCGTTCGCTCGTAGCTGAAGTCCGTCTCATCCGACCGCAGGATCTTGCGGACGGTGTTCCGGGAGACGTGCA
>NZ_JAEFCF010000105.1 GCF_016405985.1 Paracoccus sp. IB05
CGGGTCGTATTTGAGCGTGAACTTGCGGCTCTCCCGGCCCATCAGCCAGCGCAACCCGTCCGACCAGTAGCGGATGTGGAAGAGGTGCAGGCCGTCGCGCTGCAAAACCCGCCGCTCGGAGGGCAGAAAATCGACCAGGAACTGCCTGAGATCGGCCGGCATGCGAAGCCGGGCCTCGTTCACCCGCGCCGCCCAAGCCGCCGCAGGCGTGGTTTCCAGGGCGCTGTGGACCCGCGCATGGTAGGAGCCGGTGATTTCGAGCGCGAGCCAGGTCTCCAGCTCATCGAGTGTCATCACCGCCTCGGCTTCGGCATCGAGATCGCCGCGCTCGAAAACGTTCGAGAAATGCGAGCCCGGCAGCAGGTGAATCGCGCCCATCATTGTTCCGATCAGCCGTTCGATATGGCCGCCATAACGCGGCGTTCCCGGTGGTCGGTGCCGCAGGTCGATCTGGTATTCCGAACAGGCCCGCTCGAAGGCGGCAGCGTGAAACTCCGCGCCATTGTCCACGTAAATTGCGTTCGGGATACCCTGCGCAGACCAATCCGCGCTGATTCCGCGCGCGGTGAGCCAATG
>NZ_JAEFCF010000106.1 GCF_016405985.1 Paracoccus sp. IB05
CCAGCGTCTCAGCATCAATCCCGAGGTGAACCTTGCGCCAGTCCCGCGGCTTCGACGGGCCGTGTTTCTTGGCCAGCCACTCGCCATCGCCCTCGGCTTTCACGCCAGTGCTGTCGATCAGCAGGTGCAGAGCGCCTGAGCTGGGGCGGTAGGGGATGTGGACGATCAAGGTCTTTTGGCGACGGCATAGGGTGCTGAAGTCCGGCACCGGCCAATCCAGCCCGGCAAGCTCAAGCAGACTGGCGATCATGCCAGTCGTCTGCCGTAGCGGTAGTCCGAACAGGGTCTTCAGCGTCAGGCAGGTCTGGATCGCGGCATCAGTGAAGACGGGCTGACGACCACGCTTGCCGGTTGGCGCGGCAAGCCACTGCGTCCTGGGGTCAAACCAGATCGACAGCGACCCACGCCGCGCAAGCGCAGCATTGTAGTCATGCCAGTTCGTGGTGCGGTAAGTCGGCGGCTTCGGTCTGCTCATACCGCCTGACTAACAGACTGGATTCGTGAGGTGAATCCTACGCTGCATTTGCGCAACAAAGCC
>NZ_JAEFCF010000107.1 GCF_016405985.1 Paracoccus sp. IB05
CAGGGACCGTGGCCCCAGTGGGGCCGCGAAAGCCCTGCGGAGGATCGTTGGCGACCGCCAGCTCCCCGATCCTGGCGTGCAGCGACCGGACCGTCTCCTCATCCACTTCCGCAACGGGCTTTCTGCCGCCGCGCCCGAAGATATCCGCAGCCCCGTCGGGCAGCGCCTTCTTCCACTGATGGATCATCGGCGGATGCACGCCGTATTCGGCCGCCAGCTCCGACACAGTGCGCTCGCCCTTCACGGTCTCAAGCGCCACGCGCGCTTTGAAGCCAGCGTCATGGTTCCTGCGCTTCCGCATTCCTGATCTCCTTGTCCTTGGAGACCAGCAAACTTCAGATCGTAGCTTCCGTCACTGTCCGATTTCCGGGGTGTAGCTCAACTGCATGGCGTTCTGCGCTCACTGGTGCAGGAGATCGTGCTGCTACCAGCCGCGGAGAGCGGCGCGCTACAGATCGACGTGCGCGGCGATCTTGCGGGGGTTCTGGCGCTGAGCCTGAATGCGGATCGGTTGAGCGGA
>NZ_JAEFCF010000108.1 GCF_016405985.1 Paracoccus sp. IB05
AATCCGGGCTATCGAGATCACAGGCAGCCGGATCGGCGATGCGCCCGTTATGCCCGACCTGCTGAACCAGATCCCTGGCGATCAGCCCTTGGGCATGGTCACCGCCGATGGGGCCTATGACACGCGGGCCTGTCACGCCGCCATTGCGGCGCGCGGGGCAGCGGCAGTCATCCCGCCCCGCAGGAACGGCAAGCCGTGGAAGGAACACACGGCAGGGGCGGTCGCGCGCAACAACGCCCTGCGCAGTTGCCGCCGTCTTGGCCGAGCGATCTGGAAACGCTGGGCCGGCTATCACCGACGAAGCCTGGTCGAGGCAAAGATGCGCTGCTTCAAACTCTTGGGAGAGCGCGTCATGTCGCGCTGCTTCGACAGACAGGTGGCCGAGCTTCAGATCAGGGCGGCCATCCTGAACCGCTTCACCGCCCTTGGAACGCCCCTCACGCTGCGCGCGGGATAGGTCTGTCAGGGGAAAGGGGAACTCCGGACATAACCGGATTTGCTCAACAAAGCC
>NZ_JAEFCF010000010.1 GCF_016405985.1 Paracoccus sp. IB05
ACTAACAGACTGGATTCGTGAGGTGAATCCTACGCTGCATTTGCGCAACAAAGCCGGTTCGTTCCCAAAATCGCTTCCGGAGCAAACTGCGGCCTGAAGCCACCAGCTGCCATTCTTCCGGGTTTTGAATGACGTAAGGAAGGGAAGTCACCGAACCCGGCGGCAGGCCTGTCACGGGTCCGAAGGCGCTGTCTCTGGCAGCCGGCAGCACCAGAGAATGACGCCAAAACCATGGCCGGGATGGACCAGACGCCGGCCATCGGCTAACAATCTGCCCGGGCTATTCATCGGCGGCAGATTGCATATGCCAGATCAGACGGGAGCGTTCGTTGTTTGCTTCATGCCTCCCGGCACTGCCGGAATGCGCACGGCTTTTGCACTGCCCGCGGCCCTGCCAGTTCCCGATACCTGACAGGGTAACATTATGACGCGTAAGAATATTCTTCTGGTCAGCTTTGATGATGCCGTAGCGCCCTGGCGCTATAAATCGGTGTTCGGCGCGCCTTTGCAGATCCCGGTTCTGGACGATCTTTGCGCGGTGTCAACGGCGTTCCACACCGCCCTTTGCCAGGCTCCGGTCTGCGGTCCGGCGCGGGCCAGCATGATGACGACCCTGATGCCGCATGAGTCGCAGATCTTCGACAATGCGCGCTACGTTTTCCGCCAGGTTCCGGCGCGGGAGTGCTGGATCAGCAATCTGAAGGCCGCTGGCTATTTCTGTTCTTCGGGGGGCAAGGTGCATCACAGCCCGGTGCTGCGCCCGCGCCATCATGCAGCACTCTATTCCGACGCCGCGAAAGAGTTCTCGCTGGATGTGAAACTGCCCAAAGAGATGAAACGCCGGATGAAATTCTACGGCGGCTACCGGGGCGGGCGCGGGACCGAAGACGGTACGGATGATGATTTCTTCTTTGATGCCCAGGCCGCGACATCCGCAATCGGCTTTCTTGAAACCTATGCAGGGGATGCGCCCTTTTACCGCGAGCTGGGTTTTTTCAGCCCGCATACGCCCCACAGCACGCCGGCGCGTTTTAAAGAGCAATATGATCCGGCAGCGTTCATCCGCCCCGAGGGCTGGAACGGCTATGTCGCTGACGCGCCCTATGTCACGGAGAACATTCCGGAAAGCGAGGAATTCCGCGATCTCGATTTCTGGCAGAAAAGCGTGCGCAATTATTTTTCAGCTTATAGCCATGCCGATTATCAGCTGGGCCGGGTGCTTGAGGTGCTGCGCAAATCCCGCCATGCTGCCAATACGGTGATCATGGTTGTCGCGGATCACGGCTTTCACCTTGGCAACCGCAATATCTTCCGCAAGACGACTTTGTGGGAGCAGTCGCTCAATGTGCCGCTGATCCTGTTCGACCCGGAAAACCCGGTGCCGCGTGTGGTCACCGATCCGGTTGCGATGATCGATGTCGGGCCGACTTTGCTGGACATCGCCAATGTCGCAGCGCCAATGCGGCAATGCGGGCAATCGCTTTTGCCGCTTGTGAAAGGCGAGAGGGCACCGGATCCGGTAGTGCCGTCCTTTTACAAGGGGCATGTGACGATCCGGCACGGCAAATACCGGCTGATCCGCTATCAGGATGGCTGGTATCAGCTCTTTGATACGGAAGAGGATTTCTGGCAGCTGAGGGATCTGGGCCAGAACCACCCGGCCTTTCCGGAGATGCGCTCGGCGCTGGAGGACTGGCTCACACGCCATGCCTATGTCGCGCCGCCGCCCGATCTCGCACCGGCCGGGGATGCCGAATGAACGGCAAAGGCTGCTGCGCGCCCGCACGCGGGGGGCACATGACGCCCGCGCCCGCCACTGCCGGGACAGCCGGGGGCGCGGCCTCTGCGGCCCTTCGGGCCGCAATTGCCGAAGATATGCGGCAGATCCCGGCGGGATTTTGCGAGATGGGAACGCCGAAATCGCGGTATGAGGCCGATCGCGACAGCCCCAGGCGCCGGGTGAAGCTTTCGGGATTTCAGATCTCGGCGGTGACCGTCAGCAACCGGATCTTCGCCCGTTTCATCGAGGAAAGCGGGTATGTGACCACCGCCGGGCGCGAGGGCTGGTCCTTCGTCTTCCATCTCTTCCTGGCTGAGCCAAAGGTCTGGCTGACCCATCCCGCCGGCACGCCCTGGTGGCGCCGGGTCACCGGTGCCGACTGGGCGCATCCCGAGGGCCCGGAGAGTGACCTTGCCGGCCGCGAGGACCACCCTGTCACCCATGTCTCCTGGCATGACGCCGAGGCTTTTGCAGCGTTTACCGGCACCAGTCTGCCCTCCGAGGCGCAATGGGAATATGCCGCGCGCGGCGGGCTTACGCGGATGAAATTTCCCTGGGGGAATGATCTGACCCCGGCTGGGCGGCATGGCCATAACATCTGGCAGGGCCGCTTTCCCGATCAGAACAGCGCAGAAGACGGCTTTGCCGGCACTGCTCCGGTCAGGGCCTTTTCCCCGAACGGCTATGGGCTGTTCAATATGACTGGCAATGTCTGGGAATGGACAGCGGACAGCTTTGGCCCTTTGCCCGCCGCACAGCACCCGCCGCGCCCTGATCCTGTGAGCCAGGTCACAGGTGGCAGCAAGGTGATGCGCGGCGGCTCGCATCTGTGTCATGACAGCTATTGCGGCCGCTATTTCGTGCATTCACGCAGCCATAATACGGCGGAAAGCTCGACCGGCCACATTGGCTTTCGGGTGATCGGGGCTGATACGGTCTGAGGCCGGCCCCTGACAAATGCCGCCCCCCGGGACCGCAGCAACCCATTCCGCCTGCACGGAATTTCTGCTATCTCTGCACGGGATATGGCCGCAGGCCCCCTGTCAGTTGCCGGAGGCCGATAAGATGACACGTGCTGCGACAAGGCTGTTCTGTTTCGCAAACCAGGATGCCGGCTGGATGCCGGTCAATCACCTGATCAGCCTGATGGCGCGGCTCCTTGAGGCCGGGATTTGCGACCTTGGCCCCTGTCGGCTCTCGCTGCCCGGGCGGATTGGTGCCACGCTGTTTCCTCCGCCGCGGGGCGGCACGGGCGGCGATATCTTTGTGCTGCGCTCGCCTTCCGAACTGTTGCGGGCGCTCGCCCATCCGCTCTGGCGCGAGAAACGGGCCTTCCGCGCGCTCTGGGTGATCGACAGTTTCTGGACTGAAACCTGGCCGCGCCCCGCCGCGCGCCTGCTGTCGCATTTCGACCTGGTGGCCTATACCCGCGAGGCGGATGGCCCGGATTACGAGGCGCTGGCGCCGGGCCGCGCGATATATCTCGGCTGGGGGGCCGATGTGCTGGATCTGGGCAGCGCTGCGGCGGAGCGCCCGATTGATCTTTTGCGGATCGGCCGCCAGCCCGGGGCCTGGGATGATGACGCGCGCACCGCCGCCGCCTGCGCGGCGCGGGGGTTGCATTTCCAGGGCCGCCCCCCCTTCCCCGCCAGCCCGGAAACCCAGCAAACCGAGCTGATGCGCGACTGGTATGCGCGGTCGAAATTCATCATCGCCCATTCGAATATCGCGGCGCCCGCCCCCTATACTCACCCGACGCGCGCCTATGTCACCGCGCGCTGGACCGATGCGCTGGCCTGCGGCGCCAGCGTTGCCGGGCGCCAGCCCGAAGGCGATGTACGGCTGGTCAGCTGGCCCGGCTCTGTGCTGGAAACCGGCGGGATCGACCTTGACCGCAACCTCGATCTGATCGCCGAAGCCGTCCAAGCCTGGACACCGGAGGTCGCGCGCCGAAACCATCACGAGGCACTGGCGCGCTTCGACTGGCGGATCCGGATCGCGGCCCTCGCCACCAGGCTCGGGCTGAGCACGCCTGCCCTCACCGCCGATATGCAAAGGCTGCAGGCGGCGATCAAAGGCTGATGCCGAAGGGGGCTGACCGGATCGGGCTTCCCAAACAGCCCGTTTTCCTGTATGGCCCGCGCCATCTGAGACGTGACGCCCCTGGCCCCGGGCACATGCATGAGGATTGGGGCGGCGACAATGGGGTCGCCATATATCGGGAGACCGGCAGGGGCCGGAGCGCTCCCAAGAGGAAAATGCATGTTCAAAATTTCGAAAAAATCTATCCAGTGGGGCGATGAGACGCTGACCCTGGAGACCGGCAAGGTTGCGCGCCAGGCCGATGGCTCGGTCATTGCGACGCTGGGCGAAACCCAGGTCATGGCCAATGTGACCTTCGCCAAGACGGCCAAGGAAGGCCAGGATTTCTTCCCGCTGACCGTTCACTACCAGGAAAAATACTATGCCGCCGGCAAAGTGCCTGGCGGCTTTTTCAAGCGTGAGGCACGCCCGTCGGAAAAAGAGACGCTGACCTCGCGTCTGATCGACCGCCCCTGCCGCCCGCTCTTCGTCGAAGGCTTCAAGAACGAAGTCCTCGTCATGGCAACCGTGCTGTCCTGCGATCTCGTGAACGACCCAGATGTGGTCGCGATGATCGCCGTTTCGGCCGCGCTGACCATCTCGGGCGTGCCCTTCATGGGCCCGATCGGGGCGGCGCGTGTCGGCTTCACCAATGGCCAATATGTTCTGAACCCGGCCATGGACGACATGACCCAGCTGAAGAACAACCCGGACCAGCGTCTGGACCTCGTCATCGCCGGCACCAAAGACGCCGTTATGATGGTGGAATCAGAGGCTTACGAGCTGACCGAGGAAGAAATGCTCGGCGCCGTCAAGTTCGGCCATGCCGCGATGCAGCCGGTGATCGACCTGATCATCGACCTCGCCGAGGAAGCCGCCAACGAGCCCTTCGACTTCCAGGCTCCGGATTATTCCGAGCTTTACACCCGTGTGGCCACCGCTGGCGAAACCCAGATGCGCGCTGCTTTCGCGATCCGTGACAAGCAGGACCGCACCAATGCGATCTCGGCTGCGGTGAAAGCGATCAAGGCTTCGCTGTCGGAAGAAGATCTTGCCGACAAGAACCTCGGCTCGGCGATCAAAAAGCTGGAATCGGGCATTCTGCGCGGTGACATCATCAATGGTGGCGCCCGGATCGACGGCCGCGACAACAAAACCGTCCGCCCGATCTTCTGCGAAAACGGCATCCTGCCGCGCGCGCATGGCTCGGCTTTGTTCACCCGTGGGGAAACCCAGGGCCTTGTGGTCACCACGCTCGGGACCGGCGAGGATGAGCAGATCATCGACGCGCTGAACGGCAATTACCGGTCGAACTTCCTGCTGCATTACAACTTCCCGCCCTATTCGGTTGGCGAAGTTGGCCGCGTGGGTTCGCCCGGCCGTCGTGAGATCGGCCATGGCAAGCTGGCATGGCGTGCGCTGCAGGCGGTTCTGCCGGCGGCGACCGATTTCCCCTACACGATCCGCGTCGTGTCCGAGATCACCGAATCGAATGGCTCGTCCTCGATGGCTTCGGTCTGCGGCGGCTCGCTCTCGATGATGGATGCGGGTGTTCCGCTGAAATCGCCGGTTGCCGGCGTCGCCATGGGTCTGATCCTGGAAGACGATGGCCGCTGGGCGGTTCTGACCGACATCCTCGGCGACGAAGACCATCTCGGCGACATGGACTTCAAAGTTGCAGGCACCGCCAACGGCATCACCACGATGCAGATGGACATCAAGGTCGCCGGCATCACGCCCGAGATCATGGAGCAGGCTCTGGCCCAGGCCAAAGACGGCCGTCTCCATATCCTCGGCGAGATGAATGCCGCGCTTTCGGCACCGCAGGGCTTCTCGGCCTATGCGCCCAAGATCGAAACCATGTCGATCCCGACCGATAAGATCCGTGAAGTGATCGGTTCGGGCGGCAAGGTGATCCGTGAGATCGTCGAAGTGTCGGGCGCCAAGGTCGACATCAATGATGATGGCATGATCAAGATTGCCTCGAATGACGCCAATGCCATCAAAAAGGCCTATGACATGATCTGGTCGATCGTGGCAGAGCCGGAAGATGGCAAGATCTACACCGGCAAAGTGGTGAAACTGGTCGATTTCGGCGCGTTTGTGAACTTCTTCGGCAAGCGGGACGGTCTGGTTCACGTGTCGCAGATCGCCAATAAGCGTCTGAACCATCCGAACGAGATCCTGAAAGAAGGTCAGGAAGTTAAGGTGAAACTCCTTGGCTTTGACGATCGCGGCAAGGTCCGTCTCGGCATGAAGATGGTTGACCAGGAAACCGGCCTGGAAATCACCGAGAAGAAAGAAGAAGCCGAGGGCTGAGCCCCCCGCTTCAGAATTAAGAAAGGCCCCGGAGCGATCCGGGGCCTTTTCTCTTTCGCTCAGGTCATTTCTGTTCGACTTTGGGGATGCCCCCCTCGAACTGCATCAGCATCCCGAGGTTCTTGTTGAAGCCCCAGCGGCGATATTTCAGCTCGCCATTGACGAAGTAAAGCTCGGCCACGGGATATTGTTTGCGCACCCCGCTGCCGGTATCCCAGATCTCGACCACAGCGCCCTTCTTGCGCGCAGGTCCAAGCTGTAGCTGAAAGAAATCCCGGTCGGCGGTTTCTGCCACAGCGGCCAGCACAGCCAGCACTTCATAATAATCGGTGAGGCGTTCGGCTTTGAACTGGCAGACGCCCTCCAGCCCGACAATGCCTAGCGCTGCCGCCCCCGCCGCCATGCCAAGCGCCGAGGAGGTCAGCACGGTGCCCCCTGCCCCAAGCGCGGCTTCTGCCCCGCCAAGGGCTTTGGCGGCATTGGCGCCCGCCACGACAGCCCCCACGGCGGAAAAGCCGGTGCTGCTGTCGACCAGGGTCAGGAAATCCGGCGCCGTGGGATCAAAACGTCCGACGACGGCTGCATCTGCCGCCGCTGCCGCGAGTTTCGGGGCGCGCAGCGCGATCATCTCGCTGAGGCGATAGTTACAGACATCGGCCGCTGCGGCACCGGCACCGAGGGCCAGGACCAGAAAGGCACTGGAAAGGATACGGGACATTTTGTCTCTCGCGGGTGACGGATGGGCTGCTCTCGGATCAAGCATAAGCCATGCCGCGCCAAAGCGCAAAAGCGGGCGCTGCTGGCCCGGATCACAATCCGTCCAGCGCGATCAGCGCCGCCCGCGCGGCAGCCCCCCGCTGCGCCAGGCGCTGGCGCGACCGATCAGGTGTGCGGCGACAGGGGCGGTGACAAAAAGAAAGAGGATCGCCACCAGCGCCTTCACCACCGCCCCCGTGGTTCCAAAGCCCACCGCCGCCGCCAGGAGCGCGAGGCTGCCGGCGAATGCCCCGACCTTTGACGCGGCATGCATCCGGGTCAGTACATCGGGAAAGCGCAGGACGCCAAGCGCCGCAATCACCGCAAACACCCCTGCCGCGAGCGCCAGAACCCCTGTGATCACCTCAGTCATCGGTTCCCTCCCGCCGCGCCAGCCGCTCGGCATAGCGTGCCAGGGCGACCACCGGCACGAAACTCACCAGCGCCACCGCCACCGCGATATCGAGATAGGCCCCGATCCCGGCCTTCAGCGCAAACAGCGCGCAAAAGCCGATCACCGCCGCTGACATCATATCAAGCGCCACCACCCGGTCGCCAAGCGTCGGCCCTTTCCACAGCCGCAGCAGCCCCAGAAACACCGCCAGCGCCATCAGCGCCATGGCCCCGGTCAGGCTCAGGTCCAGAAACGCGGCAGAACTCATCTGAACACCCCCCTGACGCGGCGCGCCATACCATCCTGCAATTCCTGAACCAGGGCCTCCGGGTCGCTGCCATGCAGGCAATGGATCATAAGGCAACTGCGGTCCCCGGCGACGTCCAGCGTCAATGTGCCCGGTGTCAGGGTGATCAGGCCCGACAAAAGGAAGATCTCGGCATCCGTGATATCGGGGCGCAGCGGCAGCCGGATGATCGCCGGAGTCAGCGTCAGGCGCGGCCGGATACAGTCAAGCGCGACCTGGAGGCAGGATTTCACCAGCTCTTTCAGGAACCAGGGCGCAAGGCTGGCGCCGGCAAAGATGCGGGGGACAATACGGCGGGCATGGCTCATGGGCGCGCTCCCAGCACGATCCGGATATAGGCGTCAGGCTCCAGGAGCTGCTGCGCGGCGGTGGTGGCAAAAGTCACGAAGGGCTCAGGCATCACGCCGATCAGCACCGTCATCGCCGCCAGCACCGCCATCGGCGTCAGCATCAGCACGCGCGCGCGGGGCGAAAGCTGCGCCAGCACCGGCTCATATCCGCCCGGATGCGGCTTCCAGAAGGCACCGGCCCAGATCTTGGTCATCGAGTAAATGGTCAGAAGCCCCACCATAAGCGCGATCCCCGCCACCAGCCAGGCGCCTTCCTCCAGCGCGGCCCGGACCAGCAGATATTTCGCCCAGAAGCCCGAAAGCGGCGGAAAGCCCGCCAGCGAAAAGGCCGGGATCAGGAACAGGACCGCGAGGAAGGGCGCCGCCCGGTAAAGCCCGCCGATCTGCGCCAGATCAGAGCCGCCGGTCAGACGGCGCGACACCCCGGCCACAAGGAAGAGGTTCGCCTTCACGATGATATGGTGCAGCAGGTAAAACACCGCCCCCACCAGCGCGAGCGGCGTCATCAGCGCAAGACCCAGCACCATATAGCCAATCTGGCTGACGATGTGGAAGGAAAGGATCTTGCGGAAATCGCTCTGCGCCGCCGCGCCAAGCACGCCGGTCACCATGGTCAGGCAGGCGCACCACAGAAGGATCTCATGCGTCCAGCCCTGATCCCCGGTGAAAATCAGCGTGAAGACCCGGATCAGTGCATAGACGCCAACCTTGGTCAGAAGCCCGGCAAAAAGGGCGGATACCGCATAATGCGGCGTGTGATACGAGGCCGGCAGCCAGAAGAACAACGGAAAGACCGCCGCTTTCATTCCGAAGGCCAGCATGAACAGTATGGCGATTACCGTCATCAGCCCCTGATCGGGATGTGCCGCCACCTTGCCATGCAGATCGGCCATATTCAGCGTGCCGGTCGCGCCATAGGTCAGCCCGGCGGCGCAGAGAAACAGCGCCGTCGCGATCAGGTTCAGCGTCACATATTTCACCGCACCGTCCGTCGCGCTGCGGCTGCCTCCGATCGCCAGCAGACCAAAGGACGAGATCAGCAGCACCTCGAACCAGACATAGAGGTTGAAAAGATCGCCGGTCAGAAAGGCGCCGGTCACACCGCCCAGCAATGTCTGGAACAGGGTGAACCAGCCGAGCCGCGCCGAGGTCGGGCCGATTTCCGCCATGGCCCAGAGGGCGGTCGCCAGCCCGATGATCGCCGTGATCAGCACCATCGCCGCCGAGAGATAATCCGCCACCAGCGTGATCCCGAAAGGCGCAGGCCAGCCGCTGACCTGACCCGCGATGACGCCATGGTCGATCACCGTGGCCAGAAGCCGGACCGCGAGCCCCAGCGAGGCCAGCGCCGTCAGGACCGAGATCCAGCCCACGCCCTTTCGATTGCGCAGGAACAGGCAGGCCCCGGCCCCGATGAACGGCGTCAGGATCGGAAGTGCGAGGATCCAGCTCATGCTTCCCCCCGCGGCTCTTCCGGTTCAGCCAGGCGCATCCGGTCAACTTCAAGATGGCCAAAGCTGCGATAGGCACGGATCGTCAGCGCCAGGGCGAAGGCGAAGAGACCGAAGCCAATCACGATGGCGGTCAGCAACAGCGCCTGTGGCAGCGCATTGGCCAGCTCGCCGACGGGCCGCGCCCCGCCGGGCTCCAGCAGGGGCGGGCGGCCCTCGGTCAGGCGTCCGGCGGCAAAAATCGCCAGATTGACCGCATTCGAAAGCAGCATCAGCCCGAAGAGAAAGCGCAGCAGATTGCCCGAAAGCATCAGCCAGAGCCCGGCAGTGACCAGCGCTCCGGCCAGTATCGCAAGGATGGTTTCCATCAGCCGCCCGCCTTTCCGCTGTCTTCCAGCGCGAAGATCAGCGCCAGGACGCCGCCGATCACGGCCAGGAATACGCCGATGTCAAACAGCAGCACCGTGGACAGCGGCAGGACCGGCAGATCGAGCCAGATCCCCTGGAAAGGCGCCCCCCCGCTCAGCGCGGCGCCCCCCCCCGCGATCAGGGCGCAAACCAGCCCGATGCCGCCCAGGCTGCGCGGATCGATCCGCAGCATCCGGCGCGCGGCCTCCGGCCCATCGGCGAAGATCACAATCGCAAAGCCAAGCGCCGCGATCAGCCCGGCGATAAAGCCGCCGCCCGGCGCATTATGGCCGCGCAGGAGGATATAAAGCGCAAACCCCAGGAAGAGCGGCAGCAAAAGCCGCGCCCCGGTGGCAAGGATCGGCGATCTCATCCGCGCGCCCTCCCGATGCGGCGCTTCAGCAGCGCCCAGGCGCCGATGCCGGCCAGAAGAACCACGGTGAGCTCGCCAAAAGTGTCAAAGGCCCGGAAATCCACAAGGATCACATTCACGATATTCAGACCATGCGCGAGGCTGAAGCTGTTTTCCTCGAAATATGTGGCAAGCTGCCGGTCCGGCGGATGCGCGGTGATCGCCAGCAGGATCAGCGTAACCGACAGACCCACAATGCCCGCGATCCCCCAATGCAACGCGCGGCGGCGGGGGCTGCGGCGCTCGGTGATTCCGGGCAGGCGCAGCAGCGCGATGCCGAACAGGACGGCAGAAAGGCACTCGACCATCAGCTGCGTCACCGCCACATCCGGCGCGCCGAAGATCAGGAAGATCAGCGCCACGCCGATCCCGACCGTGCCGATCCCGGCGATATTGGCGATGCGCGAATGCGGCGTCAGCGCAAGCGCCGCCCCGCCAAGCATGAAACCCGCGATCACCCAGAGCGGCAGCGGCGCGGTGAAATCCACCGCCAGCAGCGGGCGCTTTGCCGCCAGTGTGACGAGGGTCACGAGGCCAGCCGTCAGAAAGCTCAGCGTGAGGTAGCGGCTCAGCCTCCCGGACTGGATCACCCGGGTCAGGCACGTGGCGAAGCTGGCAAGGCCCGCAAGCAACCGGTCCCAGCAGCGGTCCGCAAAGGAAAGGTCGGTCCCGCGCGCCAGAAGACGCGGCGCGGCCAGGAACAACAGCCCCCCCAGCCCGAAGGTCGCGAAGCTGAGCGCCAGCGGCAGGTTGACCCCGGCCCAGAGATGCAGCTCTGCCGCCGGGGCCGCGCCAAATCCCATGACCGCCGCGTCCAGCAACGGCTGCAAGAGGCCCGGCATCAGCCCGAAGACAAGACCCGCCACCCCCAGCACGACCGGCCCGGCCAGCATCTGCCAGCCTGCCTCATGCGGCTCTCGCGGCAAGGGCCCGGGCGGCGCCCCCCAGAAAGGTCGCAGCGCCACCACTCCCGCCACCGCAAAGATCAGCGCATTCGCGGCCAGCAGCGGCAGGACCAGCCAGGGCGTGACCCCGGCATAAAGCAGCTCTTTCCCGATCCAGCCAAGGAAGGGCGGCAGGCCGGCCATCGAAACCGCAGCCAGAAGCGCCGAAACCGCGGTCAGCGGCATTGCCCGCCGCAAGCCGCGCAAGGCTGTCACATCGCGGCTGCCGGTGCCATGATCCACCGCGCCCACCACCATGAACAGCGCCGCCTTGTAAAGCGCATGCACGATCAGGAAGGTCAGCGCCGCCGTCAGGGCCACACCCGTACCCTGCGCCAGAAAGAGCACCAGCACGCCCAGAGCCATCAGCGTCGTCCAGGCCAGGGCCTGTTTCAGATCGCGCTGGCGGATCGCCATGACCGAGGCAAAAAGCGCCGTTGCTCCGCCGGCCAGGGTCAGCGTGATCTCCCATGCCCCGGTGCCCGAGAGCGCCGGATGCAGCCGCGCCAGCAGATAGACCCCCGCCTTCACCATGGTCGCGGAATGGAGATAGGCCGAAACCGGGGTCGGTGCCGCCATGGCATTCGGGAGCCAGAAATGGAACGGGATCTGCGCAGATTTGGTGAATGCCCCCAAAAGCACCAGCGTCAGGATCGCGCCATAAAGCGGGCTGGTCTGCAATCCCCCGCCTTGCAGGATCACCGCGAGATCATAGCTCCCCGCAGCAAAGCCGATCAGGATGAACCCGGCCAGCAGCGCAAGCCCGCCACCTGCCGTGACCAGCATCGCCTGGAGCGCATTGCGGCGCGCCTTCGGATCGTCATGGCTGAAGCCGATCAGCAGGTAAGAGGTGAGCGAGGTCAGCTCCCAGAACACGAATAACGTGATCAGGTCGCGCGCCAGCACCAGCCCCAGCATCGAAAGCATGAAGAGAAACAGGAAGAGCACAAAGCGCCCGAATTGCGGGTGGTCGCCCATATAGCCGGTGGCATAGAGGAAGATCAGCCCGCCGATTCCGGTGATCAGCGCAGCAAAGATCAGCGCCAGCGGGTCAAGCATGAAAGACAGCCCGATCCCGAGCGAGGGCACCCAGGCCAGATCGAACAGGACCGCGCCGGTTGTGAGGACCGCTCCTGCCAGTGCAAAGAGTGCTGCAAACAGCGCGAAAGCGACAGCCGCTGCCAGATAGCCCGCCGCCCGGGACAGGGAGAAACCGCTTTTGTCTTGCGCCATGGCCTCCCCCTCCGGTTACCGCCTCCGGTCACTCAGTCGATACAGGCGGGCACCCGAAGAGAGAAATAGAAATCTGCGGCTGTCATTATAGTTTAAAACTATAAGAGAGGGGCGGTATCAAAGAAAAATGCCCGTACCTTTCGGCACGGGCATTCTTGTGACACAGACACGACCCGGTGAAACCGGGCGCTGCGGCAAAACCTCAGCGACGCAGGCCGAGGCGCGCGATCAGCGAGCTGTAACGGGCTTCGTCTTTGGCTTTCAGATAGTCCAGCAGCTTGCGGCGCTGCGCGACGAGCATAAGCAGACCACGACGCGAGTGGTTGTCTTTCTTATGCGTTTTGAAATGCTCGGTCAGGGTCGCGATGCGCGAGGACAGGATGGAAACCTGCACTTCGGGCGAACCGGTATCACCGGCTTTGGTCGCGTATTCCTTGATCAGGCGGGCTTTTTCTTCGACGGTGATCGACATCGGATGCTCCTTTCGGTGTTGCGAGAGACGGCACAAGCCGGGATGTCGTCCAGCAGGGCCCTTACACCCCGGCAGGGAAAACCACTGCAGGGGATGCGCGCCTATACGGGGATTCGGCGCAAAAGGAAAGCCCCTGGCGCTGTCGGCGGCAAAGCGTATCGGATCAGGTCTGGTCCTGGCCCGCACCGGCTGAACCCGTCCGGTCAGCGCGAATCCGGAAACGGATCGCGTCGGATTTTTCACAACTTAACCAAAACATCTCCTATGAGAATACACCCTCACGTGGTATTGACTGATCAGGAAGTTTTCATATGCATCAAATGGTTAACGTGAAAAATGGTTAACGCCCCGCAAGGGCCGGCCATGTGAGGTGGAACAATGTTAGGCCTGTTAGGATTGCTGGGGGCAGTGTTCGCGGGAGCCGTGATCGAGGGCATTTCGGCCCGCGCCACGGACGAAGAGGATGAGGCTGAAAACGCAGACGGCCAGACCGAAGATCAGGCCGAACACGGTAACCTGCTGGATGATCCGGACCAGGCCGCTCAGGATGACCCCCTGCACCTCGTGAACCCCTTCCGAACAGGCGGCACGCATGGCGGCGGCTGGATCGGCAGCTCTACGAACACAGGAAGCAACGTCTCAACTGATCCCGGCGGCAGTGACAGCGGAACAGATGTTCCGGGAACTGGCATCGATAGCGACCATGACCCTGATACTGGCCTGGCGCCTGTTGATGGCCCTCAGATCACCGATCCGGCGCCCGGTACAGCCGTTGACCCCTCCGATGATGACGATACGGATACCGCCACCCCTGTCCTTCCGGGAAGCGGTTCGGCCACAGAAACAGGCTCGTCGCTGTCCTCGCCGGCCAGTGGCACGGCCCGGGACGACCTGCTCGACGGTGGGGACAACGCAGACCTGATCCGGGGCGGCGAGGGCAATGATCAGATCAATGCGCGTGACGGCGACGACACGATTTACGGGGATGACGGCAACGACATTGTCACAGCCGGGGCGGGCAATGATCTCGTCTTTGGCGGTGCCGGAAATGACGAGCTGCATGGTGACGCGGGCGATGACACGCTTGAAGGCGGCGCGGGTGACGACCAGCTGATGGGGCATGAAGGCGACGATCTGCTCCGGGGCGGCGCCGGCAATGACACGCTGCTGGGCGGTGAGGGCGATGACAGTCTTTATGGCGAGGAGGGCGATGACTGGCTCTGGGGCGGCGAGGGCGACGATCAGATGGTCGGCGGTGCGGGCGCGGATACGCTGGATGGCGGCGCCGGGAATGATACGCTCTGGGGCGCCTTCCCCGAGGGTGACGATGGCGAAGTCGACTTCCTCAATGGCGGTGACGGCGATGATGTGATCCATCTCGGCGCGGGCGATTATGGCAATGGCGGCGCGGGATCTGACAGCTTCGTCCTGACGCAATGGCTGGGTGAAGGCGGCTTCGCGACCATCACCGATTACGACCCGCAGGATGATGAGATCGTGCTGGTCTATGACCCGGCCGCCCATGTCTCGCCCGCAGTCTCGGTGACGCAAAGCGCGACCGGCGGCTCATCCCTGATCAGCATCGACGGCTTTGTCGTGGCCGAGGTGAATGGCCAGGTCAACCTGTCCGAAATCAGGCTGCTCGCCGCCTGATCCGGCGCGGCGCGACTCAGCCAGGGCAGATGCGAAAACCCAAAGGGCGGCCAGATCGGCCGCCCTGTCTCAATGCCGCAGCCCTGCCGCGAAAATCAGCGCCAGCACGTCAAAGATTGAACACGCGCGACGGGTGCAACTCACCGCCCATATAGCGGCCAAGCGCCAGCGCCTTGCCGTCAAAGCTCGCCCAGGCCTCATCGCCATAATCGATATGGCCCAGCACCTGCCCCGGATTGCCGTTCTTCAGCCGCACCGCCCCTTCCGCTGTCGCCTTCAGCTCTGGCAGATCCGCCAGCGCGAGTTCGAGCGGCGCCAGCAGAGCGTCGATCCCGTCCTGCCGCGCCAGCTCCTCGATCTGCGCCATCGTGACCGCCTCAGCCGCCTCGAATGGCCCCGACCATTCCCGCCTGAGCCAGGCCACATGGCCGAGACAGCCAAGTGCCCGGCCAAGATCGCGTGCAATGGCGCGCACATAGCCGCCCTTGCCACAGACCATTTCCAGATCGGCGTGATCGGCATCGGGCCGCCCCAGCAGCACAAGGCTGTCAACCCATAGCGGCCGCGCCGCGAGATCCATCTCGATCCCCTCGCGGGCGAGGTCATAAGCACGCTCGCCATCGACCTTGACTGCGGAAACCTGTGGCGGAACCTGCAGGATCTCGCCGCGAAACGCGGCCAGCGCCGCCTCGATTTCACCATCCGAAGGCCGCGCAAGCGAGGTCGCAATCACCGCACCGCTGGCATCATCGGTTGCAGTCGCGGCCCCGAATACCACCCGGAACCGGTAGCATTTCAGTGCATCCGCCACCACCGGCACACATTTGGTGGCCTCGCCCAGAGCAACCGCCAGCACCCCCGTCGCATCCGGATCCAGCGTGCCGGCATGGCCGGCTTTTTGGGCCTGAAAGGCCCATTTCACCTTGTTCACCACATCGGTCGAGCCAATGCCCGCAGGCTTGTCGACGATCACCCAGCCGGAAACCGGGCGGCCTTTGCGCGTTTTCGCCATTGATTAGTCCTGTGCCTGACCCGAATCGATCACGGTGCCGACAATCGGCCCCATCGCGAAGCCGCCGTCATGGCGCCCCAGCTCGGGCGCGTAAAGCCGCGAAATATTGCCGTCGAAATAAAGCGCATCCGTCAGCCCGAGATGGTCGCGGAAAAACCGCGCGAACTGGTGGAAACTGACGGCCCGGTCGCTCATCACGAAGACTGCCTTCGTCCCCGCGGCATCGACGCCGACGCCATTGCGGATATAGGTCGAATCGCTGTTTTCCAGAAAGCGGGGATGCAGCTTGCCATTGATCACCAGCATCGGCCCCGACTGCGTCGCATAACGGCAATTGCCCCGCAGGGGCTCGAACGCGCGGCTGTCGGTGATGTTGAAACTGCCATCCGCCCAGCAAAACACCCCATTTGGCAGCAGGCCGAAATTCCCCGGCCCCTCGGCAGTGACGATGGCATGTTTCTCTTCGCCGCCCTCGATATAAAGTCCGACGGGCGAGCGGTCGCGGTGATACATGCCGGCATTCATCGCGAAACCAAGCGCTTTGCCCTCGGCCGCCAAAGCCTGGTCAACCGCGCGGAACGAGCCGAGATTGCCCCTGGGACCGTCGAGAAACAGCCGCAGATCATCCGCTGCCGTCACTTCGCAAAGACTGAAAGGCACGCCCTCGAACATATCCTGGCGGCAGGCCGAGGCCGATGCGGCCCCCGCACCCGATATCAGCACCACCAGGGCCGCGAGGAGGCGGATCACGCCTCTTCCTCCCCGGCCCCTTCCTGATCTTTGCTCCCGATATCGCGCTGCACCTTCGGATCCGCGAACAGCCGCCGCGTCTCGTCAAGCCGGTCATAGGTCTCGTCCGGGCGGAACCGCAGATCGGGCGCGTATTTCAGCGTCAGCCCGGCCGCGACCCGGTGGCGCAGCTCGCCCCGGTGCTTCGCCAGCAGCTTCACCGCCTCATCAACCGGCGCCGAGCCCAGAAGCGGCATGACATAAACCGTCGCCACTTTGAGATCGGTTGAAAGCGAGACCTCGCCGACGGTGATCGGCATAGCATTCAGCTCCGGGTCGTGGATCTCGCCCCGGTTCAGAACATCGGAAAGGGTACGTCGGATCAGTTCGCCAACCCGCAGCTGACGCTGCGACGGCCCCTGACCGGAGGATGTGCGTTTTGTGGCCATGCCCCGCATTTAAGCGCTTTCGGCCCGCCCCGCAACGGGCAGGGTTTCAACCAGGCGCTGCCGGCGTTAAACCACAGCAGGAAAGCGCTGGAGGAAGTCATGAGCGATCTGCCGGGTATTGTCGTCACGGGTGTGTCGGGCCGCATGGGGCAGATGCTGGTGAAAACCATCCAGGCCAGCGGCAAGGCGCGTCTTGTCGCCGGGGTGGCACGCGAAGGCAGTCTCTGGATCGGCCGCGATCTTGGCGAATGCATGGGCGGCCAGCCGAATGGCATCATCGTGACCGATGACCCGGTCGAGGCCTTCGCCAAAGCCCAGGGCGTGATCGATTTCACCTCGCCCGCGGCCACGGTGGAATTTGCCGGCCTCGCCGCCCAGGCCCGCGCGGTGCATGTGATCGGCACCACAGGGCTCAGCGATTCGGATATCGCGAAACTCGGCGCGGCGGCGCGCCATGCGGTCATCATCCGCGCCGGCAATATGAGCCTCGGCGTCAATCTTCTGACCGGGCTTGCGCGCAAGGTCGCGGCGGCGCTGGATGAAGACTGGGATATCGAAGTGGTCGAGGCGCATCACCGTCACAAGGTCGATGCGCCGTCCGGCACGGCGCTGATGCTGGGCGCGGCCGCCGCAGAAGGCCGAGGCAAAAGCCTGGCTGAGCTGCGCACCCCCGCCCGCGAAGGCATCACCGGCGCCCGCAGCCGCGGCACGATCGGCTTTTCAGCGATCCGGGGCGGCGATGTTGTCGGCGAACATGATGTGATCTTCGCCGCCGATGGCGAACGCATCGTGCTGCGCCACCTTGCCACAGACCGCTCGATCTTCGCCCGGGGCGCATTGCGCGCCGTCCTCTGGGGGCAGGGCAAAAAGCCCGGCCATTATGACATGGCGGATGTGCTCGGAATCTGACACCGGATCAGCCCATTCGATCCGCCCCTGGATCCGGAGGGCCAGCTTCCTCTTGACCTGAATACTCCCGCGCGGAGCGCTTCCGCAGTCAGGCATAGGCGCTCCGTCCACAGGCACTCGGACCGCAGGCACTCAGCCGGTCAGAAATCGACCGCGAGCCCCTTCTTCTCCCAATCCCCATAGCGCACCGGCTCCAGCCCGTCGCGCCCGCCATATTCCTTTGGCACCGCCTGATCGCCCAAAGCCTTGCGCCGCGCCCCGGCTTCGGCAAGCGCCCGCAGCGCCTCGGGCGGCAGATCGCGTTTTTCTTCCGGTTGGCAATCGGTCATGGCAGCGGTTCCTCTCCGGTCCTTGTCTGTGATACAGCGCCGGACGGCAGGTGCAAAGGGGCGCAGAATGGCTGAAGGTATAGCGGCACGGGCAGCGGCAGTTGCCGCGCTGAATGCGGTGCTGGGCGAGGGGAAGATGCTCGCCGGGCTCACCGAACCGGATCTCGCGCCGCAGGACCGCGCCCGTGCGGGTCGCCTGACCGATGAAGTGCTGCGCCGGCTGGCCCCCGCCGACCACATCCTCGCGCCAAAGCTGCGCAAATCGCCGCCGCTCGCTTTGATGAATATCCTCCGGCTCGGCCTGGTGGAAATGGCCCTGGGCGCGGCGCCCTATGGTGTGGTGAATGCCTGCGTCGCCATCGCGCAGCAGGACCGCAAAACCCGGCATATGTCCGGCCTCGTCAATGCCGTGCTGCGCGGGATCGACCCGGCCGCCCTCACAGAGCAGCCGGTGCAAAAACTGCCGCGCTGGCTGCGCCAGCCGCTGGTGCAAAAATGGGGCCGCGATGCGGTCCATCAGATGGAAACCGTGTTCGCAGCCCCACCGCCGCTCGATCTGACACTGCGCCCGGAAGGCCCGCACCCCGAGGGCGAGATGATGCCGACCGGCAGCCTGCGCCTTTCCGATCCCGGCCGGATCACCGCCCTTCCCGGCTATGCCGAAGGCAGCTGGTGGGTGCAGGATATGGCCGCCGCAATGCCCGCGCGGCTTTTGCAGGCGCAGGCCGGAGAGCGGGTGCTCGATCTCTGCGCGGCTCCCGGCGGCAAGACGATGCAACTGGCGGCCACCGGTGCCGAGGTCACGGCGCTTGATATTTCTCCGGCGCGGCTGCGGCGGGTTGAGGAAAACCTGGCGCGGACCGGCCTGCAGGCGCAGCTGATCGCCGCCGACGCCCTGCATTGGCAGCCGGATAGCCTCTTTGATGCGATCCTGCTGGATGCGCCCTGTTCGGCCAGCGGCACCATCCGCCGCCATCCCGACCTGCCCTTCGTCAAGGATGGCAGCGAGATCACGGGCCTGGCCGAACTGCAATCGCAGCTGATCGACAGGGCGCTGTCCTGGCTGAAGCCGGGCAGCAGACTCGTATTCGCCACCTGCTCGCTCCTGCCGGAAGAGGGCGAGCTCCAGCTGGATGCCGTCCTCGCCCGGCATCCCGGGCTGAAAACCACCCGCGTTGATCTTGACGGCATCCATTCCGACTGGTGGACAGAAAACGGCGGGCTGCGGCTGCGCCCGGATTACCTCGCGTCGCAGGGCGGTATGGACGGATTTTTCATGATGCGCCTCCATCGCCCCTGAGGGCCGCAAATTTCTGAGCAGGCCGCTGAAAAACTCCTGCCTCGACGCCATTCGGGGAAGGTGTTTCATCAGCACCACTGCATGGGCGGAGGTGGCGCTGCGTGGAGCTGAGCTGCGCCTTCTGCGACTGCAACAAGACGCGGTCCAGCGATAGTGTCTGTGCCAGCGCCGTGAGATCGAGTCCTGCGCCACGATAGGGCGGATACACCTCTCGGGCGAGCAGTTCGACCATGTATCGTTGCAGGGTCTGGACTACATCGCCCGGCAGAACGGGTGCGAGCCGTCTGGCGCAGAATTCTGAGGCCATAGGAGGAGTAAGCGTAGAAGCTCTTGTTTTCATTGGGGGCCTTCCGATCTTGTGGAAGGCCGCACTACCGGCTGCTGCCGAGAAAGGGGAGGCGTCCAGGTTGCCGATGATGATGATCAAGTGCCCGATTGCTGCGAGGGCGGTCGAAGTGCTTTTGCACAGGCCATCCGGGCCCTGATGCTGGACCGGCCCAAGAATTCACCGCGATTTGGTGCTGTTGACCTGACCTACTGCGAGATCACCGATCCGAGCAAGGCAAACCAGACCGTACCACCGATATAACCATTTGTTATCAATACTCTATGCTTGCGCATGTTATTCCTTTCCTGCGCAGACTATTGCTTTTCATCGTCAATCAGGCCGATTTCAAGCAATTGAATCGAAATACTTTTTCGATTCTTCGAATCTACTATGCAACAAAAGCTGCGCACGCTTTTAGTTTCTTTGGCAGGGTGTTCACGCGGATGATGCACGGCCTGGCGTCCGAGGCCGCCGACGAAAAGACCATCATGATCGATGCGACCTGTCTGAAAGCCCATCGCACGGCCTCCAGCCTACGGGTTAAGAAGGGGGTATGAAGGGGGTCCGTGGCCCCGGTGGGGCCGCATAAGCCCCCGGAATGGGCCGGCTGATCGGACGCACGAAAGGTGGCATGAACACCAGGCTGCATGCCGTTTCCGATGCGCAGGGCCACCCGATCAGTCTGTTGGTCGCGGCCGGTCTGGTCAGCGACTACAGTGGAGCCGCTGCACAGCTCGCGCAGCTTGCCAAAGGTGGACTGTATGCTCGCCGATCGCGGCTATGATGCCGGCTGGTTCAGAGATGCCCTGAAAGACAAAGGGATAAGGGCCTGCATTCCCGGACGGAAGAGCCGTTCGATACGACAAACGCCGCTACAAACGCCGAAACCGCATCGAGATCATGCTCGGAAGGCTCAAGGATTGGCGGCGCGTGGCCACCAGATACGACAGATGCCCCATCGTCTCCCTCTCTGCCATCGCTCTGGCTGCGACCGTCCTCTTCTGGCTTTAAGTGTGAATGAGTCTGGAGCCTAAGTAAGAAATCTGGCCGGAATTTTCAGAAAAATTCCGCGCCCGCCGCTGGCCGGCGGTCAGTCCAGCTCGCGGGCTTCCGACACCAGCATAACCGGAACTCCGCCCCGTACCGGGAAGGCAAGTTTCGCTGATTTCGAGATCAGTTCCTGCTTCTCACTGTCCCAGATCAGCGCCCCATGCGTGACCGGGCAGATCAGAGCCTCGAGCATCCGCCGGTCGAAAGCGGCCGGTTTCTGGTCTTCGGTCCCGGTCTCGCTCATTGCAGCACCTCATCGTCATTGCCGCCCCTGAGGGCAAATTCCACCAAAGTCACCAGCGTCTCACGCCGTGTCGTAAGATCCGGGGTTTCCAGCAGGGCCTGGCGGTCTTCGGGCGACAGCGGCACCAGCATGGAGAGGGAGTTGATCAGAATCTCATCCGGAGCAGCCTCCAGCCCCTTCCAGTCAGCGGTCAGATCGCGGCCCGCCAGATAGCGCGAGATCAGCGAGAACAGTGCCGGCCGGTCGAGGCCTGTATCCTCTTCGGGACCGCCCAGATCACGCTCAAACGGTGACCAGTCCACATTGAAACGGCGATAGGGGGTAAAGCCCTCCACCTCATCGCCCATCCGGAACCGGACGAGGCCCGCAAGCGTGATCATATAGCGCCGGTCATCGGTCTCACCGAGTTGCACCAGACGGCCGGCGCAGCCGATGGTCGAGAGCCGGTCCTCGCCCAGCGGACAGACCATACCGATCAGCCGGTGCGGATGTTTCAGGCAATCGTCGATCATCGCGAGATAACGCGGCTCGAAAATATGCAAAGGCAGCCGCGCCCGGGGCAGGAGCAATGCACCGGGCAACGGGAAGACCGGGATCATCCCCGGCAGATCCGCCAGCGAAGGCCGCAGCGGAAACATCTCAGACGAAGATCATCGAAGAAAGCCGACGGCGCCCTTTCAGCACAATCGGGTCCTGCGGCTTCAGCGCGTCGAAAATGGTGAAGAGCTGCGCGCGCGCGGCGCCGTCATTCCATTCGCGGTCGCGCCGGAACAGTTCCAGCAACTGGTCCACCGCCTCATCGATCTTTCCGCTGGCATTGAGCGCCACGGCAAGATCAAACCGCGCCTGGTGATTGGCCGGGTCCGCATCGACGGCGGCCTGCAACTCGGCCTCGGGGCCGGCATTGGCAGCCTGCCGCGCCAGTTCCAGCTGCGCGCGGGCAGCCTCGACCTCTTGCGCGCCGGCAATCGCGGCCGGAACGGTCTGCAAAAGCGCCTCTGCGGCGTCAAAATCGCCGGCGCCGACATGGCTGCGGGCGAGGCCACCAAAGGCCGCCGCATTCTCGGGTTCTTCGCCAAGGATGGCTGCGAATGTCTCGACCGCATCGGCATAATCGCCGTTTGTCAGCATCTCTTCGGCGGCGGCAAGCGCATCGCCCAGGCCCCCGTCATCACCGCCAAGCGCCACCAGTTTCTCGACGAATTTCTTGATTTCAGAGCCGGGCAACGCGCCCTGGAAGCCGTCAACCGGCTGGCCCTGCCAGAAGGCATAGACCGTCGGAATCGACTGCACGCGCAACTGACCGGCGACCATCTGGTTCTGATCCACATCGATCTTGACCAGCCGCACCTTGCCTTTCGCCGCCGTGACCGCAGCCTCCAGCGCCGGCCCGAGCTGTTTGCAGGGTCCGCACCAGGTCGCCCAGAAATCAACGATCACCGGCACTTCGCGCGAGGCGTCGATCACATCGGCCATGAATGTCGCGTCGGAACCGTCTTTGATCAGATCGCCAGGCTGGCTGGCGGCGGGCTTTTGTGTCTCATCAAGACCGAGCATGCTGTCCTCACTTTCGCGGCTTTGCCCCTATATGCGCGCTGATGTCGCAGTCGCCAAGGGGGCGCGCGTCCCCTCCTGCCTGATCGCTCCCCCGATCAGGCGAGCGCAGCACATTCCCCATGTTGCGGGCAAGTGGTCAGATGGTCATTCACCATCCCCGCCGCCTGCATGAAGGCATAGGTGATCGCCGGGCCGCAGAAATTGAAACCCCGTTTTTTCAGGGCTTTGGACATGGCGGTGCTTTCAGGCGTCGAGGCCACGGCCTCCGCCATCGTGCCGAGCCGGTTCTGCAACACCCCGCCGCCGGTGAAAGACCAGAGCCAGGACGAGAATCCCTCGGCCGCCTCGATCTCGAGAAAGGCGCGGGCCGAACGGATCGTGCTCTCGATCTTGCCACGATGGCGCACGATGCCGGGGTCCAGAAGCAGGCGCTCCACCTCATCCGCGCCCCAGGAGGCGATGGTTTCCGGCTGAAAGCCCTGAAAGGCCGCGCGGAAATTTTCGCGTTTTTTCAATATCGTGTACCAGGAGAGACCGGCCTGAAAGCCTTCGAGGATCAGCATTTCCCACAGCGCGCGCGGGTCGCGTTCAGGCCGGCCCCATTCCTCATCGTGATAGGCGACATAAAGCGGGTCTGTGCCGCACCAGGGACAGCGTGGCGTGGAATCGGCAGTCATATTGGCCTCCCGGAATAGGCAAAATTTGAAACAAACGCAGAACGTTCAGCCCCGGTTTACCCATCTTCGCGCAGAGTGTCACCCGAACAATAAGGACAGCGGGGATGAGCATCGAACAGGCGCGGCGCAAGAAATTCGATCTCGACGGCAAGGAAGCCTCGCCTTTTTCCATCGCCGTTTCCTCGGCAGAACGCGCGGTGCTGCACATGGTGCGCGAGGCATTGCAGCACAAACGGATGCGCCTGGCCTTCCAGCCCGCCGTCTATGCCGCCGCCCCTGATATTATCGGCTTTTATGAAGGCTATATCCGGCTGCTGGATGAAAAGCAGCTGACGATTCCGGCGCGCGACTTCATGTCGGTTGCCGAAACCCGCGAGCTTGGGCGCGAAATCGACGTGGCGGCGCTGCGGCTGGGGCTGATGACGCTGCGGCGCAATCCCGGGGTGCGAATCGCTGTGAATATGTCGGCGAGATCGGTGGGCTATAAGCCCTGGACGCAGCTTTTGCGCCGCGTGCTTGGGGAATATCCCGGCATCGGCAAAGGGCTGATCCTTGAGATCAACGAGGCTTCGGCGATGCAGATGCCAGATGTGCTGATCCCCTTCATGGACGAGTTGCGGGGGTACGGCATCACCTTCACCCTGGATGATTTCGGCGACAGCTTCACCTCGCTGAGCCTGCTTTATGAATTCGGTTTCGACATCGCCAAGCTCGATGGCCGCTTTATCCGCGACTGTCACAGGGATCCGGAAAACCAGCCGATCGTGCGCGCAGCCATCGCCATGGCGCAGGAATTTGGCATGTTCCTCGTGGCCGAAGCGGTCGAAAGCAACGATGAAGCGAACTGGCTGCGGGAACAGGGCGTCGGCTGTCTGCAGGGCTATCTGTTCGGCCGGCCGGAACTCGATCCCGATTTCAGCCTGTATCTCCGCGCGAGGCAAGCGGCGACAACCGCAGGCTGAGGTCAAAAACTGTCGCGCAATATTCTTGCGTATTTCTTCTGATTGTGTCCCTCTTCGCCAAAGAAGACCCTGCGGGCCGCCCGATCCCCTCGCGGATCTCTGCCCGACGTTACTGCCTGAGGAGAGGCTTCAGATGACCAATATCGTAATCGTTTCGGCTGCACGGACCGCCGTGGGCTCGTTCAATGGGGCTTTCGCCAATACACCGGCGCATGAACTGGGAGCGAGTGTGATCGAGGCCGTTATCGCCCGGGCCGGGATCGACAAATCCGAAATCAGCGAGACCATTCTGGGCCAGGTGCTCACCGCAGGTCAGGGCCAGAACCCGGCCCGTCAGGCCCATATCCTCGCCGGCCTTCCCAAGGAAAGCCCGGCCTGGTCGATCAACCAGGTCTGCGGTTCGGGCCTGCGCACGGTCGCGCTTGGCGCCCAGCAGATCCAGACCGGCGCGGCCGGGATCGTCATCGCCGGCGGTCAGGAAAGCATGAGCCTTTCGCCCCATGTCGCGCATCTGCGCGCCGGCACCAAGATGGGCGACATGAAGATGATCGACTCGATGATCAAAGACGGCCTCTGGGATGCATTCAACAACTATCACATGGGCCAGACCGCCGAGAATGTAGCCGCTCAATGGCAGATCTCGCGCGAGCAGCAGGATGAATTCGCCGTCGCCAGCCAGAACAAAGCCGAAGCGGCGCAGAAAGCCGGCAAGTTCAAAGATGAGATCGCGCCCTTCACGGTGAAGACCCGTAAGGGCGATATCCTGGTCGACAGCGATGAATATATCCGCCACGGCGCCACGATCGAGGCGATGCAAAAGCTGAAACCCGCCTTCACCAAAGACGGAACCGTGACCGCCGCCAACGCCTCGGGCCTCAATGACGGCGCGGCCGCCGTCTTGCTGATGACCGAAGAGGAAGCCGCGAAACGCGGGCTGAAAGTGCTCGCGCGGATTGCCTCTCACGCGACGGCTGGTCTTGATCCGTCGATCATGGGTGTCGGCCCAATCTATGCCTCGCGCAAAGCGCTGGACAAGGCGGGCTGGAAGGCCGCTGACCTCGACCTCGTTGAGGCGAATGAAGCCTTTGCCGCTCAGGCCTGCGCGGTGAACAAGGACATGGGCTGGGATCCGGCAAAAGTGAACGTCAATGGCGGCGCGATTGCGATCGGTCACCCGATCGGCGCTTCGGGTGCGCGGATCCTCAATACGCTGATCTTCGAGATGAACCGGTCGGGTGCGAAGAAAGGCCTCGCTACGCTTTGCATCGGCGGCGGCATGGGTGTCGCGATGTGCCTTGAGCGCGACTGACATCAAATATTTGTAATATAGACCTAAATTCAGGGGCACCGGCGCGATCCGGTGCCCTTTTCCATAGCCGGGCCGCGTTACAAACATACGATCCCAATGAAACTTTGCTGCGCAAGCAAAATAATTTTTGAAACAATATTGCGCACTGGGTGAACTGCCGCTAACTTCCGGGGAACAGCTTTTCTGAGGAGGAATCATGTCCAGAGTTGCACTCGTCACCGGCGGTTCTCGCGGCATCGGCGCAGCCATTTCAATCGCGCTGAAAGCGGCCGGCTATAAGGTTGCCGCCAATTATGCCGGCAATGACGATGCGGCCAAGGCCTTTACTGCGGAAACCGGCATTCCGGCCTATAAATGGTCAGTTGCCGATTATGATGCCTGCGTTGAAGGCATCAAAAAGGTCGAGGCCGATCTGGGTCCGGTCGATGTGCTGGTGAACAATGCCGGCATTACCCGCGATGCCATGTTCCACAAAATGACTCCCGGCCAGTGGAAAGAGGTCATCGACACCAACCTGACCGGGTTGTTCAATATGACCCATCCGCTCTGGTCAGGTATGCGGGATCGCAAATTCGGCCGCGTGATCAATATCTCTTCCATCAACGGGCAAAAAGGCCAGGCCGGCCAGGCGAATTATTCGGCGGCGAAATCGGGAGATCTCGGCTTTACCAAATCTCTGGCCCAGGAGGGTGCGCGGGCCGGGATCACGGTAAATGCGATCTGCCCCGGCTATATCGGCACCGAAATGGTGCGCGCTATCGACGAGAAAGTCCTCGCCGAACGCATCATCCCGCAAATCCCGGTCGGCCGCCTCGGCGAGCCGGACGAGATCGCGCGCTGCGTGGCCTTCCTTGCCTCGGATGATGCAGGGTTCATCACCGGTTCGACCATCTCTGCGAATGGTGGCCAGTTCGTCGTCTGACCAATCCCGTTGCGCCACAGGAAAGGCCCGCCCCGGCGGGCCTTTCTCTTTCTGCGGTGCCAGATTACAAGGGCGCCGGAGTTTTCAAAGAAAACTCCGGGCCGTTTCCTTACTTAAGGAAACGGGGGCAGGAGAGCTGAAATGTCGCACAATAGGGCTACGGCCATCGGATTTAGCGCAGTCCTGATGTGGGCTTTGCTGGCCCTTCTGACCATCGGATCAGAGCCCGTGCCGCCCTTCCTGCTCAACGCGATTTGTTTTGCCATTGGCGGCAGCATCGGGCTGGTCTGGACGGCGCGAAACGGGTTCCATCTGTTAAAGACCATCTCGTGGAAAGTCTATGCGTTTGGAACAATTGGTCTTTTCGGATATCACTTCCTTTACTTTACAGCCTTCCGCGTTTCACCCACAGCAGAAACCGGGCTGATCGCCTATCTCTGGCCGCTGTTCATCGTCCTTTTTTCCGGCCTTTTGCCGGGCGAAAAACTGCGCATGCCGCAGCTGCTCGGGGCAGCTGTCGCCTTTTCCGGCGCCGCGCTGATCATCCTTGGCGGTGGCACAGAAAGCGGTTTCAACACCACCGGCATGATCCTGGCTTTTGGCTGTGCGCTCACCTGGTCGGTCTATTCGGTCATCTCGCGCCGTCTCGGCACTGTGCCAACGGAAAGCGTCACCATCTTCTGTCTCGCCTCCGCCGCCTTGTCGCTGATCGCTCATCTTGCGCTGGAGGAGACCCTCTGGCCCACCGGCACTGCCGGCTGGCTCTCGGTGCTGCTGCTGGGGATTGGGCCGGTCGGCGCGGCGTTCTTCACCTGGGATATCGGCATGAAAAGAGGCGACATCCAGCTTCTGGGTGTCGCCTCTTATGCTGCCCCTTTGCTGTCAACGCTTGCCCTGATCATCGCGGGCAAAGCCGAAGCCAGCTGGGCCATCCTTGCGGCTGCGATTCTGATCACCGGTGGTGCGCTGATCGCCTCCCGCAAGGCGTCCTGATCCTCATATTCCCGGGCGTTTCCGGTCGGGACTCAGGAGAATTCACTCAGTGGGAGGCGCTGAGGCGGCCAATTTCCTCTTTCAGCCGAAGCTTCTGGCGCTTCCATTCTGCGATCTGGGTGGCATCCGTCGCCGGGCTGCGTTGCCCTTTCTCGACCTTATCAGAGAGCACCTCGTGCTTCTTGCGAAGTTCTGCCAGATGCGAAGAAATGGTCATTTCGTCCTCCTGTATGGTTCGCGTAAGGAGGATTGCAGCACGGAACGCGCGTCGTGTCATCTCTCTTTCATATGAGAGCGACAAATATTGCCGGTAATTCTCTTTTAATCAGCCGAAACGCGCCGGCAGAGCTGCACCGTCACGCAAAATTGCATTTGCTTCCGCAGTATAGCTTTCACGGTCGCCATCATGCGCCAGGCCCTCATGGATCACCAGCGGCGGCAACAGGCGAAAGGCAGCGCGGCCCCCTTTCTTTGCCCGCAAAATCACCCGGAGCGCTTCGCGCCCCTCACGCGCCGCCAGCGGCAGGATCGAGGCCGAGCCGAGCTTTGGCGCCAGCGCCGCCAGGAGCTCGGGCACCGAATCCGCGCCTGCGATCAGTGTCAGCCAGCCGCCGGGCGCCAGGCGCCGCGTCGCCGCCGCCACCCAGTCCGACACCGGCAGGACCACCTGCATCGCTTTCGCCCTGATATCCACCGGCGAGGCGCTGCCCCCGGCCGGATACCAGGGCGGGTTGGCGACCACATGGTCGAAATCATGACGCAGGGCCAGGGGCATCCGGCTCAGATCGCCCTCATGCACCTCCATCGCGATGCCATTGCGTTCCGCATTCCGGCGCGCAAGGGCTGCGTAAAGCGGCTGCACCTCCAGCCCCGCGAGCCGCAGCTCCGGCACCCTGGCGGCGAGGCACAGCGACACCGCCCCCGCCCCGCAGCCCAGATCCAGCACCTGCTGGCCCGGCTTCGCGCCACAGGCCGCCGCAAGCAGCACGGCATCCGTCGCCGCCCGATACCCCCTGAGCGGCTGCCAGAGCCTGAGCCTGCCGCACAGGAATTTGTCATCCGACAAATCCCCGTCGACAAACTGCTCCGTGCTCATGGCGAAACCTCCAAGCCGTTATCCGTCACGATCGCCCGCGCCATAAAGAGGTCGCGGTCTGCAACCATCAGGCGGCGCGGCAAAATTCCGAGTGAACCATCAAGTACACTCATGTGGACGTCCAGGTCGAAGGCTGTTATTCCCTCGCCCTCAAGAAGGGCCGTCGCAAAGGCGATCACCGTCGGGTCGGTCGTGCGCAAAAGCTCTTTCATAGGTTTTGGGTAGCCGCACCGGGCCGTCAGGGCAAGAGGCGCCTGCCCCCAGGGTTTGACCTGAGTGTTTGGGGATGAAGATGGACGGCAGTGACAACGCGCATCACGGTCCGCAGGACCGGCTGGCGGAGGCTCTGGCCCCGGATATGGCCGCCGTCAATGCGATCATTCGCGCGCGGATGGCCAGCGAACATGCGCCCCGCATCCCCGAAGTCACCGCCCATCTGATCGAGGCCGGCGGCAAACGGATCCGCCCGATGCTGGTGCTCGCCGCGGCGCATATCTGCGGCTATCCGGCCAGAAATCCGGGCGGTGAAGACCACCAGAAGCTCGCCGCCACCGTTGAATTCATCCATACCGCCACGCTTTTGCATGATGATGTCGTCGATGAAAGCGCGCAGCGCCGCGGCCGGCCGACCGCCAATCTTTTATGGGACAACAAGTCCTCGGTGCTGGTCGGCGATTATCTGTTTGCCCGCGCCTTCCAGCTGATGGTCGAACCGGGCAGCCTGCGCGTGCTTGATATTCTCGCCAATGCCTCGGCGACGATTGCCGAAGGCGAGGTGTTGCAACTCACCGCCGCCCGGGATCTGGCCACCACAGAGGACACCTATATCCGGGTGGTGCGTGGCAAGACGGCGGCATTGTTTTCCGCGGCCACGGAATCCGGCGCCGAGATTGCCGGGGCGACGCCCGATCAGGTCCGGGCGCTCTATACTTATGGCGACGCGCTTGGCATCGCCTTCCAGATTGCCGATGACCTGCTGGATTACGGTGGCACCTCGGCTGTGATCGGCAAGAACACCGGCGATGATTTCCGCGAACGCAAACTGACCCTTCCGCTGATCAAGGCGGTCGCCAAAGCCGATGCGGAAGAGCAGGCTTTCTGGACCCGCGTCATTGCCAAAGGCGATCAGCATGAGGGCGATCTGGAGATTGCGCTTTCGCTGATGGAACGCCACGGTGCCCTGGCCGCCGCCCGCGCCGATGCGCTCACCTGGGCCGCGACCGCGCGCGCCGCGCTGGCGCCGCTCCCCGATCATCCGCTGAGGGCGATCCTGGGCGATCTTGCGGATTTCGTGGTTTCGCGCATCGCGTAACGGCGGCCACGGCCGGCACTGCTGACTTCCTTTCCGCGAGAGCCTGTGCTTTCCTTGCGGCAAGGAGCACGATTTGTCTGACATTCATGCCGACCTGACCGAGGCCCTTTATTCGATTCTGCTTGGGGAAGCAGACTGGTCGCGGTTTCTGGGTCTGCTGGTGTCGGATCGCGCCAATGGCGGCGCCCTGTTCATGCTGCAAAATGAACGCATGAGTGGAGGTCTCGGGCGACTGGAGCTGACCTCGGGGATCGGAACAAGGCAGATCTCGGATTACGCCACATATTACAGCCAGCTGAACCCCTGGGTGCCCGATCACCTCCTGCGCGCCAATGATGTGATCGTCGACCACCAGGTGATCGCGCGCGAAGTGCTGAAGCGGACCGAGTTTTACAACGATTTCCTGCGGCCTGCCGGCTATATCGGCTCGACCGGAGTGACCCTCGGGCGAAGGGGCAGCGAACATATGCTGCTGACCATGGTTTTCGGAGACAGTGATCCTGAAATCGCCACCATGATGGGTCGTCAGCTTGAGGCGCTGACGCCGCATCTTCAGCGGGTGATGCGACATTTCGCCAATCTCGGCAGAGAGGTCATTCCGGGTAATTTCGCCACCGAGGCGCTTGGCGTGATCGGTACCGGGCTTTGCGTGATCGGCGATGATCTGAAACCGACATTGATTTCGCCGGCGGCCGAAGAGGCGACGCGGCGCGCGGCTCTCTTTACCCTGACCCCGACCGGGCGCATTCATTTTGCAGATGAGGCGGCGCGGCAGTTTCTGGGGCAGATCCTGGCACGGGGCTATGACGGGCCGACGGAGCATGTCTGGCATCAGAATGGCTGCCGGCTGACCCTGTTCCGCGCCGCCCGCGAGCCGATATCCGAATTGCTGTGTGGTCCGGCCGCCGGATTGATCATCGAAGAGGGGCAGGTGAGGTCCGAACCGCTGCGAATCGCGCATTTCCAGCAGCGCTATGCCCTGAGCGCAGCCGAAACACGGGTGTTGACGGGGATCACGCAGGGGCTCTCGATCCGGGCAATCGCCGACGCCCACAGCCGCTCGGTCGAGACAATCCGCAGCCAGGTGAAGAGCCTGCTTCACAAGACAGGATCCGATAACCAGCTGGCGCTGATACAACGACTGAACGGGCGGGGCTGAAAACCGTCCCTGACCCGCGCCTGATGCCGACCCTGACTCTGGGCCGAAAACCGGGGGAAGTCGCCTTCTTGCGGCGCCTCCCCCCGGCGAAAGCGAATGAAAGGTCTTGTCTCAATGGACCAAGGATACCCCCGTCTGCAGCGGCGACCCATCACCCTACAGGGTGAAAATGCAGCGGAGACTGTTGCGAGGCCAAATCCGCGCCCTATATCACCGTCCCTGCCCCTGCCCCCGCCCCTGCTGTCCCCGGGGCCACCGCCACCGATTTGACAACTGCGAAAACCCGCATCCCCGGCTCAAGTTCAAGCAGCCGGGCCGAACGCAGGGTGATCTGCGCCAGCAGCGCCGCCTCGCCCACCGCAAGGCGCACCAGCACCTCGCCGTCTTGCTCCGAGATTTCCCGCACCGTGCCGTCAAGAACATTCAGCGCCGAAATCGCTTCCGGTTGCTGTCGCGCCAGCATGACATCGCGCGCAAGGATCCGCAGGCGCAGCGCCGTCCCCTCGGCCACGCCCGGCAAAGACAGCCAGAGCGCGCCGCCACCGGTCTCAAGCCGCGTCAGCCCATCGGGATCAGTCGCGCCGACGCGCAGGTTCAGCACCGCCCCCGCCTCGCGCGGGCCAAAGCCGCGCGCGGAAACCGGGTCGGCCAGCACCTCGTCCGCCGGGCCGGCGCGGCTGACCTGGCCTGCCTCAAGCATCACCACCGTCGTCGCCAGCCGCGCCACTTCGGCCGGCGAATGGCTGACATAAAGGATCGGCAGCGCCACAGTATCGCGCAGCCGTTCCAGATAGGGCAGGATTTCGGATTTGCGCGCCTCATCCAGCGCGGCGAGCGGCTCGTCCATCAACAGAAGATCGGGGTCGGACAAAAGCGCCCGGCCAAGCGCCACCCGGCTTTTCTCGCCGCCAGAGAGGCGACCGGGGCGGCGGTCAAGCAAAGGGGCGATGCCCAAAAGGTCGACCACCTGGTCAAATGCTGCACCCGCGCGGCCCTTCGGCGCGAACCAGCAGCCATAAAGCAGGTTCTGACGCACCGTGAGATGCGGGAAAAGCCGTGCATCCTGAAAGACATAGCCGATGCGGCGCTTATGGGGCGGCAGGAAATTTCCGCGCGCGGTATCGAGTAAGACCCGGTCGCCCAGCGTGATCCGGCCCTGATCGGGACGCAAGAGCCCGGCCACCGCATTGACCACCGTGGTCTTGCCGGACCCCGAGCGGCCAAAGAGCGCCGTCACCCCCAGAGGCGCGTCAAACCGCACATCCAGCGTGATGCCGGGAAAGCGGTGCTGCAGGGAAACCGACAGCGTCATTGCCCTGAAATCCTGCGCGCAACCACCCGCGAGACCCATTCCGACAGCAAAAGCGCCGCCATGGCGATCACAATGGCGACCCAGACGAGGCGGGCGGCCTGGGCCTCGCCGCCCGGCACCTGCATGAAACTGTAGATTGCCGATGGCAGGGTGCGGGTCTGGCCCGGGATGTTCGACACGAAAGTGATCGTGGCGCCGAATTCCCCCATCGCTTTGGCGAAGGCAAGGATGCAGCCTGCGATCACACCGGGCAGGATCATCGGCAGCGTCACCGTCAGCCAGACCCAGGGTTTCGACGCCCCGAGCGTGGCGCTGGCCTGTTCCAGTTTCGGATCCACCGCCTCGATGGCGAGCCGCATGGCGCGCACCATCAGCGGGAAAGCCATAACGGCCGCAGCCATCGCGGCCCCGGTCCAGCGAAAGGCAAAGACGATCCCGAACCACTGGTCGAGATAGTACCCCACCGTGCCTTTGCGCCCGAACGTCATCAGCAGCAGATAGCCCGTAACGACCGGTGGCAGGATCAGCGGCAGATGCACGATGCCGTTCAGCACCTGCTTGCCGGGAAACTCCCACCGGGCAAGGGCATGGGCGATGAAAAGCCCCAGAGGCAGGCTGACCAGCACCGCCCAGAACGACACCCGCAGCGACAGCATCACCGCGTTCCATTCGTCAGGAGACAGCCAGTCCGTCACGCCTCTCAGGCCCTTTCATCAGTCTCAGTTCAGGATCGAAAAGCCTTCGGCGGCAAAGATCCTGTCGGCCTCATCCCCCGAAAGCGCCTCGTAAAAGGCGCGGTCCGCCGCATCCGCCGCGCCGGTCAGCAGGGCGGCAGGGTAGACGATCGGTTTATGGCTGTCAGCGGGGAAGGTGCCGACCACGGTGACATTATCCTCGGCCACGGCGTCGGTCGCATAAACGATGCCGTAAGGCGCCTCGCCCTGGGCCACCAGCGCCAGCGTCGCGCGGACATTATCGGCCTGAGCAACCGATCCCTCAACCGTGCCCCATTGACCCAGATGTTCCAGCGCGGCCTTGCCATACTGGCCGGCGGGCACGGAATCGATCAAGGCCATGGCGAGTTTCTCATCGCCCAAAAGCGCTTTCAGATCAAAGCCCTCACCAATCTCGACCGGCGCGGCATCCTTGCCGTGCGCAACGAGGACCAGCGTATTGCCCAAAAGATCGCCGCGCGCACCTTCGACAACCAGACCCGCCTTTTCGACCTCATCCATCCAGTTGACGGCAGCCGAGATAAAGATGTCGGCAGGCGCGCCTTCGATGATCTGTTTCGCCAGCGCATTCGATCCGGCATAGGAAATCACCACCGTATTGCCGGTTTCCTCCTGGAATTTCGCCGCGACCTCATCCAGCGCGTTCTTCATCGACGCGGCGGCAAAAACCACGACCTCTTCGGCCTGGGCCATGGCGGGCAGCGCGAGGCTGAAAGCGGTCGCAAACAGCGCAGCGCGGCGGGCGAATTTACGGCTGGCGAAAGACATTGGATTCCTCCGGTTCGATATATCTTTGCGGATATAAAGACTGCCCGAGGCGACAGGCGCAAGGGTTATTTCCCGCTCGCCACAACGCCCTTTGCCGCAGATCAGGGCTGACCGGAGGCCAGCATCGTCTCGAGCAGGGCGATCTCTTCGGCACCTGCCTCGCGCGATTTGCGTTCGATCTCGCGGAAAAGCGCCAGCACCTGTTCGCCCTCGGGCGTCAGATGCGCGCCGCCGCCGCCAGAGCCGCCGCGCGCGCTGGCGACCAGCGGGCTGGCAAAGGCCGCGTTCAGCTCTTCCACCAGCATCCAGGCGCGTTTGTAACTCATCCCCATGGCGCGACCGGCCGCCGAGATGGAGCCGGTCTCGCGGATATGTTCCAGAAGTTCGGCCTTGCCGGGGCCGACCATCGCATTGTCAAAGTAAAGGCGCAGGAAAAAGCGTTTCATCACGCCAGTTTCCCCCTCCTGAGGCCGGCTGGCAAGAGGCTCTAGCTGAGATAATGCTCGACCGGCCCCAGCGGTTTCGGCGGCTCCTCCCCCAGATGCGGCGCAAGGCTGATCTCGCAGGCGCGACAGATCGCATCCAGCGCGAGGCCATTGGGGCTGGTGCCGAAGGGATGGCTCAGTTCCTCGGTCACTTCCGCCAGGCCAAGGAACATATAGGCCACAATGGCGGTGAACAAAGGCGAGAGCCAGCCGGTGGTTTCCGCCAGCGCCAGCGGCAGCAGCAGGCAATAAAGCCAGGTCGTGCGATAGATCAGCAGCGAATAGACGTAAGGCAACGGGCTGTTGGCGATGCGCTCGGCCCCCGCCTGGAGCAGGGCGAGATTGGCCATGCGGGTGGTCAGCGCGCGCGCGCCGAAGCCGTCGATCTCGCCCGACCGGTAGCCCGCGCTCAGCTCATCAGTGATCGCATCCATCGCGGCACAGGGCGGGTGCGTGGCCGCGCGGAACTGCGCCCCGGGCCCGGTCTCCGGCGGCACCAGCTTGCGCAGGTTGATCCGGTGGGCATGGATGAATTCCAGCGCCAGCCGCAGCATCCGCTCGCGCCGCCGCGGGTCAGGCACGAAAGTCCCGACCTCCCGGGCAAAGCTGCGCAGATCGGCCAGGAGCCCGCCCCAGAGCTTCCTCGCCTCCCACCAGCGGTCATAGGCGGCGGCATTGCGAAACCCGAGGAAAAGCGACAGCCCGATCCCGAACACCGTATAGGCGGCGGCGTTCAGATGCGGCACCCAGGGCGTCATATGGTCGAGCAGGACCACCACAAGCGCGAAACAGGCAACGAACAGCACCGGCGGTGCGACCTGGAAGACAATCGAACCGCGTGTCGCGGTCAGAAGTTGCAGCGGGGTGGGTTTGTCACGGACGATCATCCTGGACCACGACCTTTTCAGATTGGCGTTGCGGCACCCGTTGCACAGGCTCGTGACAGCGCCACAAGATTTCTTGCCCCCGAAAGCAGAACATGCGTTACTCTGTCGCATCCGGAGTGATGCAGTTCTGCGGGCAATGCCCAAATAGCTGGCAGCGGCAGATCGGCGCCACAGACCGGCGCGCCTGCAGCCCTGGCTCAGAGAGTAGCAGAAAAGCCGGGCCCCGGGGGAAAGAACTGCTGTTTCCGAGATGCAATTCCGGACGGGATCCTGTTCCCGGACGGCGGAGGGGAGAAGGCCGATCCATGCCAGGCAATATCACCACCGGCCGCACCATCCGCGACCATGTGGCCCAGGTTTCTGCCGCGCTGGAAAAGGGCCAGGCCGCGCGGTCGTCGATTGTCGCCTCCTGGGCGCGTTCGGCCCGCCATGGGCTGGCGCCTTCGGCCCTTGCGCCACGTGATCAGCGGCTGGACGGGATGGGGCTCGCCCGCCTGCGCGAGAGGATGGAGCCGGTGACCCGCGCCGCCCGCCCGACGCTGGAGCGGCTGTTTCAGGTGGTCGGCGGTTTTGGCGCCAGCGTGATCCTCGCAAGCGAGGACGGCATTCCCTTTGAACGCCTGGTGAAGCAATCGGAAGACCGCGATTTCCAGGATGCCGGCCTCAGCGCCGGCTCGGACTGGAGCGAAGCGGCGGTTGGCACCAATGGGATCGGCACCTGCCTTGCCGAAGGGCGGCCGGTGGTGATCCATCGTGACCAGCATTACCTTGCCGCGAATACCGCGCTGACCTGCGCCTCGGCGCCGATCTGGGATCCTTCGGGCGATCTGGTGGCGGTGCTGGATGTCTCGACCGTGCGCGCCGATATCGCCGAAGGGTTCTCGGGCCTGTTGAGCCATTCGGTGCATGAGGCCGCCCGCCGGATCGAGGCAGATCTGTTCCAGGCGCGCTACAGCGGCGCGCGGATGGTGCTGGTTCCCGGTGCGGATCGCGGCACCGGCGCGCTTCTGGCGGTCGATGCCGATGAGCTGGTGATCGGCGCCACGCGCATGGCGCGCCAGCATCTGGGCCTGACCGGTGATCTGGCCAGAAACCCGGTCCCTGCCGCCGATCTGCTGGGCGTCAGCAGCCATCTGCGCCCCGAAGATGGCGAGCGCGCAGTGATCCACCGCGCCATCGCGCGCACCGGCGGCAATATCTCGGCCGCGGCACGGGCGCTTGGGATCAGCCGCGCGACCCTGCATCGCAAAATGGGCCGGTCCGACTGACGGACGGCCGAACGACAATCGCACTGTCGGGCAGTCGGCAGGACAGACTGTCTCAGAACTGCGACAGCTTTCGCAGCTGCGGCATATCCCCGGGGGTGACCCGCCTGCAATCAGACGCCAGCTTGGTGTCATCAGCCGCAAGGGAGAGCGGCCAACGGAGGAGCTACCATGACCAAGCATGAAGAATTCGGCCTGAGCACTGCGCCCTACAAAACCCGCTATGAAAACTTTATCGGCGGCCAATGGGTCGCGCCGAAAGCCGGGCGCTATATGGAGAACATCTCGCCGGTGACCGGCAGCGTGATCTGTGAGGTCGCGCGTTCGGATGCGGCCGATATCGAAGCGGCGCTGGATGCCGCCCATGCCGCCCGTCGCGGCTGGGCGCAGACTTCGGCCACGACGCGCTCAAACATCCTGCTGCAGATTGCCGCACGGATCGAAGAGAATCTCGAAGCCATCGCGATTGCCGAGACCTGGGATAACGGCAAGCCGCTGCGCGAGACCATGGCGGCAGATATCCCGCTGGCAGTCGACCATTTCCGCTATTTCGCCGGCGCGATCCGGGCGCAGGAGGGCTCGATCGGGCAGATCGACGATGACACCGTCGCCTATCACTTCCACGAGCCGCTGGGCGTTGTGGGCCAGATCATCCCCTGGAACTTCCCGATCCTGATGGCGGCCTGGAAACTGGCACCGGCGCTCGCGGCGGGGAATTGTGTCGTGCTGAAACCGGCAGAGCAGACCCCGGCTTCGATCCTGTTCCTGCTTTCATTCATCGAAGACCTGCTGCCGCCGGGCGTGCTGAATATCGTCAACGGCACCGGTGCCGAGGCCGGTGCGGCGCTGGCATCGAGCCCGCGCATCGCGAAAATCGCCTTCACCGGCTCGACCCCGGTGGGCAAGTCGATCATGCGGGCCGCAGCCGACAACCTGACCAATATCACGCTGGAACTTGGCGGCAAATCGCCGAACATCTTCTTTGAAGACGTGATGGATGAGGATGACGATTACTTCGACAAGGCGCTGGAAGGCTTCACCCTTTTCGCGCTGAACCAGGGTGAGGTCTGCACCTGCCCGTCGCGCGCCCTGATCCAGGAATCGATCTATGACCGGTTCATGGAACGCGCGCTGAAACGGGTCGAGGCCATTGTGGCAGGCGACCCGCGTCAGGCGAATACGATGATCGGTGCCCAGGCTTCGAAGCAGCAATTCGACAAGATCTCGTCCTATCTGGAGCTCGGCCCGAAAGAAGGCGCGAAAGTGCTGACCGGCGGCCAGGCGAACCATTTCAACGGCGATATCTCGAAAGGCTTCTATATCCAGCCAACCGTCTTCGAGGGCACCAACAAGATGCGGGTCTTCCAGGAGGAGATCTTCGGGCCGGTCGTGTCGGTGACCACTTTCAAGACCCAGGACGAGGCGATCGAGATCGCCAATGACACCGTCTTCGGTCTGGGCGCAGGCGTCTGGTCGCGGAACGCAAACACCGCCTACCGCGCCGGTCGCGCGATCGAAGCGGGCCGGGTCTGGACCAATTGCTACCATCTCTATCCGGCCGGCGCGGCCTTTGGCGGGTACAAACAATCGGGGATCGGGCGCGAGAACCATAAGATGATGCTCGACCATTATCAGGAAACCAAGAACCTGCTGGTCTCCTACAATCCGAAGAAGCTCGGCTTCTTCTGAGCCTCAGCGGTTCCGGACAAAGCCGGGGGAGAGTACTCTCCCCCGGACCCCCTCTTGCTCTCCCTGTCGGAGGGTGCATCGGGTTCCGGCCCGGGCAGCCTCTGGCCCTCCGGCCCGCCCTGGCCCGGGGACTGCCCTTTCCCGCTTTTCCGCGGCGGGCAGGACCTCAGATCCGGGGCGGGTTCTTTTCCGGCCAGCGGGTGGCGCGGTGCCAGGCTTCGCCCATGGCGAGAATCGCGGCGTCGGATCCGTGGCGCCCCGCAATCTGGATACCCGTCGGCAGGCCGTTTGCGCCGAATCCCACCGGAACCGCCAAAGCGGGCAGGCCGATCAGCGAGACCGGCACCACCACTTCCATCCAGCGGTGATAGGTGTCCATCCTTTGGCCATCGATGCTTTCGGGATAACGCCAGTCGGCCGGGAAGGGCCAGACCTGCGCCACCGGCATCACCAGCGCATCGTAATCCGCCAGCAACTGATGCGCGTGCGCATACCAGGCGGAGCGGATTTTCGACGCCTGGTAGAGCGCCGCTGCCGTCACTTGCGCGCCGGTCTCGACCTCCCATTGCGTTTCGGGTTTGAGCCGGGCCCAGCGGGCGGGCGTTTGGCGCTCGGCCCCTTTGCCCCCGAAATTCAGGAAGCTGCGGATCGTGACCCAGGCCTGCCAGAGATCGGCCACCGGCAGCGGGAGCGACACCGGCACCACTTCGGCGCCGAGGCTTTCAAAGGTCTTCAGCCCGGCCTCACAGGCGGCGATGATGCCGGATTCAAACGGGATCTGACCGTTGAAATCACCAAACCAGGCAATGCGCTTCCCGTTGAGATCATCCGGCGCGGCCCGGACCGCGCCGAGGTAATCCTGCGCGGACTGACCAAAGGGGGTCAGCGGGTTGGGCCCGGCCTGAACGCCCAAAAGCAGCGCGAGATCGGCGATATCGCGGGCCATCGGACCCTCTGTTGCCATCGTGTCGAGGAAGGTCTCGGCCCCGGCGTCAGACGGAACGAGCCCCCAGCTCGGGCGAAACCCGTAGACATTACAAAAGGCTGCAGGGTTTCGGAGGCTGCCCATCATATCCGAACCATCCGCCAGCGGCACCATCTGCGCGGCCAGCGCCGCCGCCGCGCCCCCCGATGACCCGCCGGCGCTGCGCGTCAGGTCATAGGGATTGCGCGTCACGCCATGCACCGGGTTAAAGCTGTGGCTGCCATGCCCCCATTCCGGCGTATTGGTCTTGCCGATCACGACCGCCCCTGCCGCCCGCATCCGCGCAACGATCAGATCATCGGCCTCGGGTATATGATCGGCGTAAAGCGGCGAGCCATAGGTCGTGCGGAGGCCCTTGGTGTTCAGGAGATCCTTCACCGCCAGCGGCAGGCCAAACAGCGCGCCTTCAGGTGCCACAGCGTCCAGCGCCCGCGCCTCTGCCATGATCTGGTCGGGATCGCGCAGCGAGATCACAGCATTCACCTGCGGGTTCACCGAAGCGATGCGGGCCAGATGCGCCTCCATCACCTCGGACGGTTTCACCTCGCGGCGGGTGATCAGCTGCGAGAGATCGAGAGCGGAGCGGGCGGTGAGATCCATGGCAGTCCCGTGACAATGCATTCGCCCGAAGGCTAGCAGAGGCGGCGCCCCGGGTGAAAGACCCTCAGGGGGAGAAAGCACCCCCTGCAAAACCGGCATACGGGCCTGCATATTGCGCTCTGGATTGCGGGGCGGCGCAGGCGTATATGGGGCGCATGACACAGGGCCCTGACCCCAGCGGCCTGCCCTTCATCAAGATGCATGGGGCGGGCAATGACTTCGTGGTGATCGACTCGCGGGCACGCGGCGAGGCGGTGGTGACGGCTGCGCTGGCGCGCGCGCTTGGCGACCGCAACCGGGGCGTGGGCTTTGATCAGCTGGCCGAGATCCGGCCGGCGCCTGCCGGGCAGGACAGCGTCGATTTCACCCTGGATTTCTGGAACACCGATGGCAGCCGCGCCGGCGCCTGCGGCAATGCCACGCGCTGCGTCTCGGATTACGTCATGCGCGATCTGGGCAAAGATGCGGTGACGCTGATCACCCAACGCGGAACCCTGCGGGCCGAGCGGATGTCGGATGGCCGGGTCAATGTGAATATGGGCCAGCCGCAGCTGGACTGGGCCGAGCTGCCTTTGTCGCATGCGGTCGATACCGCGCATCTGCCGCTGGATGGTACGCCGGTGGCAGTTGGCATGGGCAACCCGCATTGCGTGTTCTTTGTGCCCGATGCCGATACGGCGGATGTCGCGGGCCTTGGCCCGCGAGTCGAACATGATCCTTTGTTCCCCGAACGCACCAATGTCGAATTCGCCAGCCTGACTGGCCCCGACAGGTTGCGCATGCGGGTCTGGGAGCGCGGCGCCGGCATCACGCTCGCCTGCGGCTCGGGCGCCTGTGCGACGGCAGTGGCAGCGCATCTGCGCGGGCTGACCGGGCGGCGCGTGACGCTTGACCTTGACGGCGGCGTGCTGGAGATCGACTGGCGTGAGGATGGCGTCTGGATGGCCGGCCCGGTGGCGCTGGTCTTCGAGGGCCGTATCCCGCCCGCCTTCCTGGCGACCCTGACATGAACGCGCCTGTTTTCGCCACCCTGGGCTGCCGCCTGAACGCCTATGAGACCGAGGCGATGAAGGAACTTGCCGCCGCCGCCGGGGTCAATGGCGCGGTCGTGGTCAATACCTGCGCGGTGACGGCCGAAGCCGTGCGCAAGGCCAAACAGGAAATCCGCCGTCTCGCGCGCGAAAACCCCGGTGCGCCGGTGATCGTCACCGGCTGCGCGGCGCAGACCGAACCTGAGACCTTTGCGGCGATGCCCGAGGTGACAAAGGTCATCGGCAATCACGAAAAGATGCAGGCCGAGACCTGGACCGGGCTGCGCGCGCCCCTCCTGGCGCCGGATCTGATCGGCGTGACCGAGAAGACACTGGTCAATGACATCATGTCGGTGAAAGAGACCGCCGGTCATCTGATCGACGGCTTTGGCCGCCATCGCGCCTATGTCCAGGTGCAGAATGGCTGCGACCATCGCTGCACTTTCTGCATCATCCCCTATGGGCGCGGCAATTCGCGCTCTGCCCCCGCCGGCGTGGTGATCGAACAGATCAAACGTCTGGTCGACAAGGGGTTTCAGGAAGTTGTGCTGACCGGCGTCGATCTGACCTCCTGGGGCGCCGACCTGCCCGCAACGCCGCGCCTTGGCGATCTGGTGATGCGGATCCTGCGGCTGGTGCCGGATCTGGCACGGCTCAGGATCTCGTCGATTGACAGTATCGAGGCCGATGAGAACCTGATGCAGGCGATCGCGACCGAAAGCCGGCTGATGCCGCATCTGCATCTCAGCCTGCAGGCAGGCGACGACATGATCCTGAAACGGATGAAGCGCCGCCATCTGCGTGATGACGCGATCCGCTTCTGCGAAGAGGCCCGCAGCCTGCGCCCCGATCTGATCTTCGGCGCCGATATCATCGCGGGCTTCCCGACCGAGACCGACGAGATGTTTGAAAACAGCCTGAAGCTGGTCTCGGATTGCGACCTGACCTTCCTGCATGTCTTCCCCTATTCGCCCCGCAAAGGCACCCCCGCCGCGCGGATGCCACAGGTGAAAGGTCCGACGATCCGCGACCGCGCCGCCCGGCTGCGCGCCGCCGGAGAAAGCGCGCTCATCCGCCATCTGGAAAGCCAGCAGGGCGCCCTGCATCAGGTCCTGACCGAAGGTCCGCATAACGGCCGCACCGGCCAGTTCACCGAAGTGAGCTTTGCAGATGCCCAGCCCGAGGGCCGCATCATCCCGGCCCGCATCACCGGCCAGGACGGCACCCGCCTGATCGCCACCCCGCTCTGATATCCCCGATCTGATATCCCCGGCTGTGCCTCCGGCCAGCCCGCACCGGCTGATCCCCGCACAGGTTCTCTGGGCGGGCCTGCGGGCGCCAGGGTCTGGTTTTCCTGAACAAATCACTTTTTATCTGGGTCTCATCACCTGTCTGTGACAGCTTGCACGAAATTCACGCAGAGTTATGAGTCCGATGTCTTATACAAACCTGACCCTCCCCGACCGACCGCTGAAACTCACCCCCGGCAGCATTTCTCCGCCTGGTGCCACTCTTTTCGCGGTGATTGTCATGCTGATCGTCGGAGGCTTTCTGGCCTGGTGGCAGGCTCCGGATATCTGGCGCGACTGGCAAATCAGCCAGAACCCGGTGACGGTTGAAGACAGCGATGTCCAGAATGGCCAATGCACCACCCGCAAAGCCTTTTTCACCGATTGCGAGGCTCATGTCGCCTATAACTATCAGGGCCAGCATTACGAATCCGATATCAGGCTGATGTTCGTCGATTTCCATAGCGGCGATTACTGGGTCGATGTGGTGATCTCGGGCGACAAGCCGCATCTGGCGACGCTGAGCCTTGGCGTGGAAAAGATCTGGAACCGGATCCTGATGCTGGCGGCCTTCGCGCTGCTGTTCTTTGGCGGCGCGGCTGCGATCCTCTGGCAGCGCCTCCGGGCAGGCAAAGCATCGCGCGCCCTCGCGCAGCCCTCACGCCTGGCGCTGCTGCCGCTTGCGATCACCAATATGCAGAACCTGCGCGGCAAAACGCAGATCAGCTATCATGACAAGGACCAGCCCAAACCGGTGCTGACCACGACCCTGCGCAAGGGCGACGCGCCGCTGATGGTCTGGGATGATCAGGGCAATGGTTACGGCCTGGGGGTAAAGGGCACCGGTGCCCGGCTCCCGGCCTTGCTGGACCGGGGTCTGACGCGGATCGACCTGACAGATCAGGAACGCCGTGAAGCGCTGGCCCTGCTGGACCGCGAGGAGGCCGAAAAATTCGGCCAGCCGCAGCACAGCGAAGGCCCGGCAAAGAAACGCGGCGGCGGGGTCCTGCGCAATCTGCTGGCCGGGCTGGGGGTGATCCTCTTCTTCGTTCTGGCGGCGCTTGGCTGGTGGCTCTGGTATGTGACCGGCAGCCCGGACTCCCACGATCCGCTGGGAATGGAGATCAATGCGATGATGCCGGCCCCGATCAACAGCTGGGCCTGTGGCAAGCTGGAGGAGCGATTCGGGGATCAGAATGCCCCCTATGGCTGTACGGCGGATGACTACGTCAGCTGGAAATGATCAGCGCCCCGCCGGTGGCAACCTGGGAAGCCTCCGGCGGGGATATTTAAGGACAGAAAATGATGCAGTTTTTTCACCTCATTTTCTGTCTCTAAATATCCCGGGGGAGTCTCCGCACGGAGACGGGGGCAGCGCCCCCTGCCCGGTTGCCAGTTCTCACAGGTTGCGTATGGTATCGCCCGGCTGCAGCTTCGGCTCGAACTCGATCACCTCGCCACCGATAACGCCGCTGGAGCGTTTGCCGGCAATGATCTCGGCCGCGGCGACCCCGGTTTCCAGCCGGCAGGCATCCATCGTCGCCAGCCGGCGCGGCAGACCGTCGAGCAGTTCGACCCCGTTGAACCCGGCAAGCCCGATCCGGCCCGGCACATCCAACCCCTGCTCAAGGCACCACAGCAGCCCGCCCGCGCCGATCATATCGTTGGAATAATACAGGAAATCGACATCCGGGCGGCGTTTGAGCAGAGTCTCGGTCATCTCACGCCCCTTGGCCAGTGCCGAGCCGCCGGAATAGAATTCGCGGTCCACCAGCGAGAGGCCGGCAGCGGCCAGCGCCTCTTCGAACCCTTCCAGCCGCTTCCTCGCACGGTGGTCATTCGTCGGCATATGGGTTCCAAGGAAAGCTATCTTGCGATAGCCCGCCGCGATGATCGCCTCGGCCATCTTGCGCCCGGCGCGGCGATGCGAGATCCCCACCATACTGTCGACCGGCGTGCCGTCGATATCCATGATCTCGACAATCGGGATACCGGCCTGCGCGAGCATCGCCGCCGATGCTGCGGAATGTTCCAGCCCCGCCACGATCAGCCCCGAAGGCCGCCAGGACAGCATCTCATAGATGACCTGCTCCTCGCGATCGACCTGATAATTCGAGACGCCCACCACCGGCTGCAAACCGGTATCTTCCAGCGTCTTCGAAATTCCGGTCATCACCTCGGGAAAGACCATATTCGACAAGGACGGGATCACCACGCCAACCAGATTGACCCGCTGGCTCGCCAGCGCGCCCGCGATTTTATTGGGCACATAGCCAAGCCGCCGCGCCGCCTCGAGCACCCTTGCCCGCGTCGTCTCTGACACATCGCCGCGATTGCGCAACACCCGGCTGACCGTCATTTCGCTGACCCCGGAAGCTTCTGACACATCGCGGAGGGTCAGGGCGCGGTGGGGTTCGGGCGGCGTAGCTTTGGTCAATGGGTGGTCCTCTGGGGGGATCTGAAACGGGCGGGCAGATCGGGGCGGGTCATGAAACAGCGCTTTCCTGATTGTTAGCGTCTCAGGAGGGGCTTGAACAGGCAGTAATCCCCCGCTAATGATAGCGCTAACAGTGAAAACTGTGATCCGGATGCTCTGTGCAAGCTCTCTTTTGGAGCCTCCGGACCCCTGAGGGGGGGTGGTGGGCCAAATTCACCCCCCTTCACATCTTCTTCCGCCACATCTGATACGCTGCCCAGTTCGCCTTGCTTTTTCAGTAGGTTGGCGGGCTTATCGCCCAGATCACCTCGGCCTCTGCCGGGCCCGGATTGCGATAGCGATGCGGCTCGCCTGAGGCGAAGGAAAAGCTGTCACCTGCCTCCAGCCGGAAATGACGGGCGCCAACCCAAAGCTCCAGCTGCCCCGACAGCACCAGCCCAACCTCGTCACCGTCATGACTATAGGCCTCCTGCGCCTCGGCGCCGGGCGGCAGGCGCGAGCGGATCATCTCCAGCGCCATCGACAGGCGCGGCGTCAGCAATTCATCGACCGCACCGCCCTGACAGGCAACCTTCAACCGGTTGGCCTGGCGGATGACATAGCCCTGCCCGGCCTCGGGCACCGGTTGCTCGTTGCCGGCGAAAAACCATTGCACCGTCACGCCCAGATGCTGCGCAATGGAAACCAGCGCATTGATCGAGGGTTCGGCAAGATCCCGTTCGATCTGGCTGAGATAGCCGATCGACAGCCCTGCCCCATCCGCCAGCTGCGCCAGCGTCTGTTTGCGCCGCTTGCGCAGCTCACGCAGCCTTTCGCCCAGAACGCGGCCCTCGGCGGCAGTCGCAGCCTTCAGGCGCGGCTCATCCGGCTTCATCCTGGATCCCCTCCCCCTCCGTCAGTAAAAAATACCATTGATCTTTTTACTTACCCTGTCGAACCTGCCGCATCCGCCACCCTGGAGTCCAGGCAGCCATGACCGAGAAGATGTTCCCGAATCTCTTCCGCCCGCTGGTGATCCGCGGCCGCGAGATCCGCAACCGCATCATCTCGACCGGGCATGACACCTGCCTGCCGGAACATGGATTGGTGAACGAGGCCTATATCGCCTATCAGGAGGCCCGCGCCAAAGGCGGCACCGGGCTGATCGTGACCCAGGTGGCGGGCGTGCATGAGACGGCGCGCTATACCTCGCATCTGATCATGGCCACGACGGATGACTGTATCCCGGGCTACCGGGAGCTGGCGCGGCGCTGCCATGCCCATGGCGCGCTTGTCGTCTCGCAGCTGTTCCATCCGGGGCGCGAGATCATGGAAAGCGCGAATGGGATGCTGGCGGTGGCTTATTCGGCGTCAAGCACCCCGAATGAGCGGTTCCGCAATATGCCGCGCGAGATGGATCGCGCGATGATCGCCGGGATCACGCAAGGCTATGCCGATGCGGCGCGGCGGATGTACCAGGCCGGGCTCGACGGGATCGAACTGGTCGCCTCGCATGGCTATCTGCCGGCGCAGTTTCTGAATCCGCGCGTCAACCGGCGCCAGGATGACTACGGCGGCTCAGATAGCAACCGTCTGAAATTCATGGCGGATGTGCTGGAAGCCATGCGCGCGGCAACGGGGGATGATTTCATCATCGGGCTCAGGATCTCGGCCAGTGAGAAAGACGAGGCCGGGCTGACCAATGCCGAGACGCTGGCGGCCGCGAAGGGGCTTGGCACGCGGATCGACTATCTTTCCGTCACCATTGGCACCTCGGCGACCATCGGCGGCGCGGTCCATATCGCGCCGCCGATGAATTTCCCGGCTGCCTATACGGCGCCCGAGGCCCGTGCGTTCAAAGCGGCACTTCAGGTGCCGGTCTTCATCACCGGCCGCCTCAACCAGCCGCAAGAGGCCGAGATGGTGATCGCCCGGGGCGAGGCCGATGGCTGCGGCATGACCCGCGCGCTGATCTGCGACCCCGAAATGCCGGTCAAGGCCGATCAGGGGCGGTTCGACGATATCCGCGCCTGTATCGGCTGCAATCAGGCCTGTATTCATCATTTCCACCGGGGCCTGCCGATTTCCTGCATCCAGCATCCCGAGACCGGGCGCGAGACGGTGTTCGCCATTCATCCCGCAACCGCGCGGCCCCGCAGGATCATGGTGATCGGCGGCGGCCCCGCCGGGCTGAAAGCGGCAGCGGTGGCGGCAGAGCGCGGCCATCAGGTGACGCTGTTCGAGGCGGAGCCACGCCTTGGCGGTCAGGCGCTGCTGGCGCAGCTTTTGCCGCATCGCGCGGAATTTGGCGGCATCGCGACCAATCTTGCCCGCGAATGCGCGCTTGCGGGCGTCACAATCCGCAAGAACACCCGCGTCGATGCGGGCCTGTTGCGCGATTTCGCCCCGGATGCGGTGGTGCTCGCGACCGGCGCCACACCCTATTTGCCGCCGTTTGAGACGGATGGCGAGATTAGAGTCGCCACCGCCTGGCAGATCCTGAAGCGCGAGGTGAAACCCGGTGCGCGGGTGGTGGTGGCCGACTGGCGCGCCGACTGGATCGGGCCGGGCGTGGCTGAGGCCCTGGCGCGGGACGGCGCCGGGGTCGATCTGGCGGTGAACGGGCTTTACATGGGTGAGGCGATGCCCTTCTACGTTCGCGATGCGACGGCGGCCTCGCTGCACCGGCTTGGCGTCAGGGTCACGCCCTATGCGCGACTGATCGGCACCTTTGGCGATACGGTCTTCCTGCAACACACGGCGTCCGGGCTGCCGATGGAAATCGAGGGCGTGGATATGCTGGTGCTGTCGTCCGGGCATCTGCCCTTTGACGGGCTCAGGTCAGAGATCGCGGCCCAGGGGATCGACTGTCATAGCGTCGGCGATTGCCAGACACCCCGCACGGCGGAAGAAGCGGTCTATGAGGGGATGCTGGCCGGTCGCGCCCTCTGACTTTTGTGGTTTTTCCGCCCGGGCCTGCGCCCGGGCGGGACGCATGGATCAGCGCTCTGCCGCTGCCAGAGCCTCGGCTTTCGGCACCGACAGCCAGACCGCGAGGATAAAGCCCGCCACACCGCCGAGGAGCTTGCCAAGTAACAGCGGCGCAATCAGCGTCGGCTGGAAATTCGCGGTGAAAGCCAGGTGATCGCCGAAGGTAAAGGCCGCGCAAACCGCAAAGGCAATCGCCACCACCTTGTCCCGCGGACGCATCTTTTCCACCAGCCGGAACATCGCGAGGATATTGGCACAGGCCGCAAGCAGACCCGCCGCCCCTTCGGGCGCCACGCCGATCTTCGCGCCCAGCACTTCCATCGGTTTCGCGAGGTATTTCGTCAGCAGGTAGACCATCGGGAAGGCACCCGCGAGCATGATGCCGATATAGCCCGCCACTTCCAGCGCGCGGAACTGGTCGGCCTCATCCGCGATGATCGGGTCAAAGCCCCAATGGCCAAAGACATTGGTAAAGAACCCGGTGAAATATTCGACGATTGAGGCCACCAGCACCAGTGTGATGCCCGCATACATGATCTTTCCGAACCAGAGAAAGCCGGTGATCATGGCATCCGGCGCGAATCGCAGACCGAGCGCAATTGCCACGCAGAAGATGATCAGCGGCAGGAGGTTGCGGAATATCTCGCCAAAACCGAGTGTCAGGGCGAAATTCGCATCGGACGCGGTCGAGACCTCCGGGCGGATATCCAGCCCCGAAAGTGCGATCACCGTGCAGGAGATCAGCACCCCGACCGGCACCGAGAGAATGCCGGACATGATGCCCAGCGCCATATATTTATGATCGGCCTTCTTCAGCATGGCGAGGCCGACCGGGATCGAGAAGATGATCGTCGCACCCGACATGAAGCCGACCACTGTCGCAATCGCCCAGGCCTCGCGCGTCTGGGCAATTTTGTCGGCCAGCTGGTAGCCTCCCATATCGCCCGCAATCACCGTGGTCGCGGCAATCGAGGGGTCAGCACCCACAAGGGCGAAAAGCGGCCCCGCCGCGAATTCAATAAAATGCGAGAGATAGGGAATTGCGGCCATGATCCCGGCCACAGGAATGAAAATCGGGCCGATCGAATGCAGACCCTCGGTGAATTCTTTGCCAAGCCCTTTTTCAGAATCGCGGATCGCGGCAATCGCACCCGCGACGGCGCAGACCATGATCAGCCAGATAATATATGTTCCAATGGAAGCCATTGCTGTCCCTCCTGTTGATTATTGTTTTCATTGATAAAAGGCCGGGCCATTTCGGGCCCGGCCTGCAGTCACTTATGCTTTCACCCGCAGCGAGCCCGGGTCGTAAAGCGGATCGAGATGCAGTTTCGCGGGCCGGATTTCATTGGCCACGACCAGCTCATACCGGCCCGAGTGCAGAAACGCGTCGCTGACGCCCGCCTCATTGCGCACATAGCCAAAGCCGATCGGGCTTTGCAGGCTGTAGCCATAGCCTCCGCTCGTCAGATAGCCGACCGGCTCGCCGTCCCTGAGGATCGTTTCACGCCCCAGCAGCACCACATCGGGATCATCAGTGGTGAACCCCGCAAGCCGTTTGACCAGGGCGGCGCCCGCAGCCGCCTCGCAGGCTTTGCGCCCGATAAAGTCAGTGCCGCGTTTCAGTTTGACCGCCCAGCCAAGCCCCGCCTCGAACGGATTGTCATTCGGGGTGATGTCGGATCCCCAGGCGCGGTAGCCTTTTTCCAGCCGCAGGCTTTCAATCGCGCGGTAGCCGGTCGGGTGAATACCATGCGGGGCGCCTGCCGCCATCAGCGCATCGAACACATCGCCTGTACCGGCAAGCGGCACATGCAACTCCCATCCGAGTTCTCCGACATAGGTGACCCGCAGCGCGCGGACCTGATGGCCGGCGATCTCCAGCCCGCGAACCGCGCCGAAGGGGAAGGCCGCATTCGACACATCCGCCTTTGTGACCGAAGTCAGCACCGCGCGCGCTTTCGGCCCCATCAAAGACAGCGTACCAAAATCCTCGGTCACATCGCGGATCGCCACATCGCCGGCAGGCAAGTGATCGGCAATCCAGGCGAGGTCATGGGTGCGCGACCCCGTCCCGGTCACGAGGTAAAAGCGGTCCTCCGCCAGCCGCGCCACGGTCAGGTCGCATTCAATACCGCCGCGCGAGTTCAGGATCTGGGTATAGGTCAGCCGGCCCGGCGCTTTCGCCACATGATTGGCGCAGATCAGTTCCAGCGCCTCAGCCGCCCCTGCCCCCGCCACCTCATATTTCGCGAAAGACGACTGGTCGAAGACGCCAACCCCGTCGCGCACCAGACGATGTTCCCGGCCCACCGCATCAAACCAGTTCTGGCGGCCCATCGAATAGAGATCACGCGGCTCTTCGCCCGGGCCGGCAAACCAGTTCGGCCGTTCCCATCCGAGTTTCGATCCGAACACCGCGCCATGGCCTTTCAGCCGCGTGTAAAGCGGCGAGGTGATGCGGGGCCGCCCGCTTTCATATTCCTCATGCGGGAAGCCGATGGTGTAATGCTTGCCGTAAGCCTCAAGCGTGCGCTCTTCGACCCAGGCGCGGTCACGATGCAGCCCCGAGAAGCGGCGGATATCAACCGACCAGAGATCCAGCGGCGCCTCGCCCCGCATCACCCATTCCGCCAGCGCCCAGCCCGCACCACCGCCCGAGGCGATGCCGAAGGCGTTGAACCCGGCGCCCACGAACATATTGGCGCATTCCGGCGCCAGGCCGAGGATGAAATTCCCGTCCGGGGTAAAGCTTTCCGGCCCATTGATCATCTGCTTGAGGCCGGTTTCCGCGAGCTTCGGCACCCGGGCGATGGCCTCTTTCATATGCTGTTCGAAATGGTCGAAATCATCATCGAACAGCTGGAATTCCCATTGATCGGGCACGTCGCCACCGGGCAGCCCGGTGCGCCAGGACTGTGGGTTCGGCTCATAGCCCCCCATCACGAGGCCGCCGACCTCTTCCTTGAAATAGGTGCGCCGGTCGGGATCGCGCAGAGTCGGCGCATCAGACGCGAGGCCCTCGATCTTTTCCGTCACGATATACTGGTGCTTGACGGGTTGCAGCGGCACGTTCACACCCGCTTTCGCCCCCACCTGGCGCGCCCATTGCCCACCGCAATTCACCACCTTTTCACAGGCAATCACGCCCTGATCGGTCTCGACCGCCGTGATGCGGTTCCCGTCCATCACGAATCCGGTGACGCGGACATGTTCCACCAGCTTCGCACCATGCATCCGCGCGCCTTTGGCCAGCGACTGCGTGATGTCCGAAGGGCTGGCCTGCCCGTCCGTCGGCAACCAGGAGGCACCGACCAGATCCGAGACATCCATCAGCGGCCACATCCGTTTGACCTCTTCGGGCGAGACGAGATGCATCTCCATTCCAAAGCTTCTCGCGGTGGTGGCGAGGCGGCGATATTCCGTCCAGCGATCCTCATTGGTCGCAAGCCTGAGGCAGCCGGTCATCTTCCAGCCGGTTTCAAGCCCGGTCTCAGCGGCGAGGGACTTATACAGATCAACCGAATATTTCAGAACCCTGGTGATCGAGGCCGAAGAGCGCAACTGCCCCACCAGCCCCGCCGCGTGCCAGGTCGATCCCGATGTGATCTTGCCCTGTTCCAGCAGGATCACATCCGCCTTGTGATCGCGCGCCAGGTGATAGGCGGTCGAGCAGCCGATAATACCGCCCCCGATCACCACGATCTGAGCATGTGCGGGCAGGGTCTGCGACATCAGGTTTTCTTTCCGTAAACTGAGCGGTAATGGTCGAGCGCGATCTCAAACCGCGCGAGGTTTTCTTCGGTATAGGCCGGGTAATCGGTGCCGGGCGCGTTCAGATACAGCTCGGACGCCATGCTCCACATCGCCTCACGCAAAAGGCTGGCGCATTGCATCGCCGCCATCGCGCGCAAGAGGTCGCGGGACGGCGCCTCGCCGAAATAGGCCCGCAGAAGCGTGTTCGTCTCGGTCGCCGAAAAGCCCGCATTCGATGACACGCCCGCCAGGTCGAACATGGCCGTCGAGAACCCGGCATATTCAAAATCGATCAGCCAGAGCCGGTTGCCATCATCGAGAAAATTCGCCGGAAGCAGGTCATTATGGCTGAAAATGATCGGCAGCGGGATCTGCGCCTCCTCCAGCTCATCAGCCAATGCGAGGTAACGTGGCAGATCCGCCAGTTTGCGGCTGCCGCCCGTCCGCAAAGTGCGGGCATAATCGCGGATCACATGGAAGGGCCAGAAGATGAAACCCGGCCCCGAGACATGGCGCCCCATCTCGCGGTGGAAATCGCGGATCAGCCGTGCCAGCCCGTCGATATTGCCCCGCACATCACCGGCGTTGAACGTATGCGCGCTCAGGTGGCGGCTGACCATGACCCCCGGCCCGGCGAATTCGACCGCGGGGGCGAAACCGGCCGCTTCGGCGGCACGGGCGGTCATGATCTCGCGCTCGCGAATGACGTGGTGGAACGGATAATCCTTGCCAAAGCGCACCACATGGCCGCCCTGCTCATCGCGCACCAGCCAGCTTTCATTGCTGATGCCACCCAGAAGCGGCGCAATGCTGATTTCACCCTGCCAGAGCGGCAGCGCCCCGATGATCGCCGCCTTCTCTGGCGGAACTCTTGTCTCTCCGGTCATAGCCCCCCCTGCAGTCTGTCGCCGCATGTTGCGCAAGACTGGCGGTGGCTTTGGGATTGCGTCAACAAAAATGTGGATTTATGCCCGGATATGACCGAAATATGTGGAAACGGTCACAGATTCACGCGCCAGATGCGCAAACGGTCACGAGGTCAGGACTTTTATGGATCACTCTCCGCGTCACAGCCAGATCCTCGCGATGCTGTCCGACCAGGGAACGGTTGGAATCAACGAGCTTGCCGCGCGCCTTTGTGTCTCGGCCGAGACCATTCGTCGCGATGTGAAGACCCTCGCCGCGCAGGGCGAGATCGTGCGGATGCATGGCATGATCGGGCTGGCCTCGACGCTGCGTGAGGCCCCGTTCGAGCGGCGGATGCGCGAAAACCGCGCGGCGAAAGACATCATCGTGCGCCGCGCCGCCGCGACGATCCGTGACGGGGATTCGGTGATGCTGGATACCGGAACGACGACGAGCCTGCTGGCACGCGCGCTTTTGCAGCATCATCGGCTGGTGGTGGTGACGAATTCTTCAGACATTGCCCGCACTCTGGCCACGGTGAATGGCAACCAGGTCTATATGGCGGGCGGCAGGCTGCGGAGCGACAGTGGCGCGTCCTTCGGCGTCTCGGCGATAGATTTTGTCAGCCGGTTCAGCGTTGATCATGCGGTGATCTCGGTCGGGGCGATCGATGCCCTGACCGGGGTGATGGATTACGATCTTGAGGAGGCGGAATTCGCCCTCGCCGTGCTGCGCTGCGGCCGCAGGCGGGTGGTGGTGACGGATGCGACGAAATTCGGGGTGCAGGGCCTGGTGCAGGTCTGCGGCTTTGACGCGATTGACGAGGTGATCTGTGACCAGCCGCCGCCGCCGGACCTCGAGGCCGCGCTGCAGGCCGGGGGCGTGCTGATCCGCGCCAGCGACTGAACCGGCGCAGCGCCCTCAGTCCCCGAGAAATTCGCGCCAGCGCCGGATCAGATAATTATGTTCGGGCATGATGGTCGACCAGACGGCGATGCGGGCGACACGGTCCTGATAGCTGCCGCCTTCGCGCCGCTCGCCGCGCCGGACCACGATCTGCCCGTCACTGCCCGCAAGGTCTTCGCAGGCAGGCTCGCCCGCATACCAGAAGGCCCATTCGGCCGGCGTCAGCGTGTCGCGCAGCGGCTGAACCACCGACATGTAATAGCCCTGCCGCGCCATGATCGCCCCGGGCACACCATCAAGCCACCAGTTGAGCCAGGCATAGGCCATCTCAAGCCGCTCGCCCGACAGTGCCGCCGAAAGGCAAAGCCCGGAATGCCAGCCACGATATCCCTCGCCCGGCACCGCGTAATGCAGATCGCGCCCCATGGCCCGCATCGCGTAATAGGCGGGCGACCACAAAGCCGAAATCACCGGCCCGCCTCCGCTGCCCTGTGGCGTCATCAGCCGCACCGCATCATCAGATGTCGCCCAGAACCGCGTGAAATGACCTGACCGGCGCAGGGGCATCAGCACGGCAAAAAGCGCGTCGATCTCTTCGATGGTCAGATCGCCCGGATCGGCAATGTCGACCAGCCCCGCCGCCCGCGCCGCCAGCGCAAGCTCCACCACACTTGCGGCCGGATCTGCGGCAAGAGCCGCGCGCCCATGCCAGCGCCCATCCAAGAGCCAGGCCCAGCTTTCCGCCTCTTCCGCGCGGCGCAGCGCTGACATATCCGGCGTCCAGACAAAACTGTCCACGTTGTAAGTTGTTGGCAACATGGATATTTGCGGGGCCGCTCCGGGCTGCGGCGTAGCGGCAAGGCTGCGATCAGATTGCGCATAAAGGAGGCTTCCGGGCCAGCTGCCAGGCTGCCGCCCATTGGCGCCGGGGCGCGTTCCGGCGATGGTCACCTCATCCCACCGCGCGAGCCGCGTCGTGTCGATCGGGCGGATCGAGGCCGCTGTCCATAAAAGATCCAGCGAATGGAACCACTGGTCATAAACATCGAAGCTCTCGGGCGCCATCACGCCGCGGCGTTGGCAATCGAGCCCGTCCAGCACCTCGAACTGAATGCCGAACGGCAAATCTGCCGCTGCCCGCGCGCGCAGTTCAGGCGTCAGGGTCGCAGGTGTTCCGATCACGCGCAGCACGGTATCCGTCATAGGCCCCCCTGATGTGCCGGAATCAGCCAGGTCACCCGGCGCGGCGGCGGCAGGAGCGACAACACCCTGAGGCGCGCCAGCGTCAGCCGCCCGATCCGCAACAGATGGCTGCGCATCAGAACCTGCGCCGCCTCGGCCTCGTCCCGGCCCAGGTGATGCAGGATCCGCGCGTAATCGAGCAAGGCGGCCAGGTCATCGGTCAGCGGAAAATGGTGGCGGAAGAGATGCGGCACCACCAGCGAGATCTGATTGCGCCGGATCGAGGCCAGCAGGCGCGAATTCCGCAGACCGGCGAACATCTCCTGAAACATCGCCTGGTCGATCTGATCCAGCGCCTGGGGCTCGACCTGCGGGAAGGCGCGGATCAGCGCCGCGACCCGCGCCTCGAGCCGCGCAAGCCAGGCCCGGTCGAGGCCAGGCAACACCTGGACCAGCGCCGCCGGCTCCATCAGCGCCCGCATTTCCAGCGTCTCGCGCAGGTCGCGCGCGGTCATCTGGCCGACGATCCAATGCGATTTGCTGTCCTTATCGACCAGGCGCCGGTCCATCAGCCGCCAGAGCACTTCGCGCGCGACGGTACGGCTGACATGGAAATGATCGCCAAGCGCCGCCTCCTGAATGCGCCAGGAGCCAAAGGGCATGGCGGCGGTGATCTCCTCGCGCACCTCGTCGAAAATCCGCTCCCAGGAGGGCGAGCGGTCGATTTCCTCCGGCTCACCGGTGAGAATCTGGTGGAGCTGGCGCAGCGGCAGCTGCACCGGCGCGGCCTGGCCGACCTTAAACCCCTGACCGCCTGCCTCGAAGATCAGCCCGGCCTCGGCCAGAAGGGCCAGCGCACGGCGCACCGGGGCCCGGCTGACGCCGAGCTGCCCGGCAACCGGCGCTTCTTTCAGCACTGTCCCGGGCGGCAGCTCGCCGCTGCTGATCTTTCGGGACAGAAGGTCGCGAATCGAGACATAGAGAAAGGCCGGGCGTGACCCCGCCGCCCCCATCGACATCGCCGGTCGGGCGATCATCGGGGCAGATTCGGCAGTGTTTTGGCTCAACTGTCCGATCTTTCTGTCCATCGCATACAAAGTCCGTCCACACCCCGGCAAACACAGGGCAATTTGCCAAAAAAAGTGGCGGATCCAGCACTGAACCCGAAGTATGCGACCATGCTTTACATCTTTCCAGATATAAATTGTGCATTGCATCCCAAGAACACTTTGCTAGCGTACTTGTCAGAGTGATATCCGCTCCGGATAGTTCCCATCAGCGCCCGACCGGTCAGAAGACCCGGCAGGCCACCTCCAGCAACAGGGAGAATGACCATGACGACCAGCAAGAAACCGGGCCTCAGCCGCCGGGGCTTTATGAAAGCCTCCGCCGCCGGAGCCGGCGCGGCAGTGGGTTCGGGGATTCTCGGCGCGCCGATGATCTGGGCCCAGACGATCAAGGACATCACGCTCAACCAGGTGGGGCCGTCCTATTCGGTGATCGCCGATATCTGCGAAAAGGCCTCGGCCGATCTCGGATTCAAAATCGTGCCACAAACCGCTGACAGCACTTCGCTGATGGCCAAGGTGGTGAACCAGCCCGAGACCATCGACATCGCCGATCTGGAATTCTGGGCGATGCAGAAGGTCTGGCGCTCGGGCCAGCTGCAGCCGGTCGAAGTGGCAAAGATCGCGAAATGGGGCGATATCACGCCGGTGATGAAGGACGGCAAGAATTTCGACGGTTCCGCCCAGTCGATGCAGGGCACCACGCCGGTCAAGGTGATGTATACCGGCGGCCCGGGCGATACCGCCTTTTCTGCCAGCCCGACCGATTTCGCCACCACGATGCCGACCATCTTCAATGCCGACACGGTCGGCATCCGGCCGGACCTGATCGGGCGCCCGGTGGAAAGCTGGGGCGAGCTGTTCAACCCGGAATTCAAGGGCAAGACCGCGCTGGTGAACATCCCGCAGATCGGCATCATGGACGCCGCCATGGCAATGGAGGCTCTGGGCGAGCTGACCTATGGCGACAAGGGCAACATGACGAAGGAAGAGATCGACACCACGATCAACCGCCTGATCGAGCTGAAGAAAGCCGGTCAGTTCCGGGCTTTCTGGTCGACCTTTGATGAATCCGTCAACCTGATGGCGGGCGGCGAGGTGGTGATCCAGTCGATGTGGTCGCCGGCTGTGACGGCGGTGAAATCGCGCGGCACTGCCTGCGTCTATCAGGGGCTGAAAGAGGGCTATCGCGGCTGGGGCCTCGGCATGGGGCTGATGAACCACCTCGAAGGCATCAAACTTGAAGCCGCCTATGAATATCTGAACTGGTATCTCTCGGGCTGGCAGGGCGCGTTCATCGCGCGGCAGGGCTATTATTCCTCGGTGCCGACCACGGCCAAGGAACAGCTGACCGCGAATGAATGGGGCTATTGGTATGAAGGCCAGGCCGCGCAAGAGGACATCCTCGACCCTTATGGCGCGGTGATGGACAAGGCGGGCGCGGTGCGCGATGGCGGCTCGTTCGAGGCCCGCATGGGCAATGTCGCCTGCTGGAACACTGTGATGGATGAAGAGCGCTACATGGTGCAGCGCTGGAACGAATTCGTCTCGGCCTGATCCATTTTCCGGCGGGGTCACGGCCCCGCCGGCACTCTCACGAGGTTCATCAATGTCGCGTTCTTCCGGGCGGTCTTCGCCGCTGACGCCCTATCTCCAGGTCGCGCCGCTGGCGCTGATCATGCTGGCGATGGTGGGCATTCCGCTGATCACAGTGTTGCTTTTAAGCTTCTGGCAGACCGATGGCATCACGATCTACTCGGAATTCACCTGGGACAACTACGCGCAGGTGCTGACCTCGCCGGTCACGCTGACGCTGTTCCTGAACACGCTGAAATATGCCGCGCTGACCCTGATCGCGACCATGCTGATCGGCTTTACCTGCTCGTATTTCCTGGTGTTCCATGTGCGGAACCTGAAATGGCAGATCGGGTTGTTCTTGCTCTGCACGATTCCATTCTGGACGTCGAACGTCATCCGCATGGTGTCCTGGATCCCGTTTCTGGGCCGCGAGGGCGTCTTCAACCAGGCGCTGATATCAGCCGGGGTGATCGATCAACCGCTTGATATCCTGCTTTATTCCGACTTCGCGGTGGTCCTGACCTATATCCATCTGTTCACGCTGTTCATGATCGTGCCAATCTTCAACTCGATGGCCAAGATCAACCCGAACCTGATCGAGGCCGCCCGCGATGCCGGCGCCTCGGGCTGGCAGATCCTCTGGACGGTGATCGTGCCGCTGTCTCGCACCGGGATCGCACTTGGCTCGATCTTTGTCGTCACGCTGGTGATGGGTGACTTCTTCGTCGTCCGTGTCATGAGCGGCGGACAAAGCGCTTCGGTCGTCTCGGCGATGAAGAACCAGATCGACCAGTTGTTCTACCCGGAAGCTGCCGCGATGGCGGTCCTGCTGATCGTGGTCGTGTTGCTGATGGTCTCGGCGATCCTGAGGATCGTCGATATCCGCTCTGAACTGGCGAAGTGAGGGTCTAATGTCACAGGCAACCCAAAGACGCGGGCTCGGATTTTACCTGCTGGCGGCGTTTTTCGCGCTTTTCGTAATCTTCCTTTACGGCCCGATGCTGGTGATCTTCATCCTCAGCTTCCAGGGGCCAACGGGCGGACTGACCTTTCCGTTGCGCGGCGTCTCGACCCATTGGTTCAACGACCTCTGGACCTCGACGCGCTACGGTGATCTTGGCGGCGCCTTCCGGCGGTCGATGGTTCTGGGCGCGATGTCACTGGCCATTACCGCGATCGTCTGCCTTTTCGCCGGGCTCGCCTTTCGCAAGCGGTTCATCGGTGCGGGGCCACTGTTTTACCTGGCGATCACCAGCCTCGTGGTGCCGGGGATCCTGCTCGGCCTTGGGATTTCGCAACTGTTCCAGCTGCTTGGCTTCCGGTTGAACTGGTGGCTTTCCGGCCTCGGCGCGCATCTGAGCTGGACCCTGCCTTTTGGCCTGTTGATCATGTTCGCGGTTCTGAACCGGTTCGACAGCTCCTGGGAAGAAGCCGCCCGCGATGCTGGCGCCACGCCATGGCAGACGCTGCGCTATGTGACCGTGCCGATCCTGTTCCCCGGTCTGATCGCGGTGGCGCTGTTCGGCTTTACCCTGTCTTACGATGAAATGCCGCGCTCGCTCTTGACGGTTGGCGGCAGAAATACCCTGCCCATCGAGATCTCAAATATGACGACGAATGTGACCACACCCGCGCTTTACGCGATCGGCACCGTAACCTCGGTGCTGAGCTTCGCGGTCATCGCGCTGGCCTTCGCCGGCATCGCCCTAATCCAGAAACGCCGTGCCCGCGCGAAGTGAGGAAACTGACCATGTCTGATATAAGCCGTATTGATATCAAGGGCGTAACCAAGCTTTACGGGTCGGTGAAGGCAGTCAATAATGTTGATCTGGTGATCGAAGGCGGGTCTTATTGCTGCATGATCGGCCCCTCTGGCTGCGGCAAGACCACGCTTTTGCGCATGATTGCCGGGCATGAGGCTCCCTCCTCCGGCACTATTTCCATCGGGGGGCAGGACGTCACCCATGCGAAAACCGGCAGCCGCGGCACAGCGCTGATGTTCCAGAATTACGCCCTCTTCCCGCATCTTTCGCTGACCGACAACGTCGCCTTTTCGCTGCGCGTGAAAGGTGAGGCAACCGAGGCCCGCCGTGTGAAGGCGCGCGAGATGCTGGACCGCGTGCAACTGGGCCACCTCGCAGACCGCCTGCCCTCGGAACTGTCGGGCGGACAGCAACAGCGGGTGGCGCTGGCGCGCGCGCTGATCACCAATCCAAAGGTCCTCCTGCTGGATGAGCCGCTTTCCGCGCTTGACGAATTCCTGCGCCTGCGGATGCGGGTTGAACTGAAACGGCTGCAAAACGAGCTCGGGATCACCTTCATCCACGTCACCCATACCCAGCCTGAGGCCATCGCGCTGGCCGATCAGGTCGTCGTGATGGATCACGGGCTGATCGAACAGGCCGCCTCACCGCGCGAAATCTACAACCACCCGCACAGCCCCTATGTCGCCCGGTTTATGGGCGGTCAGAATGTGCTGGCAGGCAAGGTCGAAAGCACCTCGGGCGATTCGGCAAGCGTCACCACCGCGGATGGGCACCGCTATGACCTGCCCTCCGCGCCCGGAGTGACCCCGGGCGCAGAAATTCGTTTCTCGGTCCGCCGCGACCGTATTCACCTCTCGCCCGATACGCCTGCGAGAAACGGGCTTACCGGCAAGGTCATCAACACCGAATACCAGGGCACTTTCGTCAAAGTCGCCCTAGATACCGGATCGCGCGAAGAATTCATCATCTACCTGCCCGATGAAGCCTGGTTCGCACGGCCCATCACGGTCGGCGAGACCATCCATGCCAGCTGGGAGCCCACCGCAAGCCACCATCTGAAAGGCACGAACAATTCCGCCGGAGCGCCTCTGGAAGACTGAGGCAAATCCGTTAACAGGAGGATAACATGGCCAAGAAAATCTACTGCGCCTTCGGCACCGATATCGATTCGGTTGCCGGCTGGATCGGCTCTTATGGCGGCGGCGACAGCCCGTCAGACATCCAGCGCGGCATCTTCGCGACAGAGGTCGGCATCCCGCGGCTGCTGCGTCTGTTCAAAAAATACGACCTCCAGACCAGTTTTTTCATCCCCGGACATTCGCTGGAAACCTTTCCGAAAGAAATGCGGATGATTGTGGATGCAGGTCATGAGGTGGGCGCCCATGGCTATCTGCATGAAAACCCCATCGCGATGACGCCACAACAAGAGGAGGATGTTCTCGTCAAATCCATCGAGCTGATCGACAAGCTGACAGGCCGCCCGCCGCGCGGCTATGTGGCGCCCTGGTGGGAAATGTCGAACTCGACGGCCGCTTTGCTGCAGAAGTACAATTTCAGCTATGATCACAGCCAGGGCTATCGCGATTTCCAGCCCTTCTATGCGCGTGTCGGCGATGAATGGAATGTCATCGACTATACGAAACAGGCCAAAGACTGGATGCATCCGCTGAAACACGGGCGTGAGATCGACCTCGTTGATATCGCGGCCAACTGGTATGTCGATGATCTGCCGCCGATGATGTTCATGAAGAAGTCGCCCAACAGCCACGGCTTCGTCAATCCGCGCGATATCGAAGAGCTGTGGCGCGACCAGTTCGACTGGGTCTACCGCGAAATGGACTATGCGGTCTTTGCCTTCACAATCCACCCGGATGTGGCCGGGCGCCCGCAGGTTTTGCTGATGCTGGAACGGCTTATCGAATATATCAATGGTCATGACGGCGTCGAATGGGCGACGTTTGAACAGATCACCGATGACTTCCGCAAACGCTATCCGTTTGAAAGCGGCAAGCGGCCAGAGGTGATCTGAAACGGGGGGCAATATGTGTTCCGCCTGTGGTTTTCCAAGCCGGCCAGGGCATTGGACAGATGCCGGGGGCAATACCCCCGGCGACAGGCTGCGACTGCGCTTCATCCGGGTGGCCGCGATCAACCGGCTGCTCGCGCCCTGGGGGTTAAAGGCCTATGATGATGGTGTGACGCCTGGGTTGCAGCTCTTTGCACCTGGTGGCGCCAGGGAACTTGTGGCCGATCTCGACAGCCTCTGGGCGGCAGCCGCCCGTATGGCCGCAGGGCCAGTGGATCCACTTTCACTGACCGTGCTGAACAATGACTGAGGCTTCCATCCTGAGGCAGAACGCCAAAGGCGATGGCCTTTTGCCACTGACCATCCTTGGCGGCTTTCTCGGGGCGGGGAAAAGCAGCTGGCTGCGCCATCAGCTGCACCAGGGATTGCTCCGCGATCAGCATATTATCGTCAACGAGGCTGCGGGAACGCCGGTAGACAATCTGCTCCTGGGCAAGGCAGCGCGGCTTACGGTCCTCGCCGGGGGCTGCGCCTGCTGCGAAGGCTCGGCCGCCCTCCTTACGACGCTGCGCGAAATCTGCGATCAGGCCAGCGGTCGGGACGCAGGGCAAACGACCGGGATCCTGCTCGAGACCAGTGGGCTCGCCGATCCAGGCGCCATCGCGAGTGCCATTGCGGCAGACCCCATCCTCGCCCGCAGGCTCCGGCTGTCCGAAATACTGGTGCTCGCGGATGCGCAGCACGGGACCTCACAGCTCATGGAAGAGCCCCTGGCGCGTGCCCAGGCCGAGACAGCCGACCGCATCATAATGACCAAAACCGCGTCAGTCCCGCCGGATCAGACCGCGCGCCTGCTCGCGACGCTGCGGCTGCTGAATCCCGGCGCCCGGATCGAGGCGGCAGAGCTCGGGATCCCCTGTGATCTGCCCGAACCGGGTCAGCCCTTTGCGCTGCCAGCCGCCCGGGCTGACACAGCGATCCGGCCCTTCCGCCTGACGATCGGAGGGGCTTCGCGCGATGATGACGTCCTCGGCTGGGTGGCGCTTTCGACCTGGCTTTCCGCGCTCCTCTTCGCGCGGAGCCGCGATGTCATCCGCGTCAAGGGCGTGGTGCGGACGCCGGCGGGGCGGCTCCTGCTGCAATCTGTACGCCATGTGATGCAGCCGCCCGAGATCCTGCCAGAGAACCTGCCCGGGACTTTCGCCGGGCCGCAGCCCGAGGAAGGTGTCATCGTGCTGATCGGGCGCAATTTCGACGCGGCGCTGATCGCCCGGTCATGGGCGCGCTTTGGCGGATAAAGCTGAGGCCTTTTCCAGCGCGCGTTTCGCCTTCAGCTGCCCGGATTCGAACAGCGCGACCAGCACGAGGCCCAGAACCAGCGGCAGCATCAGATAGAAAAGCCGGAACACCAGCAGCGCCGCAAGCACCGTCTCGGGCGGAAACTCCGGCAGGCCAGTGATCACCGCCAGCTCGAACACCCCGATCCCGCCAGGTGCATGCGACAAGAGCGCCAGCGAGAAACCGACCACGAACACGCCCATCACAACCAGATATCCAGGATTGTTCACCTCGGGCAGCGCGAAATAGAGGATGCCGGCGGCAAAAAGCAGCTCCACCGGGGCAATCGTCACCTGTTTCAGCGCAATGGAAAACCGCGGGTAAGAGACGCGGAAGTTGCGGATCTTCAGATCCGGCAGGCCAAGCGCCGAAGAGGCGAGATAGGCCACCACAATCGCCAGCGTGACCAGGGCCGCCCATTGCACCACATGCGGCGAGATATGGGTGGATACGCGGTCGCCCAGACCCGGCGTCAGGAGAAAGGCAAAGCCCAGAACGATCATCACGGCAAGGCTGAAAGTGAGCGAGCAGAAGGTAACCAGCACCCCCACTTCGGGCCCCGAAAGCCCCCTGGTCGTATAGGCACGGTAGCGGATCACTGCGCCGGAAAAAGCAGAGGCACCAATGGTATGGGCGAGCGAATAGGTGGTCAGGGCGCAGCCGACAACAAAGGGAAAACTCACCTTCTTGCGCAGGTGCTGCAATGCGATCACGTCATAAAAGGCAAGATTGATATAGCAGGCCAGCGTGCAGAGAACGATCAGGAACCAGTGCCAGGAATTGATCGCTCCGAAGCCGGCCCAGAGCGCCTTCCAGGACATATCTTTCAGCTCATGAGTCAGAAACCAGAAAGATATCCCGATTGCCAGCAGGCCGATCACCGGCCAGATGAATTTCTTCCACTTCGCGCCGCCTGCCGTCGTTCCTGCCACGTGCTATTGTCCTGTTGTTTTTGGCCCCGCCGGCAGCAAAATAACCCACGGCAGGCTGGCACTATTGGAACCGCATTCCATGACAAGGGCAATTCCGGTGCCCGGGAAAAATGCAGAAAATCACGAAATTCTGTTTGCCTGTCACAGCACAGCCGCGCGCGACCAGGCAGGCGTGGCCCGAACCTGCCACCAGGGTTGCGGGACTTGCCGCCATTGCGCGCGCTGAGCCGCGTCAGCCGGCGGGTTTCCGGGCGCCTGTGAGATGTATGCGGTGGCCCGGGGCCCGCTCAGCCCATCCTGCCCTGGTCCAGACGCACCACCCGGTCCATGCGCGCGGCCAGCTCAAGGTTATGCGTCGCGATCAGCGCCCCCATCCCGGTCGCGCGCACCAGATCCATCAGCGCGCCAAAGACCTGATCCGAGGTCCCGGGGTCAAGATTGCCGGTCGGCTCGTCCGCCAGCAAAAGCCCCGGCCCATTGGCCAGCGCGCGGCAAAAGGCCACCCGCTGCTGCTCGCCCCCCGAAAGTGCTGCGGGGCGGTGGCTGGCGCGCGCTGCCAGGCCGACCATCTCAAGCAGATCGCGCGCCCGCGCGGAGGCTTCCGCTTTCGACACACCATTCGCCAGCTGCGGGATCACAACATTTTCCAGCGCGGTGAATTCGGGCAGCAGATGATGAAACTGGTAGATAAAGCCGACATCGCCGCGCCGCGCCTCGGTCCGGAGCCTGTCAGACAGCCCGCCCATTTCGCGCCCGCCCATCACGACCCGGCCCTGATCCGGCGTATCGAGCAGCCCTGCAATATGCAAAAGCGTCGATTTTCCCGCCCCCGAAGGCGCGACCAGCGCCACGACCTCGCCTTTCGCGATCGACAGATCGACGCCGCGCAACACCTGGACTTCCGAGGGTTTCCCCTTGTTATAGCCCTTGGTGATGCCCTCGAGAACCAATGCCTCACTCATTGCGCAATGCCTCCACCGGGTCCATGCGGGCGGCGCGGCGCGCCGGCAAAATCGTCACGCTGAACGACAGGCCCAAAGCCAGCGCCACCGCCGAGATCACGTCATTTGCCTGCAGTTTCGCAGGCAGCGAATAGATCCCCCGGACCGAGGCATCCCAGACCGGGCTGCCATTGATCCAGGCGATCCCTGCCATGACCTGATCGACATTCAGCGCCACAAGGCAGCCGAGGCCGAGGCCCGCGATGGTGCCGATCACGCCGGTCACCGCGCCGCAGATGAAGAACACCCGCAGGATCGAGCCCTGGCTCAGCCCCATGGTGCGCAGGATGCCAATGTCGCGCCCCTTGTTCTTCACCAGCATGATCAGCCCCGACACGATGTTCAGTGACGCGATCAGCACCAGGATCGACAGGATCAGGAACATCACATTGTCTTCGATATCCAGCGCGCGCAGGAACGACCCGGCTGAATCGCGCCAGGTCCAGGGATTGGCCTCGGGCCCGGCAGCATTCAGGATCGGCAGCACATAATCGTCAACCTTCTCCGGATTTTGCACGATGATCTCGATCTCATCGGCAAAGCCCTCGCGGTTCAGAAAGCTCTGCGCCTCGGTGAAAGGCATATACATCCGCACCTTGTCGATATCATAGCGCCCGGCGGTGAAGATATAGACGACCTCATAGGCCTTGGTACGCGGGCTTACGCCCATCGCCGTTTTCGGGCCGTTCAGCGTGATCACCCGCACCTTGTCGCCGACGATGACACCCAGATCACGCGCCAGCACCGATCCAAGCGCGATGCCTTCGGGAAATCGGTCGATATCACCGATGGAATCGGACCCGATCCCAATTCGCGGGATCTTTGCCAGTTCCTCGGGCGCGATGCCGTAAAGATCGGCGCCGACGCTGCGCTCCCCATCCGAGACCATCACCTGCCCCCGGATCAGCGGTGCCGCACGCTCCACCCCCGGCACCTCGGCCACGCGGGCGGCGAGCGCATCATAATCCGCAAAGCCCCGGATCTTCACGCCGGCCTCATCGGTGCGCTCCGAAGACCAGAGCGTCACATGCGCATTGGCGCCAAGGATCGTATCGACGAATTCCTCGCGGAAGCCCGCCCGGACGGCGAGGGTCACGATCAGCGCCGCGACCGCGAGCGTAATGCCGATCAGCGAGATCCAGGTCATCACCGAGACCCCGCCCTCGGCACGGCGCGCGCGCAGATAGCGCCAGGCGATCAGCCACTCAAAAGCGGCGAAAGGTGCGGTCTTTTCAGCCATATGCCCGGTCCTCATGCCCGTTTCTTCGGTCTTGCCGGGCCGGTGCCCGTTCATTGGCGCGGAAATTGGCCTTTGAGGCGCGAAAGGTCAAGAAAGCCTCTCGTGATCGGCGGTTTCGGCAGGGCCGGTGCCGAACAGATCCGCCAGCGCCCCGGCCCGCCGCATGTGCATCGTGGCATGGGTATAGGCCCGCGCGGTCTCCAGCGCAGCGGGGGCCATTGCGGCCAGCGCCGCCGCGTCGCCCACCAGATCCGCCAGCGCCGCCGCCAGCGCCTCCGGCGCGCCGGGTGCGACGAGGCGGCCATTCACGCCGTCCCGCACCACCTCGCGATTGCCGGTCGTCGCGGTCGCCACCACCGGCACGCCTTGCGAAAAGGCGTCAAACAGGATGCGCGGCTGTTCATCGCCGGTCGTCGGCACCACCACCGCATGATAGCCGCGCAGCAGCGCCATAAAGGGCGCGCCATACTCCACCGGCTCCAGCAGCCCAAGCCGGACATGCCGCGCCTGCGCCGCGAAACCCGCGAGATCCGTGTGCATCGGCCCCTCGCCGATCACATCGACCGCCAGGGTAACGCCCCGCATTTCCAGCTGCTCCAGCGCGACCAGTAACAGCCCGATGCCCTTTTCTGCCACCAGCCGCGAGGCCATCAGAAAGCGCGGAACATCGCTTTTCGCGCGCCAGGCGGCCTGCATCTGCGCTTCGCTCAGCATCATCTCCTCCGAGATCCAGCTCGCCGGCAGCACCAGTGCCCTGCCCTGCGGGCCAACGGGCAGGGTCTCGCGGTAAGCCTCACTCGTATAGACCCCCAGCCGCGCGCGGCGCATCGACCAGCGCGCGAAGCTTTCGGTCAACCGGGCGCGCAGTCGCGCCTTGCGCCCCGCGCGGGCCGGATCCGGCAACCGCCAGAAGGCGCTTTCGATCACCATCACAAGCGGGCGGCGGCGCAAAACCGCAACCGGGTTGATTACCAGCCCCGGCGGCACGGGCCATCCCGCCACGCCGGAATGCACGATCTCTGCCGCGCCCACCGCGCGCCAGGCCGTCAGCGCCATCCCCGGCAGGGCGAAAGCTGCACGCAGCATGCCGCCTTCCGCGCGCCCGAAAGGGCGAAACCGCAACCGGCGTCCCGGAGGCACCACCACCCGCACCATATCCGGCCCGGGTGCTTCAATCCGCATCTCCGGCGCCAGCACGGTCAGATCGGCAATATAGTCAAGATGTGCCCGCAGATCATGCGCCCAGAGCCGGCCGAGCCAGACCTCGCCCTGCGGATCACGGTAAAACGGGATCAGGACCGAGAGCAGATAGCGCTGCGAGATCAGCGGCAGCGGTGCAGGATCGGGGGAGTCTTCGGTCATGATCTCCCCCTTTTTTCTGTGTCAGATCGCAACGGCCCGGGCCAGGGACCCGGGCCGCGCGCGCCCTCAGCGATGGGGGGCGTAGATTTCTTCGATCCGCGCGACGGCGGCCTCCGGCGTCAGCTCTTCGCTCTCGCCGGTGCGGCGCGAGGTCAGCTCGACCACGCCATTCGCCAGACCGCGCGGGCCGACGGTGATCCGCCAGGGCAGGCCGATCATATCCATCGTGGCGAATTTTGCCCCCGCCCGCTCGTCGCGGTCGTCGTAAAGCGGCTCCAGCCCCTTCGCGAGCAGCGCCTTTTCAAGGCTGGCGCAGGCTGCATCCGCCGCCGCATCGCCTTGCTTGAGGTTCACGATCCCGACCGGGAATGGGGTCACGCCTTCGGGCCAGATGATACCCTTATCGTCATGGCTGGCCTCGATGATCGCGCCCAGCAGGCGCGAGACGCCGATCCCATGCGAGCCCATCTCGACCGGTACTTTCGTCCCGTCTTTGGTGACGACAGTCGCGCCCATGGCTTCGGAATATTTGGTGCCAAAATAGAAGATCTGGCCAACCTCGATGCCGCGCCCGACCTTGCGGTGCTCTTCCGGGATCTGGTCGAAAAGAGCCGCATCATGGGTCTCATCGGTGCGGGCATAAAGCGTGGTGAACTCTTTGCAGACGCCCTCAACCTGCGTGCGGTCATCATAATCGACCTCGCGATTGCCCAGTTTCAGCTGGGTCACGCGGTCATCATAAAAGACCTCGCTCTCGCCGGTATTCGCGAGCACGAGGAATTCATGCGTATTGTCGCCGCCGATCGGGCCAGAATCGGCGCGCATCGGGATCGCGGTCAGGCCCATCCGCTCATAGGTGCGCAGATAGCTGACCATATGGCGGTTATAGGCATGCAGTGCTGCATCCTTGTCGATGTCGAAATTATAGCCGTCCTTCATGTAGAATTCGCGGCCACGCATGACCCCGAAGCGCGGGCGAACCTCGTCGCGGAACTTCCACTGGATGTGGTAGAGCGTCAGCGGCAGGTCTTTGTAGCTGTTCACATGGGCGCGGAAGATGTCAGTGATCATCTCCTCATTGGTCGGCCCGTAAAGCATATCGCGGTCATGGCGGTCCTTGATGCGCAGCATCTCGGCGCCATAAGCCTCATAGCGCCCGGATTCGCGCCACAGGTCTGCCGGCTGCAGCGTCGGCATCAGCAACGGGATATGACCGGCGCGGATCTGCTCCTCATGGACGATCTGCTCGATGCGTTTGAGCACCCGGAACCCCAGCGGCAGCCAGGAATAGATGCCGGCGGCCTGCTGCTTGATCATGCCCGCGCGCAACATATAGCGGTGCGAGACGATCTGGGCCTCTTTGGGGTCATCTTTCAGAACGGGCAGAAAGTAGCGCGACAGACGCATGGCGGCCTCTTTGGCTCAGATGTGGCGGCAGGTATTCGCCCCCGTTCCTAGCGGCTGGCCCCTTTGCGGGCAAGAGAGCGCAGAACCTGCACATCGACACATTTTCCGCAGTGTGGAGCCATTGAAGCCGGAGATTGCATGACCAACGTCCTTTTCACCCTCTCTTTCACCTGGGAGCTGCTGCTCCTGCTGGCCGGCATCCTGGCCTATACGCTGATCATCGGCCTCGCACTCTGGTGGTTTGCCGCGAAGCGCCCCGGGACTGCGCTCTCGCGGTACTGGACCGAAATGGCTGGGCCCCTGCGCCTGCTCTCCATCGTTTTGGGCGCAGTCTGGCTGGCACTGATCCTGCTTGCCCTGGTCAGGGGATTTGCACTTTTGCTGCCACAGGCAGCCGCCCCGCGCCCCGTCTTCGCCTTCCTCACCGGCCGCAGCGGCGGAGAAAACATCGGCACCGGCGCGCTGATCGTGGCCATCCTGGGCAGCCCGCTGGTCATCTGGGCGACCATGCTGAAACACCGCACAGTGTCCTTCCAGAAAGAGGGCCATATGACCGACCGCATCAGCAAGGCAGTCGAGCAACTGGGGGCGGAAAAGACGGTGAAGGCCGACACCAGAGAAGACGGCAAAACCATTGAACGCACCGAGCCGAACATCGAAGTCCGCGTGGGTGGCCTCCTCTCGCTCGAGCGGATTGCAGAAGATTCGATGCGGTTCGACACAGGGCGCGACCATATCCGCGTCATGCAGATCATATGCGCCTATCTGAGACAAAACTCTCCCATGAAAACGCTGAAACCGTCTCAAACTCCCTTCAGTATCAGGACACCACGGCTGGATTTACAAATCGCAACTGATGTGTTGTGCCGCCGCACTGCCGAACAGCGCCATCTCGAGACCAATCGGAGGTACAGGCTCGAATTGAGTGGAGTGGATTTCGACGGTATGACTCTCACAAAAGGGGATTTCACTGGCGCCCTGATGATACGCTGCAGATTCGAGGCTGCTTATCTGGATCATGCCAATCTGACTGGTGCGCGCCTACATGGAAGCCTGCTGAACTTCGCCAATCTGGCCCAGACAGTGATGCGCGGCACCCATCTTGACAATGCAGTTTATACTCAGGGCAACTTCCTTGGCTTCGCCCAGATCGTAGCTCCGTCAGTCACGATTCAAGGGGCTAACATGTCTGCTCTGCGGATCAGTGATCACAACGCAATGGCCTTCTTTGGATCTCGTGACACTGTTCTGAACCCAAGCCGCTACAGCAAGCATATGGCCCCAGCCCTCAGAGCGGCTGAGGACAGTCTTCTCCGAGAACCTAGGACTTCTTCCGCAGTGGAGGACGACGTGGAGATTCCGGAATTGCCAAAAGAATATCGCATGTTCTCCCATTGGAATTTGTACACGGCTGAAGATCTTGCTGCTGGTGAGTTTTTGATCCCCTGGCAAAAGCACCACAACCTCACCGGCTGGCCTTTCTCGGACTGACCACGCCCACCCCCCTCCCCTCCCCTTGCGCCTGCGCCAAACCACGGCAATATCACCCCGGTAACGAGGGAAAGGTCTGCCATGTCACTGCCGATCCAGACACAGGCGAAATACTGGGCGATCGCGGGGCTGGTGCTGATCGTGCTCCTCTGGCTGCTTGGCGATGTGCTTTTGCCCTTCGTCCTCGGGGCGGCGCTGGCCTATTTCCTCGACCCGGTCGCCGACCGGCTGGAACGCGCCGGGCTGAGCCGCGTGGCGGCGACTTCGGTGATTGCGCTGGTCGCTGTGCTGATCTTCGTGCTGCTTGTGCTGTCGATCATCCCGACCCTGATCCAGCAGCTGATGGCGCTGATCGAAGCCGCGCCCGAAATGTCCAAAAAGCTTCAGGGCTTCCTTGTGGACCGTTTCCCCGAACTGGCCGACCGTACCTCGACCCTGCGCCAGACGCTTGCCGAACTGGGCGAAACCGTGAAGGCCCAGGGCGGCAAGGTGGTGGGCGGCGTGATCCAGACCGCATTCGGTGCGGTGTCGATCGTTCTTGTCCTGCTGGTGGCGCCGGTCGTGACCTTTTATCTGCTGCTGGACTGGGACCGGATGATCGCCCGCGCCGACGCCCTGCTGCCGCGCCAGCATATCGACAGTATCCGCCAGATCGCCTCCGAGATCGACAGGACGCTGGCGGGGTTCCTGCGCGGCCAGGTCATGGTCTGTCTGATCCTTGGCGCCTTCTACGCCATCGCGCTGATGGCGGTAGGGTTGCAATATGGCCTGATCGTCGGCGCGCTGGCCGGGGCGATCACCTTCATCCCCTATATCGGCGCGCTGTTTGGCGGCGTCCTCGCCATCGGCCTCGCGCTGTTCCAGTTCTGGGGCGAATGGTTCTCGATCGGCATCGTCGTGGCCATTTTCGCGGTGGGCCAGTTTGTCGAAGGCAATATCCTGTCGCCCAAGCTGGTGGGGCAATCGGTCGGGCTGCACCCGGTCTGGCTTTTGCTGGCGCTTTCGGCCTTTGGCTCGCTCTTTGGCTTTGTGGGCATGCTGGTGGCCGTTCCGGTTGCGGCGGTGATCGGGGTGCTGGTGCGCTTTGGCGTCGCGCAATACCAGAACAGCCCGCTTTTCAGCGGAGAGCCGCCGGTAACACCACCGCCGGCAAAACCAGCGCACAGCCGCAGATCCCCCGCTAAAACCGCCGGGGACCGCGCGGAAAGCGGAGAAGAGGCGTGAGCAGACAACTCGCCTTTCACCTGCCGCCCCAGGAGAATCTCGGGCGCGAGGATTACATCGTCACCCCGGCGACCGCATTGGCGCTTTGCGCGATTGACCGCTGGCGCGACTGGCCCGGCGGCAAGATGCTGCTGATCGGGCCTGAGGGTTCGGGGAAGTCGCATCTCGCCGCGATCTGGGCCGGATCGACCGGTGCGCCGCGCATGGCCGCGCGGGATCTGGCGCGGCTGCAATCCGATCAGGATCTGCCCGAACTCGCCGCCGGTGGCGCGGTCGCGATCGAGGACGCGGATCAGATCGCCGGCGACCGCGCGGCCGAGACGGCGCTGTTCCATCTGCACAACCTGCTTTTGCCGGAAGGAAGGCTGCTGGTGACCGGCAAGACCCCGCCGCGCGACTGGGGCCTGACATTGCCGGATCTGCTCTCACGCCTTCAGGCCGCGGCGGTGACGCGGATTGAGGCACCTGATGATGCGCTGCTGAACGGGGTGCTCGTGAAGCTCTTTGCCGACCGGCAGTTGCAGCCGCCGGCGAACCTGATCCCCTGGGCCATCGCGCGAATGCCGCGCTCGATCCGGGCAGCGCGGGTATTGGTCAGCCGGATGGACGAGCTGGCGCTGGAGCGGGGCTGCGCCCCGGGCCTGCGGCTTGCGGCCGAGATCCTGGGCGAAACGCTGCCGGAATAATCCCCTGCCCGTATCCGGATGACATTATTCGGTTACATATAAGTTGCATAAACTTCACAACCCTTCCCGGAAGCGCCGACATATAAGCCGCGAAATGACACAGGCAGATTTTCTCAAAACAACCGCCCCCGCGATTGTCACCCTCCCGGATGACGAGATCCAGGGTCCGAAGCGCTTTTTCAACCGCGAGCTCAGCTGGCTCGCGTTCAACTGGCGCGTGCTGGAAGAGGCGGCGAACCCTGCCGTGCCGCTGCTGGAGCGGCTGCGGTTTCTGTCGATCTCTGCGACCAATCTTGATGAATTCTACACCGTGCGCGTGGCGGGGCTGCGTGCGCTGAAACGTGCCGGCAACAATGTCTCGTCCGAGGATGGCCGCACCCCCGCCGAACAGCTGGAGCTGATCAGCGCCGATGCGCGGCGCCTGATGCAGGTGCAACAGACCACCTTCAAGAAACTGCGCGCCGAGATGGAAGAGGTCGGGATTATCCTCCTGACCCGCTCCAAGCTGAATGTGCGCGATCTGAAATTCCTTGAGGAATATTTCCTCTCGAATGTTTTCCCGGTGCTGTCGCCCCTGGCCATCGACCCGGCGCACCCTTTCCCCTTCATCCCCAATACCGGCTTTTCGCTGGCGCTGGAGCTGGAACGGACCTCGGACCGGCGCCGGCTGAATGCTTTGCTGCCGATCCCGCAACAGGTCTCGCGCTTTGTCCAGCTGCCGGGAAATCCCGGCCAGGACCGGTTCCTGCCGCTGGAAGAGCTGCTGCTTTTGCATCTCGATATGCTGTTCCCCGGCTTCTCGGATCGCGGGCATTGCACCTTCCGCGTGCTCAGAGACAGTGATCTTGAGGTCGAGGAAGAGGCCGAAGACCTTGTCCGCGAATTCGAGACCGCGCTGAAACGCCGCCGCCGCGGCGAGGTGATCCGGCTGAAAATGTCGGCGGGCGCGCCGCCCGAACTGCGACAGCTGATCATGCAGGAGATCGACGCCGACGAGGATGAGGTGATCGAAGTGCGCGGCATGATCGGTGTCGCCGATCTGAAAGCGCTGGTGCTGAATTCGCGCCCTGAACTTTTGTGGCCGCCCTTCAGCCCGCGCGTGCCGGAACGGGTGCGCGACCATGAGGGCAATATTTTCGCCGCGATCAAGCAAAAGGATATGCTGCTGCATCATCCTTACGAAACCTTCGACACCGTGATCCGCTTTCTGGAACAGGCGGCGCGCGACCCCAATGTGGTGGCGATCAAACAGACGCTGTATCGCACTTCCTGGGACAGCCCCATCGTCTCGGCTCTGTGTGAGGCGGCCGAGGCCGGCAAGTCGGTGACGGCCCTCGTCGAGCTGAAAGCACGCTTTGACGAGGCCGCGAATATCCGGCAGTCGCGCCGGCTGGAACGGTCGGGCGCCCATGTGGTTTACGGGTTCATGAACCTGAAAACCCACGCAAAAATCTCGACCGTGGTGCGGCGCGAGGGCGACAGCCTGGTCACCTATACCCATTACGGCACCGGCAATTACCACCCGATCACCGCCAAGATCTATACCGACCTTTCGCTTTTCACCTGTGATGCGGCACTTGGGCGCGATGCGACCAAAGTGTTCAATTACCTCTCGGGCTATGTGCAGCCCCAGGGGCTGGAAAACCTCTCAATCTCGCCGATCTCGCTGAAACCCCGTTTGATCGAGCTGATCGCCGCCGAGGCCGACCATGCCCGCGCGGGCCGCCCCGCCGGGATCTGGGCCAAGATGAATTCGGTGATCGATGCCGATGTGATCGACGCGCTTTATGCCGCCTCCCAGGCCGGCGTGAAGATCAGCCTTGTGATCCGCGGCATCTGCGGGCTCAGGCCGGGCGTCAAGGGCCTGTCGGAAAACATCCGGGTGAAATCCATCGTCGGGCGTTTCCTTGAACATTCGCGCATCGTCTGTTTCGGCAATGGTTCTGGCCTGCCGTCGCAAAAGGCGCGGGTCTTCTTCTCTTCCGCCGACTGGATGGGCCGCAACCTGACCCGCCGCGTCGAAACCCTGGTCGAGGCGATCAACCCGACGGTCAAAAGCCAGATCCTGTCGCAGATCATGGCGGCAAACCTTGCGGATGAGGCGCAAAGCTGGGTGCTCTCCGCCGATGGCCGCTACCGCCGCGATCTGGGGGCGGCAGATGGATCCCTCTTCAACTGCCACCGCTTTTTCATGGAGAACCCGTCGCTTTCGGGCCGGGGCACCGCGGGGGCCAAGGACGCGCCGCGCATCCTGTGCGCGCGCGACGAAGACACAGGTTCCGCCGCGAAAACCGGTGCCGGCTGAGGCCTGATCCGGGGGCTGCGGCAGACTGACGGTTGACCTGGCCCCGCTGAGGCGCAAAACAGAAGACCTGATGATCCGTGAGATGCGATGAGCCCTGACACCCTGCCCCGCCCCGCCGCCGCACAGCATGAGGAAGAATGGGCCCCCTTTGGCCGCCCGCTCTTCCTGGACGATGGCGCGCGGGCGCTGTCCAGGGTCGGCGTGGTGGATGTGGGGTCGAACTCGGTCCGGATGGTGGTCTTCGATGGCGCCGCCCGCAGCCCGGCCTATTTCTACAATGAAAAAATCATGTGCGGGCTTGGCAAAGGCCTGGTGCAGACCGGCTATCTGAACCCCGAGGGCCGGGTCCGGGCAGTAAAGGCGCTCAAACGCTTTGCGCTTCTGGCCAGGGGGATGGAGATCGGCCCCCTGACCGTGGTCGCCACCGCCGCCACCCGCGAGGCGAAAGACGGGCCCGAATTCCAGGCCGATGTGCTGCGCGAAACCGGGCTGAAGCTGCATGTGGTCGATGGCCCCGAAGAGGCGCGGCTTTCGGCCCAGGGCGTGCTTTTGGGCTGGCCCGATGCCAAGGGGCTTGTCTGCGATATCGGCGGCAACTCGATGGAACTGGCGCGGATCGGCGACGGCAAGGTCGGCAGGCGCGTCTCTACCCAGCTTGGCCCGTTCCGGCTTTTGCAGGTGGAAGGGGCGGCGAAAAAGCGCGAGGCCCATATCGACCGCGTGCTGAAAGACGTGCAGGCGCAGCTGAAATCCGAAGGCGAGCGGATCTACTTGGTCGGCGGTTCCTGGCGGGTGATCGCGCGCCTCGATATGGAGCGGCGGAACTACCCGCTGCTTGTGCTGCATGAATACCGCATGACGCCGGAAAGCCTGCTGGACACGCTGGACTGGATCGCGGCCTCGGATCTGGCGGTGTTGCGCGCCCGCACCGGCACCTCGGTCGAACGGATGGAGCTGGTGCCGATCGCCTGCGAGGTGCTGCGCGAGCTGATCAAGGTGCTGAAACCGCGCGAGATCGACATTTCCGCCTATGGCATCCGCGAGGGGCTTTTGTATGAGCAGATGCCCGAACGCCTGCGCGAACGGGATCCGCTGATCGAGGCGGCGCGGCTGACCGAACGCAACCAGGCCCGCATTCCGGGTCTGGGCAAGAAGCTCTACGAATTCCTGCTGCCGCTGTTCAAAAGCGAAAGCGCCGAGCGGATGCGGCTGATCAAGGCCGCTTGCCTCTTGCATGACACCACCTGGCGCGCGCATCCCGATTATCGCGCCGAGGCCTGTTTCGACAATGCGACCCGCGCCAATCTGGGCGGCCTCGACCATCCGGGCCGCGTCTTCCTCGGGCTCGCACTTTTGCATCGCTATAAAAACAGCCGCGCCGGCAACCGGATGGAGGCGTTGTTCCGGCTTCTGAATGACGAGGAACTGCGCCTTGCCGAGGTGCTGGGCAAGGCGTTGCGCTTTGGGGCGATGTTTGCGGCGGATGATCCGGCCCAGGCCGGGCGCCTGACCTGGTCGCCGAAAAAGCGGCTTCTCGGGCTGGACCTGACCCCGGACGGCGTGGATCTCTTTGGCGAAGTCGCCCAGGCGCGGTTTGCCTCGCTGGCCACGGCGCTGAAGGCAAAATCAAAGGTCACCCCGGCCGTCAGGGACTGAGCGATGCCAGAAACCGCGCCAGACGCGCCGCCCGCAGATCTGCGCATCCTGGAGGCCGCGCCTGCCGACAGCGCCGGTATCGCCGCGCTCTGGGCGCCCTGGATCCGCGATACCGCGATCACCTTCGCCTCCACCCCGCGCAGCGCCCCCGAGATCGCGGCCCTGATCCGCGAGCGCAGCGCCGCCGGATACGGTTTTTTTGTCGCCCGTGACAGCGGTGGCGATCTCATTGGCTTTGCAAGCTACAGCCAGTTTCGCACCGGGGCCGGCTATGCCCGCAGCATGGAACACACGGTGATCCTCGCCCCCGAAGCCCGCGGGCGCGGGGCGGGCCGCGCCCTGATGGCGGCGGTGGAAGCCCATGCGAAACAGCGTGGCGCGCATCTGATGGTCGCGGCCGTCTCGGGCGAGAACCCTTCAGCGCGGCTATTCCACGAGGCGCTTGGCTACCGCCATTGCGGCACCATCCCCGGCGCGGGGTTCAAATTCGGCCGCTATCTCGACCTGATTCTGCTGGCAAAGGAATTGTAAACCTCTGGTCCATAAGCTTTGTCGGTCCACGATATGAGAATGTCGTGATGGCGCATTATTCTGACCGGACATTCTCTTTTCCCCGCGATATCGTGATTGCATGTCAATCTGGACCCGCATTGCCGAAGCCCTTGCCGCCCTTGTCCGGGGCGAGCCACTTTCCGTGGTCTTTGAACGGTTGCGCGGCGAAACCAGCCCCGAGAAATCCATCGGCTTCACCATCGCGGTGATCGCGCTTGGTGCCAAAATGGCCAAGGCGGATGGCGAGGTCTCACGCGAAGAGGTCACTGCGTTCCGCCGCATCTTCACGGTTCCCGATGGGGAAGAGGCCCATGCCGCCCGCGTCTTCAACCTCGCGCGTGAGGATATCGCGGGCTTTGACGCTTACGCCCGCAAAATCGCGCGCCTCTTCAACCCCGAAGCGCGCAGGCTTTGCGCCGATGACCACCATGTGCTGCTTGATGTGCTTGAAGCGCTGTTCCAGATCGCGCTGGCCGATGGCAATTACCATCCGGGCGAAGATGATTTCCTGCGCCATGTCGCGGGCATTTTCGGGCTGGATGACGGCTGTTTCAACGCGGTCCGCGCGCGTCTGGTCGAAGGCGCGCCGCGCGATCCGCATGATGTGCTGGGGATCCCGCATGGCGCCAGTATCGACATGGCCCGCACCGCCTGGAAACGGCTGGTCCGCGACACCCATCCCGATGTGATGACCGCGCGCGGCGTGCCGCCCGAAGCGGTGCATCTGGCCGAACGCCGGCTTATCGCCATCAATGCCGCCTGGGAGGAACTTTCCGGGCGCGAAGCGGCCTGAGCGATGCCAGCCGCTGCCCCCCTTCCTGCCAGGCGTCCGGGACTGCGCATCGCCACCTGGAATGTCGAATGGTTCGACCGGCTCTTTGACGATTCCGGGCGCGGCTATGAGGATCATCAGCCCTCGGCCCGTTACGGCATCAGCCGCGGCGCGCAGCTGGGCGCGCTTGGGGTCGTGTTCACCGCGCTGGATGCCGACGGGATCATGATCATCGAGGGGCCGGACACCACGTCGAAACGGTCGACCCTGCGCGCGCTGGAATGGTTCGCGCAGAAATACGGGCTCCGGGCGCGCCGCGTGGTACATGGGTTTTCATCGGAAACCGAACAGGAAATCGCCTTTCTCTATGACCCCGACCGCATAAAGGCCCATCATGACCCGATCGGCGAGCCGACCGGCAAACGTGGGCCCATGGGCGAGACCACGGAAGCGCCGCGCTTTGACGGCACCTTCCGCTATGATCTCGACACCGATCATACGCCCGACACCATCCGCTTTGCCAAACCGCCTTTGGAGCTGGTGCTGACCCTGCCCACCGGACGCACACTGCGGCTGATCGGCGTCCATGCGAAATCGAAAAACCCGCATGGTGCGACGAATGAGGCCTCGCGCCTCCGCATCTCGATCGAAAACCGCCGCAAGCAGCTGGCGCAGTGTATCTGGATCCGCGAACGCGTCACCGAACATCTGACGCGTGGCGAGGATCTCATCGTCCTGGGCGATTTCAACGATGGCCCGGGGCTTGATGAATTCGAAAAGCTCTTTGGCCGCAGCGGGGTCGAGATCGTGCTGGGCCAGGACCGCGATCCGGCGCAGCGGCTCTTTGACCCCAATGCCGATATGGCGCTGTGTTCGCGCTTTGGCTTTTGTCCGACCACGGCGCGGTTTTACCTCGCGCCGCAAAAGCGCTGGTTCGAGGCGCTGCTGGATTTCATCATGGTCTCGCCCGGCCTGATGGCGCCGGAGCCGGAATGGCGGATCTGGCACCCGTTCCAGGACCCCCGCATCATCGCCCTGCCGGAGCTGCGCGAGGCGCTGCTTCAGGCCTCGGATCATTTTCCTGTCACTGTTGATCTGGCATTCTGAGCAGGCGACAGCCCGCCGCCGCAGCGAGTTGTGAATTGCACGACCGGCAAGCTGCGCGCGATACTCCTCCTGTCCCTGTTCGCGCCTCTCAGGAAAGGACCCCAAATGGCCAGTATTTTCAGGCGCATCTTCGTCCGTCACGGGGCGGGCCGTATCGGGCTGAGAGCCGTCGGGCTGCGCAACATCGGTCTCGCGCTTTTCCTGCTGGCCGTGGCGCCACTGCCCTTGCCGCATCTGCACCCGGCACATGCCGAGGCAGAGACCGGGGCCGGCCCGCGCGAGGCGGAAACCGAAAAGGGCTTTTCGCTGATCGAAGAGGGGGCGAAGCTCCTTTTGCGCGGGCTGATGAGCGAGATGGAGCCCTCCGTCACCGAGCTTGAAGGCGCTGTCCGCGAGATCATGCCCGAGCTCGAGGCGCAGATCGGTGCGCTCGGCCCGCAGCTGCGCGAGCTGGCGCGGCTGATGAAGGACGTCACGAATTACGAGATGCCGGTGATGCTCGACAACGGCGATATCCTGATCCGGCGCAAGGACCCGCTGCCACCCGGAACAGACCCGGAGCTGCGTGACCCTGCCGTCCCGCATACGCCTCCGATGCCGCGCCCCTGGCCACCGCAGCCCGGACCGAATGGCGAAACCGAACTCTGACCGGCCCCGCTCCGCGGCGACGTTGCTGGATTCTGGAGCAAGGCAGAAGGATCGCATCTGACACACCATTGACGGGCAGATCACGAAAAGCTCCCGTTGTCGTGAACAGTCGGATCGCTTAGCATTCTGCACGCAGAATCAGTTTTGCAGTCAGCAACATGTTCAGAAAACCGGCCCTCACTATCCTGATCGGCCGTATCCGCCTGAGGCGAGCGCGCCCTGTCGCCTTAGCCATGGTGACTGCGCTGTCTGCCGGCGTTTTCGGGGATTGCGCAGCCGGGAGAGACAGAGTGTCACAGGAAATCTCGGTCTCCTGTCGCCCGGGTGACGAAATGGCGCAGACCATTTGCGACGAATTCATCTCCTACCTGCGCGAAACCCGTCCTGACCTGGCCTTCCGCCCGGGCGATCCAGCCGCCCCGGGAATCGAGCTTCTGGTCACCCACGCGACCGAGCGGGGACTTGGGCTTGATATTATCTGGATCGCGGCCAATGGCCAGAAAAGCGCTGGATTGCCGCTGAAAACCGCATTTTTTGACCGCAGCTCAGACAAAATCTTGCGCCGCACCTTTTACACCGCCTTTTTAAGGCAGAACCCCCTTCCATTCTGATCCGGTACCGGATTCAAAGAGGTTACCCTATGTGTTTCATCTGCTCTGCTATCCGCCCGAATGATCCGCTTGCGCCCTACGAACAGCACCAGGAAGCCGGGGCCACTCCCCCCGCCGCCTTCGGTGACCGGTTCTGGGTCGGCATCGGCCCCGGCGCAGAGTCGACCGACGCCCCTGAAAGCACTGCGACAAGCTACTCGATTGATATCGGCCAGTCGTTCTATGGCACGATTTCCAACGCCTCGGACGAGGACTGGATTTCGGTCAATCTGATCGCGGGCCAAACCTATTCCTTCCGGCTGTTTGGACAGGGCGCCGGCTTCCTTACCGATCCGTTTTTGCGCCTGCGGGATGCGTCGGGCGCTGTTATCGCTTCGAATGATGACGGCTTCCCGTCTGGCAACGGTTTTGGATATGGCAGCCATTCCCGGGATTCGGTCATCACCTTTACCGCCACCACGACCGGCACCTTCTATCTTGAGGCGGATGCCTATAGCACGGAAACCGGCGGCTACCTTCTGACCGCGCAAAACCATGATACGAATGGGTTTGTGTTCACCAATGACGAGATTGCCTGGCAGCTGCTCAATAATGGCAACGCCTTTTTCGGCAGCACCGAGGCCGTGGGCTTCAATCTCGGAGCAGGGCGCGATCTGACGGTCAACCTGACCGCCCTGACGGCCGACGGTCAGTTCCTTGCCCGCCATGCCCTTGCGGCCTGGAGCGCCGTGACCGGCATCATCTTTATCGAGACCTCCGGCACTGCAGAATTGACCTTTGATGACTATCAGTCAGGTGCTTTCGCCTCGCCTGTCTCGAACGGGACCAATATCACCTCTTCGACCATCAATATCGGCCTCGACTGGCTGGCCAGCTTTGGCACCTCGCTCACCTCTTATTCTTTCGAGACCTATATCCATGAGATCGGGCATGCGCTTGGCCTGGCACATGGCGGAAACTACAATGGCAGCGCCAACTATGGGACGGACAATTTCTACCTGAACGACTCGCTCGCCTGGTCGATCATGTCCTATATGCAGAACCAGAATGATGAATTCGATGGTGGCAGCGCCACCGACTGGAACACCTATGTCGATGGCTCGTCGCGCTATATCTACACGCCGCTGATTGCCGATATCATCGCGATTCAGCTGCTTTATGGCACCTATAACGGCGCCTTTACCGGCGACACGACCTGGGGGTTCGGATCGAATACCGGCAATGCGGTCATCGACAATGCCGTCAATGCCGGCGCGCTGATGGCGATGACCATTTACGACAATGGCGGCATTGACACTCTGGACCTGTCGCAGACCAGCCAGAGTCAGATCATTTCGCTGCTGTCGGAATCGCTGTCGTCTGTTCTGGGCGGGCGCCATAATCTGGGCATCGCCCGCGGCACTGTTATCGAGAACGCCATCGGCGGCAATGGCACCGATACGATCCACGGCAATGGTGCCGCCAACCGCCTGATCGGCAATGCCGGCAATGACTCGCTCTATGGCGGCAATGGCAATGACACTCTGACCGGCGGGCTGGGGGCGGATCTGCTCAATGGCGGTGCCGGCTTCGATATTGCCAGCTATGCGCGCGACGCCACGACGGGCGTGCGGGTAGATCTGATGGCGCCGGCCGGCAATACCGGCCATGCGGCAGGCGACACCCTCATCAGCATCGAAGGGCTCGAGGGCACCGCCTTTGCCGATGTGATTGGCGGCGACGCCGGCAATAATATGCTTTTGGGCCTCGCCGGCGACGATCTGCTGAACGCGCGGGGCGGCAATGACTCGCTTTATGGCGGAGACGGCAATGACACGCTGCTGGGCGGCGCCGGAGCGGATGCGCTGTTTGGCGGCAATGGCATTGATACTGTGGGTTATTATGTCGATACGGTTCTGGGCGTCCGCGCGGATCTGGCCGCGCCTTCGGCAAATACCGGCATTGCCGCAGGCGATACCTATAGCAGTATCGAGAACCTCATGGGCTCCAACGGGCATGATGTGCTTGGGGGTGATGCTCTGGCCAATGTGCTGACCGGTCTTAACGGCAATGACCTGCTGAATGGCCGCGCCGGGAATGATACGCTTTACGGTGGCGACGGCAATGACACGCTTTATGGCGGCGCCGGTGCGGATGCCCTGTTCGGCGGCGAAGGGATCGATACAGCGTCTTACAGTGTGGATACGATCCTGGGCGTCCGGGCCGACCTTGGCCAGCCCACGACCAATACCGGCATCGCGGCGGGGGATAGCTATAGCAGCATCGAAAACCTGATCGGGTCCAACGGGCATGATGTTCTGGGCGGCAATGAGCTGGCCAATACGCTGGAAGGTCTGAACGGCAATGACCTGCTGAACGGGCGCGGCGGTAATGACATCCTCTATGGCGGCGCCGGCAATGACACGCTCCATGGCGGTCCTGGCAATGACACGCTTTATGGCGGCGCGGGCGCGGATGTCTTTGTGTTCAACACGGTCCCGGGCGCCGCGAATGTCGACACGATCATGGATTTCGTGGCGCTTGATGACACGATCCAGCTGGCTCGGGCGGTCTTTACCGGCCTGACCACCGGCACGCTGGCGGATGCCGCGTTGCGGATCGGCGGCACTGCGGCGGCCACGGCGGCGCAACGCATCATCTATGACAACACGACGGGCCGGCTCTTCTATGATGCCGATGGGCTCGGCGGCCTGGCGGCGATGCATTTCGCCACCCTGAACGGCAACCCGTCACTGACTGCAGCCGATTTCGTCGTGATCTGACCCCATTGACCGGAACGGGGGCCGCGCTGGCCTCCGTTCCGGCTCCTGTTGCCTGCGGAAGAAGTCTGTATTGCGCGAGATCTGCATCCTGCTCGCCAGCTATAACGGCGCCACCTGGCTGCCCGCGCAGCTGGACAGTATCGCGGCGCAAAGCCATCAGGGCTGGCGGCTGGTCATATCGGATGACGGCTCCAGAGATGCCACAACCGCGATCATCCGCAGCTTTGCCGCCTCTCGCCCCGAGGGACAGGTCTCTCTGATCGGTGGCCCGGGGCGCGGCGCCTGTGCCAATTTCCGGTTCCTGCTGCGCGGGGCCGGTGACAAGGGCTGTTTCCTTGCCTTTGCCGATCAGGACGATGTCTGGCTGCCCGACCGGCTGGAGCGCGGCCTGGCTGTGCTGCGCCGTGCCGCTGCCGGTCAGCCCGCGATCTGCGGCAATCGCCTGCGCTATGTGGATGCGGGACTTGGGTTGCGGGGCCTTTCGCCGCTGCCGCGCCGGCCGCTGTCTTTCCGCAATGCCCTGGTTCAGAATGTTCTCAGCGGCAATACAATGCTGATCAACCCCGAAGCGGCGCGGCTTTTGCACCGCGCCGAGGCCGGCGCCCCGGCCTTCCCGTTGCATGACTGGTGGGCCTGTCAGGTGGTGACAGGCGCCGGCGGCTGCACGCTGTTCGACCCGGAGCCGAACCTGCTTTATCGTCAGCATGGCAGCAATCTGGTGGGGTCCAATCGCGGCCCCCGCTCGATCCTCGCGCGGCTCAGGCGCTATCTTGGCCCGGGCTATACCGATCTTGCGCGGCAAAACCTCGCGGCCCTGACTGCGGCGCGCGACCTGCTGACGCCGTCGAACCGCGCCGTTCTGGATCTTTTTGCCGGGGCTCTCGACGCCCCCTGGCCACAAAAGATCGCACTGATGCGGCGCTCGGGCGTGTATTACCAGTCACGCGGCGCGCAGGCGGCGTTCCGGCTGCTGGTGGCACTTGGCCGGATCTGAGCCTGCCCCTTTCGGCACCAGCGCGCCCGCCGTTTTACGGCATCAGCGCGCCCGCCGTTTTACGGCACCAGCGCGAAAGACATCTCACGCCGGTCATGGCTCAGCACTTCACCGGGCCGGTCCTGCGCCTCGGACAGATAGCCGCGGAAACTGTGGCTCGCCCGGAAATTGACCAGCCGTACCGCACCGCCGCCGCCTTCCAGCACCGGCGCCATCCGGGTCAGATCGACCACCATCGGCACCGATCCGGCAAAGCCCCCCTCAACCCCGGCGCGGGCAATCTCGGCGCCGGTGACCGGATCGCTCAGAACCAGTGTGGCGGTCTCGCCCGGGGCCAGAGCAGAGCGCGGGAAATTGCACCAGAAATGCAGCGCGACTTCGATGGCGTCGGGGGTGGAATGCAGCGCGAGACAGCCTTCGCGCGTCAACCACCAGACCGGCTCGCTCTCGGCACGCGGATTGACACCCCAGACCGGAAAGACACCTTCGGATGGGATTTGCGGGGCCGCTTTGGCCGGGGGCAGCCCGTCCGCCTCATAGAAGTCATCGCCATATCCCTGGGCCAGCCGCAAATCACGGGTCAGCGCCAGCAAAAGCGCGCGTTCATGGTCGGAAAACCCGCTCCAGGCCTGGCGGGGCGACCGTTCAATCAGCCGGATCCGCGCGCGCCGCCGCTCCAGCCAGCCCGAAGGGACGCCGGTGGCGCGGAACAGATCCGCCGTCACCCGGCCGGGCGCTTGCAAAATATCCTCATAGCGCAACAGAATCTGGCCCGGGCGTCCCTTCAATGCCTGCATACAACCGGCATATTCCCGCCATATCCCCAGCAGGCGGTAGAAATCCCAGCGGAACGGGCCGTTATTGGCATCGGCCTCATCCGCCGCCCTTTTGCGCATCGAGCGCAGCACCGCAAAGGGCTCGCGCGTGACCGAGATCGCCGCCTTCGCGCCAAGTGTACCGAGATCACGGAAGGTAAAGATATTGCTGGGGGTCTTTTCGCCCAAATAGCGCCGTCCGGTTTTGCGAAAAATATGCGCGCGCAGGATCGCCAGCGCAGTCAGGTGCAACTCTTCTCCGGACTGGCCCTGCTGCAGGGCCTCCATCAATGCATCTGCCAGCGGCCCGAGATCCGTCTCCTCAAAAATCAGCGCCCTGGGATGTGCACCGCGTGTAACCGAAAAACGCGGCATCTCGTAAAGCACGCTCCGGTTCTGCTCCTCCAGGATGCGGCGAACGACCGGGGCGGAAAAGGCAGGCATCGCCGCGCGACCGGCGAACTCGCCCATCAAAGGCAGCCAGTGGCTTTCGGCCGCGTAGCAGTAACTGTTCCGGGGGGCGTTGAAGATATTACCGACCGCCGTGGTACCGCCGCGCGGCATGCCGCCAATAATATAGTCCAGACCCTGCATATGTCCCGCAATCCAGAATTCCGCCCCAGGGCGGCTGAGATTCCGGCTAACAGACTGCGCCCCCCCGGGCAAGCGCGCCGATGGGGAGAGCAGGGCGATGCGCGTTGTCTCGCACCCGGGACGCTGCTAGGCTCGCGCCATCCGGGTGCAGACAGAGACGGGGAATTCATGGCCAGTGCCGATGCGGCAAAGCTTTATGCCGATCTGTTGACCCGGGCGATCGCGAATACGATCTATGGCGACATGCCTCAGGACCCCTGGTCAGGCGGCGCCTATCAGGCGGGTTTGCGCGAAAAGGGGCAGGACTGGCCCTCGGTGGCCCATAGCATGATCGGCATGGCGCGGCTGAACAATTTGCGCAGCCTGACCGAACGCGCGCTGACCGAACATGTGCCCGGCGATTTCATCGAGACCGGCGTCTGGCGCGGCGGCGCCTGTATCCTGATGCGCGGCATCCTGAAAGCGCATGGCGAGACTGGTCGCAAGGTGATCGTCTGCGACAGTTTCGAAGGTCTGCCGCCCCCCAATGAGGGCGATTACCCCGCCGATGCCGGTGATACGCATTACACCTATGACCAGCTCGCGATCCCGCTGGAGCAGGTCCAGGCCAATTTCCGCGCCTATGATCTGCTTGACGACCAGGTGGAGTTTCACAAGGGCTGGTTCCGCGACACGCTGCCACCGCTGAAAGGCCGCAGGCTGGCATTGATGCGGCTGGATGGCGATATGTACGAATCGACCATGGACGGGCTGGTCAATCTTTACGACAGCCTCAGCCCGGGCGGGTTCTGCATCATCGACGATTTCGGCGCGATCCCCGCCTGCCGCGAGGCGGTGCTGGATTTCCGCCGCGACCGTGGCATCACCGACCCGATGAGCCAGGTCGACTGGACCGGCGTCTGGTGGCGCAAGACCTGCCCGCCGCCGGCCTGAGCCCGGTTCAGCCGGCCATGGATCGTCGGGCCCGCATCAGTCGGGCTGGCGCAGCATCTGCTCCGGCGTCCAGCCCCGGTAGAGGCGCGGCTGTGCCACCGCATGTTTGCCCATCACCGCGCAAAGCCGGGTCGGCTTCAGATAGCCCTGCTCCAGCAGGAGCTCGTTGAGCTCTTCGACAAAGTCGATGAAGGCGAGGTCGAGCGGGTCCTTCGTGCTGAAATTCTGCCCATAGCCGCGGCTGGTGAAGACGTCGATCAGATTGCCAAAGGCGTAAAACACCTCGAAATGAAAGGTCTTCACCAGCAAGGGCAGGATGTCCTGCGACCGGATCCCCTCGAAGCCCTGCGTCGAGCAGTCATGATTGAAGAAATCATCATCCAGCCGGTTCAGCAGATGGTGTTTGCGTTTCTCGGGCGGCAGAAAATGCCACATGAGATTGATCAGCTTATAGGCTTCGGGCCAGCGCATATGGCCGTTGCGGCCGATCACATCAAAGGTGACAAAGGCGCCCTTATCCTCCAGCCCGTCATGGATCGCCTGGAAAAGATGTTCCAGATCAACCACATGATGCAAGGCGTGATGCGCCATCACGGCGGCATAGGGCTGATCCGCCCGCCAGGTGTTGAAATCGCATTCGACCGGGATGAAATGCGCCTCAAGCCCCTGTTCCGCCGCTTTGGCCTTTGCGCGCTCATTCTGGACCGGTGACAGCTCGATCAGGTGGAATTCGAAATCCTCCACCCCTTCCGCGCGCATCCGGGCCGCGATCTGCACCTCGATCGCGCCGTCACCCGAACCGAGGCTCGCCACCCGCTTATTGCCGGTGCGGCGGATGCGGTCGGTAAAGACCGAGACGTAAAGCTCAAGGAAATTCTTCGTTCCGGTCAGGGCCTGATAGCGCGGCGCGAAATACTTCGTCTGCCAGTAGCTGAACATATCGGGCAGCTGCGCATGCATATTCTCGGTTGTGGCATATTGGGCGATCTGTTCCCCGATGCGTCGCTGGTGCTCGGCCTGCGTGTTTTCCGCCGCGTTTTCCACCTGGCTTTTCCTTTCCCCGGAATCAGACTGCCGCCGGGGCGCAAACCCCGGCGGCAGCATAGCCTGTATCAGCCGAAAAATATCAGATTTTCGGATCCCAGTTGCGATAGACCAGATGCGGGTAGACCTGTTCGGCGAAGCGACCCGCCTCCTGGATCTGCTGTTCCTCGACGGCTTCCATCGCACCGATGCAGCTGGAATAAAGCGCATCGTCATAAACCCAGTAGCCGCCCTCGACCATATGCGGGATCGAGCAGGTATAGCTGGTTTTCACTGCGGTATAGATGTCGCAGTCGATATGGTTCAGCCGGACCGCCCCGATTTCCGGCATTTTCGCAGGCGTGGTCTCGTCAAAGAGACCCTTCACCAGCTCCAGATTGTCCTGCAGACCGTATTTGTCGCGCAGCCGCAGGATCTCGTCATAATTCGTATCAGCGAAATCGCCCTTGCGATGCGCATCGCGATTGGCGTCGGTTTCCGGCATGCCTTCAAAAGTGTCAAAGGCAAAGACCTTTGTTTCCGGCATGATTTCCTTGCAGACCTTCGCCATGAACAGGGATGATCCGCCGCGATAGGCACCGAATTCGACGATATGGCCCGGCGCCAGCTCCGGCAGGAAAAACCGCAACAGCAGGAAGATATTCATCCGGTTATGTTCGGACACCACCGAACGGTCCCCGCCGGAGGCGATGGCGGCACGGTAGAGCGGATCCTTGCGCACCTGGTCGGCCAGATCGCTGAACTGCAACCCCCAGCCCCGCTGATAGGCGGCGCGGACATCGCGGCCCTTGTGACGCCTTGGAGCCTGGGTCAGTTCAGGGAGTTTGATCATCTCGCCACACCTTTCATAAACGCAGGATATACCAGTGCCCCTTCGGTTAATGGAAAGGGCTTCTTCACGCAACTGCTGCGCATAACTCCGGAACCAGATGTGTTCCCGCCGGCAGATCTCCGCCTCAGATGCTATAAAACAGGTCTGGATCGCTCCGCACGGCCACCACCTGCCTTGCAGATCGCGATTCGCCTGCGCTAGTGTCAACCTGCCCTGATCCGTCGTTAGGATCGGGGGTTAATGTCCCAAGCGCCAGGTTGAACATGAAAGAATGCAGCAAGTCGGTGGCCCGCAGGCTCTCGGATTCGAGGTTTGTCCGCAAGTATTTCAGGGGCAACGGTGTCGATATCGGGGGCGCCCCCGATCCGCTGGCGCTTTATACCGAATTCTTTCCGCTGATGACCTCGGTCCGGACCTGGGATCTCAATGACGGCGACGCGCAATTCATGGCCGGGGTGGCCGATGACAGTTTCGACTTTGTGTTCTCGAGCCATTGCCTCGAACATCTGAACGACCCGCTGGAAGGTCTGCAGAACTGGGTCCGTGTCACCAAACCAGGTGGCTATGTGATCTTCGCCTTGCCCGAGGAGGACCTGTACGAACAGGGCATATTCCCCTCGTCCTTCAACCGCGACCACAAGAACACCTTCACCATGAAGAAGGAGCGTTCCTGGTCGCCGCGGTCGATCAACATGCTCGAGATGCTGTGCAAGCTGGGGCCTGATGCGGCAGTCGAAAAAGTCGAACTGCTCGACGAGACCTATCGCTACGCTTTGCCGCGCTATGACCAGACGATGACCCCGGTTGGTGAAAGCGGCATCGAGGTGGTGATCCGCAAACGCTCGTCCGCCGAGCTGGAGGCAGCGGCACGGGTCCGCGAGGCCGCCCAGCCCTCGCCCGAGGTCCGGCTGCATCTGAACCAGTATCGCGACGACCAGAAGACGCTCAGGGCCGCCAATCCGGCGAATCCGCCCTTCCTGAACGACAGCGAAATCTGAAATATGGCCTGCGCGGCCAGTCCCGGGTGACCGGCCGCGCCTTTCGCTGTCTGATCACGAGGGAGGGGCAGATGATCAAGGTCCGCGCGAAGGCGCCGCTGCGGCTGGGTCTGGCGGGTGGGGGCACCGATGTTGCCCCCTATTCCGATGATTTCGGCGGCATGGTGCTGAATGCCACTGTTTCGCTGCATGCCTATTGCACTGTGGCAAGCCGCGATGACGGACAGGTCTCGTTCGAGGCGCTGGATATCGAGGCGGTGTTTACCCATGCCGCGACCCCCGTCCTGCCGGTCGATCACGAGCTCGCGCTGATCGCGCAATGCTATAACCGCATCGTGGCGGATTACTGCAAGGGCCAGCCCTTTGCCTGCACCATCCAGACCCATGCCGATGTACCGCCGGGCTCTGGCCTCGGGTCTTCGTCCACCATGGTTGTCGCGGTGATCACGGCGCTGGCTGAATTCCTGCGGCTGCCTTTGGGCGAATATGAAATCGCGCATCTGGCCTTCGTGATCGAGCGCCAGGATCTCGGCCTCGCCGGCGGCAAACAGGATCAGTATGCGGCCACTTTTGGCGGCTTCAACCTGATGGAATTTTACGCCGATGACCGGGTGATCATCAACCCGCTGCGCCTGCGCCGCTCGATTGTGTCTGAACTCGAGGCGGGGCTGATCCTTTATTTCTCGGGCCGCTCGCGCGCATCGGCGCAGATCATCGATGAACAGGTCCGCAATGTGAAATCCGGCGCCACCAAATCCATCGACGCGATGCACCGGCTGAAAGACCAGGCACGCCAGATGAAAGAGGCGCTGCTGCTTGGCGATTTCCCCGCTTTTGGCGAGGTAATGCGCCAGGGCTGGAGCGCGAAGCGTGACATGGCCTCCACGATCTCCAACGAGGGGATCGAAGCGGTGCTTGATGCCGCGATGGCGGCCGGCGCGCATGGCGGCAAGATTTCAGGCGCAGGCGGCGGCGGGTTCATCATGATCTCGGTCCCGCCCGAGCGCAAACCCACCGTATTGCGCGCGCTGAAAAGCCATGACGGCACGGTGTTCAATTGCACATTTACCAGTGAAGGGGCACAGGCATGGACCGTGCGATAGAGGATTTCATCGAGGCCGAGTTCAACGCTTCGCGTCAGACCATTGCCGCCCTGTATGACGACCGCGCTTACCGCGAAGCGGCGGCGGCGGTGGCCGATCTCTACACCGGACGGCTCAGGGCGGGCAGCAAGCTCTTATTCGCGGGGAATGGCGGCTCTGCCGGGGATGCGCAGCATATCGCGGGGGAATTCGTCTCGCGGTTCCATTTCGACCGGCCCGGCCTCGCGGCGATCGCGCTGTCGACCGATACCTCGATCATGACTGCGATCGGCAATGATTACGGCTATGAGCGGGTGTTTTCCCGCCAGATCGAGGCGCTTGGCCAGACAGGCGATGTGCTGACCGTACTCTCGACCTCCGGCAATTCCCCGAACATCCTCAAGGCCATCGAGGCCGCGAAGGAACGCGGCATCACGGTGGTCGGCATGACCGGCGGCACCGGCGGCAAGATGGCGGGGCTTTGCGATCATCTCCTCGTCGCGCCCTCGCCGGTGACGCCGCGCATCCAGGAATGCCATCTGGTGACCTATCACCTGCTATGTGCCCTGGTTGAGGCGCGGATGTTCGGCAAGCTGGCATGACAGCAAGCCCGGCCGTCAGGCAGGCGGTTCTGCTGGTCGGCGGCCTTGGCACCAGGCTGGGCGCGCTGACGAAATGCACGCCAAAGCCGCTGTTGCCGGTCGCGGGCCGGCCCTTTCTCGACACGCTGGTGACTTGGCTCGCCCGCGCAGGCGTCGAAGAGATCATCCTCTCAACCGGCTATCTCGCCGGCAGTTTCGAGGGATTCATCCGCGAGGGCGAGGCCTCGGGCCGCTGGCATGGCCCGACCGGCCGCCCCGTCACCTTGCGCGAAAGCCGCGAGGCCGAACCGCTTGGCACCGGCGGCGCGCTGACGCTGCTCAGAGGCCAGCTGGACCCGCGGTTTTTCCTGGTGAATGGCGACAGTTTCTTCGGCTGCGATCCGATCCGGGTTGCCGCCCGCGCCGAAGCTCTGCCCGCCGGTCATGCCGTGATGACCACCCGCGCGGTGCCCGACACCGCCCGCTTCGGGCGGGTCGAGGCCGATGCAACCGGGCGTGTCACCGGCTTTCGCGAAAAGGGTGTCACGGGGCCTGGCCAGATCAATGCCGGCCTGACCGTGCTGCCGGCTGCGGTGCTTGATCGTATCACTGCGCTGCCCTGTTCCATCGAGCAGGAAATCTACCCGGCGCTGGCCGCTGAGGGTCTGCTGCATGCCGTGCCGCAAGACGGGTTCTTCATCGATATCGGCCTGCCCGAAACCTATGCCGAGGCGCAGATTGCCCTTCCGGCCGCAACCCGCCGTCCGGCGGTGTTCTTTGACCGCGACGGGGTTCTGAACCGCGATTCCGGCTATACCCACCGCATCGAAGACCTCACCCTGACCGAAGGCGCCGCCGCGGCCGTGGCACTCGCCCGCGCCAACGGCTTTCAGACCGTGGTCGTCACCAACCAGGCCGGGATCGGGCGGGGGCTTTATACCGAAGCCGATATGAATGCTTTCCACGCGGCCCTGAATGCCGCATTGCGCCGCGAGGGCGGCTGGATCGACGCTTTCTACCACTGCCCCTTTCACCCCGAGGCGCAGATCGACGCGCTGCGCCACGCCGATCACCCTGACCGCAAGCCCAATCCAGGCATGATCCTGCGCGCCGCAAGGGACATGGATATCGACCTGAGCCGCTCTCTCCTGATAGGAGACCGGCAAAGCGATCTCCAGGCGGCGCAGGCTGCCGGCATCCGCTCCGGCCTCTATAACGGGGGGCGGCTTGTGGATCTGCTACAAGACATTTTGAACGCCGCCCGCCCGTGAGGGCTCGCCCCGATGCGAACACCCGATGCGAACAGCAGAAGCGATACCCAGATGACGAAACCCGCCGAGACGAGGAAGAAATCCGACCGCAAGGCGGCAAAGAAATTGCGGTCTGACACGGCGCAGCAGGATGTGGTTGCAGCCTCTGGCGCAGTCGCGTCACCCGAAGGCGCGTCACCTGCCACAGCGGCCCAGGCGAAACCAGCCGCCCCGGCGAAAGCGCCGCGCCTGCCTGCCGCGCGGCGGAGCAAGCTGGCGGGTCCGGCGCCCCGCCAGACATTTTCTGCGCCCATCGCCGCAGGCCTGGTCGATCACCTGCTGACCGAGGCGCTGAAGGCGGGGCGCGATCACGCGACCGAAGTGATGAGCTGGCACGCGCATTTCCCCTTTGCCCGCGCGCTGATCTCGCTGCTGGAGCCGCGCCTCGTGGTGGAACTTGGGGTCCATAAGGGGGATTCGCTGTTGTCGATGGCGGGCTCGATGCGCGATCTGGGGCAATCCGGGCGGCTGATCGGCATCGACACCTGGGGCGGCGACGACCATGCCGGCCATTATGACGGCGATGCGATCCTGCCCGATCTGATGCGGCGCGCGGCGGGCTTTGGCCCCTCGCTGACGCTCTTGCGCTCGACCTTCGCCGAGGCGCTGCCGGGCTTTGCCGATGGCAGCATCGACCTTCTGCATATCGACGGGCTGCATACTTATGAGGCCGTGCGCGAGGATTTCACCTCCTGGCTGCCGAAACTGGCGCCGGGCGGGGTGGTGATGTTCCATGACACCGCCGTCACCAGCGATGATTTCGGGGTCTGGCAGCTTTGGGAAGAGATCCGCACCCTCGGCCCCTCGTGCAATTTCCCCTTCGGCAACGGCCTTGGCGTGCTGGCGCCCGGCAAGGCCGTCGCGCCGGAAGTGGCCCAGCTGCTGGAAAGCATCGACCGCGGCGAGGACCGGGCCGGGCGCAATATCGCCCGCCTCTTCGAAGCGATTGGCCTTGCGCATGAGGCAGGCTCGCTGCGGCAGGCCCTGCAAGATCAGGCCAGCACGCAGGAGGCGAGGCTCGTGGAGGAGCGCAGCCGCGCCGGAACCGAGATCGACCGGCTGAACCAGCTGATCAACGCGGAACGCGCGCAGGCAGGCGCCGAATTCACCCGTCTGCGCGCCGAGGCCGAAACCCGCGAGACATCGGCGCGCGAGGCCTCGCGTCTTGTGGTCGCCAATCTGCAAAACCGGCTGGAAGATGAACGTCGCATCGCCGGATCGGAACAGGCGCGGCTGGAACAGCTGATCAGTTCCGAGCGAGAGCGCGCGACCCTGGAATTCCGCCGGCTGGAGCAGGAGGCCACGCAGCGCGAGGCAGCCGCCCTGACCCGCTCTGCGGGAGAAATCGCCCGCCTGGAGACCCTTGTCGCCGAGGAACGCCTCCGCGCACAGGCCGAGTTCACCCGACTTGCGGAAGATGGCGACCGGCGCGTGGCCGAAGAACAGGCACTGGCCCGTGACGAAAGCGCAAGGGTCCGTCAGGAGGTTGACGATCAGCTTGCCGCCCGCGACAGCCAGATCGCCCAGCTGCGCGCTCAGGCCGAGGATGAAGCCGCAGCGCTTGCGAAGCTGCAAGCAGAGAACGCGGCATTCACCGCCGCACGGGCGGCGCTGGCCGAACGCAACGCCTTTCTCGACGAAGCGGAAACCGCGCGCCGCCTCGACCGCGAGGCGTTTTCCGCCGAGGAGGCGCGGCTCAATCAGCTGATCCACGAAGACCGCGCCGCAGGTGGTGCAGAGATCGACCGGCTGAACCGCGAGATCGCCGGGCTGCATCGTGATTACCAGGGCGCACTGCACAATGCGCGGCTGAAAAGCCGCCTGGTGCGGCGGTTCAAACGCCTGGCCTTCCCGCTGTTCCGGGCATTGCCCATCCCGCGAAAGACGAAGAACCGGCTCCGGCTGGCGATCATCAACCGCTATGGCCAGCAATTGCAGCTGGTGCCGCCGAAATCACCGGCCCTGACGACGCAGACCCAGCTGCTGCTGCGCCAGGTCTCGCCGCGCACCCTCGCGCTCGCCCGCGCCTCTACCGGCGCACCGGTGGATCTGCCGAATCGCTCGGTCTCGGTGATCATCCCGGTCTATAACCAGATCGAATATACGCTGCGCTGCCTCGATTCGATCCGCCTGAACACCCAGGACATCGACTATGAGGTGATCGTGGTCGATGACTGTTCGTCGGACATGACCGAGATCATGCTCTCGGCGCGCGACGACATCACCTATCTGCGCAACCCGGAAAACCGTGGCTTTATCGGGTCGTGCAATGCCGGCCTGGCAAAGGCCACCAGGACCTATGTCTGCTATCTGAACAACGATACCGAAGTGACGCCGCGCTGGCTTTCGGCGCTGGTCGACACCTTCGAAATGCATCCCGGCACCGGCATGGCGGGCGCGCAGCTGATCTATCCGGACGGGCGGCTGCAGGAGGCCGGCGGCCTCATCTGGGATGACTTTTCGGGCTGGAATTGGGGGCGGCTGCAAGACCCCGAGGCGCCGAAATACCAATATGCCCGCCAGGCGGATTACTGTTCGGGCGCCGCGATCCTGCTGCCCCGCGCTTTGGCAGATGCGATCGGTGGCTTTGATCCGGAATTCACCCCGGCTTATGGCGAAGACAGCGATATGGCCTTCCGCCTGCGGGCGATGGGACTGAGCGTGATGTATCAGCCGCTGTCGCGCGTGGTGCATTACGAGGGCGTGACCTCGGGCACCGACACGACCAAAGGCGTCAAGGCCTACCAGGTCATCAATGCCGAAAAGCTGAAACACCGCTGGTCACATGTGCTGCCACATCAGGGCGAGAATGGTGTCGACCCGGACCGTGCGGCGGATCGGGGCCGCATTGGCCGCGTGCTGGTGATCGACCAGATCACCCCGGAAACCGATAAGGATGCGGGTTCCATCACCGCGCTCGAACTGATGCTGGGATTGCGCGATCTGGGCTATAAGATCAGCTTCATCCCCTGTTCGAACTTTACCTTCATCCCGGATTATTCCGAACTTCTCGGCGCGCATGGCATTGAATCGGTGCTTTATCCCTTTGCGCGCTCGGTCGAGGATCACCTGACCCAGACCGGCGACAGCTATGACGCGGTGGTGCTGTTCCGCGTCAATACCGCCAGCGATCATCTGGAGACGGTGCAGCGCCTCGCCCCGTCGGCGAAGGTGATCTTCCACAATTCCGACCTGCATTTCCTGCGCGAGGAACGGGCGAAACAGGTCGACAATCCCAATATCGCCGAGGGCCGGATCTCGTCCGAGACCACCAAACGCGTCGAGCTATCGATCATCGAGGCGGCGGATGTGAATATCGTCCACTCGCATTACGAAAAAGAGCTGCTGGCTGACCTGCTGCCCGCGGCAAAGGTCGTGGTCTTCCCCTGGGTCTATGAGCCGCGGGGCGCCGGTAAAGCCTTTGCGAAGCGTCAGGATATCGTCTTCCTTGGTGGATATCGCCATTACCCCAATGTCGATGCCGTGCTGCATTACGCGAAGGATGTGGCGCCCCTGATGGGGGCGAAGATGGCGGGGGTGAAGTTCCGCGCCATCGGCTCGCACCCGACCGAAGAGATGAAGGCGCTGGCCTCGGACCATCTGCGGATCGAGGGCTTTGTCGAAGACCTTGACCCGGTGCTCGGATCGGCGCGGGTCATGCTGGTGCCGCTGCGCTACGGCGCGGGGCTCAAGGGCAAGATCGTGACCGCGATGGCACATGGTCTGCCGGTGGTGACCACCTCGGTCGGCGCCGAAGGCATGGCCCTGACCGATGGCGAGAATGTGCTGATCGCCGACAGTCCCGAGGACATGGCGGCGGCCGTGCAGCGGCTTTACTCCGATGCCGCGCTCTGGCAGCGGCTGGCGCTGAACGGGCTGCGTTTTGTGGCGAAAACCACCTCGCGCGAGGCCGGCTACCGTATCGTGGCCGAGATCCTCGACGCCGCCGGCATGGCGCAGCTGCCGCTCTTGCCGGCAGGCGTCAGTGATGACGGCGACGTTCCGGCGCATCACATGCCGGCGGGCACGCCCGCCGCGCTGCGCAACCCGGCTGAACTGGCCCGCGCGGCGCTGAAGGCCAGCGGCGCCCAGGGCAAGGTCAGCGACTGCCTTCTGTGGCTGCCGCATGGCACCAGCCTGAGCGCAGCACCCGGGCCCGCGCCGCGCATGATCCAGCTTGGCCAGCATGAGGGCCAGGCGCCGAAGCTCTTCTCGGGGGTGGCCTGCCTGGTTCTGGACGCCTTTAACGACCAGAACACCGCCGAGGCCCTGCGCCAGGCAAAAGCCCAGGGCGCGCTGGAAAATGGCACCGTGATCTGCTTCCTGCCGCCGGTCCTCGCCATCCGCAATGGGGTCTGGACGCTGCATGACAGCCTCTCGGGCCTGGCGGTCGCCGATGCAGGCGCCCGTGCGCCCGCCCATATCCGTCATGCGGCGCTTATGGAGAGCCTCGGGTTGCGACCGCGCTGGCAGGCCGATGCGAGCCTTACCGGCTTCCCGGGCCTGACCCTGGCGGTTTTGGGCTGAACGATTGCCGCCGGGGCCTCCGCTGGCCCCGGCCCCGGCTCAGGCGGGATCAGCGTTCGTACAAAAGCCGCTTCACATCCTTGCGCAACAGCAAAAGCCCGGTGACCCCCAGCGCCAGTGACACCAGCACGACATAAAGCGGCGAGGCATAGCTCGCGTCATAGGTCGGGTAAAAGCCCGACCGCATGATGCCAACGATATGCACATAGGGGTTGAACCAGAGATATTCGCGCAAGGCCAGTGGCAGCGAATTGAAGATGAAGAAGACGCCCGAGATCATGAACAAAGGCCGCGAAATCAGCGCCCAGATCACATGCCAGAGGTGGAACCGCATGAACAGAAAGGCGTTCAGCGTGCCAAGCGACAGGCCGAACAGCGCCGCCAGCGCTATGGCTTCGGCGATTTGGGCAATGTCGACCACGGCGCGCGTGTCATAGAATGTGATGATCGTTGCCATAACGATGTAGAAGACCAGAATTTCGACCGAGAAATTCACGAGAAACCGCGCCACGATCGCATCCACGAACGTCACCGCCGGATAGGCCAGCAAGGGTTTCGAGAACAAAAGCGAATTGCCGATCTTGTTGGTCAGCGTGGTCGCCATCAGGAAAGGCAGCAGGCCCGTGGCGTAGAACAATTCAAAACTGGTGCCGATGGCGGGGCTGTGGAACAGGAACGAGAAGGTGAAGGTCAGGATCGCGATCCCGGCCACCGGTTCGAGAATGGCCCAGATATAGCCGCCGGGCGTGCGGCCATAGGTGGTCGACATCTCGCGCAGCATCAGTGCCGCTATGGCGCGGAAACTCGCAAAGCTGCGCGTCTTCGTGCTGGAGGGAGCAGGTTTCTGAGGCTGGGAAAAACGCGCCGTCATTCGGATTGATCTCGCATCTGACAGGATGGCGGGCCGCATGCCCCCGTTTTCCGGAGCGGTCAGGATCCGTATGACCGGACCCCTCTGGCAGGGCCGGCGGCGCTGGCCAGGGCGAAAAACCAGGGCGCTGCCCCGAAGCCCCACCCACAGCGCGGCCTGTCTTTTGAAAATAACACCGGGCAACCGGCGGCGGCAAGCGCATTCGCGGCAGCGCCAGGGCACATATTCTGGTAATCCATCTGCGATAGGCCTATAGTCCGGCGACAGGCTACCGCAAACTCAGGCGCAGGTCAGGATCAATTGACACCATCCGACAGACCGGCTCCGGCCGCTCCCGCACCCGGCGCGGCGGCCAGCCCGAATCCTTCCGCCACAACTGCCGCTAATGCCCCTGTGCACGGCCAGTTCCCGGCCGCGCCGCCGCTTCAGGCGCCGTTGAACCAGGAGCGGCCCCCTGTGCCACCCCCGCCGGGCCCCGCCGCGCGCAGGCCTTCTCCGCCGGTCGCCGCCCCTTCGGTGGCTGTACCTCCAGGAGCCGCCCCCCCCGTGCGCGCGCCCCAGGCGACACCAGTGCCCGCCCCGGCTGTACGGCCGGTGGCCAGTCCGGTGATACCGCCCGCCCCTGCAGCACCTGTCGCCGCAGTCCCTCCCGCCGCCGCAGCTGCGGTTGCCCCAACTTCCCCTGCGCCACGGCCCCCAGCGCCACAGGCCGCAGCACCAGTGGCGCCTGCGCCTCAACCCGCACCTGCCGCACCAGCACCAGCACCTGCCGCAGCCGCACCTGCCGCACCGGGACAGGCCCGGCCGGCAGTGGCGCCACCTGCTCAGGCCGCAACGCCTGCCGCAGGTGTTGCCGGGCAAGCCAACGCGGCGCCCCGCCCCGTTGCCGTGCCTCCTGTTGCCGTGCCTCCCGCTGCCGCGCAGCCCGCGCCCACAGCGCCGCAAGCTCAGCCTGCCGCGACGCCGTCAGCGGCGCGACCTGCCGCAGGAGCATCACCCGCCGCAGCGGCTGTCGCTCCAGGAGCGGCCCCTGCCGCAGCTCAGCCTCAGCTGGCCGTGGTCCGGCCCCAGCCAACGGCGCCGGCGCCGGCACCGGCCGCTGCGGCCAATGTCGTGGTGCCCGCCCGCATCCCCCCCGCCCCGGCCGTCCTGCCGCCGCGCATGCCGGCGGTTGCTCCGGCCCAGCCGATCCGCCCCAGCGGCCCGGTATTCAATGCGCTTCCGACCGCATCGCGCAGCCGGTTGCGCCGGCGCCATATCGCGCTGATGGGCTCTTTCGTCCTGCTGGTGCTGCTGCCGGTTCTGGTCGCCGCCTGGTATCTCTGGGCCCGCGCCGCCGACCAGTATTCCTCGATGCTGGGGTTTTCCGTGCATCGCGAAGATGGAGGCTCGACGCTCGGTCTTCTTGCCGGAATCTCAAGCTTTACCAGCACCGGATCGACCCCCGACACCGATATCATCTATAATTACATCTTCAGCCAGCAGGTGGTGGCCGAAATCCAGAACGAGATCAACCTGGTCGGGATCTGGTCGAAACCCTCGGGCGACCCCTGGTATACCTATGACCCGAGCGGCAGTATCGAGGACCTTCTCGACTACTGGAAGCGGATGGTCAGCGTCTATTACGACAGCTCGACCCGGCTGATGGAAATCAGGGTTCTGGCCTTCGACCCCGATGATGCGCAGCATATCGCCCAGGCGATCTATGAAAAATCCGGGGTGATGATCAACCGGCTGAACGAGATCGCCAATGAAGATGCCGTCGCCTATTCGCGCAAGGAGATGGAGGAAACCCGCGAAAAGCTGGTGGTCGCGCGGCAGGAGATGACCGCCTTTCGCAACAAGTATCAGATCGTGGATCCGACGCTGGATCTGCAAAGCCAGTCCACCATCCTCAACGCGCTGGAACAGGAACTGGCCCAGTCGCTGATCGATTACGACCTGCTTTCCGGCACGACCCCGGAAAGCGATCCCAGGGTGAAAGTGCTTGATCGCCGCATCACGGTGATCCGTGACCGCATCGCGGCCGAGCGTTCCAAAATCGGCGCTATCGGCGGCGAGAACGGCGAAAGCATGGCCGATGTCGTGGCGGAATATGAACGGCTGACCGTCGACCGCGAATTCGCCGAGGCAAGCCATACCGCCGCCCGCGCCGCCTATGAGGCCGCCCGCGTCCAGGCAACGCGCCAGTCCCGCTATCTGGCGGCGCATGTGCTGCCGACCCGGGCCGAGACCTCACGCTTTCCCGAACGTGAAAAGAAGCTCGCGACTGTAGCAGTCTTCCTGATCATGCTCTGGGGGGTGCTGGTGCTGGTGTTCTATTCGCTGCGCGACCGGCGCTGAAACGACGCGATGGGCAGAGAAGGGCTGCAGGCGCAATGATCCAGTTCATCAACCTGACCAAGACATTCACCCTGGAAGGGGTGAGCAAGACGGTCGCGAACAATGTCAGCCTGACGATTCCCTCACGCACTTCGGTCGCGCTGCTGGGCAGGAACGGCGCCGGAAAATCGACGCTGCTGAAGATGATCGCGGGCACGCAGTCGCCCAGCTCGGGCGAAATCCGCATCACCGGATCGGTGTCCTGGCCGGTGGGCTTTGCCGGCAGCTTTCACCCCGACCTCTCGGGCGCGCAGAACACCCGCTATGTGGCGCGGCTTTACGGTGTCGACAGCGACGAGCTGGTGGCCTTTACCGCCGATTTCGCCGAGCTGGGCAAGCATTTCAACCTGCCGATCCGCACCTATTCCTCGGGGATGGTGTCGCGGCTGGCCTTCGGGGTCTCGATGGGGATCTCGTTCGACACCTATCTGGTCGATGAGGTCACGGCGGTCGGCGATGTCTCGTTCCGCAAGAAATCGAACGATCTTTTCCTTGAACGGATGCACAATTCCGGCTCGATCGTGGTGAACCATTCGGTGGCGGTGATCCGGCAGCTCTGCAATGCCGCGATCGTGCTGGAAGATGGCGTGCTGAGCTATTTCGAGGATATCGAAGAAGCGATTACCGCCCATAACCGGAATATGGGCACCACCTGAGCCCTCGGCCTGCGACACTTCCTCTGCCCCCTGCGGCGGCCTCAGATCAGCTGCACCGACTGCATCAGCAGATCAGGATCGGTGATACCGAAGACAATCAGCTGATGGCCGTCGGCAAAGCTGATCCGCACCGCATTGGCCTCGCCGGCCATGGCAGCCCGCAGCGAAGTGGTGGTCAGAGCGACGCCGCCAATCACCGTCTGGATCTGGAGGCGGTCCTCGCCATGGGTGAAATCCCTGACCAGATCGCGCCCGGCTTCGAAGACGAAAGTATCGCGTCCCGCGCCGCCATAAAGCACGTCATTACCCGCGCCACCGGAAAGCACATCATTGCCATCCCCGCCGATCAGCGTGTCATCACCGCCGCGGCCATAGATCGTGTCATTCCCCGCCATGCCAAGAATGCTATTGGCAAGATTGTCGCCAGAGAGCCGGTCAGAGAACTGGCTTCCCGCCAGGTTCTCAACCTCCCGGAAGTTGTCCCCCGCAGCCTCGCCGGTGCCTGCAGCGGGGTTCATCATATCGACCACCACCGGCGTCAGTGCGTTCCAGTAGACGGCAAGGTCGATCCCCGCGCCCCCGATCAGCAGATCGGCCCCGAGCCCGCCGCTCAGCGTATCATTGCCGTCACCGCCATTCAGCGTGTCATTGCCACTGCGCCCGATCAGCGTGTCATTGCCGCCCATGCCCATGAGGCAGTTTGGCTGCATATTGCCGGTGATCCGGTCGCCGTAAAGCGTGCCTGCCACCGCTTCGATGCCGGTAAAGGTGTCACCAAAGGCGTCGCCGCTGCTCAGATGCGAGAGCACCATGTCAATGGCAAGCCCCACCGGCGAATCCCAGTAGAACACCAGGTCATAACCATTGCCGCCGATAAAGGAATCCGCCCCCGGCCCGCCATTCAGCATGTCATCGCCGTCGCCGCCGCTCAGCGTATCATTGCCGCCGCGCCCATAGAGCGTGTCATTCCCCGCCATGCCCAGGATCGAATTATTCGCATTATCGCCTGCGATGTGATCATGGAACAATGTGCCCGCCACGCTTTGGATCGTGTTGAAACGGTCGCCCAGGGCATCACCGGTGCCAAGCTGGGGGTAGATCATGTCGATGCGCAGGCCGATGGGGCAATCCCAGTAATAGACCAGATCATAGCCATTGCCGCCGATGAAATAATCCGCCCCCGGCCCGCCATTCAGCAGGTCATCGCCATCGCCGCCATTCAGCGTATCATCGCCCTCGCGCCCCTGCAGCGTGTCATTGCCGGCCAGGCCGCTCAGCGCATTATTGCCCCTGTCGCCGAGCAGGTAATCATTGAACAAAGTGCCGGCGACATGCCCGATCTCTTCGAATGTATCGCCCCGCGCCTCGCCGGTGCCGTTCAGCGGATTGGCCATATCCACCCGGATCCCGCCTGTCAGATCCCAGTAAAAGACCGTGTCATTCCCCGGTCCGCCGTAGAAATGATCCGCTCCCGCCCCGCCGCTGAGCAGATCATCCCCATCGCCGCCGTAAAGCGTGTCATTGCCCCCACGCCCCAGCAATGTATCATTGCCGGCGCCCCCTTCGAGCATATTGCCGACATTCGCGCCGGCCAGGTGATCGCCCCAGGCCGTGCCGGTCAGCGCCTCTATCATGCCGTAGAACTGGCCGGTCACCGGCCCTCCGGTGCCGCGCTGCAACAGAAGGTCAACCCGGACCGCCGCCAGCAGCGCCGAGAAATCCACCCGGTCGAACCCGTCGCCACCGAGCAATGTATCCATGCCTTCGCTGGCGAGGAACAGGTCATCGCCCGCCGTGCCCATCAGATAATCGGAGCGCGGCGTGCCCGCAATCGCGCTTCCCGGCCGTGAGATGCTGTAATCGGCATGCCAGAGATCAAATATCCCTGAGGTCGCGAAACCGGCCACGGATAAAGGCAGGCCATTGGCGGAATAGATCACCAGCTCTTCCGACGCATAACGGATGATCGCGCCATTCGCGGTCGGAATGATGATCAGATCACGGAGCGAATAGAATCGCCCCCAGGCGCTGAGGTCGAGACGGTCAATGCCGGGCTGGAAGTCATGGATGTAATCCACCACCCCATCCGACGAGAGCACGAAAAGATCCGCCCCCGCGCCGCCATACATCCGGTCACTGCCCGGGCCATCCATAACGATATCATCGCCCGCTCCGCCATAAAGGATATCATTTCCGGCCCCGCCCTGGATCAGATCATGACCTGCGCCTCCGGCCATTGTATCTGCGCCTGCGCTGCCGGTCATCGCGGCCGGCAATGCGCCTGTCGCGACGAAAAGCCGGGTGATGCCGGTGCCCTCGCCCGCGACATAGACCCAGAACCCGTCAGTCCCGGGCTGGACCGCCAGCGAAGTGATATTGTGCAGCGCCAGTCCCGGCCCCTGCAACACGGTCGCGGCGATGACAAAGCGGCCGCCGGGCAGGACCTCGAAGACATGCAGACCCCCGTCGCTGCCACCGGCGACCAGAAAGCCACGGCCATTGATTGTGATCACCTCCAGCGTGGTGACGCCGCGAAACCGCGTGTCCAGCGTATCAATCAGCTGATCCGCCACGCTCATTGCGCCGCTGGCTGACAGCGCCAGAAGCGTGATCGAAGAGCTGCTGCCCGAGGCGACCGCCAGATAAGAGGTGCCATGCGCTTCGAAATATCTGAGCGCCGTGGGGTCATTGATCCCCAGCCCCATTGATGCCCCGATGCTGCTGGCCACGAAAGGCAGCCCGCCGGTTGTCAGCCGTAAAATATCGATCCGGTCGCCCTGGAGCGAGCTGACCGCCACAAATTGCGCAGCCCCGATGTTAAAGCCGGTCATCCCCGAGATATTGATCCCCGCCTGGTCCGGCCCCAGCCGCAGCGTGCCGGTCAGGCTCATGACCCCGTTGGTGGTGGCCACCGAATAGACCGAGACCAGACCGCTGTCGGTCGTTGCGGCATAAAGCCAGGTCTGGCCGCCAAAGGCCATCAGCGCCTGGGCCGAAATGATCCCCGACGGCCCGCCATCGGGGCGCGCGGTATTGCGCAATGTGCCATCCGCATTCAGCCGGAACGAAACCAGCGTGCCCTCTTCGACGCCCGAGAAGATCAGATGCTGGCTCGTCCCCAACTGGTAAAGATCCAGCGTCGGCGGTGCCGAAAGGCGCCCGCGCGCGGCCACCAGCCCCTGGCTTACCAGACGCATCCCGCCAGAGCCGATCTCGAAGCCGAGCACCCCGCCTCCGGCCCGGGTCGTCGTATATAACATCAGCCGCGACCCGATTGAGGTCAGCAACATATCCCCGATCCCCGACACCATATTCAGCGGCGCATCGGTGAAGGTTTCCAGAACATCCACCCGAAACATGGTCCACACCCGTCATTCCCCTGGTGAGATCCTGCGGCAAACGGGCTTTCCGGCTTCTTGCCGCAATCGGGCAGGATCGCGGCATTCGCGAACGGTTTTACGCAATCCTGAAGCAATGATCGGGATATGCCCGGCCCTCTGCGGCCGGTTTCGCGCCCGGCCCCGCAGCCGGTGATTGCGCGTGGCGCCACTTTCGGCAAAGGATGGCGGGACGTGAAGGGCTGCGCCAGCCAGGAAAGCGCGTGCATGGCCGGCAGGGTGAAAATGCGTCAGAATGACCAGCATGTAACAATCGTGATGGCCACCCGTAACGGGGAGGCCCATCTGCCCGAACAGCTCGCCAGCATTGCCGCGCAGAGCCATCCGTCCTGGTCGCTCTTTGTTTCGGATGACGGATCGACCGACCGGACCCGCGAGATCCTTGACGCATTCGGCAAAAGACATCCCGTCAGCCTGGTCGAGGGGCCAGGGCGCGGTGCGGCGGCGAATTTCCTCTCAGCGCTGTGTCATCCCGACCTGGCACCCGGCATTACGGCGCTCGCGGATCAGGATGATGTCTGGCTGAAGGGCAAGCTTGCGCGCGGGCTGCGCCGCATGGCTGCGGCAGAGCGCAAAATGGGCGGCGCGCAGCCCCATGCGCCGCTGCCGGTGATCTATGCCGGGGAAAGCATGCTGGCCGACGGAGCGCTGAATACGCTCAGCCAGTCGAAATCCGGGCGCACAAGGCCGGGATTCGCGCCCTCGCTGGCACAGAACCTCTTTGCCGGCCATTCGATCATGCTGAATGCGCCCGCGCTGGATCTCGTCCGGCGCAGCGGCGTGCCCGAACGGGTAAGCTGGCATGACTGGTGGCTGTATCAGCTGATCGCCGGCTGCGGGGGCGCCCTGGCGCTCGACCCGACGCCGGTGGTGATCTACCGTCAGCATGGTGGCAATGCGCTTGGCGGCGCGCGGGGCACGGCGGCAGGGAAACGCCGGCTTGCGATGCTCCTGAGCGGGGAATGGGGCCGCATGATGCAGGATCACGCCCTGGCCCTGAAGGCGCGCGAGGCCCTGCTGACCCGTGACGCGCGCAAGACGCTGGACGGCTTTCTGGACGCGCCGGAATTTGGCCCGGCGCGGATCCTTGCTTTGCGCCGGCTCGGCATCCGCCGCAGCTCGCGCATCGGGGATGCGGCGCTTGCGGCGGCGGCCGCCTTCGGCCGGATCTAGCTCCAGCGACCGATCGCCATGGCCCTGAGCCCGACCGGCGCGGGCTTCGAGACCAGCGCCAGCACCCTGAGCGACACCGAAGTCACCACCGGCGTCGCATGGGAAAGCCAGCAGTCGACCGCATCCGCCATGCCCGACACCACCGGTGTCGATCCCGTTACGAAAACAGCCGGATAGGTCCAGGTCACCGCCGCCGAGGTGAACCCCGAACCGAGTGCGGTCGAGACATTCGGGGTCGAAATTCCGTTGCGCCAGCAGATCTGGGTGCCATCTGCATAGCGGATATATTCGCCATTCGCGTTCGAACCGCGCTCGATCACCGCGCCGGCGGGCACACCGCCCGATTGGCTTACCGTGCCGAGGATATTGTTGCGCGCAAAGACCTGCGAGCCGGCGCGGGTCAGATCCTGCGGGAAATCGGCGACCCCGGTTGCCGCCGCCACCTGCACCCCGGTGAACCAGGTGGCGCCATTGGCGCTGACCTTGACCGAGAAATCGCTGCCGCCCGCCGTTCCCATCTCGGCCCGCCCCGACCAGGCGGTCTGGAACAGGAGACTCGCGGTATCTCCCGCTGCGGCCTTGTTCAGCTTGAGCTGCACGCCCGCGCCCTGATGGGTCATCAGCACCGCCTCAGAGGCCACCGCGAGCCGGTTCACCGCATCGGGTGTCGTGCTGACGCCCAGCCGGGCATAGCCACCCTCGATCTCGTTCGGGGTCTTCCAGGTGAGGCCGTCATAAACTGCCTCGCGCGCCTCGCCCAGCACCCAGGCCCGCCATCCGGGCTGCGGCGCGTGGAACTGCCAGCCCGTTCCGGTCAGGACCGCAATCCGCCCCTCCTGCCCGACCCAGATCCCGGTCGCAGTGCCTGCCACCAGATGCCGGTCGCCAGGGGTCGCCGTCACCGGAGGCGTGGTGCGGTTGCGGTCCAGCACGGCAAGCTGCACCACGGCATCCAGCGCCAGCAGCGCCTCGTTATGGGTCACATGTTTCTGCGCCTGGGCAGGCAGGATCAGCGGCAGGCCAAGAATATCGGTGGTATCGGACATATTTGCCTCCATGCGAGGTCAGAGCCACAGTTAACCGCGAGGCATGTCGCGCACCCGCGGGGCAGAGGCTATGAAGGCAGGGTTTAACAGGGCCTGGCCCGGCGCGCGCCGGATCCGCGCCGCGCGCAACAGCTCAGGTCGCGGGGCCGCTGGTGCCGGCGCCATCTGCTGCCCGGATCACCCGGCGCGCATTGGCTTCGGCGCGGATGTTGAAGCTGATCGCCCCGATAATCACCGCGCCGCCCAGGATCACAAACGGGTCGATCCCCTCATGGAAGAAGACCGCCCCCATCAGCGCCGCCCAGATGATCTGCAGGAAGCTGACCGGCTGCGTCACCGCCAGCGGGGCCGCGGCAAAGGCCCGCGTCATCGCATAATGCCCCAGCGTCGCAAACCCCGCCCCAAGCGCCAGCGCCGCGATCTGCCACAGCGCCACCGGCTGCCAGTCGATCAGCGCCAGCGGCAAAAGGCCAAGCGCCGACGTATAGGTCATCATCGCAACAATGACCCCCGCCGGGGCAAGCGCGCTCAGCCGTTTCGCAATGACATAACCACCCGCGAACAGAAACGCCGCCCCCAGCTGCGCCCAATGACCGAGGGCAATCTCGCGCAACCCGGGGCGCAGCACGATCAGGGCCCCGGCAAAGGCGACCAGCGCCACGAGGATGCGCCGCAGGCTCAGCCCCTCGCCCAGCAAGAGCCCGCCCACGATCAGCACGATCACCGGGTTGAGAAAGCCGATGGCGGAAACCTCGGCCACAGGAATCCGCGCCATGGCATAGAACCACAGGATCACCGCGCCGACATGGAAGATCCCGCGATACCCGAAGAGCTGCCAGACCTGCGCCGGATAGCCCGCGCGCAGGATTGCGGACAGCATCGGCAGGAAGAACACCAGCCCGACAGCAAAGCGCAGAAAAGCCGATTGCGTCGCCGGCAGCGAGGTGCCGACATATTTCACTGCCCCGTTCACGCCAACCATGGCAATGCCCGAAACCAGCATCCAGATAATCCCCGCAACCGGGCGGTCGGCCTGCCTGTTCCACATCCATCCCGGTTGCGCCGGTTTTCAGGAAAAGGCAAGGGAGAGCGCGATGGCCCACATCACAAGGCCCACGCTGATCTCCAGCACGACCCATGCGCGGGGCTTTGCGAAGACCGGCGCAAGAAAGCGCGCGCCAAAGCCAAGCGCCGAGAAAAAGCTGAAAGACCCCGCCGCCGCCGCGATCCCGAAGGCCAGGCGATGCCCGTCATGCTGCGCCGAAACCGAGCCGAGCAGCACCACCGTATCAAGATAGACATGCGGATTGGCCCAGGTCAGCAACAGGACCGTGCTCACGACCTTGCCGCGCGAGACCTTTGCCGCCGCGGAGGGCACCAGGGCTTCGCCGCCCTGCATCGCAGCGCGAAATCTCAGTGCGCCGTAAACCACCAGAAAGGCCACGCCGCCCCATTTCATCACCGGCAATGCCCAGGGCGCGGCGCGGCTCATGGCGCCGAAACCGGCCACGCCCAGCGTGATCAGAAGTGCATCCGAGATCGCACAGATCGCCACCACCAGGCCGACATATTCCCGCCGGAGCCCCTGGCGCAGTACGAAAGCATTCTGCGCCCCGATGGCGAGGATCAGGCTCAGCGCCGTGAAATAGCCTGACAACAGCGCCTCGAACATCTGCATCCTCCCGGGTTACCCAGGCCTCGCTACCGCTTGCGGGTGACATAAATCCAGTTAATGTTTCTTTGTCTGATTAAGTTTGGCTTATCCCGATGCTCGACCCCGGCTGGCTTGCCGCCCTCTCTGCCATTCACCGGCGCGGCGCTTTTGACCTCGCCGCGGCAGAGCTTTCCGTGACACCCCCGGCGATCTCGCAACGTATCCGGGCGCTGGAAGAACGGGTCGGCATGCGGCTGATCCGGCGCGGCCAGCCCTGCGAGGCGACGCCGGAAGGCCTGCGGCTGATCCGCCATTTCGACGAGATCAGCCTGCTGGAACGGCAATTGGCCAGGGATCTGCCGGCCCTTTCCGCCGGGCCGGCGCCGCTCAGGATCGCGGTCAATGCCGACAGCCTGGCGACCTGGGTGCTGCCGGCGCTGCGCGCCTGCGAGGGCGATTTTCTCTTTGATCTCGTGATCGACGACCAGGATGTCAGCCAGGACTGGCTCAGACGCGGCGAGGTGATGGCGGCGGTGACATCCCATCCCGGCCCCTTGCAGGGCTGTGACACAGTGGCGCTCGGGTCGCTGCGCTATCTGGCCACCGCGAGCCCGGACTTCATGGCGCGCTGGTTTGCCGGCGGCGTCACGGCGGAGGCGCTCGCCCGCGCGCCCTCGCTGATCTATTCCGGAAAAGACAGGCTGCAACAGACCTGGGCCGCGCGGATGGCCGGCCCGGTGACACTGCCCTGCCACCGGATCGGCGCGAGCCAGGCCTTTGTTGATGCCGCGCTGCTGGGGCTGGGCTGGGCGATGAACCCGGAAACCCTCGCGCGCGCCCATATCAGCGCCGGCAGGTTGCAGGAGGTGGTGGCGGATTCGGCGCTGGACGTGGCGCTTTACTGGCAGTTCCCACGTCTGGTCGCCCCGGCCCTTGCGCCGCTGACCCGCGCGATCCGACAGGCGGCTGCCGAAATTCTCGTGCCCCCCTCTGCCGCCTGAGGCCCCCTTACCATCTGATCCGCGACGGGAAGATGAATTCCTCCTCGGGCTTTGGCCCCTTCACCCCCGCCAGGCCGAAGGTGAGGCGCCTGAGCTCGCCGGTGGCCGCAGATTTCAGCCCCGGATCCAGTGTGACCGGCGCGCCAATGGCAATGCGCAACGGCTTTTTCGCGCGCCTCAAGGTCTCGCGGAAGATCAGCGCCACGCGGAGCGGATAGGAATAATGGCTCGCGATCTGGAAGAGGCGTGAATTCTGGCCATGGAACCAGACCGGCAGCACCCGGACCCCGGGCCGCGTTGCAAGGCGCGAGACGAAAGGATGCCAGGCCGGGTCCGCCGCGCGGCGCGAGAGCGGCTTTGGCGCGGTCGAGACGCCGCCCGCCGGGAAGATTACCAGCACATGCCCCGCCTCGAGCCAGTCGCTCGCCGCGCGCCGCGTCTCGGCCGAGCTGCGCCGCGCCTCCGGGCCATGGCTGAAATCGACAGGCAGCACCAGGTCCTTCGCTTCGGGCGCGTGGGCCAGTGCGGCGTGAACCATCAGCTTCACATCGGGGCGGATCCGGGTGATCAGATCGCCGATCGCCAGCCCGTCCGCGATGCCGAAAGGGTGGTTCGCCACCACGAGAAGCCCGCCGGTTTTCGGGATCAGCCCCTCATCCCCGGCGGTATATTCGGTGCGCAGACCGAGGACACGCATCGCCTCGGCAAAAACCGGCGCCTGCGCATCCCGGCCCGGATCGCTGCGCCAGTCGCGATAGAGCCGCTCGATCCGGGTCTGGCCCGAAAGGCGCTCCACCGCGCGGATCAGCCGGCGGCGCAGCGGGCTTTGATCAGGATGCGAATAGGTGAAGACCGGGCCCGCAGGGAGTGCGCCGGGAAGCCTGTTTTGCAGATCATCACAGGCCCTGCCAGATGGGTGCATTGGCAAGGCCGCAAAGCTGTCATCCCCATGCACCATCTGCCCCATGCGTCTGTCCCGTCCTGCACCGGACGCGGGAAGCGCGCCCTTCTGGCACCGCAAATTACAACCGCGAGGTGACACAGAGGTGACGGTGGCGTTCCTGGGAACGCGGGCAAGAAAAAACCCCGGCGCGATGGCCGGGGTTCTGATCGTCGGAAAAGACGGATCTCAGAGCTGTGCGGCGACGTCGTCGGGCACGTCGAAATTATGGGTGACGGTCTGGACGTCGTCATCCTCTTCCAAGAGATCCACCAGCTTCATCAGCTTTTGCGCGGTGTCGAGATCGACCTCGGTGCGCGATTGCGGGCGCCAGACAAGTTTGGCCTCGGTCGATTCGCCAAGCGTGGCCTCCAGCGCGTCCGAGACGGAGGAGAGGTCTTCTACCCTGCAATAGATCCAGTGGCTCTCGTCATCGGTCTCGACATCTTCGGCTCCGGCCTCGATTGCGGCCATCATCACCGAATCGGCATCGCCGGCCGAAAGCGGGTAAGAGATCTCGCCCAGACGATCAAAGCTGTGCGACACCGAACCGGTCTGGCCCATATTGCCGCCCGCTTTGGTGAAATAGCTGCGCACATTCGAGGCGGTGCGGTTGAGATTGTCGGTCAGCGCCTCGACGATGATGGCGATACCGCCCGCGCCGTAGCCTTCATAGCGGATTTCGGAATAATCCGCCGCATCGCCCATCTGCGATTTCTTGATGGCGCGGTCGATCACGTCTTTCGGCATCGAGACCGCTTTGGCGGCTTTCACCGCGAGACGCAGACGCGGGTTCTTATCGGGATCCGGGTCGCCCATTTTCGCGGCGACGGTGATCTCTTTCGAGAGCTTCGAGAACATCTTCGAGCGGATGCCATCCTGCTTGCCCTTGCGGTGCTGGATGTTCGCCCATTTCGAATGGCCTGCCATAGGGGCCTCATTCCTTCGATTTCGCTGGTGGGGTTCCTTACACCGCCGCCGGGGGATGCGGCAAGGGCCGGGGGACCAGTCCCCCGGAGCCCCCTGGAGTATTTTCGTCAAGAGGAAGGTCAGAGCGGCCAGAAGACCGGGATCAGGGCCGCGCAGAGGAACATCAGGATGATGTTGAGCGGCAGACCAACCCGCATGTAATCAGAGAAACGGTAGCCGCCGGGACCGTAGACCATCATATTGGTCTGGTAGCCAACGGGCGTCGCGAAGGCGAGCGTGGCCGAGAACATCACCGCGACCACCAGCGGGCGCGGGTCGATGCCGAGATTGTTGGCGAGCTCAATCGCGACGGGGGTGTAGATCACCGCGACGGCGTTGTTCGAGAGGAACTCGGTCAGGACCAGGCCGAGGAAATAGACCGCAAGGATCAGGAAGAAGGGCGAGAGACCCTGGAGCCAGGGCGCGGCAGCATTGACGATCATCTCGACCGCGCCGGAACGGTCGAGCCCCTCGCCCACCGCCAGCATGGCGAAGATCATCGCAAGGAGCCGCCCGTCGACAAAGCTGAAAGCCTCATCACTGTCGACGCAGCGCGTGACAAGGATCACCGCCACGGCGAGGAAGGCCAGCAGCTGGATCGGCGCCACGTCAAAGGCCGAGAGGATGACGATGAAGGCCAGTGCCCCTACCGCGATGGGGGCTTTCGCGCGGCGATAGGGCTTTTCACGCGGGCGGGTGATGTCGACAAGGTCCATATCGGCGGCAAGCCGCTGGATGTCTTCGATGGCGCCTTCGAGCAGCAATGTATCGCCGACCCGCACCACCAGATCATCCAGCTGGCGCCCGATATTCTGGTTGCGGCGATGCGCCGCCAGCACATAGACCCCGTAGCGGCGGCGCAGGCGCAGGTCGCCGAGGCGCTGGCCCTCCATCCGGCAGCCGGGGCCGATCAGCACCTCGACCGTCTCGGTTTTGACCGAGGAGAGCTTGTCGACCAGATGCACTTCGCGCCGGCGGTCGAACTCCATCAGATCGGCCATTTCGGCGCGCAGCACCACGCGGTCGCCGGGTTCGAGCCGGACCGGCGCGAGGTCACGGCGGAGCGAGGCGTCGCCGCGCAGAACGTCGATCAGCCGCACGCCGTTCCGGCGAAACAGATCAACCTCCAGCGGGGCCTGGCCCACCAGCGGGCTGTCTTCCGGGATCGCGACTTCGGTGAAATATTTCATCTTGCGCCGGTCGGTCAGCAGCATCCCCATCGACTGGCGCACCGGCAGCAGGCGATTGGCAAAAAGCCCGAGGAAGACCGCGCCGACACCCGTTACCGCAAGCCCCAGCGGCAGGATCTCGAACAGGGTGAAATGCGACATGCCCGCCTTCACCGCGACCCCGTCCACCAGCAGGTTGGTCGAGGTGCCGATCAGCGTCATCATCCCCGCCATCACTGTCATGTAAGACAGCGGGATCAGAAGCTTGGACGGAGCCGTGCCCATTTTCAGCGCCAGTTGCATGACCACGGGGATCATCACCGCCACCAGAGGCGTGTTGTTCATAAAGGCCGAAGCCACCGCGATAAAGCTGAAGAGCGCGACAATGGTCAGGCGCGGTCGCCCCTCGACCGATTTCTCGGCGGTATGGATCACCTGCTCGATGGCACCGGTGCGCACCAGCCCGCCCATCACCAGAAACATCAGCGCAATCGTCCAGGGCGCCGGGTTCGACAGCACCGATTGCGCCTCGGACAAGGGCAGGAAGCCAAGCACCATCATCATCGCTGCGGCCGCAATGGCGGTGACCTCGACCGGGATGATCTCTGAGACAAAGAGGCCGAACATCACGACAAGGACGGTCAGCGCCACCCAGGGCTGCGCGGCGGCGGAGATTTCAAACCAGAGCATCATGACCTTCAACTGAACTGACGGCCTTATAGGACGCCCCCCCTGATCGGGGAAGAAAATTCTACAAAGCCGGTCGTCTTTGGGTCTGAGCTGGTGTCGCCCCGGCCCGAACAGGGCCCGAGACGCTCTGAGCGAAGAAAGTGCCGCCTGCGACGGCAGAAGGCCAGGGGCGCTCGATCAGGGGCCGGATTGCTGCAGGCGGCCGCCCTGGCGGACCATTACCACGCGGGTGGCAAGACCGGTCCGGTCATCGGTCTCGACATAGACCCCCGACAGCGTCGCCTCACCCGCAGCCGGCTCGAAGCGGGTCTTCGACATGCCGGTGACGAAACGGCGCATTGGCTCCAGCTTTTCCATGCCGATCACCGAATCGTAATCGCCACACATGCCGGCATCGGACAGATAGGCGGTGCCGCCCTTCAGGATCTGCGCGTCGCCGGTGGGCACATGGGTATGGGTGCCGACCACCAGGCTCGCCTGACCATCACACCAATGTCCGAGCCCCATCTTCTCGGATGTCGCCTCGGCATGGACATCGATGATCGCGGCCTGGACGCTGACGCCCAGGCGATGCGCTTTCAGCACCGGATCCACGGCGGAAAACGGATCGTCAAAGGGTTGCTTCATGAACACGCGGCCCAGCACCTGCGCCACCAGCACCTTGCGTCCGCCGGCTGCATCAAACACCCGCGCGCCCCGTCCCGGCGCGATCCTGGAATAGTTCAGCGGCCGGATCACCCGCGGCTCAGCTTCCAGAAATTGCGCCATATCCTTCTGGTCAAAGGCGTGATCCCCCAGCGTGACCACATCGGCCCCCGCCGCCAGGATCCCCTTCGCATGTTCAGCCGAAAGGCCCATGCCCCCGGTCGCGTTCTCGCCGTTCACCACAACGAAATCGAGACCCCAATCCGCGCGCATCTTCGGCAGACCGGCTGCAATTGCCGTCCGCCCGCTGCGCCCCATCACATCGCCAAGAAAAAGCAGTTTCATGGGAAATCCGCTTATGCCTCCCCCCCCTTCCCTGCAAGCCCCATTCCTCTTGACTTAAATACTCCCGCCGGAGGCATCCCCGGCCAGCCAGCAGCGCCCTGTTGAGCCCCCGGGCGGAACCCGCTAACCAAAGGCCATGTCGCCAGATCAGATCCAGACCCTCTTCACCCGCCGCGATGGCAGCTTCCTCTGCGCCCGCTGGGGTCGCCCCATCGTGCCGGTGATCTTCGGCACCGATGATGCGACGCTTGCGACCGTCAAGGGCGCCATCGAGGCGATCGTCGCCCTTGCCGGCCACCGTATGGCGGAAACCGACCCCGAGCTCGGCGCCAATCTGATGGTCTTCTTCTTCCGCGACTGGGCGGAACTGCCGCAGGTGCCAAAGCTCGACCATATGATCCCCGGCCTCGGGCCACTTTGCGAGCGGCTCAGCGCCGAGGGTGCCAACCGCTACCGCACCTTCCGTTTCGACGAGACCGGCGCGATCAAAGCAGTCTTCCTGTTCCTCCGGATGGATGAGCACCTCTCGGACATGCCCGCCCAGGACCTCGCGCTGGCCCAGGGGGCAGAGGCGATGCTCTCCTTCGCAGATGGCGCCTTCAGCCAGATTTCGCCGCTGGCCCGCAGCGAAGGCAATGTGATCCTGCATCCCGATCTCGCGCTCCTGATCCGCGCCGCCTATGATCCGATCCTGCCTGCGGTGGCCCAGGATGCCGGCCATGCGCTGCGGCTGATGGCACGCATGCTCCCCACCCCTGACAGGATCGCAGCCCCCGATGCATGAATTCAGCCTCCGCGTCTGGTATGAGGACACCGACCTCGCCGGCATCGTCTATTACGCCAATTACCTGAAATTCATCGAGCGCGGCCGCAGTGACTGGGTCGCTGCCTGCGGCATCGACCAGATCGCTTTGCACAGCCAGCAGGACATCGTCTTCGCCGTCCGCCGGGTCGAGGCCGATTATCTGCGCCCCGCAAAATTCCAGGACGCCCTGACCGTCACCACCACACTCACCTCGGTCACCGGTGCGCGCATCGTGCTGGACCAGGAGGTCCGGCGCCAGGACGAGACGCTGTTTCGCGCCACTGTCACACTGGTCTGCCTGACCGGCGCTGGCCAGGCCAGCCGCATCCCGGCAGAAATCCGCGCGCGGCTCGCCCCTTCGCTGCACTGAGCCGCCGCAAAGCCGCAACTGCCGCCCCGCTCACGCCACATTCGCTAAGATGTGTTGGCATTCCCCTTGTAACGCTGCTAGAATCAGGTCTAACGACCGGCGAATACTGACCGGCGATCTTAAACGAGCAGGCGCAATGGACCCCACCACCCTCGCGACAGCCGCGCAGGAGATTGACTTCTCGCTGCTGGCCCTCTTTGCCCGTGCGACCTTTACGGTCAAACTGGTGATGATCCTTCTGATCGGCATGTCCTTCTGGGCATGGGCCATCATCATCCAGAAACACATCCTCTTCCGCAAATCGCGCGCCGAGGCCGCAGCTTTCGACCAGGCCTTCTGGTCAGGCGAGCCGCTGGACGAGCTTTACGAGCGGATCGGGCCGGAACCCCAGGGCGCATCTGAGCGGGTCTTCGCGGCCGGCATGCTGGAATGGCGCCGCAGCCACAAGCAGGACGGCGCGCTGATCGCCGGCGCCCAGGCCCGGATCGACCGCGCCATGGATGTCGCCATCGCCCGCGAAAGCGAAAAGCTGAACAAGGGCCTGTCCTTCCTCGCGACCACCGGCTCGACCGCGCCTTTCATCGGGCTTTTCGGCACGATCTGGGGGATCAAACACTCCTTCGAGGAAATCGCGATCTCGCAAAACACCTCGCTCGCCGTCGTGGCCCCCGGCATCGCCGAAGCGCTGCTCGCGACCGGCATCGGCCTGATCGCCGCAATTCCGGCCGTGGTGTTCTACAACAAACTGAACGCAGACAGCGAACATATCCAGGGCAACTGGGAAAGCTTTGCCGATGAATTCGCGACCATCCTGTCGCGCCAGCTGGATTCCTGATCCATGGGCGCCGGGGTGATGAAAAAATCCGGAGGCGGTGGCCGCCGCGGTCGCCGTCGCGGCTCTTCCGCCGCGATGAGCGAGATCAACGTCACGCCGTTTGTCGACGTGATGCTGGTTTTGCTGATCATCTTCATGGTGGCCGCGCCCCTGATGACGGTGGGCGTGCCGATCAAACTGCCGGAAACCGCCGCCAAAGCGATGGCCGAGGAAAAGGAAGAGCCGCTGTCGATCACCCTGACCGCCGATGGTCTGGTGATGATCATGAACAGCGAAGTTGACCCGAACGAGCTGATCCCCCGCCTCAAGGCGATCGCGGCGGAACGCACCTCGAACAAGGTCTATCTGCGTGCAGACGGCAATCTGGCCTATGAGCGCGTGGCCCAGGTGATGGGCGCGCTGAATGCCGGTGGTTTCAATGATATCGGTCTGGTGACCGACAGCCAGGGCCCGAGTTTCGGCGCCGGCGCGGCCAACTGAGGCGGATCAGCAACATGGAAGGGCGCTTCAAATCAGGCACCATCCTCTCAGGGGCAGGCCATGCCGGTCTGATCCTCTGGGTGATGATTGGCGACTGGTTCTTCTCGCCTGCTCCGCCGTCCGAGCCGATGTCGATGTCGGTCTCGACCATCAGCACGGCAGATTTTGCAGCCCTTGAGGCCGCCGCGCCGAAACCCAGTGATGACACGGCAGAGCCGGGCGAGACCATCGCGACCCCCGATCCGGTGGAGCCGTCGGTTGACGAGCCGGTATCCGAGCCGACACCGGAACCGCAGCCCCAACCTGAACCGCAACCTGAGCCGCAGCCAGAACCCACACCCGAACCGACCCCGGCGCCGCAGCCTGAGCCCGCGCCTGAGCCGACCCCCGAACCCACGCCCGAGCCTGTGATCTCTGATCCCGCGCCGCCCGATGCCGTCTTCGCGCCCGAAGAGCAGCCGATCCCGACCATGAGCACCTCGCCCCGTCCGAAACCCCGGCCGGCAGAGCGCGTCGCCCCGAACCCGGTGGTCGCGCCCGAGGACACCCTGACCGCCGAACGGCCGCAGGACCAGGTCACCACGTCGGAGGAGCCGACCCCCGAGCCCCCGCAGGAGGACCAGCAGGCGACCACCGAGGTAAACAGCGGCGATGTGCTGCTCACCGAGGCGAACCAGCAGGACCGAGATGCGGAACCGCTTGGTCCGACCACTTCGCCACGGCCGAAACCCCGGCCGAACCGCACGGCTGCAACGCCGGAGCCGACTCCCACGCCGGAACCTGCAGGCGAGACCCAGGACCAGCGCGATGCCCGCATCGCGGCTGAGGTCGCCGCAGCCGACCGCGCTCAGGCAGAGGCCGAAGCCAAAGCGCGCCGCGAGGCCGCCGCCCGCGAACAGGCCGCCGCAGATGCCGAAGCGGCAGCGATCGCCGCCGCACTCGCCGCAGCCAATACCGGCTCGGGTGGCCAGGGCCAGGCCGCCAGCGGCCCGCCGCTGAGTGGCGGCGAGATGGGCGATATCGCCGCCGCGATCGGGTCGAAATGGAACGTCGGAACGCTGAGTGCGGATGCGATGGATGCCGTGGTCGTGCTGCGCGTGACCTTTGACGAAAGCGGCAGACCCGGCAGCGATATGCCGCTGATCGAATCGCGCGGCCCCAGCCAGCAGGCGATCCAGGCCGCCTATAACGCGGCCCGCAGTGCGATTGCCCGCGCCTATCAGTCTGGCGGCATTCCGCTGCCGCCGGGCAAATACGAGACCTGGAAAGTCCTCGAATTTGAATTCGATGGCAGCGGGATGAGGCTGCGGTGATGGGCATTGCCGCAGCCCCGCCAACGCGCCCGGCTTTGCTGGGCCCTGCGGCTCTTTTCGCGCTGGCGACATTGTCCGGCGGCCCGGCCCTGGCTGATCGCGCCCTCCGCAGCAATGCAGTGGTCGAAATCTTTACCTGTGCCAATCTTCTGCCCGATAACGGCATCAACCCCGAAGCGATGCATCAGATCGGCCGCGCGGTGGCGCTGGTCCATAACACCGGCGCGCTGCCCCCCGGGTCTGAACGCGCCCGTGTCGTGCTGCGGCTTTGCTTTAACAAAAGCCTCGGGCAGCCGATCATCGAAGTGACGGATTATTCCGGCCCTGTCGGAGACGTGGCCGATGCCACGCAAAAGGCCGCGATGCGCAGCCTCGAGCGGGCCCTCGCAGCAGGCACCCTGACCAAAGCGCTTGGCGCACTTTCCGGAGGAAAGCCTGAGGCTGCGGTGGTCGATCTTGTCTTTGGTCCGGCTCAGGCGGCAGATCCCCGGGCGGAAGATCAATGACAGACGGGCCAATGACACAGTTGTCAGGTGACACCGGAACCCTTTTACGCCGTGATGAGTTTACGGCGGATGTTTTAACCAGGACCCGCAAAACCGGCACCAGACCGGACGAGATCGGAGCGAGAGGCAGATGACCTTCACCAGAAGAAGCTTTGCGACCACCCTGCTGGCCGGGGCCGTGATGGTCCCCGCCATGGTGCGCGCCCAGAACAGTCCGACCCGGATCAGGATCGGCACCGGCGTGATAGAGCCGATGCCGATCGCTGTGCCGGCCTTCGTCGATGAAGGCGGTGCCGGGGATCTCGCGCGCAATCTCGCGCAGGTGGTGACATCGGATCTGGACGGCACCGGCCTTTTCCGCACCATCAACCGGGATGCCTATATCTCGCGCATCCAGGGTTTTGACGGCGCGATCGCCTATGAAGACTGGCGCGTGATCAAATCGGAAGTCCTGGTCGTTGGCGCGGTTTCCGCAGCCGGAGACCGCATCACCGTCAAGGTCCGCGCTTATGATATCGCGAATGGCCAGCAGTTCGAAGGTGCCGCGATGCAATTCGCCGGGACCAAAGCCGGCTGGCGCCGCATGGCGCATAAGGTTGCCGACCTGGTCTATTCGACCCTGACCGGCGAAGGCCCCTATTTCGACAGCCGTGTCGTCTATGTCGCCGAATCCGGCCCGAAAAACGCCCGCCTCAAACGCCTTGCGGTGATGGATTACGACGGCGCCAATGTGCAATATCTGACCGACAGCTCGTCCATCGTGCTGGCGCCGCGGTTCTCGCCCTCGGGCGACCGGCTGCTTTATACCAGCTATGAGACCGGCTTTCCGCGCATCACGCTGCTGAACCTTGCCAATCTCAAGCGCCAGACGCTGGCGGAACAGCCCGGCACCATGACCTTCGCGCCGCGCTTCTCGCCCGATGGCGGCTCGGTGGTGTTCAGCCTGGAACGCGGCGGCAATACCGATATCTACAAGATGAGCCTGTCCTCGGGGCAGACCCAGCAGCTGACCAATGCGCCCTCGATCGAAACCGCACCTTCCTATTCCCCGGATGGCAGCAAGATCTGTTTCGAGAGCGACCGCACCGGCGGCAGCCAGATCTATGTCATGAGCGCCAGCGGTGGCGAGGGGCAGCGGATCTCGGACGGCGCGGGGCGCAACAGCACCCCGGTCTGGAGCCCGCGCGGCGACCTGATCGCCTTCACGAAACAGAATGCCGGCCGTTTCCACATCGGCGTCATGCGCACCGACGGATCGGAAGAGCGCCTGCTGACCGCGTCCTTCCTTGATGAAGGCCCGACCTGGTCGCCCAATGGCCGCGTGATCATGTTCACCCGCGAGACCGAGGGCGGTGGCGGTCAGGCCTCGCTCTGGTCGGTCGATACTTTCGGCAGAAACCTGAAACAGATCCCGACCGAAGGTGCGGCGTCCGACCCGGCATGGTCGCCCCTGTTGCCGTAAACCGCCATTTTCCGGCCTGGGCGATCCTGCCGGATTCCCCAGGCCCCCGGAACCTGCTAACCTGGGCGGCGAAACACTGATCCGCGCCGGCCCGCGAGCCGAATTATAAGGACGAACCGATGAGCTTTACCCCCAAAGCCCTTCTTCTTGTGGCTTCGCTTGGCCTCGCAGCCTGTCAGAACCCGGACCGCTATGGCGCGGGCGGGGCCGATGGCATGGGCGGCACCGGTGGCACCGGCGGGACGGGCTATATCGACACCAACGGGCTCGGCGATCCGAATGACCCGCGCTCGATCGCCTATTTCAACCAGACCGTTGGCGACCGCGTGCTCTTTGCCGTTGACCAGAACACCGTCTCGGATCAGGGCCGCCAGGTGCTGAACGGCCAGGCCAACTGGCTGAACCAGAACCCGGGCTATGCGATCATCATCGAAGGCCATGCCGACGAACAGGGCACCCGCGAATACAACCTCGCGCTTGGCGCGCGCCGCGCGGCATCGGTTCAGCAATACCTGCTGTCGCAAGGTGTGGCCGGCTCGCGGATGCGCACCATCTCTTACGGCAAGGAACGCCCGATCGAAGTCTGCTCGACCGAGAGCTGCTATTCCAAGAACCGCCGCGCTGTGACGGTTCTGTCGGTCGGCGCCGGGTCGTAAGATGATGCGGGCGAGGTTCCTTCTTCCCCTGCTGGCCCTTGGTCTCGCCACACCGGCGGCGGCGGAAAGCCTCGCCGATGTGCGTGCCGAGCTGGGCCAGCTCGCCGCTGAATTCAACGCGCTCAAGGGCGAACTCACCACCACCGGCGCTTCGGCGCGGGTGGGCGGTGTGGATGCGCTGGCGCGGATGGACACGCTTGAGGCCGAGCTGATGCGGCTGACCTCGCGCACCGAAGAGATCGAGCTGCGGCTGAACCGTGTCGTCCAGGACGGCACCAACCGCATCGGCGATATCGAATTCCGCATTTGTGACGCCGATCCGTCCTGCGATCCGATGAATATGGGCGCGACCGCGCCGCTTGGCGGTGGCAGCTCTGCCGCAGCCGCCCCCGCTACACCCGCTGCCCCGTCTCAGGGCAGCACCTCCTCCGCACCAGCGCTTGCCGTCGCAGAACAGGCAGATTTTGACCGGGCCAAGGGGGTGCTCGGTCAGGGTGACTTTCATGGTGCTGCGGCGCTCTTTGAGACCTATGCCAAATCCTATCCTGGCGGGCCGCTGATCCCCGAAGCGCATTACCTGCGCGGCGAGGCCCTGCGCCAGGCCGGCCAGACCGCACCGGCTGCGCGCGCCTATCTGACCGCCTATAACACCGCGCCGGATGGGGCGATTGCCCCCGATGCGCTGCTGAAGCTCGGCGAGGCTTTCGGCCAGCTGGGCGAACGCGACCAGGCCTGTGTCACGCTGCAACAGGTGCCGCTGAACTTCCCGACCAGCCAGGCTGCTGCACAGGCGACCATCGCCATGCAGGGCATCGGGTGCAGCTGACCCCCGGACCGGCGGCGGGCGAAAGCGCCGACGCCGGATCGGAACGGCCTGATGCGGGGCTGATTGCCTCGGCCAGGATTGCCCTGCAGCAGTTGCCGCTGCAAAACGGCGCGCCGGAAGGATCAGAACCGCCCGCCCGCCTCCTCGGGCTGGCGGTGTCCGGCGGCAGCGATTCGATGGCAATGCTGCATGTATTCGCTCAGATCGCCGCCGGACTTGGCTGGCAGCTTGAAGTCGCGACCGTCGACCACCGCCTGCGGCCCGAAGCAGCCCTGGAGGCGCAGGATGTCGCGCGGATCTGCCAGGGTCTCGGCCTGACACACGAAATTTTGATCTGGGACGATCATCCGCAAACCGGCAATATGCCGGCTGCCGCGCGCGAGGCCCGCTACGCCCTGCTCGCGTCCTGGGCACGGCGCCGGGGCATCGCTTATGTCACCCTCGCCCATACCGCCAATGACCAGGCCGAAACCTTCCTGATGGGCCTTTCACGCGCCGCCGGGCTCGAGGGCCTGTCCGGAATGCGCCCGGCATGGGACCGCGATGGCATCCGCTTCCTGCGCCCGTTTCTCGGGGAAAACCGCGAGCAGCTGCGCGACTTCCTGCGCCGGCGCGGACTCGGCTGGCATGACGACCCCACGAATGAGGCCGACCGCTACAGCCGCGTCAAAGCCCGCCGCGCGCTGGCGGCGCTGGAGCCGCTCGGGCTGGGCCTTGATCAACTGACTCAGAGCATTCGCAACCTCAGCCAGGTCGCCGGTCTTTTGCGCAAAGCCACGGCCGATTGCGCCGAAGCGATCTGCCGCTTTGAAACCGGCGCCCTTATGATCCGCGCCCATGATTTCTGGTCCCAGGATCCCGAAATGCAGCGTCGCCTGCTGGTTGCCGCGATCCGCTGGTTTTCCGGTGCATGTTACCCGCCCCGCGCCGATTCCGTGGCCAGTCTTCAACGCGTGATGATGGCCGAAGGTCGCACCGCCACTCTTGGCGGCTGCCGTTTTGCCCGTATCGCGAAACCTGGTGCGCGTCTCAGCGATGGCGACATCCTGATCACCCGCGAGCCCCGCGCGGTCTCTGGCCCGCAGCCCTGGACGCCAGGGCTGATCTGGGATCACCGCTGGCGCATTGACGGCCCGGAGGCAACAGGCGGCAGTGAAACAGCGGGGCTTGAGGTCCGCGCCCTGACCGCCGCCGGGCTCGCCCGGGCGAAAGACTGGCGCGACAGCGGCCTCAGGCGCGAGGCGCTGATCGTGTCCCCCGCGCTCTGGCAGGGCGACCGGCTGGTCGCGGCCCCGCTTTTACCCGGATTTTCGTCAGAATGGCGGCTCGACCTTTACCCATCCTTCGGAAGTTTCATCTTATCGCATTGAACCCGGGGCCGGGATTGCTAAATTAAGTCAGATTACGGCCCTGCCCCCATCCGGGCGCGATCCGGGTCGCCTTTCGGGAGATACATGTGAATAACGCGCGCAACATCGCATTCTGGGTGGTCCTGCTCTTGCTGGTCCTCGCGCTGTTCCAGGTCTTCTCTGGCGGCCAGTCCAATATGGGCGCCCGTTCACTGAGCTGGTCTGAGTTCATCACCCAGGTGGATCAGGGCCGGGTGGCCTCGGTCACGCTCGACGGCGAGCGGGTGACGGTGCGCTCCAAGGATGGCGGCACCTTCTCGACCATCAACCCAGGCGACGATAAGGTCACCGACAAGCTGATCGCGAAAGGCGTCGAGGTCCAGGGCAGCCCCCAGCAACAGGGCTTCCTGTCGACGCTGCTGATGAGCTTCCTGCCCTTCATCCTGCTGATCGGCATCTGGATCTTCTTCATGAACCGGATGCAGGGCGGCGGCAAAGGCGGCGCGATGGGCTTTGGCAAATCGCGGGCCAAACTGCTGACTGAAAAGCAGGGCCGCGTCACCTTTGACGACGTGGCCGGCATCGACGAGGCCAAAGAGGAGCTGGAAGAAATCGTCGAATTCCTGCGCAACCCGCAGAAATTCTCGCGGCTTGGCGGCAAGATCCCGAAAGGCGCGCTGCTGGTCGGCCCGCCCGGCACCGGTAAGACGCTGCTCGCCCGCGCGATTGCAGGCGAGGCCGGCGTGCCCTTCTTCACCATCTCGGGCTCTGACTTTGTCGAGATGTTCGTGGGCGTCGGCGCGTCACGCGTGCGCGACATGTTCGAACAGGCCAAGAAAAACGCCCCCTGTATCGTCTTTATCGACGAGATCGACGCCGTTGGCCGCGCCCGTGGCGTCGGCATGGGTGGCGGCAATGATGAACGCGAACAGACGCTGAACCAGCTTCTGGTCGAGATGGATGGCTTCGAGGCGAATGAAGGCGTGATCATCGTCGCGGCCACCAACCGCAAGGATGTGCTCGACCCCGCGCTGCTGCGTCCGGGCCGGTTTGACCGTCAGATCAATGTGTCGAACCCCGATATCAAAGGCCGCGAAAAGATCCTCAACGTCCATGCCCGCAAGATCCCGCTGGGCGCCGATGTCGATCTGCGCACCATCGCGCGCGGCTCGCCCGGCTTCTCGGGGGCTGACCTTGCGAACCTCGTCAATGAGGCCGCGCTGACCGCCGCCCGCGTGGGCCGCCGTTTCGTCACCATGGCCGATTTCGAACATGCGAAAGACAAGGTCATGATGGGGCCGGAGCGCCGCTCGATGGTCATGTCGCAGGAAGACAAGGAAATGACCGCCTATCACGAGGCCGGCCATGCGATTGTCGGGATCAAACTGCCGAAATGCGACCCGGTCTATAAAGCCACGATCATGCCGCGCGGCGGTGCGCTTGGCATGGTGATGAGCCTGCCCGAGATGGACCGCAATTCCTGGCACAAAGACCAGATGAAGGACCGGATCGCCATGGGCATGGCCGGCAAGGCCGCCGAGATCAAGAAATGGGGCGAAGACCGCGTTTCCTCGGGGGCTTCGGGCGATATCCAGAACGTCTCGGCTGTGGCGCGCGCCATGGTCATGCGGTGGGGCATGTCGGACAAGATCGGCAATATCGACTATTCCGAAGCACATGAGGGCTATAACGGCAATACCGGCGGCTTCTCGGTTTCGGCTGAAACCAAACGGCTGATCGAGGATGAGGTGAAAGCCATCGTCGATGAGGGTTATGCCCGCGCGATGCAGATCCTTACCGAGAATGAGGAAGAGTTCGAACGCCTTGCCCAGGGCCTGCTGGAATATGAGACCCTGACCGGCGACGAGATCCGCAAGGTTCTCGCGGGCCAGAAGCCCGGCGATGATGACGGTGCCGAAGACGCCGGCGAGGCTGCGGCTTCGGTGCTGGCGATCCCGAAAACCCGCACCTCGCGGGGGCCAAAGCCCGGAGATGCCGAACCCTCGCCGACCTGATCCTGTGGATCTGTTTTTCATCAGCCGGGAAGCGCCGACCGCGCCTCCCGGCTTTTGCATATCCGCTTTACTTCAGGTGAAGGCGCCTGAGGCGAAGAGATGATTGGAAATGACATATCACTCGTTTAAGGGTGAACCATTCTGGTGGGGAGATAGCCATGTCGAGCGGAATGCAGGATGAAGCAGCCCAGGCAGCGCGTCAGGCGGCGCTGAATTACCACGAATTCCCCAAGCCGGGTAAGCTGGAAATCCGCGCAACCAAGCCGCTTGCCACCGGCCGCGACCTGTCGCGCGCCTATTCGCCCGGCGTGGCCGAGGCCTGCCTCGAGATCAAGGCCGACCCCTCCACCGCCTCGCGCTACACCGCACGCGCCAACCTGGTCGCCGTGATTACCAACGGTACAGCCGTGCTGGGGCTGGGAAATATCGGGGCACTGGCGTCAAAACCCGTGATGGAAGGCAAGGCCGTCCTCTTCAAGAAATTCGCCAATATCGACTGCTTTGACATCGAGGTGAATGAAAACGACCCGGTCAAACTGGCGGAAATTGTCTGCGCGCTGGAACCATCCTTCGGCGCGATCAACCTTGAAGACATCAAGGCGCCCGATTGTTTCATCGTTGAACGACTTTGCCGCGAGCGAATGAACATCCCTGTCTTCCATGACGACCAGCATGGCACGGCAATCGTTGTCGGCGCGGCTGCGACCAATGCGATGATCGTCGCCGGCAAGAAATTCGAAGATATCAAACTGGTGTCCACCGGTGGCGGCGCGGCAGGGATCGCCTGCCTCGAAATGCTGGTGAAGCTAGGTGTCAGACGCGAGAACATCTGGCTTTGCGACCTTGAGGGTCTCGTCTACCAGGGCCGCGAGACACAGATGACGCCGCAAAAGGCGGCCTTCGCACAGGGCAGCACCCCGGCGACGCTCGCCGAGGTCATCAGGGGCGCCGATATGTTCCTTGGCCTTTCCGGCCCCGGCGTGCTGACGGCGGACATGGTCGCCACGATGACCGCAAAGCCGGTGATCTTCGCACTGGCGAACCCGACGCCCGAGATCCTTCCCGCCGAAGCCCGCGCCGTCGCCCCGGACGCGATCATCGCCACCGGGCGGTCGGATTTCCCCAACCAGGTCAATAACGTCCTCTGCTTCCCCTTCATCTTTCGGGGGGCGCTGGATGTCGGCGCCACCACGATCAATGACGAGATGGAGCTCGCCTGTATCGAAGGCATCGCCGCGCTGGCGCGCCAGACCACCTCGGCAGAGGCTGCCGCCGCCTATCAGGGGGAACAGCTGACCTTCGGACCGGATTACCTGATCCCGAAGCCGTTTGACCCCCGCCTGATTGGCGTTGTCGCCTCAGCTGTGGCCACTGCCGCGACCAGTTCCGGCGTGGCGGCGCGACCGCTGACCGACCCCGAAGCCTATAAGCGCAAGCTCGACGGTTCGGTCTTCCGCTCGGCACTGCTGATGCGCCCGGTTTTCGAAGCCGCCCGCACCGTCACCCGCCGCATCGTCTTTGCCGAAGGCGAGGATGAGCGTGTGTTGCGCGCCGCGAATGCGATGCTTGAGGAAACCACCGACGTTCCGATCCTGATTGGCCGCCCCGAAGTGATCGAGGCGCGCTGCGAACGCTACGGCCTCGCCATTCGCCCGGGCCGCGATTTCCACCTCGTGAACCCGGAAAATGACCCGCGCTACCGCGATTATTGGGGCACTTATCACGAGCTGATGGCGCGGCGCGGCGTCTCGCCCGACATCGCGCGCGCGGTGATGCGCACCAATACAACTGCCATCGCCGCCGTCATGGTGCATCGGGACGAAGCCGACAGCCTGATCTGCGGCACCTTCGGGCAATATCACTGGCATCTCAACTATATACGCCAGGTGCTCGCCCGTGACGGTCGTCATGCGGTGGCCGCACTTTCGATGATGATCCTCGAAGATGGCCCGCTTTTTGTCGCCGATACCCATGTGAATGCCGAGCCCACCGCCCAGCAGATCATGGAAACCGCGATCGGCGCCGCCCGCCATCTGCGCCGCTTCGGCATCACGCCGAAGATCGCTTTCTGCTCGCAAAGCCAGTTCGGCAATATGGACAACCGCTCGGGCCGGGTGATGCGCGAGGCGCTGGAACTGCTCGACGCGCGCGAGCCCGATTTCGCCTATGAGGGCGAGATGAATGTCGACACCGCGCTCGACCAGGAGTTGCGCGAGCGGTTGCTGCCGGGCGCTCGGTTCGAAGGCGCGGCGAATGTGCTGCTGTTCGCTTCGGCCGATACGGCGTCGGGGGTGCGCAACATCCTCAAGATGCGCGCCGGTGGCCTGGAGGTCGGGCCGATCCTGATCGGGATGGGTAATAAGGCGCATGTGGTGACGCCGGCGATCACCGCGCGGGGCCTTCTGAACATGTCGGCCATCGCCGGCACGCCGGTTTCGCATTACGGCTGAGCCGGCGCGGGCAAGGACAGCGGAGAGAGAATCACCTCTCCGCTGCAAGGCGCGCGCCGCTGCGAGGCTTTGCAAACTTCGCGGGATTTCGCGTCACTTATGCGGGCAAATCGGATTTTGCAAATATTTCGCAACCCATCATCGCGAATTCTGCAAACTTAAGCAGTTCCGGCACCACTGTTGCCGGTAACAAAGTTGCGCCCTTCGACACCCTGGCATAACAAACGCTTAAGTCAGGAGGAGGACCAGGGATGGGGTATCGCGACGTCTACGCGCATTGGAAGTCCGACCCGGAAGGGTTCTGGATGGAGCAGGCCCAGGGCATCGACTGGGAAAAACAGCCCACCCGCGCGCTGAATGCCGACAACGCACCGAGTTATGAATGGTTCGCTGACGGGCTGGTGAATACCTGCTGGAATGCGGTTGACCGCCATGTCGAAGCCGGGCGCGGCGACCAGCTGGCGATCATCCATGACAGCCCGGTCACGCATCTGAAAAAGGGCATCACTTACCGCGAATTGCAAAAACGCGTGGCCAGCCTTGCCGGCGCGCTCAGGGCAAAAGGCGTGACCAGGGGCGACCGGGTCATCATCTATATGCCGATGATCCCCGAGGCGCTGGAGGCAATGCTGGCCTGCGGCCGGCTTGGCGCGATCCATTCGGTCGTCTTCGGCGGGTTCGCGGCCAATGAGCTGGCGGTGCGCATCAATGACTGCACGCCCAAGGCGATCATCGCGGCGTCCTGCGGCATCGAACCCTCACGCATCGTGCATTACAAACCGCTGCTGGATGCCGCCATCGACCAGGCCAGCCACAAACCTGAATTCTGTGTGATTTTTCAGCGCGAACAAGAGGTTGCGCAGCTGATCGAGGGCCGCGACGTCGCCTGGCACAGTTTTCAGTATGGCGTTGAGCCCGCCGAATGCGTGCCCGTCGAGGGCAATCACCCGGCCTATATCCTTTATACCTCCGGCACCACCGGCGCGCCGAAGGGCGTGATCCGCGCCACCGGCGGCCATCTCGTCGCGCTGAACTGGACCATGAAAGCGATCTATGACATGGCGCCTGGCGAGGTCTTCTGGGCCGCGTCAGACGTGGGCTGGGTCGTCGGCCACAGCTATATCTGCTATGCGCCGCTGATCAGAGGCTGCACCACCATCGTCTTCGAAGGAAAACCCGTCGGCACGCCGGATGCCGGCACCTTCTGGCGGGTGATCGCGGAAAACAAGGTGAAGAGTTTCTTTACCGCACCGACTGCGCTTCGCGCCATCAAGCGCGACGACCCTGCCGGGGAATTCGTCAAAGATTACAATATGAAGCATCTGAAATACTGCTTCCTCGCCGGCGAGCGCGCCGATCCCGACACCATCGCCTGGGCGGCGCGGCATCTGAATGTGCCGGTGATCGACCATTGGTGGCAGACCGAGACCGGCTGGGCCATTGCTGCCAATCCAATGGGGATTGAAGCGCTGCCCATCAAACCCGGCAGCCCTTCGGTGCCGATGCCCGGATATGATATCCAGGTGCTGGACGAAGGCGGGCACCCGGTCGCCCCCGGCACGCTTGGCGCGATCGCGGTGAAACTGCCGCTGCCTCCTGGCAACCTGCCCGGGCTGTGGAATGCCGAAGACCGTTTCAGAAAGAGCTATCTCTCTCATTTCCCTGGCTTTTACGAGACAGGAGATGCCGGTTATATCGACGAAGACGGCTATCTCTACATCATGGCCCGCACTGATGATGTGATCAATGTCGCCGGCCACCGCCTTTCGACCGGCGCGATGGAAGAGGTGCTGGCCTCGCATCCGGATGTCGCTGAATGTGCGGTGATCGGGGTGGCGGATACGTTGAAAGGCCAGTCACCCCTGGGCTTTTTGTGCCTGAACAAGGGCACCAGCCGCGCACATGGCGATGTGGTGAAGGAATGCGTGAAGCTGATGCGCGACCGCATCGGCCCGGTCGCTGATTTCAAACGCGCGCTGGTGATCGACCGCCTGCCGAAGACCCGCTCGGGCAAGATCCTGCGCGGCACTATGGTGAAAATCGCCGATGGCACCGAATGGAAAATGCCTGCCACCATCGACGACCCCGTCATCCTTGACGAGATCACGATTGCGTTGAAATCCATCGGCCTCGCCGGCTGATCCCGGCGGATTTGCAAGTTGCGGCGCTGTGTCCTGACCGGCACGGCGCCCTTTTCACGTCAGGACCAGGCGGGAATCCGACCTTGACGCTGCGTCCGTCCGCCTTGATTGCGCGAGGCACTGGACCTGACACTCTGGCCGTGCCAGCTTGCGCCACTATGGAAGTAAGAAATTTCATCCCATGAAGATTATTTCCTCAGCCTGTTTCATGGCTGAATTGATGTGCTCCCTGCCAGATCGGCAGACAGTCCGGATGTGAGACAGATGCGGATACCTGTTCTGCTGGTTGAAGATACGCCATCGTTGCAATTCGTGTACCGTTCCGTCCTGACTGCAGCCGGAATGAATGTGCATCCCGCCGGCAGTGCATCAGAGGCGCTGCAGCTGCTGCATCAGGTGAAACCCGGCGTGGTCATCCTTGATCTCATGTTGCCGGATCGGGATGGTCTGGCGCTGATGTCCGAGATGCTTGCCATCAACCCTGACCTTTGTGTTGTGGTTATGTCAGCGCAGGGATCGGTCGACCGGGCCGTGGCGGCGATGCGGGCGGGGGCCTTTGACTTCCTGCTCAAACCCTTCGAGGAAAACCGGTTTCTCGCGGCAGTCCGGGCCGCCCTTCTGGCCGCCGAGGAAACCAGCCCCGGCCAGCCGGCGCCGAAACGGCGCGCGGAATCCGCCGCCAGCAGCGATCCTGCCGCCAGCATCGGCTCCTCCGACGCGATGAAACAGGTGCATCGGGTGATATCATCGGTCGCGGGCTCCATCGCCACCGTCTTCATCACCGGCGAAAGCGGCACCGGCAAAGAGCTCGCGGCCATCGCCCTGCACACCCAATCGCCGCGCGCGCGCGGCCCGTTTATCGCGCTGAACTGCGGCGCAATCCCGCATGACCTGCTGGAATCCGAGGTGTTCGGCCATCTGAAAGGCAGTTTCACCGGTGCCATCGCCGATAAGCCCGGCGCAGCAATGGCGGCGGATGGCGGTACGCTGTTCCTCGACGAGGTTTGCGAGATGGCGCCGGCCCTGCAGACCAAGCTTCTGCGCTTCCTGCAAACCTCGATGGTGCAGCCACTCGGCGCGATCCGGCCGCAAAAGGTTGATGTCCGGATCATCTGCGCCACCAATCAGGACCCGCTCGATGCGGTGCGGCGCGGGCAGTTCCGCGAGGACCTCTATTACCGCCTGCATGTGGTGCCGCTGCATATGCCGCCGTTGCGGGATCGCGGCCGCGACGCCGCCGAAATCGCCGAGGTCGCGCTGCGCCGCTTTGGCGGAGAAGAAGGCAAAAGGTTCGCGGGCTTCGCGCCCGAGACGCAGCGGATCCTGCTGCGGCAGCGCTGGCCGGGCAATGTCCGCCAGCTTTTGAATGTTGTGCGCAATATCGCGGTGATGCAGCCGGGCGGCCTTGTAACGCCGGATATGCTGCCCGGCGATATGCTGCGCGAAGACCCCGGTCAGCACCGGGGGGCCTCACAGCCGGATGCACCCTTCGGGACTGCCGGGACTCAGGGCGGGCCCCAGGGGACTGGCTTTGCGCCGGTTGCTGCGGGGTCTGGCGCAGTGGAGCCCGTTTTCGCAGGCAAAACCCTGGCCGAGATCGAACGCATGGCCATCGAAGCGGCGCTTGCGCGACATCAGGGCTCGGTGCCCAAAGCCGCCCATGACCTCGACATCTCGGTCTCGACACTCTACCGCCGGATCGAAGCCTGGAAGTCAGATCAGTGCTGACGGCACGTAACTCATGGAAATATCAGACAAACTGTTCTCGGATCAGACGTTCCTCGAGACCATGTCCAGGGTCGAACAACAGACGATAGCTGATTGCGGAATTTGAACGGACCACGACCGAGATCACATCGCGGACCGAATTGCGGCTGTCCGCATCGGCCATGACCGGGCGCTTATCCGGGTCGAGGACATCGAAGCGCACCTCGGCTGTTTTAGGCAAAAGCGCACCACGCCAGCGACGCGGGCGGAAGGCCGACATCGCTGTCAGCGCCAGAACATCGGCGCCGATCGGCAGAATCGCCCCATGCGCCGAATAGTTATAGGCGGTCGACCCGGCCGGGGTCGCCACCAGCGCGCCGTCGCAGACCAGCTCCGCCATTCGTTCGCGACCGTCAATTGAAACCCGCAGCCGCGCCGCCTGCGGCCCCTGCCGCAAGAGCGACACTTCATTGACCGCAAGTGCGTTGGTGACCTTGCCGCGCACATTTTCGGCCTGCATCGAGAGCGGATTGAGCAGCGCCTCTTCAGCCAGTTGCAGCCGTTCGGGCAGCCCGTCATCGATATAGGCATTCATCAGAAAGCCAATGGTGCCGCAATTCATGCCATAGACCGGCAGATCGCGCCCCGATTGCGCGTGCAGCGTCTCAAGCATGAATCCGTCACCACCCAGGGCGACCACAACCGAGGCACGCCGCAGATCGATCTGACCATAGCGGGCCGTCAGCCGCGCCAGTGCCGCTTGCGCCGCCGGGGCCTTCGACGCCGTAAACCTGATTTTTGGCTGCATCCCACCTCTCCGTCAGGTCGCAACCCTGACCCCGGCGGGGCGGAAACTCAAGGGCCGGCGCGCCCTGTCTGTTTCCCGGCAGGCGCCTCATTTGCCGCCCGGGCATCATTGCCCCCACCGCGCAATTCTCGGGGCATGCAGAGCGCGCCCGGAAAAGGCCGCAACGCCAGTCGTGACCGGCCCGGATTTCGCCACCATATCGCAACGGGTCGCTTTCCGGCCTTTCCCTGGCAGGGTACGTGTTCTAAACAACCGGCAACCAAAAATACCATCCCGCATGGCCCAACGGAGACGAGTATGACCGCCCAGACCCGCGATTCCGGCTTTTTCACCGAATCTCTTTCCTCGCGCGACCCCGAGCTTTTCGGGGCGA
>NZ_JAEFCF010000011.1 GCF_016405985.1 Paracoccus sp. IB05
CGTCCGTTCCGTTTCGGTGAGGCGGTATCTAGGCCCGGCAGACGGAACCCGCAAGCATAAAAATGCGTTTCGTGACGATTTTTTGTCAGGCGCCAATAAAATAAGGCCTCTCCGCGAAACACCGCCCGAAGCCCGAGCAGCCTTATCCCCAGAGTTGCGCCCAAAATGGGCATAACTTCCCCGGCCAAAGCCCTCAAACACCAGAATCACAACGATGATTCTGCCAAAATCCCGCCAGAAAACCCAAACCAAACCAGAATCGGCCTCAGAAACAGAACCGCATCCCGCCCCAGACACCCCCCGCCGCGCCAGGACCGCTCAGGAAACAAATGAAAATGGCCCGGCAGGGGCCGGGCCTTATGGTGTCTCTCTCTTACAGGTCAGTGGCGCGCCAGTGGATGGGCAGTTCGGATCACCCGCTCGCAATAGAGAGCCAGCTCCTTCCGTCCGGGAAAGGCATCCACCGGCACCGGCGGATGCCAGATCACCTCGACCCGGCCCTGACGCGGCACCGACAGCACCCGGAGAAGATGCGTCGCGAAGTCCATATCGCCCCACCAGCCATAGAAACGCGGATCCTCGCCCGCCGGCGCATGCCAGACCACGGTCACCGGCTGGATCAGCAGCACGCGGTCCAGCCCATGGGTATAGAAAGCCTGGAACAAAGTTGATTTGAACGGCAGCACGGTCAGGCTGTCGGTCGAAGTCCCCTCTGGAAAGAACAGGAGCTGATGTCCGGCGCGCAGACGGGTTTCGAAGACCTCTTGCTGACGTTTCGCCTCGGTCCCCTTGCGCGAGATAAAGACCGTGCCGGTGGCTTTCGCGAGCAGGCCGATGCCGGGCCAGGAGGAAACCTCGGCTTTCGAGACGAAATAGATGCTCTGCCCGGCATTCAGGGGAAAGATGTCCAGCCAGCCGGCGTGATTGGAGACCACGGCACCCTTATGGGTCATCGGCGCGCCCCTGGTCGAATAGCCGATCCCCAGGATACGCAGCGCGATACGGCAGACGAGCCGGGTGATCCGGGGCGTCATCGGGCGATTCCGGCCACAAAGCGGCCATTCGATCAGGCGCATCAGCGAATGGACCATCAGGCCCAGCATAAGGAAGACGACCAGAACAGTTCCGCGCCCGACAATAAGCAGCCAGCCCACTGGCCCGATCCGGCGCAGCGGTGGCGGCGCATCGTCTCGCGAGAAAGCGGTATCGGAGGGTTCAGGCGGGCGGTCTGCGGTCTGGCTCAAATCGTTCCCTGTTTGCGCGTATAGAAATCCCGATGGCGGGCCGACATTTTCCCGGTATCCATCAGAAGGCAAACATCGGTTGTATTGAAGGGGCGGTCAATAAAGGCGCCGTCGCCCACGAAACCGCCCAGCCGAAGATAGGCTTTGATCAGCGCCGGCATCTGCGCCATGGCCGAGGCGCGGTCGAGATCCTCATTCGCGATCAGATCCATGCCGGCACGGCCCGGCTCCAGCGCGCGGACGCGCAGCTCGGGCGGTGCCAGATGGTGATGCCAGAGCCAGGACAGAGGTTTTGCCAGCGCCGCCACATCGGTGCCATGGAACGAGGCCGGGCCGAACATCACCTCGATGCCGCGCTCCAGCACATATTCCGCAAGGCCGTTCCACAGCAGGAACATCGCAGCCCCGCCCCGGTGATCGGGATGGACACAGGTTCGTCCGAGTTCCAGCAGGCGCCGCCCCGTCGCGCGCAGTGGCGCGAGGTCATATTCATCTTCCGAATAAAAACGCCCGCCCTCGGGCAAACGGTCACAGGGCAAAAGCCGGTAGGCCCCGACCACATGGTCGCCGGTCTCGGGCGGGATGCGTTTGTCGATCAGCACGAGATGGTCGAAGATCGCGTCAAAGGCATCGGTCTCGATCCGGCGCTCATGATCGATCATGCCGCCGCTGGCGCCCAGCTCTTGGACAAAGACCAGATATCGCAAACGCTGGGCTGCGAAAATATCGACCACTTCCGTCGCGAGGCGGAGCGTATAGTTGGGTTCTTCGGCAAGCATATCGTCAGGAGGCGACTTTTTATGAGGGACGTCTCTGGCGCTGGTGGCACGGGGTCTCCCCTGCGCCACACTGTTCCGGCTCTCTTCCTGACTTAATCATGTAACAGTCTTGTTGCAATCCAAAGCTCTGTGATCAGAGTTCGGCCCCGAGGGCGCGAATTTGGCGGGAAAGGCCGGTCTGGCGCGATCGCGTCGCCACGGCGTGCGCTGCCCGTTGCGGTCGCAATGCCGTTAATCCTTGATAATTCTGGAAAAACATTCCACGCTTCTCAGATACCGAATTCGGGACGCAGATCCACATACCTGCTGTCGATCACCTGCTTTCCCGCGTGTTCAAAGTTAACGGTTACCCGTCCTGCGATATTTGACTGGACCTGCCCCAGCCCCCAGTCGGGACGCGACGGGCAGCTCACGAACATACCAGGTTCCAGGAGAGAATTCATTTAAGCAATTTCCCGGGGTTATCAGATGCAAGACAAAACCGATCTCGCAGCGCTTATCGGATCACGGATCTGCCATGACCTTATCAGCCCAATCGGAGCGATCGGCAACGGGGTCGAGCTGATGATGATGGATCGCAGCGCCGCTTCGCCTGAACTGGCGCTGATTGCCGAAAGCGTGGAAAGCGCGAATGCCCGGATCCGGTTCTTCCGGGTGGCGTTCGGCCTCGCCGGAACCGATCAGCGCATTGCGCGCAGCGAAGTCACCGGCATCCTTTCGGCCATGTCGCGCGGCGGCCGGCTGAAACTGGACTGGTCCAGCGGCACCGATCTTGACCGGCGCGATGTCAAACTGGCCTTCCTGCTGCTGCAATGTCTGGAAAGCGCCCTGCCCTATGGCGGCACCATCCGCGCCGTCCATAGCAGCGCCGCGCAGAAGGAGGGCGCTCACCCCTCTGGCGGCTGGCAGATCATCGCGGAAGCGGCGCGGATGCGGGCAGAGCCGCGGTTTTGGGATATGTTCAGCCCCGCCTTCGCCGGGCTGCCTGCCAGGGACTGCGAAGGCACGCCGATTGCCGCCTCGCATGTGCAATTCGCGCTCGCCGTTGCAGAGATCCGGGAGCGCGGCCTGACCATGGCTTGCGAAATCACCGAAGGCGCGATCCGGCTGGGCTGGTAGCCTCCCGGACCTCAACCCCCACCGCGCCCGGCCCCGCCCCGATCGGCCGGGGGCGTGATCAGGCCGCGATAAAGCTGCGGACGAAATCGCTCGCGGGCCGGGCGCGGATATCGGCAGGTTTGCCAATCTGTTCGATCCGCCCGCCGGTCTGCGAGCCGGACATGACCACCACCAGATCGGCAAGTTCCATCGCCTCTTCCTGGTCATGGGTTACGAAGACCGTGGTCAGACCGGTCTCGTCATGGATGTCGCGCAGCCCCTGGCGCAATTCTTTGCGCACTTTCGCATCCAGCGCGCCAAAGGGCTCGTCCAGCAAGAGCATCCTCGGCTCGATCGCCAGCGCCCGCGCAAGGGCCACACGCTGCCGCTGACCGCCGGAAAGCTGGCTCGGATAGCGCGCGCCGATCTCGGGAAGCTGGATCAGCTCCAGCAGTTTCGTCACCCGCCGGGTGATTTCCGCCTTTGGCGGACGGACCGCGCGCGGGCGCGCCCTGAGCCCGTAAGCGATGTTCTCGAACACTGTCATATGGCGAAACAGCGCGTAAGACTGGAACACAAACCCCGCGCGGCGTTGTTGCACCGTCAAGCCGGTCGCATCCTGGCCGTCAAACAGCACCCGCCCCGAGGTCGGAAATTCCAGCCCGCCAAGGATCCGCAGGAGCGTGGTCTTGCCCGATCCTGACGGGCCCAGCAGCGCCACCAGCGCACCCGAAGGGATCGAGAGCGAAACCGGCGTCAGCGCGGCGGTGGTGCCAAAGGCTTTCGAGATTTCGTCGATTTCGATTTTCAAGGGCGGCTCCTGTGGCTGCTGGCGGTGGGGCTCTGCCCCACACCCCGGAGTATTTGGATCAAGAGGAAATCAATGGCCGCGCCGGTTGGCGGAGAGCTCTCCGGCGTGGCGGTTTTCGAGCCAGGTCTTGAGGAGAAGTGTGAGCAGCGCGAGGAAGGCGAGCAGCCCCGCCATCGCAAAGGCGGTGGCCCCCTGGTATTCATTATAGAACATCTCGATCTTGAGCGGCATAGTCGTTGCAGATTCGCGCCGGCCTGAAACCACGGCGACAGCGCCGAATTCGCCCATCGCGCGGGCATTGCTGAGCAGCACACCGTAAAGCAGCGCCCAGCGGATATTCGGCAGGGTGACGGTCAGAAAGGTCCGCCAGCCCGAGGCGCCAAGGGTCAGCGCGGCTTCTTCTTCGGCGCGACCCTGTTCGATCATCACCGGGATCAGTTCGCGCGCGACAAAGGGGAAGGTGACGAAGACCGTGGCCAGCACGATCCCCGGCAGGGCGAAGACGATGGGGAAACCATGGGCCACAAGCCAGGCACCGATGGCGGTATTGGCGCCGAACAGCAGCACGATGCACAGACCCGCGACCACCGGCGAAACCGAGAAGGGCAGATCGATCAGAGTGATCAGGAAGGCCTTGCCGCGAAAGTCGAATTTGGTGATGAACCAGGCGGCGGCGATGCCGAAAGCGGCGTTCAGCGGCACCGCGATGGCCGCAACCGTCAGCGTCAGTTTGATCGCCGGCAGGGCCTCGCGGCTGAAAAGGCTCTTCCAGGCCGCTTCCCAGCCTTTTGACAGCGCTTCGACAAAGATCGCGATCAGCGGTGCGAAGACCAGCACCGCCAGCGCCAGCGTCACGAAACCGATCAGCAGCCAGCGGGCCAGCGGCGCCTCTTCGGTCGGAGCGCGGAAACGGCGGGCGGGGGTTGCGTGGCTCAGATCAGACATAGCCAATTCTCCGGCGGCTCCAGACCTGGATCAGGTTGATCACCAGGAGCATGGCGAAAGAGATCACCAGCATCGCAATGCCGATGGCGGCGGCACCATCATAGCTGAATTCCTCAAGCTGGATGACGATGAGGAGCGGCGCGATCTCGGTCACCAGCGGCTTGTTGCCCGCGATGAAGATGACCGAGCCATATTCGCCCACCGCCCGCGCCAGCGAGAGCGCAAACCCGGTGAGCGCCGCGGGCAGGAGCATCGGCCAGACCACACGGCGCAAAGTATGCAGGCGCGAGGCGCCCAGCGTGGCCGAGGCCTCTTCGACCTCGCGGTCGATTTCATGGATCACCGGCTGCACGGTGCGGGCCACGAAAGGCAGGCCCACGAAAACCAGCGCGATGAAGATCCCCATCGTCGAATATGCGATGCGCGGCGGCACCTGCAGCGACCAGGGTTCAAAGCCAAGGCCGGTCACCAGCACATTCAGCGCAGCCTCGGGCCAGGCGAGGCCCGCATTCAGCGCAGGCGCAATGGTATGGGTCCAGCTGGCGCCGAAAAACCCGTTGGGCGCGTAAAGCGCGGTCAGCGCGATCCCGGCCACGGCGGTCGGCAGCGCGAAGGGCAGATCGACCGCCGCATCAAGGATCCGGTGCCCCGGAAAACGGTAACGCGCCAGCACCCAGGCCAGGATCACCCCGAAGATCAGGTTGAACACCGCCGCGTAGAAGGACAGGCGGAAGGAAAGATAGAGCGCCTTCCAGACCCGCTCGCGGTTGACGGTGGCCCAGATCCCTTCGGCCCCATAACTGACGCCCTGCAAAAGCAGGGCGCCGATGGGCAGGAGAACCACAATCGAAAGCATCGTGAAGGTGATCCCCATCGACAGGCCGAGGCCCGGCATCGGAGATCTGTGGACGACAGGCCTGCCCATCTTGGGTCCTTACTTTGCGACGTAGATCTGGTCGAAGGTGCCGCCATCCCCGAAATGCTCGGGTTGGGCTTTTTCCCAGCCGCCGAAATCGGCGATGGTCACCAGATCAAGTTTCGGGAAACGTGCCACATCTTCGGGATTGGCGGCCGATGTGTCCCAGGCCCGGTAGAAGTTTTTGAAGGCAATCGCCTGGCCTTCGGGGCTGTAGAGATAGTTCAGATAGGCCTCGGCCAGTTTGCGCTGTTCGTCGCTCCTGATATTGCCTTCGACCAGGGCGACCGGCGGTTCGGTCAGGATCGAAACGCTCGGCACGACGATGTCGAAACTGTCTTCGCCGATCTCCTGCAGCGCAAGATAGGCCTCGTTTTCCCAGGCGAGCAGCACATCGCCGATCTCACGCTGGACAAAGGTGGTGGTCGATCCACGCGCCCCGGTGTCGAGCACCGGCACATGTTCGAACAGCGCTTTCACAAATTCCTTCGGATCCTTGCCGTTCTTTTCGGCCCAGGCCCAGGCCGCCAGATAATTCCAGCGCGCGCCGCCCGAGGTTTTCGGGTTCGGCGTGATCACCTCGACGCCGTCTTTCAGCAGATCGCCCCAGTCATTGAGCCCCTTGGGGTTCCCCTCACGCACGAGGAACACGATGGTCGAGGTATAGGGCGAGGAGTTATGCGGCAGTTTGGTCTGCCAGTCTTTCGGCAGCTTGCCGGTCTCGGCCACCCGGTCGATATCGCCGCCAAGCGCAAGGGTCAGCACCTGGGCCTCAAGCCCTTCGACCACGGCACGGGCCTGCGCGCCGGAGCCGCCATGTGAGACCTCGATCTCCGGCGCTTCATTGCCCTGCTCGACCCAGTATTTCGAGAAAGCCTCGTTGAACTCGCGGTAAAGCTCGCGGGTCGGGTCATAGGAGACGTTCAGAAGCGATTCCGCCTGGACCGGAGCGGCGAGCGCACCGGAGACCACGAGAGCGATCCCGGCCACGGCGCCACGGATCAGCCGCGAAACCGGCCAGCCCTCAAGACTGCGAAAGCCGGAGAGGATCGTCGAACGGGTCTCGCGCGGGGTGTCGATGCGGGGCGTCTGGATGGTCATATCTGTCTCCTGCAAGCTGGTTTTGTCGCCCTGTGCGTCCCGGCTGCGCGGCAGCTGCAGGAAGGGCACGAGGCCGAAAAGGGTCTGATGGGTCATCGTTGCGCGCTCCTTACGGTTCGATCGGGTCGATGCGGGCTTCCCAGACCGACCGGTCGCGGCCGGAAAGCAGTTCGGCCACCGCCTCGGACGGGCGCCGGGTGAAGATCACCAGCGGCGTGCCATTGACGCGATGCGTCATCCCGGTGCGGCGGTCGATCAGGCGAACGACACAGGTGCCGGACATGCCCTGACCCTGGGCCGGGCGGCCGATGGGGGTATAAGCGTTGCCCGTTGCGGGCGTTCCGAAAGCGAATGCTGCGGTCATCCTGCACTCTCCTGCACTTGTCCTGTCCGGCACCATGCCAGCCAATACACATAATAACGACAGGATTACTCGTTATTTGCAAAGGAAAGTTTCGGGTGAATTCCCCCGGCCATGTAGAAGAAAATTCTACGAATCGCGCAAACCGAAGTTAAAACCATTCGTCCCTGAGAGGACTGGTTTCACAAAGGGATCAGATCAGGGAAGAATCGCTGGCCGCCGCGGGCCTCCCGACCGGCCAGGCCGCTGGTTCAGCCGCCCAGAACCTGTTCGGCCACCTTGTCTGATCGCAGCATGTCGGCAAGCGTCAGCGATTCGATGATCACCAGATAGGACCAGAAGACCTCGGCAAAGACCTTGCGGATGCGGCAGCTCGCCTCATCGGTGCAATCCTCGCATCGCTGATAGGCGCGGCGCGACAGGCAGGGAAGCGGCGCGATGGGTCCGTCGATCAGCCGCAAGAGTTCCGAGATCGAGACCTCGACCGGTTTCTTGATCAGCGAATAGCCGCCCGAGCGCCCGCGTGTCGACGCAATCACCCCGGCATTCCTGACCTCAAGCAGAATATGTTCGAGGAATCGTTTCGGCGTCCCCGAGCGGCGCGCGATCTCTTCGATGGTCAGCGCCACGGGCTCAGCTTTGCCGGCTTCGTCACCAAGAACGAGAAGGGCCTTGAGGGCATATTTCATCTTCTGGGTGATCATACGGGTAAGCCTATGGAGACAGTCAGCGCGAATCAATCTGGCAAAGCGAGGTTTTCCCCGTTCCACGGGTTCATCTGGAATGATTGCCCGCGAAAAACAAGGGATTCCGGGCCAGTTTCCCTGGATGGAATTAAAGACGATTTAACCAGTAGACAAAATTGTATTTATGCGACCAGAATGAGAACGAACCCACTGCCGGATGCAGGAGCAACAGATGGACAATCTCGATCTGATCGACCGTAAGATCGTGGCCGAGCTGATGCGCGACGCGACGCTGCCCGTGGCGCAGATCGCGGACCGCGTTGGCCTGTCGCAGACCCCCTGCTGGAAACGCATCCAGAAACTCGAAACCAATGGCGTGCTGACCGGGCGGGTGGCGCTGGCCAATCCGGCGCGGCTGGGCTTTGGGCTGACGGTCTTCATCGGCATTGAGGCACCCGATCATTCGGCGACCTGGCGCGATACATTCTCGCGGGCCGTCGGGCAGTTCCCCGAGGTGATGGAAGTCTACCGCATGGCCGGCGAGATGGATTACCTCTTACGGGTTTCGGTCGCCGATATGGAAAGCTTTGACCAGCTTTACAAACGGCTGACCGATGCGGTGCCGATCAAGAACCTGACCTCGCATTTCGCGATGGAGCGGATGAAGTTCACGACCGCCTATCCGGTGGATACCCGCAACCGCTGAGCGCCCCGCGGGCCATTGGGCGGGGCCGCCCTCTGGCGAGGGCGCGGGGGCGCTGCCCCCGGGTCCTGCGGACCTCCCCCGGAGTATTGAGGTCAAGAGGAAGAACGGGCCGGCCTGACCTCCGGCGCTTTTGGGCCTTTGCCTTATTGTGCCAGTTTCATCGTGATCACCGGCCAGAGGGACAGGACCAGCAGCACCGCCATCGTCCAGTTGAAGGCGCGCAGGCGGGAAGACTGCGAGAGCCAGCGCTGCAACCCCTGCCCTGCGGCAGCCCAGGTCGATGTGGACGGGATCGAGACCAGCGCGAAGGCAATGGCGGCCAGGGCGAGCGACCTCGCATCGGGATGCGGGACATAGGCGGCAACCCCGCCCAGAGCCATCGCCCAGGCTTTCGGGTTCACCCATTGAAACGCCGCCGCCTGTATCAGCGTCATCGGTTTCGCACCGGTGCCGCGCTCTCCGGGCGCCGAAGACATGGCAATCTTCCAGGCGAGCCAGAGCATATAGGCGACCGATACCGCTTTCAGCACGTTCAGCGCGGGCGGCCAGACCTGGAACAGGCCCGCAACGCCCAGCCCGGTCAGGAGCACGAGACTCACCACGCCGAGACAGATCCCCAGCATATGCGGGATGGTGCGGCGAAAGCCGAAATTCACCCCCGAGGCGATCAGCATCATATTGTTCGGCCCCGGGGTGAAGGTCGTGGCCATGGCAAAGCCCAGAAGGGCGAGGAAAGCGTCATATGTCATGGCGCAAACATTGCCCGGATCTGCCGCAATCTGATTGCAAATATGCGCGCTGAACGGCAATATTTGCAACTTATGACGGATATAGATCAGATCGACGAAAAGATATTGCGCGCCCTGACGGCGGACGGGCGGCTGACCAATCTGGCGCTGGCGGCGAAGATCGGGCTCTCGGCCTCGGCCACTTTGCGCCGGGTGCAGGATCTGGAGCGGATCGGCGTCATCCGGGGCTATCGGGCGGTGCTGGACCCGGAAAAGCTCGGGATCGGGTTCATCGCCTATATCACCGTCGGGCTGAACACCCATACCAAGGCCTCGCAGGAGGCGTTTGAACGCGCGGTGATCCTCGCGCCGCAGGTGCGGGAATGCCATAATGTCACCGGCGCGGTGGAATATCTGCTCAGGGTCGAGACGCGGGACCTCGCCAGTTACAAGCACTGGCATACCGAAATCCTTGGCACATTGCCCCAGGTGCGTTCGGTCACCTCTTATGTGGTGATGGGCAGCCCAAAGGATGACCGCACCTGAGGGCGCGCCCTGTGGCACGGATGCAAAGCCACTCCCCCGACCGGGAAGCATGTCATATTCGCATGATCCTTATGAGAAATGAGGCAGGTCCTGGCCGCAACCAGACATTGCCGCGCCGGTTGGCTTTGCCTAACCTCGCGCCGGAATGGAGACATGGGAGGACCATATGACCGAAAACACCGAGCCGAAGCCGCATGGTTTCGACACGCTGGCAGTTCATGCCGGCGCCACCCCCGACCCCGCAACCGGCGCCATCAACCCGCCGATCTATCAGACCACGGCCTATCAGTTCAAAGATGCAGACCATGCGGCACGGCTCTTTGGCCTGGAAGAGGTCGGCTATATCTATTCACGCCTGACCAATCCGACCGTCTCGGCGCTGGTCGCGCGGGTTGCCGCCCTTGAAGGCGCTGTGGGCGGGATTGCCTGTTCGTCGGGCCATGCGGCGCAGATCATGGCGCTGTTCCCGCTGATGGGTCCGGGCAAGAATATCGTTGCCTCAACAAGACTTTACGGCGGCACCATCACCCAGTTCAGCCAGACCATCAAACGCTTTGGCTGGTCGGCGAAATTCGTTGATACCGATGATCTGGGCGCGGTGGCGAAGGCCGTTGACAAGAACACCCGCGCGATCTTTGCCGAGACCATCGCCAATCCCGGCGGCTATATCACCGACATCCCCGCGCTGGCGAAAATCGCCGACCGCAAGGGGATCCCGCTGATCATGGACAACACCACGGCGACGCCCTATCTGTGCAACCCGATTGCGCTTGGCGCGACGCTGGTTGTGCATTCGGCGACGAAATATCTGACCGGGAATGGCACCGTCACCGGCGGCATCGTCCTCGATTCGGGCAAGTTCAACTGGTCGGAAAGCGATAAGTTTCCCTCGCTCTCGCAGCCCGAGCCCGCCTATCATGGCCTCGTCTTCCACCCGACTTTGGGCGGCATGGCCTATACTTTCCACTCGATTGCGGTCGGGCTCAGGGATCTGGGCATGACGATGAACCCGCAGGGCGCGCATTACACGCTGATGGGGATCGAGACGCTGGGTCTGCGGATGGAACGTCATGTCGCCAATGCGAAGAAAGTCGCGGAATGGCTGGAGGCTGACCCCCGTGTCGAATTCGTCACCTGGGCCGGGCTGAAATCTTCGCCCTCGTATAAGAAGGTGAAGAAGATCACGCCGAAAGGCGCCGGGGCGCTGTTCACCTTCGCGCTGAAGGATGGCTATGACGCCTGTGTCAGCCTGATCAACAACCTGAAGCTGTTCCGCCATGTCGCCAACCTGGGCGATACGCGGTCGCTGGTCATCCATTCCGCCTCGACCACCCATCGCCAGCTGACCGAAGAACAGCAGGTCAAGGCGGGGGCTGCGCCAAATGTGGTGCGGGTCTCGATCGGGATCGAGGATGCCGATGACATCATCGCAGATCTCGACCAGGCGATCACCGCCGCCACCGGCAAGCGCCGCTGACGTAAAGCCCTGCGGCGGGTTATCCCCGCCGCAGGATATTTGACAGGATCAGCCGCCGATTTCCCAGGTGATGGTGACGGTCGCCTGATAGCTGACATCGCCTTTTTGCACCGGGACCGAGGCGGCATCCGCCTTGAACATCGGCGCCGGGCCACCGCTATAGCCGCCGCCATCGGTCAGCGAGACCAGGTCACCCAGCTTGACCCCGGCCGCTTCTGCCAGGAGCTCGGCCCGCGCGCGCGCATCGGCCACGGCAAGCTTGCGCGCCTCATCCAGCGCAGGGCGCGGGTCGACCAGGGCGAAGGTGACGCCGTTGAGCGTATTCGCCCCATCGGTCACAACCTGATCAAGCGTCGCGCCCAGCTTGTCCAGATCGCGGATGCCCACCGTCAGGTAGTTCATCGCGGTAAAACCGTCGATCTTCTGTGTGCCCGAAGACGAATAGGAATTCGACCAGTTCGGATTGACCGAAAGACCCGAGGTCTGCATGTCCCCCTCGGCCACGCCCAGCTCTTTCAGGCGCGCAATCACCTTCTCCATCTCGGCAGAATTCAGCTTCAGCGCCGAACCCGCATTTTCCCCGACCGAGGTGACCCCGACCGAAATCGTCGCCATATCAGGCGCCTTCGAAACCGAGGCCTCACCATTGACGGTGATAACCGCCTTGCCATCAGCCAGCACCGGCGAGGCCGCGATCAGCGCCGCGCCAAAGGCCGCGGCCGAAAGGGAGGTTTTGAACAAAGACCGCATACGCATGGAAGACTCCTTATCACTGCGACTGCTTACAGAACATTAACGCATGTCGAAGACCATTCCCTGGTCTGCTCACGGGTCTTTTTCTTTTATTCGGCGAAAAGCTGCTATAGGGAGGAGTGATCCCGTCCGGGCGCGTTTCCGCGCCCAGTTGTCCTGTGCTAGGCCTGTGGAATGAAACCAGATTTTGCCCTCAATTTCACCGATACCAGCATCGCGCTTCTGCACCGGACGGCGAAGGGCTGGCTGAAGATTGGTGAAACACCCTTCGACGCATCCGATCTTGAGGATGCGCTTGATTACATGCGCAAGACCGCCCTTGGCCTCTCGCCGGGCGGTTTCACAACCAAGCTGGTGATTCCGGCCTCGCAGATCCTTTATACCGAGGTGGATATCTCCGGCGGCGATGACGCCCGCACCGCGCAGGAAATCACCAATGCGCTTGTGTCGCGGACGCCGTACCGCCCGGATGAAATCGTCTGGGACTGGTTGCGGGGCGAAGGTCGCACCGCCCGGGTCGCCGCCGTGGCGCGCGAAACCCTGGCCGAGGCGGAAGCCTTTGCAACCACTCATAAATTCAGCCCTGTTGCCTTTGTTGCTATCCCGGATGAGAGCGAATTCGACGGCGAGCCCTGGTTTGGCGAGGCAGCAGATGCCCGCAATTTCCTCGCAGATGGCGAGGAGATCGAGCGCGACAGTGCCGCCATTTTGCTGATCGACGAGGCCCGCGCCGCCCGCCGCCGCGCGAAAGCCGCACGCCAGGCCGAGATCGAAGCCGCAAGCCAGAGCGAATCGCCCCCCGAAGCCGAAGCGGAAAGCACTGGTGCCGCAGCCGCTGCACAGGACTGGTCTGCGACCGGCGCTCCCGCGACCGCCGCAGCAGAGACGAGCCCAGCGGCGCAACCGGCGGCAGAATCACCCGCTGAAGATGTCGCGGCCTTCCGTTCTGCGGAAGAGGCGCCGGAAGTCGCCTTTGGCGGAGTGCCCGCTCCGGCTGCTGCGGCTGTTTCGACTGCCGCGCGCGAGGCTCAGGCTGAATTGCCTCTGCATTCCGACAAAGGCTTTGACGAACCAGCCCCCTTTGTCCGGGCGGCCGCGCCGGCACCTGCCTCCCCCCCCGTGGCTCAGGCGCCAGGCCCGCGCGTCACGATCACAGAAATCACGCCGCTTGGCAGCGTAGCCGCTCCCGCCGCTGCGCCTGCGGTCGCGCCGCCCCCCCCCGCTGCCGCGTCGCCGCGGGTCAGCCTGACCGCCGGAGTGGTCCAGGCACCCGTGACGCCAGCCGTTTCCGCCCCAGTCCCGGCCCCGGCCGCATCTGCTGCGCCTCCTGTCGAGGCGGACCCGGATGAGGCGCCCTTTGCACATGTGCCGGAAAACACGTCTTTCCCCGAGACCGACGAAGCCCCGGATCTGCCCCCGCTGCCGCATCTGGCGCGCCGCATGGCAGGGCTTGCACCGGCGACAGGACAACCGGCCGCGCCCGGGCCGCTCGCGCGGGCCTCGGCTCTGAACCAGGCTTCGGGCAGCCAGGCTTCGGGGGGCCAGGCTTCGGGCCCGGCCTCCGCCCCACGCGCGCAACCAGCGATACAGACCGCTGCTGCCGGTAAAATGGCGGATCCGATCGGGGAGCCCGACGACGACCTGCCGCCCGCACCTTCGGCCGCAACCCTTGCCGCCTATGGCCGTTCGGGCAGAAACGCTCCGGTCAATGCAGCGCGCACCGCCATTTCTTCCGCTCCGCCGGTGATGGCCGGCGATGACGCGCGGGCTGCTCCAACCGCCGCACCGACTGCGATGCCGGGCGATCCTGCCGGGTTCGCAGCGCCAGTTCGCAACGGCGCAGCAGCAGGCGCTGCCGGCAAGACCGCACGCGGTGTTGGCAGCCTTGCCGGCCTCATCACCGCGCCATCCATCCCCGGCACCCGCAAGACCCGCGCGCAATCCGTCGCCGCAGGCCAGATGCCGGCCGGTGCCAGGCCCCGCGCGGCCGATGGCACGGATGATGCAGCCCGCAGCCTCAGCCAGTCGCCCTTTGCTCCCCGGAATACCAGGGGCAAGCCGCGCTTCCTGGGCCTGATCCTGACCGCGATCCTGTTGCTTTGCCTCGCTCTGGTTGCGGCCTGGTCTTCTTTCTACCTCACCTCCAACCGCACCTCCGGCGGGGAAGAAACCCAGTTTGCCGGCACCGCAGACGAGGGCTCAACGGTCAGCGTGGATGACGAGATGCTGGCCGACGGGCTTGACCCCGCGGCAGAAGGCGAGACGGCGCAACAGGTCGCGACCACCACCGATGCCGCAGATCTGCCTGATGCGGCTACGGATCCGGCACCGGAAACCGCGTTGGAGAGCGAAAGCCCCGCAGCGGTTGCCTTGCTTGATGCCGAGGATGAGATCTTCCTCTCCAGCTCGGATGCGCCGCCGCCTGCCTTTGATGCGCTCTCGCTGCCCGGGCCCGACACCTCAGCCGAAGCGCCACCGGGGGTTCCGATGCCGCCGCCGCCCTTTGGCACTGTCTATCGTTATGACGAAAACCAGATGCTGATTCCAACCGCTGCGGGGCTGCCAACCCCCGGCGGTTATATGCTTTTCGAGGGTAAGCCGCCGCGCGTGCCACCGCCGCGCAGTGCCGCAGCCACCGCCGCAGCTGAAGCCGCCCGTGCCGCCACCGCAGCCGCCTCTGCCCCTGCGGCAGCCCCCGCCCCGGCGACCGCACCGGAGGCCTCCTCCGGAACCGCCCCGGGCGCCGCCGCCATGACGCCTTCGGGCGAGACCACTGCCGCCCCGGCCGGAGCGGCGGGCAATCCGTCTCTGGCCGGAGGGGCTGTCGGCACCGCCCCGGCAACGGTCACCGCCGCCACGACCGAACCCGCCGCCCAGCCCGATCCCGAACTTGCCGACCGGCGCCCCCGCGCCCGTCCGGACCGGCCCGCGACCGATGATGACGCGGCCCTGCAACCTGCGACGGCTCCGGTCGATTTCGCCAGCCTGCGCCCCCGGCAGCGACCGGCCATTGTCGAAGCCGCCAGTGCAAAGGCCCGTGCCGATACGGCTGCCGCTTCGCTTGCCAATGAGGCAGAGGTCCAGCTTGCCTCGGCCACCGTTCCGGATACCGCCGGGCTCAGCGCGGCCGATTTGGCCAACCCGTCGCTCATGACGATCTCGCGGCGCCCCGCTGCGCGCCCGAAAGATTTCAGCCGTGCGATCGAGGCCGCAGTTGCCGCTGCCGTTCGTGCCCCGGAACCCGCGCCCGCACCGGTCGAGACCGCCTCTGCCCCGGCGCCGGAGCCGGCGCCGAAGAGCAAGGGCAAATCTGCCGCGAAACCCGAGGAGCATGATGAGATCGACGAGCCGGAGGTCGCTTCCGGCCCGGCACCGAAGATCCCGACCAAGGCCAGCGTCGCGAAACAGGCCACCTATGCCAAGGCGATCAACCTGTCGAAGGTCAACCTGATCGGCGTCTATGGCATGCCCTCCAAGCGTTATGCTTTGGTGCGGACCGCGAATGGCAAATATCACAAAGTCTCGGTCGGCGACCGGATCGACGGCGGTCAGGTCAAGGCGATCACCCAGAATGAGGTGCGGTATCAGAAAGGTGGCCGGCTGGTGGCGCTGGCAATGCCCAAAGGCTGACAGCGGCAGAATGTTTAAGAACGGAAAAAGGGGCCGGATGATCCGGCCCCTTTCTCATATCAGATGTTCGAAAAGGGCAAGCTCAGGCGCCGCTGACTCCGGCCTCGGCGAAGGTCGCCATACCGCAATGGCAGGCCAGCGCCGCCCGGATCAGGCCAAGCGCGACCCCCGCGCCCGAGCCTTCGCCAAGCCGCAGCCCCAGTGACAGCAGCGGCTCCTTGCCAATCGCCTGCAAAAGCCTGCCATGCGCGCCCTCGGCGCTTTGATGCGCAGCCATACAGTGATCCAGCGCGCCGGGCTGCGCGCGTTCCAGCACCGCCGCCGCCGCACAGGCGATAAACCCGTCAAGCAGCACCGGCACCCGCAGCAACCGGGCATGCAGCACGGCGCCGGTCATCGCCGCCACCTCCCGCCCGCCAAGCCGGCGCAGCGCTTCGAAAGGGTCGCTCAGATGGCCATCATGCAGATCAAGCGCCAGTGCCACCGCCGCCTCTTTGCGCCGCAAACCGGCATCATCCAGCCCGGTGCCGCGACCGCACCAGCCCGCAATCCCGCCATCATGTCCGAAAAGCGCCGCTGACAGCGCCGCCGCCGATGTCGTATTGCCGATCCCCATTTCGCCCGCGATGTAAAGATCGGTGTCGGGCCGCACCGATTGCCAGCCGGCCCGCAGCGCGGCGACAAGCTCCGCCTCCTCCATCGCGGGGGCGGCGCAAAAATCCCGGGTCGGGCGGTCCAGATCCAGCGCGATCACCTCAAGCTCTGCCCCGAAGGTCCGGGCGAGCTGGTTGATCGCAGCCCCGCCCTGGCGGAAATTCTCGACCATCTGCACCGTCACCTCAGCGGGAAAAGCTGAAATGCCGCGCGCGGTCACACCGTGATTGCCGGCGAAAACCGTGATCTGCACCCGCCCGGCCTCGGGCACCGCCCGCCCCTGCCAGGCGGCAAGCCAGCGGGTGATCTCTTCAAGCCGGCCAAGCGCACCGGGGGGTTTCGTCAGGACCGCATCACGCGCCCTAGCCGCCGCAACGGCGCCCTCATCCGGGGCCGGCAGCGCGGCGCAAAGAGCGTGAAACTCAGCGAGGGTGACCGGATCCGGGCTTTGCATGGAATTCTCCGGGAAAGCGGCGCCATTACAAGGCGCCGGAAAAGGCGCAGGACGGGGGCGGGAGTTGATCCTGCCGCGCCCAGCGGTTACCCCATGATGATGCGCCGTTCCAGCCGGAAAGCCCCGATGACCGAAAACAGCCCGCAACCCGCGCGCTTCCCCGCCGGGCGCATCCTCCAGGACCTGCCTTCGGCCTTTGCGCTCCTGACCCGGTTGCCGGTTCCGGCGCATCGTCACAGCGGCGCGTCAAGCGCCTGGGCCTGGCCGCTGGTCGGCCTCATCTGCGGTGCGATCGGCGTGGCAGTGATCTGGCTTGGAGAGGCGGCAAGGCTCTCGCCGGGTGTGATCGCAGCGATCACAATGGCTGTGATGGCGATGGTGACCGGCGGGCTGCATGAAGACGGGCTCGCCGATACGGCTGACGGGCTTTTCGGGGGCCGCACGCGCGAACGCCGGCTTGAGATCATGAAGGACAGCCATATCGGCAGCTTTGGAACCCTCGCGCTGCTGCTGGTGACGCTGGCCGCCTGGTCGGCGCTCTCCGCGCTGATCCGCACCGGACAGGCGGTGCCGGCGCTGCTGGTGGCCGCCGCGCTGTCGCGGGCGCCGATGGCGGCGATCATGGCGGCAATGCCGCCGGCGCGTCAGACCGGGCTTTCGGCAGCAAGCGGCCGTCCGGGGCTTGCCACGGCGCTGATGGCGGTGGTGATCGGGTGCGGGCTCGCGCTGGCGATTGGCGGGCGCGCGGCGCTCCCGGCGCTGCCGGCGGTGCTGATCATCTGCGGGCTCCTGGCCAGCTCGGCGGCACGTCGCATCGGCGGCCAGACCGGCGATATCCTTGGCGCAAGCCAGCAACTGGCCTTTGCCGCCAGCCTCGCGGTCTTCGCCTGATGCCACGCGAACAACCGCGCTGGCTCTTGCGTCCGCGCCCACATTGGCGCAAATGACCCGCCTGTGTTAAGAAGCCAAATGAACAGCGGAACGGCCCCATGACCTCGCGCGAAGAAAAACGCCAGATGAAATCGGCCGCGAGGCTCTACGCGGTCCAGGCCCTCTATCAGATGGAGATCTCTGGCCAGACGGTCAAAGCCGTGAGCCGGGAGTTCGAAGCCCATCGCTTCGGCGCCAGCTATGAAGAGGGCGATTTCGCCGAAGGCGATACCGGGCTGTTCCGGAGCCTCGTCGAACATGCGGTCAACTGGCAGGCACTGGTCGATCAGATGACCGACCGCGCGCTGGTGGCGAAATGGCCGATTGACCGGATCGATCCGGTGATCCGGGCGCTGTTCCGCGCTGCCGGGGCCGAACTGACCCAGATGGACACGCCGCCGAAAGTGGTGATCAACGAATTCGTCGACATCGCCCGCGCCTTCTTCCCCGAAGGCCGCGAGCCGGCTTTCGTCAATGCGGTCCTTGACCATATGGCGCGCGAGGCAAAGCCCGCGTCCTTCTGATCGGGCGCGCCCGGGCTTTCAGAAACGGGTACTTCATGCAAGGCTGGGTCCTGTCACGAGACCGGGAATCACCCGGAAGGAGATCAGATGCGCGCCTCCCCTGCCTTGTCCCTTGCCCTGGCCACCAGCCTCACTCTCGCCGCAGGAGGTGCCATGGCCGCCGAAACCATCACCGGCGGCGAATGGCTTGTGATCGCCCAGGACGGCGTGCGGGTCAGCTATGAGGCCAGCTTTGCTATTGATGCCGATGGCCAGATCACCGGAAAGGCGCCCTGCAATCGCTATTTCGGGCCGAACAAAGCCGAGCTGCCGGCGCTTGCGCTGACTGCGATTGCCTCGACACGGATGGCCTGTGACCGCATGGCGGATGAGCATGCCTATCTGACCGCCCTTGGCGCGATGACCGGTGCCGAGATCCGGGGCGAGACACTGGTCCTGACCGGGCCCGATGACAGCAGCCTGGAATTTGCCCGTGATCCTGGGTCGAAATCACTGGTCTGCGATACCTGCGGCGGCTGATCCTGTCGCCCTGACCTCAGCCGAGCGCCGCCGAAAACAGATCATGCGCGCTGTTGTAGAACCGCGCCCGATGCTCCGGCGTCTCCATCGGAACCTCGTGACGGGCGCCGGGATAGAGGTCCAGCCGCCCGCCCTGCCAGGCCCGCATCCGCCGCCGGATCGGGCCGGGCATCACGATATGTTCACGGCTGCCAAGCGCCACCAGCGAGGGCAAAGCCGGCGCCGGGATCCGCGTCATCCGGGCGCATTCGCGCAACGCATCGCGCAACCAGCCCAGCGATGGTCCCCCAAGCCGCAGCCCCGGCTCGGTTTCCAGCTGCCGGCGCAGCCAGGACCAGGTCGGTGCATCCCCGGTCAGATGATTCTTCTCGAAACTGGTGCGCAGGATATAGCTTTGCGCCGAGGTGCTGGGCGCATAGCCGCGATCCTGCGGCAAAGCGAGCGGCAGGCGTTGCATCAGCCCGGCCAGCGGCTTGCCCCAGATCGGGATGCGTATCCCCCACATCGGCGCCGAAAAGGCCGTGGCCCTGAACGGCAACCCCCGTGTCAGCGCCCGGAGCCCGATCAGCCCGCCCATCGAATGCGACATCTGCATCAAAGGGCCGCTCACGCCCGCCCCCGCGCCCTCTGCGGCAATCCAGGCCAGAACCGCATCCAGATCGCGCTGATAATCGGTAAAATGCTCGACATGGCCCAGCATGGGATCGGGCAGCGCACGCTGCGACAGGCCCTGGCCGCGCCAGTCCAGCGTGACCATCGACCAGCCTCGCCGGCGCATCTCGCGCGCGGCGGGGCCGTATTTCTCGACATATTCGGTGCGCCCGGGCAGCAAAACCACGGTGCCAAGCGCCCCCCCCGGCCAATAGCCAAGCCTTATCCGCACCCCGTCCGATGCCCGGAGCCAGACCGCGCGCCCCCCTTCGGGCCCATCGGCGAGACTGTCGAACAGGGGTGCTGCTTCGCTCACGACAGGGCGGATCCGAGCTTCATCGCCATGCCCATCGCGCCGTCAACCGAAAGCTTGCCGGTCATAAAGGCCATGGTCGGGTTCATGTCGCCTTCGAGGATCGCCCGGAAGGTCTCGGCGCTGGCGGTCAGGGTGACATCCGCCTCTTCATCGCCCGCCCGCACGCCCTGGCCGTCCAGCATGATCGTCCCCTCGCCCGTGATGACGAATTTCGCCACGCCATCGAACCCGCCCGACAGTTTCGCTGCCAGCTTTTCGACAGCCTTGTCGATGAGGTCGCTCATGTCACGTCTCCCTTTCGTTACCCCGAGACCGCTGGCATTTCGCCACCGATCGGTTACGATCCCCTATATGAAAGCGCAGTTCCGGTTTCACAATCATATCGTTGCGGCAATATTTCCGCTGGTCCTGTCGCTTTTCGCGGCCCAGAGCGGTTTTGCCCAGGACTCAGGCAAGCTTGACGATCTCTACAACCGGCTGAAGGATGCCGATGAGGGCGCCGCCCTCAGGATCGAAGGTGAGATCGTCACCGAATCGGGCAAATCGGGGTCGGCAACCATCGACCTCCTGATGCGGCGCGGCTCCGAGGCGCTGGAGGCCGGCAATAGTGCCGCCGCAATCGAACATCTGACCGCTGCCGTCGATCATGCGCCCGATTTCATCGAGGCCCGCGCCACCCGCGCGGTGGCCTATTATTCCGATGGCGAGATCGGCCCGGCCATTGCAGATCTCGGCTGGGTGTTGGAACATGAGCCGCGCCATTTCGTGGCCTGGTCCATCCTTGGCACCATTCTCGAGGAATCGAATATGCCGGAACGCGCCCTTGCCGCCTATCGGTCGGCTGCGGCCATTCATCCGCATATCCCCGAGGTGAAGGACGCCATCGGCCGGCTGGAAAAACAACTTGAGGGCCAGGCCCTCTGACTGCGGGAAACCTGATCTGATGGATGCCCGTAGCAAAGACGAGCGTGGCCGGGTAACGGCGCTGCTCGGACCGACCAATACCGGCAAGACCCACCACGCGATCGAGCGGATGCTGACGCACCGGACCGGTGTGATCGGCCTGCCGCTGCGTCTTCTGGCGCGCGAAGTCTATGAGCGCGTCGTGGCGAAAGCGGGCGTCAGCCGGGTGGCGCTGGTCACCGGCGAAGAGCGTATCATCCCCGAACGCACCCAATACTGGGTCGCCACGACCGAGGCGATGCCACTGGAGATCGGCGCCGATTTCGTCTGTGTCGATGAGATCCAGCTGGCCTCCGACCCAGAACGCGGTCACGTCTTCACCCACCGCCTGCTCCATGCGCGTGGCCTGATCGAGACACTGTTTCTGGGATCTGACACGATGCGCGGCGCGATTGCCGGGCTGGTGCAGAACCACTCTTACGTCAAACGCGACCGTTTCTCGACTTTGACCTGGTCAGGTTCGAAAAAGATAAGCCGGATGCCCGAACGCAGCGCAATTGTCGGCTTTTCTGTTGAAAATGTATATGCGATTGCCGAGCTGATCCGCCGCCAGAAGGGCGGCTGCGCGGTGGTGATGGGCGCGCTTTCGCCCCGCACCCGCAACGCCCAGGTCGAACTTTATCAGAATGGCGATGTTGATTACCTGGTTGCAACCGATGCCATCGGCATGGGGCTGAACCTCGACATCAAACATGTGGCGTTTTCCTCGACCTCGAAATTCGACGGGCGGCGGATGCGGGCGCTCTTGCCGCAGGAGATCGCCCAGATCGCAGGCCGCGCCGGGCGCCATACCGAGAATGGCACTTTCGGCGTCACCGGCGAGGCGCGGCCGTTTTCTTCGGAACTGATCGACCAGATCGAGGCACATAAGTTCGCCCCCGTCAAAAAACTGATGTGGAGGAATGCCGATCTTGATTTCGGATCCGCCAGCCATCTGATCCGCTCACTGGAGCAGCCAACCTTCAACGACTGGCTGTCGCGCGCCCGCGACGCCGATGACGTCGTGGCGTTGAAGGCCCTGTCTGCAATGCCTGAGGTCCAGGACAGGCTGACCAATCCGAAACGCGTGATGCTCCTCTGGGATGTCTGCCGCATCCCCGATTTCCGCAATATCTCCGAAACCGATCACCACACCCTGCTGGCGCGGATTTTCGACTTTCTCGTCGGGCGCGGCATTGGCGGCGGGCGCATCCCCTCGGACTGGCTGGCAAAGGCCGTGGCCCGGATCGACAAAACCGATGGCGATATCGACCAGATTTCGCGCCGCCTGGCACATATCCGCACCTGGACCTACGTTGCGCAGCGCAAAAACTGGGTGGATGACGAATCCCATTGGCGGGGAGAGACCCGCGCGGTAGAAGACCGCCTGTCAGATGCGCTGCACCAGCGGCTGACGCAACGATTTGTCGACCGGCGGACAAGCGTATTGCTTCGCCGGTTGAAGCAGAAGGAGGACCTCGTGGCAGAGGTGAATGACAAAGGCGAAGTGACCATCGAGGGCCAGTTCACCGGCAAGCTCGAAGGGTTCCGCTTCCAGCAGGACGCAAGCGCATCGGCAGATGAGGGCAAGACCCTCCGTCAGGCCGCAATCCAGGCGCTGAGGCCTGAATTCAGTCTGCGCGCGGACCGCTTCTACAATGCGCCCGACACCGAGATGGATTTCACCGAACAGGGGGGCCTGATGTGGGGCAACTCGGCGGTGGGCAAGCTCGTGAAGGGCGCCGATCCGCTGAAACCCTCGGTCGAGGCTTTCGTGGACGAGGAAGCCGGCGATGACGTGACCGAAAAGGTCCGCCGCCGGTTGCAGCATTTCATCGACCGCAAAGTCGCCGCGCTTTATGAGCCGCTGCTGGCTCTGGGCCGCGACGAGACGCTGACCGGGCTGGCGCGGGGCTTTGCCTTCCGCCTGACCGAGGCGCTTGGCGTCATCCCGCGCGAGCAGGTCGCGAATGAGGTCAAGGAGCTTGACCAGGAAGCCCGTGGTGCTTTGCGCAAACATGGTATCCGGTTCGGCCAGTACACGATCTTTCAGCAGGCCTTGCTGAAACCGGCGCCGACCCGGCTGCGGCTTGTGCTCTGGTCCTTGTGGAACGGCCTCTCGGAATTCCCCGAAAGCCCGCCCCCGGGCCTCGTGACCATTCCGAACATCGCCGAAGTGCCGAAGGAGCATTATGCGCTGTCGGGCTACCGCCCGGCAGGAACCCGCGCCATCCGCATCGACATGCTGGAACGCCTCGCCGATATCCTGCGTCAGAAAGACAGCCGCGCAGGATTTGAAGCGGTGCCGGACATGCTCTCGATCACCGGCATGACGCTGGAGCAGTTCTCGGATCTGATGGGCGGCCTGGGCTATAAGGCCGAAAAGGGCGAGCGCCCGCGCGTAAAAGCCGTGACGCCCGCCGTGGCGCCGGAGGCCGAGGTGGCCGCCGCGCTGGAGGCGGCGATTGCCTCCGGTCAGCCGATCCCGGAAGAGGTCTCGCTGCTGGCGCCCGCGCCTGAGCCGGAGCCGGAACCTGCCCCCGAGGCTGAAGCCGGGGCAGAAGGTGAGGCATCGGCCGAAGCCGCCACCCCCGAGATGGAGGTCTACTACACCTTCACCTGGGCCCCGAAGCCGCGCTTCCAGCGCCCTGAACGTGGTGCGCCGCGCGGGGATCGTCCACAGGGGGACCGCCCGCAAGGGGATCGTCCGCAGGGCGAACGCCGCGATCGCCCGCAGGGTGAACGTCGGGACCGCCCGCAAGGCGAGCGCCGTGACGGCGAGAAGTCCGGTGAGAAGTCTGGTGAGCGTGGCCCCCGCAAGGAGTTCGGCAATCGTGAAGGCGGTCGTGACAACAATCGTGGCGGCAAGCCCGATGGCAAGCATGGCGGCAAACACGGCAAACCGGCCCAGCGGCACGAAGGCGCCAAATCCTTCGAGGCCCGCCCGCCCCGGAAGGACAAGCCGATCGACCCCGACAACCCCTTCGCCGCGCTGCTGGCACTGAAGGGCAAGGTCTGAGCCTTGGCGAAGACCGGTGGCGGCAGATCGGGTGCCGGCAAAGCTAAAGGAGGCCGGGGCGGAGACGCTCCGGCTTCGCTCGTTCCGGCCTCCGGGATCCGCGCAGGAAGCGAGCCGAAACTGCGGCTCGACAAATGGCTCTGGCAGGCCCGATTCTTCAAAACCAGGACCCTGGCAGCGCTGGTGATCGAAGAGGGCCATATAAGGGTGAACGGAACCCCGGTTTCGCGCCCGTCGCGCGAGGTCGGGCCGGGGGATGTGCTGACTTTCCCGCAGGGAAGAAATATCCGCCTGATCCGTGTATTGGGAACAGGTGTTCGCCGCGGACCGGCCTCCGAGGCACAGGCGCTCTTTCTTGACCTCGATGCCCCTGTCGTGACACCTCAACGCCTTGAATGATCCGGGCCACTGGCTTAACTGACGCCTCAGAGAGTGTTCCGGAACCGTCCCATGACCTATGTCGTCACAGACAATTGCATCGCCTGCAAATTCACCGATTGCGTCGAAGTCTGCCCGGTGGACTGCTTCTACGAGGGCGTGAACACTCTGGTCATCCATCCGGATGAATGTATCGATTGCGGCGTTTGCGAACCGGAATGCCCGGCAGATGCGATCCGCCCCGATACTGAACCGGATATGGAGGAATGGGTCGCCTTCAACCGCAAATATGCCGAGATCTGGCCGGTGATCACCGAGAAACGCGACCCGCTGCCCGGCTATGCCGAGCGGGATGGTGAGGCCGGCAAGCTGGAGAAGTATTTCGACCCGGCGCCAGGCGAAGGCAGCTGAGACCGCGGGTTAGCCCGGGCTTCATCCCACAGCCTCACATTATATCCCGATCGCGTGAAATTCGGGGAAATCCCTCCCGTTTCGCGGCGCGGTGCTCTGGCCAGACCGCTCAGGACGGTTGGAATCACGGTGATTCTGTGTTATGGTTCTTTCATAAACCATCATGGATGCCTGATTCTGCCTCAGGACTGCTCGCCTGAGACAGCTATTCTTGTGACAATATTGCCCTTCACCACAGGCCCCCGGCACCGGGCGCTGCCTGGGAAGGGTCTTGTTCGTCCTGACGAATGGTTGTGCGCGCGGAAAACCTGCATCTGACCGAGGAAGCGTCTGAATGACCAAGTCGAAGAAGCCTGATTTCCGCCCCAACGAGTTCGTTGTCTACCCTGCTCATGGTGTTGGCAAGATCATCTCTATCGAAGAGCAGGAGATTGCCGGTTTCAAACTGGAACTCTTCGTCATCACCTTTGAAAAGGACAAGATGACCCTGCGGGTTCCGACCAATAAGGCGACCGATGTGGGGATGCGCGCCCTCTCGGCCCCTGATGTGGTGACCAGGGCATTGGAAACGCTGAAGGGCAAGGCCCGGGTGAAGCGCGCCATGTGGTCGCGCCGCGCGCAGGAATATGAACAAAAGATCAATTCGGGTGATCTGATGGCGATTGCCGAAGTGGTGCGCGACCTGCACCGCACCGATGATCAGCGCGAGCAAAGCTATTCCGAGCGTCAGCTCTATGAAGCAGCACTTGAGCGCCTGACCCGCGAAGTCGCCGCTGTTTCGGGCGTAGACGAGGCCGGCGCACAGAAGAAAGTCGAAGAAGTCCTGGTTTCGCGCGCAGCCTGACCTCTCGGACTGAAATCGGTCAGAAACGCCAAACGGCGGCCTCATCCGGGGCCGCCGTTTTCAATCACCCGGCTCAGTCATGGGGGCGCCGAAATCTGTACAGATTTCGGGCCGGTTTCTGATCAGAAACCGGGGGCCAGGCGGAAAGTTTTGATCCCCTGCCCCCGTTTCAGCGCCACTCTGCCAGCCGGGCTACATAGCGCGCCATCGTATCGACCTCGAGATTGACCAGATCACCCTCGGCCAGCTGGCCCCAGGTCGTGACCTTGCGCGTATGGGGGATGAAATTCACCCCGAAATCCCGCCCCTCGACTTCGTTCACCGTCAGCGAGGTGCCGTTCAGCGCCACCGAGCCTTTCTGCGCGATGTATTTGGCCAGCCCCTCCGGTGCGCGGAAGGTCACCCGCAGGCTGTCGCCTTCCGGGGTCATCCGCACCACCTCGGCCACGCCGTCGACATGGCCCGAGACGATATGCCCGCCAAGCTCGTCGCCCACTTTCAGCGCCCGCTCCAGGTTGAGCCGCGCGCCCACATGCCAGCCGGAGAGATTGGTCTTCGACACCGACTCGGCGCTGATCTCGACATCAAACCAGTTGCGCGGCTCTGTCCCTTTATCGATGACCGTCAGGCAGACGCCCTCGCAGGCGATTGATGCGCCAAGGTCGATCCCCGCAGCCGGATAGGCGGTCGCGATTCTCGCGCGCAGATCACCGCGTTGCTCCAGTTCGATGATTTCGCCAATATCGGTCACGATTCCGGTGAACATCGCCATCCCTCTTTGCCGCTTAAATCCTGACTGCAGGTCTATCCCCGCCGGCTTCCCGCTGGCAAGCCCCGCGACTGCGACCAGCGCCTGTGGCCCGCGGACTATGGCCTGCAACCGCGGCCTGACCCTGGCCCCGCCCTAATCCTGCCGCAAGCGCCGGCAATATTGCCCCATAGGCAAGTGCGGCAACACCGGATATCCGGGCCAGAGCGGCGGCGCAGTTCACAGATGACTGGTGGGTATGAAACCGGAAGAGACCAAACATTTCCTGTTGCTGCAGGGTCCGCATGGGCCCTTCTTCTCACGTCTTGGAAAGATGCTCAGCCATTCCGGCGCAAAGGTCTGGCGCGTCGGCTTCAACCGGGGCGACCGCGCGCTCTGGCATGACGGCGCAAGCTATATCCCCTGGCGCGGCCGCCCTGAGGACTGGCCGGCAGGGTTTGCCGCCATCATCGAGGAAAAAGGCATCACCGATCTGGTGCTTTACGGCGACACCCGTCCCAATCATGCCAAAGCCATCGCCGTCGCGCGCGCGATGGGCGTGACCATCCATGTCTTCGAGGAAGGCTATCTGCGCCCCTATTGGGTGACCTATGAGCGCAATGGCTCGAACGGCAATTCCCGGCTGATGGATACGAGCGTCGATGAAATGCGTGCCGCCCTTGCACGCACCGATACCGATCTGCCCGATGCTCCGGCACGGTGGGGCGATATGCGCCAGCATATGTTCTGGGGGGCGCTCTATCACTGGTTCGTCTGGGCCGGATTCTGGGATTATCGCAATTTCCGCCCGCATCGCGCCCTTACCGTGCGCCAGGAATTCCTGCTTTATGTAAAGCGGCTGTGCCTGCTGCCCTTCCACGCGCTGGAACGCCGCCTGGCCACCTGGCGCATCCGCTATGGTGGTTTCCCCTATCATCTGGCGATCCTGCAGCTGGAACATGATGCCAGCTTCCGTGACCATTCGCCCTTCACCACCATGGGCGAGTTTCTCGATGTGGTGATCCAGGGCTTTTCTGAGGGCGCGCCGAAACACCATCATCTCGTGTTCAAGGCGCATCCGCTGGAAGACGGGCGCATCGCGGTGAAATCGACCATCCGGCGGCTGGCGCAACAATATGGTGTGGCCAGACGCGTGCATTTCGTGCGCGGCGGCAAACTCGCCGCATTGCTGAACCATGCGCGGTCTGCGGTGACGGTGAATTCGACCGCCGGGCAACAGGCGCTCTGGCGCGGATTGCCGCTGCGGACTTTTGGGCGTGCGGTCTATTCCAAGCCGGAATTTGTCTCTTCCCAGCCTGCCGCGCAGTTTTTTGCCGAAGGAAAACGCCCCGACACCCGCGCCTATCGCGATTACCGGCATTATTTGCTCGAGACCAGTCAGGTCGCCGGTGGCTTCTACTCCTCGCGTGGGCGGCGTGAATTACTACGACAGGTTGTGGATATGCTGCTCTCCGGGCAGGATCCCTATGATGCTTTGACCAGCGGAAACGCGGCACCAAGGCAACAGTTGCGGCTGGTGACCTGAGTTTCCGAAAACCAGAGACTTTCAATTTCCGTGATATTCCGTATTGTTGCGGTCAAAACTTGAGGCAAATCCGCTAAAGGAGCCCGAGCAGTGATCGGACATACCACGAGGGGGGCGAAAGCCCTGGCCTTGATCGCCATTGTCGCCGTGACCGCGAGTTGCGGCCTGCCGCGGTCGGGGCCGAACAAGAAAGAGATCTTTGCAGGCTCGGTCCTGAAAGAGGGCGATGCCTTTATCGTCAGCGTCAATCCAAGGGTCACGCGCGCCACCGCCGTGCTGCCCTCTTTCGGGTTTTCAGACAGCTTCCAGAAGGCCGGCAAGATGGGGTCGGACACGATCTCGAATGGCGACCTGCTGTCGATCACCGTGTTTGAAAACGTCCGCGACGATCCGCTTCTGGGCAATACCGGCCAGCGCGTCTCGCAGCTGACCGAGGTCCAGGTCGACGGCCAGGGCTTTGTCTTCATCCCCTATGCCGGCCGGATCAAAGCCGCCGGCACTTCGGTCGAGGCCGTGCGCTCCGCCATCACCCGCAAGCTTGATGCGCAAACGCCGGACCCGCAGGTCCAGGTGGCGCGCGTGGCCGGCGACGGCTCGACCGTGACGATCAACGGCTCGGTCACCGCCCCGGGTGTCTTCCCGATCGAACAGCCGACCCGCACGCTGGCCTCCATGCTGGCCCGTGCCGGCGGCGTCGTGATTGACCCGTCAACAGCGCTTGTACGCGTGACCCGTGGCGGTCAGACCGGCAAGATCTGGCTGAAAGATCTCTGGGCCAATCCGAAAATGGATATCGCGCTGCGTCCCGGCGACCGGATCGTGATTGAGGAAGATGAACGCAAATTTACCGCCCTTGGCGCGACCGGCACGCAAACCGTGGTCCCGTTCGAGAGCGAAAGCCTCTCGGCCATCGAGGCCCTGGCCACGGTGGGCGGGTTGCAGACCATGGCTGCCGACCCGACCGGCGTCTTCGTCTTCCGCAACGAACCCGAAGCCATCGCCAATGCCGTGCTCGGCCGCAGCGATCTCAGGGGCGATCAGCGGGTGGTCTATGTGCTCGACCTGACCGCGCCGACCGGCATGTTCGAAGCGCGTGACTTCCTCGTCCGCGATGGCGACACCGTCTATGTCACCGAGGCGCCCTATGTTCAGTGGCAGAAATCGCTTTCCGTGCTGACGGGATCGGCCGGGGCCGCGGCGAGCCTCAACTCCGCCGCCGGCAACTGAGGCCAGCATTGGCCGTCGAACGTGACCCGAAACCAGAGGCCGCCGTGGTGATCCCACGGCGGCTTTTCCATCAGAACCTGTCCTTCCTGCGCGACCGCCGGCTGAAGCGGATCCTCGCTCTCGCCGGGCATGAGCTGCGCTTCGGCCTGCCGAAACCGGGCGACGGCGTCGTGGTCTGGGGCGCCAGCCCCACCGCCTGGCGCGGCGAGAAAGTGGCGGCAAAACGCGATGTGCCGCTGGTGCGGCTGGAGGATGCGTTTCTGCGCTCGATCCGGCCGGGGCGAATGGGCGAACCCGGGCTGGGCCTGCTGATCGATGCAGAAGGGATCCATTTCGACCCTTCGGATATCTCGCTGACCGAGCGGATTCTCTCGACTGATCCCCTGGACAATTCGAACATTCTGAGCCGCGCAAAGGTCGGAATCGAGCGGCTTCGCGCGCTTGAATTGTCCAAATACAATCTGCACGATATTTCCCTGCCTCCACCACCGCCGGGGTATGTGCTGGTGGTCGATCAGACGCTGAACGATGCCTCACTGCGGGCTTCGGGTGCGGATCGGGGATCTTTCGAGGACATGCTCGAGACCGCGCGCCGCGACTGGCCGCATCTGCCGATCCTGATCCGCGCGCATCCTGAAACTGCCAGGGGGCTGCGCCCCGGTCATTACGGGCCCGAGCATCTGCGTGACCCGGACGGGCCGGGGATCAGCTTTTCCGACCCCGCCATCCCGCCTTACGCGCTGCTGGAAGGCGCGGTGGCGGTCTATACCGTGTCGTCACAGCTTGGGTTTGAGGCCATCCTTGCCGGGCATCGCCCCCGCGTCTGGGGGTTGCCCTTCTATGCCGGCTGGGGGCTGACCGAAGACCGCACCCCGCCGTCCCGCCGCAGGCGCAAGCTGACACGGGCGCAGCTCTTTGCCGGTGTGATGATCCTCGCGCCCCGCTGGTATGACCCCTGCCGCGACCGGCTGTGCAGCTTTGAAGAGGTGGTCGATCAGCTGGAGGCCGAGCTGCGCGCCTTTCGCCAGGATCGTCATGGCCATAGCGCCCTGGGGATGCGCTTGTGGAAACGCTGGCGGTTGCAGGCGTTTTTCGGGCGCGAGAAGCCGCTGCGCTTTATCGAGGGGGCGGCGCAGGCGAAGGGGGAAAGCCTGCTGGTCTGGGCCGGGAAAGCGCAGGACTCCCTGCCCCCGGGCGCGCTCAGGGTCGAGGATGGGTTCCTGCGCTCACGCGGGCTCGGGGCCGAACTGGTGCCGCCTTTGTCACTGGTGGCCGATGACCTCGGGATCTATTACGACCCCGCGCAGCCCTCGCGGCTGGAAGAGCTGATCAAGGCGCCTCTTCCCCCCGGCGGACATGCCCGTGCAACGCGGCTGATCGAAAGGTTGCGCGCGGCCAACCTGACAAAATACAACATTGAAGGTGCCGTTCCGGCGCTTCCTGACCACGAGACCGACCAGAGATCCCGCATTCTGGTTCCGGGCCAGGTCGAAGACGACGCCTCGATCCTGAGGGGCGCCGGTGCCATCCGGACCAATCTCGATCTGCTGAAAGCCACCCGCGCAGCCAACCCGGACGCGCTGATCCTTTATAAACCGCATCCCGATGTCGAGGCCGGTCTGCGCCCCGGGGCGCTCCCCGCCGATCAGACTGCACCGCTGGCCGATCTGGTCCTGACCCATGCCAGTATGGCGGCCGCGCTGGATGAGGTGGACGAGGTCTGGACCATGACCTCGCTCACCGGGTTCGAGGCCCTGATCCGGGGCAAGGCGGTCACGACCTTCGGTGCGCCCTTCTATGCCGGCTGGGGGCTGACCCGCGATCTGGGCGAGATGCCGGAACGCCGGCTCCGCCGGGCCGATGGCGCGTTGCTGCCCCGGCCCGATCTGGCGCAGCTCGTCCATGCCAGCCTGATCGCCTATCCGCGCTACTGGGATCCGGTCTCGCGTCGCCCCTGCCCGGTCGAGGTCGCCCTCGACCGGCTGGCCAGCGGCACCATCCCGCATCCCGGCCTCATCAACCGGCTGATCGCGAAGTTACAGGGCCGCTTTGCCAGCCATGCCCGGCTTTGGCGCTAACCGCCAGAAGCGGATCATCAGGCTCACCGCCGCCCCGACCAGGCCGATCACCAGCCCCGACCACAGCCCGACCCCGCCAAAGCCCAGCGGGAAAGCCAGCCCATAGCTGACCGGAATTCCGATCACCCAATAGCTCAGCGTGGCGAGCCACATCGGCACCGCCGTATCCTGAATTCCGCGCAACAGGCCAAGCGCCATCACCTGCATCGCATCCGCGAGCTGGAACAAGGCCGCCAGCGCCAGCAGCGTCATCCCGAATTGCAGAACAAAATCAGACCCCGGTTTCTCAAGGTCGAGGAACTGCCGCACCAGCAATTCCGGCACGCTCAGAAAGACGATGATCACCACAACCGCGACAAGGAAAGAGATCAGCAGCGCCGCGCCAGAGGCCAGCCGTATCCCCGCCGGATCCGCGCGCCCCGAAGCCTCGGCCACCCGGATCGTTGCAGCATTCGACAGGCCGACATGGCACATGAAGGCCAGCGCGGTGATTTCCAGTGCAATGCCATGCGCGGCCAGCTGACGGGTGCCGATCCAGCCCATCATGAGCGCGCTGGCCTGGAAGAGCCCGCTTTCCGCAAGCCCGGTCAGCCCGATCGGCAGGCCCAGCCGCCAGACCTCGCGCAGCGCCGCCACGTCGATACGCCAGAACCGCCGGAAGAGCTGAAACTGCCGCAGCGCCGGCAACAGCCCGGCATAAAGCCCCAGCCCCAGCAGCGAAAAGACCTGTACCACCAGCGTCGCCACGCCTGCGCCGCCGACCCCCATCTCGGGCGCGCCGCCATTGCCGAAGATCAGGAACCAGTTGACGATGATATTGACCACCACTGCCGCCACCGTGACCCAGAGCACGATCTGCGTCCGCCCAAGCGCTGCGAGCCAGGCCTGCAACACCGCCACGCCAAGCGTCGGCACCATGCCAAGCCCTGCGATGCGCAGGTAATATTGCGCCTCGGCCGCCACTTCGGGCTTTTGTCCAAGCGCCAGCATGATCGGCCCGGCAAACCAGAATATCGGATAGACCAGCAGGCCAAAGCCGATGGACAACCAAAGTCCCATCCGCGCCGCGCGCCGGAGCTCGGTGTCATCGCCACGCGCCCTTGCGCTCGCGGCCAGCGGCATCACCGCGCGTGCAAAACCCGAGCCCACGACGAAGAGAATGAAAAAGCTCGACGCCGCGATCACCAGCGCGCCCTGCTGCACCACGCCATACCAGCCGACCATGGCGGTATTGACCACATGCAGCGAAAATTGCGCGATGGAAGACCCGGCCAGCGGCAAGCCAAGCCGCAGCGTCTCACGCAGATGCCTGGCGAATGTGAGCGGACGGGCGGGCTGCGACAAATTATCCATGCCGCAGGTCTATCCTTTGATCAAATTAGCAGCAAGGCGCCGCGAGATGCGGCGTCTCAGCCATTCCGCACAGCCGGATGTTTGGCGCTGCCCGGGATATGCCCCGCCCCCCGCAAAACCTGCGCCGCCGAGCCGATGATCAGCGGATCTGGCTGCATCACCAGCGCGTGATCCTTGCCGGGATAGTCCAGCGAGGCGAGGAAATGCTTCATACAATTCAGCCGGGCGCGTTTCTTGTCATTCGACTTCACAATGGTCCAGGGCGCATCGGCAGTATCGGTGTAGAAGAACATCGCCTCCTTGGCCTCGGTGTAGTCATCCCATTTGTCGAGGCTCGCCTTGTCGATGGGCGAGAGTTTCCACATTTTCAGAGGATCGGTCTCGCGCGCCCTGAAGCGTTTGAACTGTTCGCCTTTGGTGACCGAGAACCAGTATTTGTAAAGCCGGATCCCCGAACGGACCAGCATCCGTTCCAGCTCCGGCGCCTCGCGCATGAATTCGAGATATTCCGGCGGGGTGCAAAAGCCCATCACCCGCTCGACGCCCGCCCGGTTGTACCAGGACCGGTCAAAGAACACGATCTCGCCGGCGGTGGGCAGATGCTGGATATAGCGCTGAAAGAACCATTCGCCCTTTTCCTTGTCCGAGGGTTTGGTCAGCGCCACCACCCGCGCATATCGCGGATTCAGATGTTCCATGAACCGCTTGATGGTACCGCCCTTGCCGGCCGCATCGCGCCCCTCCATCAGAAGGACGAATTTCTGCCCGGTCTCCTGCGCCCAGATCTGCACTTTCAGCAACTCGGCCTGAAGCTGCGCCTTTTCCCGTTCATAGGCGACACGCCCCATCATTCGCCCATAGGGGTAGCGCCCGCTTTCGAAAGCCTCGCGAATTTCATCCTGGGTCACGGCGGGAAAATGGCGCGGCGGCGCGAGAGTGTCGCCGGTCTCAAGCGGCAGCACCGGCCGGGCCGGGCTATCTCCCGGGACAGCCTCTGGCTCAGACGGTTGTTCATTGCCGCTGACATGCAGATCTTTGCTCATAAGGAACTCCTTCACCATACTGCAAAACGACACCCGTCTTGTCGGGGCTCCGGGCGGGGCGGGCCGGACCGGAAGGGGCAGGCCGAAGCATAATCCTGACCGCAGCATCTGACCTTGATCCTGGACAAACGAGGCGCGCGGCCAGGCCTGCATCCGAGGAGAGACCGGCAAAGTCAGCCGCAGAACCGGAGCGGAGCCCCCCCCGCCTTTCCCCGCAAACCCCACCCGCGCGAAAAACGCTCCTGCCTGGCGGGCTCTCGCAGGAAATCTCTTCCCAATCGGGTGAGCGACCCCGGCAGCCAGTGGATTTTCGTCCCGCTTCTGCTATTGGGGCCGGGTCATTTCAGGCAAACTCTGCCCGGCTTTGGGGACCCCGCCATGATCACCCTTTACGGCGTCTATCGTTCACGCGCCTCGCGCCCGCTCTGGCTCCTCGGCGAGATCGGCTGCGATTTCACCCATGTGCCGGTGATCCAGGCCTATCGCCTCAAGGATGCGAAGGCAGAGGATGCGGTCCTGAACACCGCCTCGCCCGATTATCTCGCCGTCAATCCGCAGGGCCAGATCCCCGCGATGGAGGATGACGGGCTATTGCTGACCGAGTCGCTGGCGATCACCCTCCATATCGCGCGCCGCCATGGTGGCAGCTTTGGCCCGGCCGACGGGTCCGAGCAATCACTGATGGAGCAATGGGCGCTTTACGCGGCAACCTCGCTGGAACCGCCGGCGCTCGAAATCCTGCTTGCCGTCGAATCCGGCGGCGACACCCTGCCCGAGACCCGCGCCGCGATCCGGGTCAGCGCAGAAAAACTGCGCCGGCCGCTGAACCGGCTGGAACGGCATCTGAGCGGACATGACTGGCTGGTGGGCGACCGCTTTACCGCCGCCGATATCAATACTGCCGAATGCCTGCGCTATGCCCAGGGCTATCCCGCGCTTCTGGCGGAATACCCGCATGTGAGCGACTGGCTCGCCCGCTGCCAGGCCCGCCCGGCGTTCCAGACCTTCTGGGCCAGGCGCGAAGCAGAGCCCGCCTGACCCCGGGAACGGGCACCTGCGCACAGTGGTTGCGCGCCGCTGCTTCTGGCATTGGCGCGCCGATCGCCCCATCTTTCCGTCAAACGATCCGGCGCGGCCACTGGCCCGGCCCGGATCTCAGGATCAGGGGATTTGAACCATGAAGAAAATCGGTTTTCTGTCTTTCGGCCATTGGTCGACCCAGCAGGGCTCGGCCACCCGTTCGGCCCAGGATGTGCTGCTCCAGAGCATCGAGCTGGCCGAAGCCGCCGAAGAGCTTGGCGCGGACGGCGCCTATTACCGGGTTCACCATTTCGCCCGGCAGCTGTCTTCGCCCTTCCCGCTGCTCGCCGCCATCGGCGCGCGCACGAAGAAGATCGAGATCGGCACCGGCGTGATCGATATGCGCTATGAGAACCCGCATTACATGGTCGAGGATGCCGGCTCTGCCGATCTGATCTCCGGCGGCAGGCTGCAACTGGGGATCTCGCGCGGCTCGCCCGAACAGGTGATCGATGGCTGGCGCCATTTCGGCTATGCGCCGGCCGAGGGCGAGACCGACCAGGATCTGGCCCGCGACCATGCGCTGACCTTCCTGCAATTGCTGGAAGGCCAGGGTTTTGCCAAACCCAATCCACGCCCGATGTTCCCGAACCCGCCGGGCCTCTTGCGGCTGGAGCCGCATTCCGAAGGGCTGAGGAACCGCATCTGGTGGGGGGCGGCTTCGGATCAGACTGCGATCTGGGCGGCGCAGCTGGGGATGAATCTGCAAAGCTCGACCCTGAAATGGGATGAAACCGGCGAGCCTTTCCATGTGCAACAGGCCAACCAGATCCGCAAATACCGCGCGGCCTGGAAAGAGGCGGGCCATAGGCACACGCCCCGCGTCTCGGTCAGCCGCTCGATCTTCGCGATCACCACGGCGCAGGACCAGATGTATTTCGGGCAATCCCGCCCCGACCAGGACCAGGTCGGTGTGATCGACGACCAGCGCGCGGTGTTCGGTCGCTCCTATGCCGCCGAGCCGCAAAAGCTGATCGAGGAGCTGCGCCAGGACGAAGCCATCGCCGAGGCCGATACCCTGCTTTTGACGGTGCCGAACACCCTGGGCGTCGATTACAACGCCCATGTGATCGAAAGCATCCTGAAACATGTCGCCCCGGCGCTTGGCTGGCGCTGAGGAAAAGACGTCCGGCCCCTTCCGGGGCCGGATGCCTCCGGCGGGGATATTTAGAGACAGAAAATGATAAAGCTTCCCGCATATTTTCTGTCTCTAAATATCCCGGGGGAGGCTCCGCCAGGAGCCGGGGGCAGCGCCCCCTTCCCGGCCTCCACAGGAAAATCCCCCCTGGATCTTGCGCGCCTGCCCCTCGCAGTGGTCTAATGCTGTGCTACAAACCATAAGAGCAGCGCATGGCCCCGAATGATTCCGGCGATCTTCTCGCCGCGCCGAACCAGCAAACCTATGACGCCTCCTCGATCGAGGTGCTTGAACCGCTTGAAGCGGTGCGGATGCGGCCCGGCATGTATATCGGCGGCATTGACGAGCGCGCCTATCACCATCTTGCCGCAGAGATCCTCGACAATTCGATGGACGAGGCGGTTGCCGGCCATGCCAATCGGATCGAGGTCGAGCTGTTGGCCGATGGTTCGGTCTCGATCAAAGATAACGGGCGCGGCATCCCGGTCGATCCGCACCCGAAATTCCCCGACAAATCCGCGCTGGAGGTGATCCTCTGCACGCTGCATGCCGGTGGCAAGTTCAATGGCGACGCCTATGAAACCTCGGGCGGGCTGAACGGCGTTGGCTCATCTGTGGTCAATGCACTGTCCGACCATATGCGGGTCGAGGTGGCGCGGAACAAAGAGCTCTACGTCCAGGAATTCTCACGCGGCAAGCCCCAGGGCCCGGTCGTCAAAGTCGGCCCGGCGCCGAACCGGCGCGGCACGACGGTGATCTTCCACCCCGATGCCGAGATTTTCGGCCATCAGACCTTCCGTCCGGCGCGGCTGATGAAGATGGTCCGTTCCAAGGCCTATCTTTATTCCGGCGTTGAGATCCGCTGGAAATCCGCCATCCCGGACGGTGATATGCCGCTGGAAGCGACCTTCCATTACCCCGGCGGCCTTGGCGAATATCTTTCCGAACAGCTGCAATCCGACCAGACCTATGCTGAGCGGCCTTTCGCGGGCAAAGTCAGCTTCAAGGAGAAATTCGGCGTGCCGGGCTCGGTCGAATGGGCGATCAACTGGACGCCGATGCGGGACGGGTTCATCTCCTCTTACACCAACACGGTTCCAACCCCCGAGGGCGGCACCCATGAAGCCGGTTTCTGGGCCGCGATCCTCAAGGGCATCCGCGCTTATGGCGAGCGGGTGAAGAACCGCAAATCCGACCAGATCACCCGCGAGGATATGCTGGCGGGCGGCTGCGCGCTGATCTCGGTCTTTATCCGCGAGCCGCAATTCGTCGGCCAGACCAAGGACCGGCTGGCCACGGAAGAGGCCGCGAAATGGGTGGAAAACGCCGTCCGCGACCATTTCGACACATGGCTTGCCAGCGATCCGAAATCTGCCGGTGCGATCCTCGATTTCCTCGTGCAGCGCGCTGAGGAACGGCTCAAGCGCCGCGCCGAAAAGGAAACGCAGCGCAAGACCGCGACCAAGCGACTGCGGCTCCCCGGGAAACTGGTCGATTGTTCGGCCTCAAACCGCAGGGGCACCGAGCTGTTCCTCGTCGAGGGCGATTCGGCGGGCGGCAGTGGCAAGGGCGCGCGCGACCGCAAATTCCAGGCACTGCTGCCCTTGCGCGGCAAGGTGCTCAACGTGCTGGGGGCTGCGGCGAGCAAGCTCTCGGACAATGCCGAGATCCGCGACATTTGCGAAGCGCTTGGCGTTGGCATGAAAGAGCGCTTCCGCATCGACGATCTGCGTTATGACAAGATCATCATCATGACCGATGCCGATGTGGACGGCGCCCATATCGCCTCGCTGCTGATGACGTTCTTCTATGAACAGATGCCGCAGCTGATCCTGAAAGGGCATCTCTATCTCGCCTGCCCGCCGCTTTACCGCCTGACCCAGGGGCCAAAACGGCTCTATGTCTCGAATGATGCCGAGAAAGAGGCCTGGATGGCCAAGGGCCTCGGCGGGCGCGGCAAGATCGATGTGCAGCGTTTCAAGGGCCTGGGCGAGATGGATGCCAAGGATCTGAAAGACACGACGATGAACCCGGCAACGCGCAAGCTGATCCAGGTCTCGATCAATGAGGAAGAGCGCGAATCGACGAAAACCCTGGTCAATGACCTGATGGGCAAAAAGCCGGAGCTGCGCTTTCAGTTCATTCAGGAAAAGGCCCGTTTCGCCAATACCGAAGAGCTCGACATCTGAGCCCGGCAGCAGCCCGGAACCAGGTCCGCGCGGCCCGGCGCTATTTCCAGCGCGCCGGGCGCCAGCCTGCGGCCTGGGCCTCGGCCTCGTCGCAGAACCAGCGCTCGCCCTGATCCTCGCGGATCACCGTCTTTGCATAGGCCGGTGACCAGGGCAGGTGGTAGATCCGCTCGCCCGATTTCGAGATATTGCCTTTGATCGGACAGCCCTCGAGCGGCGTATCCTGATCGGCCGCATTCCAGCGCGCGGCGCGAAACTCCCAGGCGGGTTGTGACGGCGCGGCCCAGATGCCGTGACCGGCCGCCTGCGCCAGGGTCTGCTGCGGCAGATAGGCATCGGAATAGGCGATATAGGCCCAGGCGAGGCCATCCGAGACCATCGCGGCGCCGATATCCTCGCCGCCGGCCTCACAGCGCGCGACCACCCTTCCATAGCGGTCGCGCTCCAGCGCTTCGCAGGTCACAGCCTTGCCGGCGATCAGAGCCTCCAGCCGCCTCGTCGCCGCGAGGCCACAGGCCCAGCTGCCACCACCGGCACTGGCACAGCTTTGGCCGGATTCCGGGGCGTCAATGCCATGAAGCCGCACCACGACCGGCCCGAACCGCAGCGTGTCACCATCACTGACCTGGGGCGCGCCCGAGATCAGCGGCGCGGCAGCAACAGAGGTTACGAAGGCAAGTTGTAGAATGAGACCGGACATCAGACGGGCCTGGCCGATGCCGCCGGCTTTGTCCAGCGCCTGCGTTAACAAAGGTTAACGCAGATCTTGCCCCCCTTTCACCGCGAGGGTCCCCCGCGCGATTGCTCTGCCATGCCCGCCGGGGGGCCATCCTGGTGCCCCTGGGGTCCTGGTGTCGCCGGTTCGCGGCCTGTCCCTGCCGGATCAGCGCCATAACAGGAAAGCAATCACCAGCGCCCCGACCAGGGCCGCAATGAAAAGGATCGCCACGGCACCGCCCGAACCGCGCGTATCATCGCCCTGCAGGGCCCGATCTTCGCGGGCGTCTCTATCGGGATCATCCAACGCAACCCCTCCCCAAAATACAGAATTTGTTTCAATTCCACAAACGTGCGATATGCCCGGCAACAGTGCAAGCCTGAACACGCGCGCATCCCCAATATAGGTTCCCCCTGAACCCGGCGTCCTGAACATCAGCTTGCCCGCACCGCGCGTTCCCGGCATGTAACGGGCCATGAGTGAGATCCGCCACCCCTTCCCCGATGCCCCCGCAGCCGGTTCCGCGACCGAGGTCGCGCCGGGTGTTTTATGGATGCGGCTCTCGCTGCCCTGGGCGCTGGACCATGTGAATGTCTATGCGATCGACGAGGGTGATGGCTGGACACTGATCGATACCGGCATCAGATCGCGCCGTGCCGTTGCGGCATGGCAGGCGCTGTTGGCCGGGCCGCTGGGCGGCAGTCCGGTAAAGCGGCTGATCGTCACCCATCATCACCCGGACCATATCGGCATGGCGGGCTGGTTCATCGAACAGGGCGCGGCCCTTCTGATCACCCGCACCGCCTGGCTTTATGCAAGGATGCTGCTGAACACGCCCGAAGAGCGTCCCTCTCCCGAGACGGTCACCTTCTGGAAGCGCGCAGGCATGCTGCCCGCCGATCTGGAGCGGCGGATGAATGAGCGCCCGTTCAACGCCTCGGATTGTGTGGCGCCGCTGCCTCTGGGCTTTACCCGGATCAGCGAGGGCCAGACCCTGCGGCTGGGCGGGCGCGACTGGCAGATCCGCATCGGTCACGGCCATGCCCCCGCGCATGCGACGCTCTGGACGGACGGCCTGGTCCTTGGTGGCGATCAGCTGCTGCCCGGGATCTCTGCCAATATCGGTGTTTATCCGGCGGAACCCGAGGCCGATCCGCTGGGGGAATGGCTGGAAAGCTGCACCCGGCTCAGCGCTTTCGCGCGCGAGGATCAGCTGGTGCTGCCGGGCCATAAGCTTCCTTTCACCGGCCTGCCGTTCCGGCTGCGCCAGATGGTGGAAAACCACCTCTCGGCCCTGGACCGGCTGCGCGATTTCCTCACCGTGCCCAATACGGCGGTGGGTTGCTTCCCGCTGCTGTTCCGCCGCAGGATCGGCGAAAGCGAGCTTGGCCTCGCTCTGGTCGAGGCGGTGGCGCATCTGAACCACCTGCTGCACCGTGGCGAGATCACCCGTTCCCCCGGCCCCGATGGGGCATGGCTCTGGCAAAAGACATGACCGAGAAAACCCTGACCAAAGCCGCCGCCGCTGGCAGCGCCGCAATCCCCGCGAAACGCAAAACGACGGCAAAGGCTACGGCCATTGCCCCGCGCAGCCCTGCGGCAACGGCCCCAAAGACCACGACCAGGAAAGCAGCGGCGCAAAAGACCCCGGCCGAATCGGCCTGTGAGCGGCTGGTGCTCTATATCCGTCAGTTCGAAAGCCAGCTCGATCAGAGCCAGGAGATCGCCATGGGCTTTACCGGCAGCGCCGCCGGGGTGCTCCGGATCGAGGGGCTGGGCTGGTCGGCGCCGGACCTGCTCACCTTCTTCGGCCGGGATGAGGACGGCATCCGCACCCAGATGGTGCAGCATGTCAGCCAGCTTTCGGTTTTGCTGCGCGCGGTGCCGAAGCTCGCCCCCGAAGCACCGCCGGTCCGGATCGGCTTTCGGCTCTTGCAGGGCTGGGACGGTGGCGAATCCGGGGATGCTTCGGTCTGGCCGGTCACGGGCGGCTGAGCGCCCGCCACCGAAGGTCAGGGCGCTTTCGCGGGAAAGATACATCACTGCCGCATCTTCCTGCATCAGAGGCCACGCCCGATGGGTGACAGCGGGTGGTGAATCGGCTAACAGGCGGAAAAGCATCTGTTCCCGGGGAATGAAGAATGGCCGATGATCAGCACGTCAAACACGAGCATGGCAGCATGGATATCCGCACTCAGGAAAAATCCTTTGCCGCATTCGTCAAAGTGGCAACCTGGACGGTCGTTGTCTGCGCCGTGATTCTGGTTTTCCTGGCCCTCGCCCGGACCTGATATCGGCGCCCTGATATCGCCGCCCTGATATCGCCGCCCCGAATTGCCGCCCTGCAACCGGCCCCGTATGGGCCGGCACAGGGCAGGGAGAGGTTACATGTATCGCCTTCTTGCCGCGCTCGCGGTGCTGCTGACGCTTTCGGCCTGTGCCGAACCGGTCTGGGCGCCGGATGATCAGGTGTCGCGCGCCAGCTATGTCGCCGGCCCGCCGACCGAGATCACGCTTCTGACCACCATCAATGACCGTACCGGATCAGGCTCGCATTCGGCTTTGCTGATCAATGGCTCGCAACGTGTGCTGTTCGATCCGGCCGGGACCTGGCATCATGATGCCGCGCCTGAACGCAATGACGTGCATTTCGGCATGACCGACCGGATGGTGAATTTCTACCTCGATTACCATGCGCGCGATTCCGAGAAAGAGCAGTTCCACGTCATCGAGCGCAAGCTGCAGGTCTCGCCCGCCGTGGCCGAGGCGATCTTGCAAAAGGCGCTGGCGAATGGCGCGGTGCCCAAGGCGCATTGTGCCAGCTCGATCACCGGGATCCTGCGGTCTGTGCCAGGTTTTGAGGGCGTGACCTCGACTTACTTCCCGAAAAAGCTGGATGCGTCTTTCGCGGAACTGCCGGGCGTCACCACCCGTATCGTGACCGAGGAAAACGACAATCCCGGCGCCGGGCATGGCGTGATCCTCATCGACAAAAAGGGCCAGCGGGTCAATTGATCCGCTGGCACCGGCAGAATTCCAGTCCTGCATAAGGTGCATTCACGCGTGAGCCTCTTCGCCGTCATTCTCGCTGGGGGACAGGGGCGCCGGATGGGCGGGGCGGATAAGGCGCTTTTGCCCCTCGCCGGCCAGCCGCTGATCGCCCATGTGATCGCGCGGCTGCAGCCCCAGGCCCGGCGCCTTCTGATTTCGGCCAATGGCGATGCCGCGCGCTTTGCCTTTACCGGGCTTGAGGTACTGCCCGATGAAACGTCACTCGGGCCGCTGGCCGGGATCCTCGCCGGGTTGCGGGCAGCACAGGCGGCAGGCGGCACCGCGCTGGTCTCGGCCCCGGTTGATGCGCCTTTCCTCCCGGGTGATCTGATCGCACGCCTTGCCACTGCGCTGCCGGGGCCGGGATTTGCCCGGGCCGGCGGGCGCGACCATAATGCGACCGCGATATGGCCGGTCGCACTCGCGGATCCGCTGGCCGATTTCCTTGCCTCGGGCGCGAAACCGAAAATCGCCGATTTCGCCGCCCGCCATGGCGCGCATGCCGTCGATTTCCCCGATGCGGCGGCCTTCGACAATCTCAACACGCCCGAAGACCTCGCCCGTGCCAATAGCCGCAGTGAGGGCCGCCCCGCATGAAGATCTATGGTGTGATCGGCTGGCAAAACAGCGGCAAGACCACGCTGATGGAGCGTCTGGTCGCAACCCTTACCCGACGTGGCATGTCGGTCTCGACGGTCAAACATGTGCATCACGATGTCGATCTCGACCAGCCCGGCAAGGACACCTGGCGCCACCGCGAAGCCGGCGCGCAGGAAGTCGTGCTGGCCTCTGCGAAACGCTTCGCCATCCTGCGCGAACATCGCGGGCCCGAGCCGGACCTGACAGAGGTGCTGGCCCGCCTCGCCCCGGTCGATCTGGTGCTGGTCGAGGGCTACAAGCGCGACGCCCATCCGAAAATCGAGGTCTGGCGCGCGGGCGTGGCCGACCGCCCGATGATCCAGCCCGGCGATCCGCTGGTGCGGGCGGTGGCGTCCGACGCCGCCCTGAAGGGGCTGAGCGTGCCGGTCCTCGACCTGAATGACGCCGGGGCCATTGCCACATTCATCCTGAAGGATTGCGGGCTTGCGCCCTGAGCACTTCTCTATCCGGCGCGGCTTTCCCCTGGACCAGCGCGACGAGGCCGCCCGCATCTATTGGGAGGCTTTCGGCGCCAAGCTTGGCCGCGTCATGGGGCCTGACGCGCGTGCGCTGGCTTTCCTGACAAGCGGGCTCAGGCCCGATCACTGCTTTTCCGCGCTGGACGACAGCGGCCGGCTGATCGGGCTTGCCGGCTTCAAATCGGTCCAGGGCAGCTTTTCGGGCGGCACCAGGCGCGATCTGCGCCGGGTTTACGGCGTGTTCGGATCGGCCTGGCGCGCGGGGCTGTTGCGGCTTTTAAGCCATGAGGTCGATAATGAGCGCTTTCTGATCGACGGCATCGCCGTGGCGGCACAGGCGCGCGGCCTCGGCGTCGGCACCGCGCTGATCACCACGCTGTGCCGCGAGGCGAAGCGGCGCGGCTATCCTTCGGTGCGCCTTGAGGTGATCGAGGGCAACCCCCGCGCCCGTGCCCTCTACGAGCGCGAAGGCTTTGCTGCGACCCATACCGATCAGCTTGGTCTTTTGCGTTTTGCCTTCGGCTTTGCCGCCGCGACGACCATGGTGCGGCAGCTCGACGATTTCCCTGCGGATTAGGCCCGCCCCCGGTGGACCCTGGTGATCAGTCGAAGACCCCGGCCACACGGCCCAGCACCATGAAGGCGCGCGCGGTGCGGGTATCGGCGAAATGGATCAGCTCATTGTCGCTGGCATTTTGTTCAAACACCTGGAAGACCCGGTCAAAGGTGCGCAGGAAGTGATGCGACGCATCGCGGAAAATCGTATCCTCGCGCAGCCGTCCGGCAGCCAGCGCCAGCGACGAGCGATCCCGGATACCGCCAATCGCCGCGATGCCGCGCCCCCGCTCGCCGGCCGAGAACCGGCGCCAGATATCGGGATGGCAAAGCTCGGGCCGCAGGTCATCCATATAGATGCCCTCCTGGCTCAGAAGCGTCAGCACATCCTGGGCGGCGCGGATCAGCTTTGCGACCTCGCGATCCTCAAGCGCCAGACGCAGGGCGCGGAAACCCGCCTTGTCATCGGGGCTTTCGGGGAATTGCAGGGCGGTGATGAAATCTTCGATCGAGAGCGGCTGACGCGCCATTTCGCCGGGCGTGCCAAGTGCCAGGGCCGGCTGTTCGGCCTCGGGTTCCGGGCGCGCCGGCGTCAGCGCGACCTTGCGGTCTGCCGAGGGCACCGAAAGCGACTGATCGCGGCGCGACGAGAAACTGGCGGGTCCGGCCATCGCATTCCCCGCAGGCTCTGCCATCTGGGCCGCCGCAACCGGCGCCTCGGGGCGGGTGATCACGCTGCGGATCTCCTGGCGCGCCTCAAGGAAAGAGCCCCGCATACCGTCAATCGCGGCTTTCAGGCTGGCCGCCTCAGCGCGCAGATCGGCGACCAGCCGCAATGTCACCACCGCGACCCAGATCAGGGCCAGCGGCAGGAACAGAATCAGCAAGGTCATCACAAGCCCCGGCAGCCGCGATTCGGTGCCTTCGGGCGCGGTAAAGACCCAGGTCAGCACCGCGACAACCCAAATCCCCGACATCACGCCGGCGGCGATCTCGGTCACCGGCGCGCCGCCGAGGCCCCCCGCCCGCGGCCTCGTTACATTCATATCCTCGGGCATGTCCTCAGGATCTTTCGCCATGGCGGCTCCGGCTCAGATATAGCGCACCGACAGGATTTCGTAGCTCTTCTGCCCGCCCGGAGTGGTGACATCAACGCTGTCGCCCTCTTCCTTGCCGATCAGCGCGCGCGCAATCGGAGACCGGATGTTCAAAAGCCCAAGCTCGATATTGGCCTCGACCTCGCCGACGATCTGCCAGGTCTTTTCCTCATCGCTGTCTTCATCGACCACGGTGACCGTCGCCCCGAATTTGATCGAGCCCGACAGCGAGGTCGGGTCGATCACTTCGGCCAGCGAAATGATGCCTTCGAGTTCCTTGATCCGGCCTTCGATAAAGCCCTGCTTTTCACGCGCCGCATGGTATTCTGCATTTTCAGACAGGTCGCCATGCGCCCGGGCCTCGGCAATGTCGCGGATGATCGCGGGCCGCGCCTCACTTTTCAATTGCCGCAGTTCCGCGTCCAGCACTTCAAAGCCGCGCCTCGTAACCGGAATTTTTTCCATATCGCTGTCGTCACTTTAAAAAAACAGAAGCCACGAACCGGTCACCCGGGTCATGACTTCGCGCCTCGTGTTCCGGCAACCTCACCCGATGGGCAAAGAAAAAGCAAGGGCCATGGCGTCCTGCATGCGCGCCCTGTCGCTTAACGGCAAGAATATTGCGACCGGCATCGGCCTTATGCGGATGATGTTGCGTCACGGTTGACGCGCGCCTGCCCATAGGGCAATCACGAAACGCCCGGCCAACAGGGCCCAACAGGAATTCCCAGCCAGAGTATGCGGCGCTGACAGACCGCAGCAAGGAGCGAGAAAGAAGCCGATGACCGATCCCAACACAGCGATCACCCGCGAGTCGATGGAATATGACGTTGTGATCGTGGGCGCAGGGCCTTCGGGTCTTTCGGCGGCGATCCGTCTGAAACAGCTTGACCCCGATCTGAGCGTGGTCGTGCTGGAAAAAGGCTCCGAAGTCGGCGCGCATATTCTCTCGGGTGCGGTGCTGGATCCGGTCGGCCTCGATGCTTTGCTGCCCGACTGGCGGACTATGGACGCGCCGGTCAAGGTGCCGGTGAAAGAGGATAATTTCTACATCCTCGGCCCGGCCGGCAAGATCCGTGTGCCGAATTTCCCGATGCCGCCTTTGATGAACAATCACGGCAATTACATCGTCTCCATGGCGAATGTCTGCCGCTGGATGGCGGGCGTGGCCGAAGGCCTCGGTGTCGAAATTTTCCCCGGCATGGCCTGCTCGCAACTGGTCTGGTCCGAAGATGGCACGAAGGTCGCCGGTGTCGTCGCCGGTGAATTCGGCCTTGATCCCGAAACCGCCCTTCCTGGCCCCGCCTATGAACCGGGGATGGAGCTGCGCGGCAAATATGTCTTCCTCTCGGAAGGCGTGCGCGGCAGCCTCGCGAAAGAGGTGATCAACCGGTTCAACCTCTCAGATGGCCATTGCCCGCAGAAATTCGGCCTCGGCATGAAAGAGATCTGGGAGATTGACCCGGAGAAGCACCGCCTGGGCACCGTCACCCATACGATGGGCTGGCCGCTGGGCGGCAATGCGGGCGGTGGCTCCTTCATCTACCATCTTGAAAACAATCAGGTCTATGTCGGTTTCGTGGTTCACCTGAACTACAGGAACCCCCATCTCTACCCCTATATGGAATTCCAGCGTTTCAAGCATCACCCGATGGTGGCCGAGCTTTTGAAAGGCGGCAAACGCGTGGCTTATGGCGCACGCGCGATCTCGGAAGGCGGCTTCCAGTCGATCCCGAAAATGGTGGCGCCTGGCGTGGCGCTGCTGGGCTGCTCGGCCGGCCTCGTCAACGTGCCCCGCATCAAGGGCAACCACAACGCGATGCTCTCGGGAAAAGCCGCCGCAGAAGCCGCTTATGCGGCGATCAAGGCGGGGCGCCAGGGCGATGAGCTGACCGATTACGAGACGGAGGTGCGGGCCGGCGCCATCGGGAAAGATCTGAAAAAGGTCCGCAATGTCAAACCGATGTGGTCGAAATGGGGGCTCAAGGCCTCGCTCACCCTCGGCGGGCTCGATATGTGGACGAACACGCTCGGCTTCTCGCTGTTCGGAACACTGAAACATGGCAAGAACGATGCGGCCGCGACCGGGAAGGCCAAAGATTTCAAAAAGATCGACTATCCGAAACCGGATGGCGTTCTCTCCTTCGATCGTCTGACCAATGTCGCCTACAGTTTCACAAACCATGACGAGAACCAGCCCGCCCATCTGCGGCTGAAAGACCCGTCGATCCCGATCAAAGTCAATCTGCCCGAATATGACGAGCCCGCGCAGCGCTATTGCCCGGCCGGTGTCTATGAGGTGCTGGGCGAAGGCCAGGATGCCAGCTTCCGCATCAACTTCCAGAACTGCGTCCATTGCAAAACCTGCGACATCAAGGACCCGTCGCAAAACATCAACTGGACCACTCCGATGGGCGGCGGCGGGCCGAATTACCCGAATATGTAAGGCCCGGGGGCTGTGGTCAGCGAAGCCGAAGTCCTTGCCTGACCGCAGCCCCATAGCCGTGGCACAAACGTGCTGAGAGCCCGGTCTTACGCAACAGGGCCGTCATGATGCGGACCTCCTGCAAGGCTGTGGTGCAATTCCTGGCGGTCGGTCTCTTTCTTTTCTGGCTCATGGACTCAGGACCGTTTCACGAAGAGTTCACCCGGCGCGGCGCCCGGACAGGCAATCCTCACCCCGATCCGCACCGCCCTGCATTGCGTGTGGCAAAACGGGGCGTTAGCTTCAGCCTCAGTACGGGCACGTCCGAGAGGTCCGGCGGGGGCGGGCCGGTTCTGACGGGCTCCGCCAGAGGCAGTCCAGGGAGTATTCCGCAATGATCCGTTCTCTGCTCACGCTGACCACCGCGCTTGGCCTGAGCCTGTCCGGGCTCTTGCCAGCGGTCGCGCAAGAGGCCCCTGCCGCCGCGCAACCCGCTGATGCCGCACCCGAAACGGCAGCCGAGACTGCGGCCATCGCCGAAACTCCCGTCGATTCCGGTGCCTTCCTTGCCGCCCGCAATGCCGAAACCGCCGGCGATTTTCGCGCCGCCTCGGCCTGGTTCACCCAGGCGCTCAGCGTGGATCCCGACAACCGGCTTTTGATGGACGGCTCGATCTTCGCCCTGCTCAGCCTTGGCAAGATCGCCGATGCGGCCAGTGTTGCCGAACACCGCCACGCCCTTATGCAGGAGGGCGACCAGCCCGCCCAGCTCGCCGATCTGGCGCAGATCAGCCAGGCTGGTCTGAACAGTGATTTCGCTGCCATCAGATCCGCGCTGGATGACGGGAAATCCATTGGCCCGCTGGTCGATGGCCTTGCCCGCGCCTGGGCCGATATCGGCCAGGGCCGCATGACCGAGGCCCTGGCCGAGTTTGACGAGATTGCCAAACGCCGCGGGCTCGAGGCGCATGGCATCTATCACAAAGCCCTGGCGCTTGCGCTGGCGGGCGATTTCGAGGGCGCCGACAAGGCGCTGTCGGCGCCCGGTCTGGGGCTGAACCGGCGCGGGGTGCTGGCGCATGTGCAGATCCTGTCGCAGCTCGAACGCAACGAGGATGCCATCGCGCTGATCGACAAGACCTGGGGCACCACGCCTGAGCCACTGGCCGAAGTGTTGCGCGCCCGGCTTGTCGCCGGCGAGACCATCCCCTTCGACACGGTGAAAGATGCGCGCGAAGGCATGGCCGAGGTGTTCTGGTCACTGGCCACCCTGCTCAGCGGCGAGGCGGAGCCGGCCTTTGTCCAGCTGAACTGCCGCATCGCCGTGGCGCTGAAACCCGATCATGACGATGCGATCCTGCTCGGGGCGGCGATGCTCGACCAGATGGGAGAATACGATCTGGCCGAAGCGGCTTATGATGAATTCTCGCCCGATCACCCGTCCTGGTATGATGCCCAGCTCGGCCGCGCCAATGCGCTTTATTCCGCCGGTCGCAAGGAGGCGGCGATCGAAGTGCTGAAACAACTGACCCGCAGCCATGGCAAGCTGCTGGTGGTCCAGGTCGCGCTTGGCGACATGCTGCGCAATGAACAACGCTGGGCCGAATCAGAGGCGGCCTATAGCGTGGCAATCGGCCTTCTGCCCGATCCGCCGCCGCGCGCGGCCTGGCTGCTTTACTTCAGCCGGGGGGCGATGCGGGAACGTCAGAACCTCCATACCGGCGCCGATCTCGATTTCCGCGAGGCGCTGCGCATCAATCCGGGTCAGCCGGAGGTGCTCAATTATCTGGGATACAGCCTGCTGGAACGGCGCCAGGACCTTGATGAGGCGCTGGCCATGATCAAACAGGCCGTGGCCGGAGCGCCCGATTCGGGCATGATCCTCGACAGTCTCGCCTGGGCCTATTTCATGCTCGGCCGCTATCAGGAGGCATTGCAGCCGATTGAGCAGGCCTCGCTCCTGGAGCCGCTGGAGGCAGAGATCACCGACCATCTCGGCGATATCTACTGGATGAACGGGCGCAAGCGGGAAGCGGAATTCCAGTGGCACCGGGCGCTGTCTTACGGGCCGGACGCCGCCGACGCGATCCGCATCCGGCGCAAGCTTGAGATCGGCCTTGATGCGGTGATGGCCGAAGAGGCCGCCCGGGCCCCGGCGCGGCCCGCATCCTCCCCCGGTGCTCCTGCCCCGGCTACGGCACCCGCCCCGGGGGACGGCACCGCCGTCGCGCCAGATGGCAATAGTGAGGGCGACGTCGAGGGCAGCCCGCCGGAGGACGCCCCTGCCGAGAATTGATCCCATCCGCGAATTCGCGCCTGCGAAGGTCAATCTCTGCCTGCATGTCACCGGGCAGCGGGCCGATGGCTATCACCTGCTGGACAGTCTGGTGATTTTTGCCGGTATCGGCGACTGGCTGGAGGCAGCACCGGCCACGGCGCCTTCGCTTGAGCTGGCCGGCCCCTTCGGACCGGCGCTGCCCGCTGGCGCGGAGAACCTGGTCTCGCGCGCCGCCGCAGCGATCCTGCCGGGGCTGTCCCTGGCGTTCCGGCTGGAAAAGCACCTGCCGCCGGCCTCCGGCATCGGCGGCGGATCTTCGGATGCGGCGGCTGCGATCCGTGCCGCCCTGCGGCTGGCCCCGCCCGGGGCGCGGCCTGACCCGGCGGAGATTGCCCGAATCGCAGCCCGGCTTGGTGCCGATATACCGGTCTGCCTGAGCCCTGCCCCCGCCCGGATGCGCGGCATCGGCGAAATCATCGAGCCGCTGACCGGCTTCCCCTCGGGCGGGATTCTCCTCGTCAATCCTGGTGTCGGGGTCCCCACGCCGGCGGTGTTTCGCGCCCTGACCCGGCGCGAGAACCCGCCTTTGCCGTCGCGCCTTCCCTCCTGGCCCGATATCACCACGCTTGCCGCCTGGGCCAGGAACCAGCGCAATGACCTGGAGCCGCCCGCACGCGAGGTCGCGCCGGTGATCGGCGCGGTGCTGGACCAGCTCAACGCGCTTCCCGGCGCGCTGATGGCGCGGATGTCCGGCTCGGGCGCCACCTGTTTCGCGCTTTTTGCCGATGAAGCCGCAGCCAGTGCCGCTCTGCCGCTGATCGCCCGTGCCAATCCCGGCTGGTGGGCAAAGGCAGGCCCGATCCTGCCCGCGCCCGGCTGAGCGCCCGACAGGATCTGCCCGGTCTGCCCCCTGCCCGCCTCGCAGGGCGAAATGAAAAAGACCCGCCGGAGGCGGGTCTTTTCCTGTTTCACAAGGCATGCCCTGCGGAACGTTTCTGCAGGCCGGTCTCAGCCCTCTTCGTCGCTTCCGGCCACATCGGCCAGTTCGTCGAGCGAGACATTGTCATCGGCATCATCTTCAAGCAGATCATCGTCGATATCATCATCGCCGCCTTCTGCCGTTTCCAGCAGATCTTCTTCGGCTTCGAGATCGTCGACCAGAACTTCATCGTCCTTCTCGGGCGAAACGCGCGAGATCACCGCAGCCGCCAGCTTGCGGCGGGCCGATTCGATATCCACAACCTCGCCGGTATAGGGGCTGACCACCGGCGTCCGGTTCAGGTCATAGAACCGTTTACCGGTCGTCGGGCACAGTCGCTTGGTGCCCCAGTCTTCCTTGGCCATGGGTTGTCCCTTCACTTTCGCCCTGATGACAGGGTAATCCGAACGCTGCCCCTTGCCACAGGCCGGAGCGGCTGTCAAAGCCTTTTGCATAAGCCGTCAGATGCGCCTTTACCGACGCGGAATCAAGCGGGACGGCGCGTGAATTGTGGCCTCTGGAACGAGAATTTGATGCTGTTGCTGCCCGGACCGCCGCCGGTCGAGATCAATATGCGCCGCTCGGCCCGGGCGAAGCGGTTCTCGCTCAGGGTTTCGCGACTCGATGGCAAGGTGACGCTGACGCTGCCGCCGCGCGCAAAAGACCGTGATGCGCTGAGTTTCCTGCACGATCAGGAGGGCTGGCTGCGGACTGTGCTGGCCTCGATGCCCATGGCGCGGCTGGTGCCGGTCAGCCATGGGGCAGAGCTGCCGGTTTTGGGGCGGATGATGCGAATCACCCCCTCCGAAGGGCGCGGTGTCCGGGTCGAGGGCGACAGCCTCCTGGTGCCGGGGCGGCCGGATCAGGCCGGCGCGAGGGTGGCGGCCTGGCTCAAGGCACTGGCGCGCGACCGGCTGGCCTATAGTTCGACCCATTATGCGGGCCTTGTCGGGCGCAGCTATGCGCGGCTGGTTCTGCGCGACACGCGGTCCCGCTGGGGATCTTGCAGCCATGACGGCACGCTGATGTATTCTTGGCGCCTTGCCATGGCGCCGCGCGAGGTGCTTGACTATGTCGCGGCCCATGAGGTCGCGCATCTGGTCGAGATGAACCATTCCGCCGATTTCTGGGCAGTGGTCACAAAGATCCGCCCCGGCTGGAAGGCCGAACGCGACTGGCTGAAACGCGACGGCCAGACGCTGCACCGCTACAGTTTCGCGGGCTGAACACACCATGCCCGCCCCCGTTTCCGTCCCGATATCGGTTGACCCCGCTTTGCCCAGGATGTTCCGATGCCCGCCATGATCATTCCTGCCGGCCCCCGCCCGCCCGACCCCAATGCCGCCGCGCATGAGCGGCTCTACCGCACCCTGCGCCAGCAGGTGATGCATGGCGAACTGGCGCCCGGCCAGTCGCTCACGCTGCGCGGGCTCGCGAAAGATTTCGGCGTCTCGATGACGCCCGCGCGCGAGGCTTTGCGCCGCCTTGTGGCCGAAGGCGCGCTGACGCTGTCCTCCTCGGGCCGGGTGTCCACGCCGGAGCTGACGCCCGAGCGGATCGAGGAACTGGCCGCGATCCGCGCCATGCTGGAGCCGGAACTGGCCGCCCGCGCCCTGCCCCGCGCGCATTTTGCCCTGATCGAGCGGCTGGCGGCGATCAACACCGCCAATACCGAGGCCGTCGCGCGCCACGATGCGGTCGCCTATTTACGAACCAATCTGGAATTTCACCGCACGCTTTACCTGCGCGCCCAGGCCCCCGCGATGCTCGCAATGTGCGAGACGGTCTGGCTGCAGCTGGGCCCCACGATGCGGGCGCTTTACGCGCGTCTGCGGCGACGCGAGGCGCCGCCCTATCACCGGATGATCCTCGCGGCGCTGAAAGCCGGTGACGAGCCGGGGCTGCGCCTTGCCGTCAGAACCGATGTGACCCAGGGGCTGCGCCACCTTGCAGGGTAAGGCTCAGCCGAGCATCGCGACCGGCACCGCGTAAAGATCTGCCGCCCGCTGTCGCGCGGCGGAAAGCCGGGAGACCGCATCCTCTGTGAGACGGGTGAGCATCACCCGCGCCAGCGGCAGACGCTCCGGATCGGCCTGCGCGGCCCGCAGATGTGCATCCGCCCCCAGCACAAGGGCAAAGGCCCGCAGATAGGGCACCGCACCGGCAAAACGGTCGTTCATCTCCATCGCAAGCATCTCTTCGGTCGCCCCCCGCAACGATCTCGCCACCGCGCCGAGAATCGCTGCAAGCTCCGGCCAGTGCTCCTCCGCCGCGATGGATCGGGCGATGATCCCGTCGATCAGCTCATAGGCCACCGCGCCGCCATCTGCGAGTTTGCGCCCGACCAGATCCATCGCCTGGATGCCATTGGTGCCCTCGTAAATCGCAGTGATCCTGGCATCGCGCAGATACTGCGCGGCGCCGGTTTCCTCGATAAAGCCCATGCCTCCATGCACCTGCACCGCCATATCGGCAACTTCGATGCCGGTATCCGTGCCAAAGGCCTTCGCGATGGGCGTCAGGAACGCCGCCCGCGCCGCCCAGGCGGCATCGCCGGTCGCGCGGGCCATATCAATCGCTTTGGCGCAGGTGAGGCCGATCACCCGTGCCGCGAAAACCCTGGCCCGCGCCTCAGTCAGCATGCGGCGCACATCGGCATGGCCGATGATCGTGGCAGATCCGTCGGGCGTCTTGCCCTGCACCCGCTCCTGCGCGAAACCCACGGCTTTTTGCAGCGCCGCCTCGGCCACGCCGACCCCCTGCATCCCGACGCCGAGGCGCGCGTTGTTCATCATGGTGAACATCGCCGCCATCCCCTTGCCCGGTCCGCCCACCATCCAGCCGGTGGCCTGATCGAATTCCATCACGCAGGTCGGGCTGCCATGGATGCCGAGCTTATGTTCCAGGCTGACCACCCGCAGATTATTCGCCTGCCCCGGATGTCCCGCCGCATCCGGCAGGTATTTCGGAACCAGGAACAGCGAGATCCCCTTCACCCCCGGCGCGGCATCCGGCAGCCGCGCCAGCACCAGATGGCAGACATTCGGCACCAGATCCGAATCGCCCCAGGTGATAAAGATCTTCTGGCCACTGATGCGGTAGCTGCCATCCTCTGCCGGCACTGCGCGGGTGGTCAGGGCGCCTACATCCGAGCCGGCCTGCGGCTCGGTCAGGTTCATCGTGCCCGACCATTCGCCCGAAATCAGCTTCGGCAGATAGAGCGCTTTCAGCGCGTCCGGGGCGTGATGCTCCAGCGCTTCGATCTGCCCCTGGCTCAGGAGCGGTTTCAGCTGCAACGAGAGGCAGGCCCCGGCAAGCATCTCATTGACGCAGGTCGCGAGCACATGCGGCAGCCCCATACCGCCATATTCCGCACTGGCCGAGACCCCGACCCAGCCGCCCCCGGCAATGGCGCGGTAGGCGCGGTCAAAGCCGGGCGAGGCACGCAGCACGCCGTTTTCCAGCCGCGCCGGCGTCAGGTCACCATTGCGGTTGACCGGCGCCACCACTTCATCGCAAAGCCGCGCCGCGCCATCAAGGATCGCGCTTACCATGTCGGGCGAGGCCTCGGCAAAATGATCCGTCGCGGAAATTTCGGCAAAATCAATGATGTGATCCAGGATGAATCGCTGATCCGCGGCGGGGGCATGGCTCATATTCTGGTCTCCGGCGGGCCGCTGAACCGGGGCCGGCGCCCGGGAACGGTCTTGTCTGATCTGTCGAGGTCCAATATGCGCAAAAGCATAACAAATGCCCCTCACCCGCAAGATGGACGCTGCGTCACAATGACAGGACGTCACATGCCAGGATCAGGAATGCGCCAGACCGAACTCCTTGCCGCGACCGATCACGGCATTGCCCGCGCGGCCCGGCTCCTGCGCGGGGGCGAACTGGTCGCCTTCCCCTCCGAGACGGTCTACGGGCTCGGGGGGGATGCGCGTCTCGACAGCACAGTCGCGCGGATTTTCGAGGCCAAGGGACGGCCCTCTTTCAACCCGCTGATCGCGCATCTGCCGGATCTGGCGGCGGCAGAGCACTATGTGACCTTCACGCCAGAGGCGCTTTTGCTGGCGGAACATTTCTGGCCGGGCCCCCTGACACTGGTGCTGCCGCTCAGGCCCGGCGCGGGGATCTCGCCGCTGGCGACGGCGGGGCTGGAAACGCTTGCGGTGCGGGTGCCGGCGCATCCGGTGGCGCGCGCCCTGCTGCGCGCGTTCGGCGGCCCGCTGGCAGGGCCCTCGGCCAATCCCTCGGGCCGGGTCTCGCCGACCAGGGCATCACATGTGATGGCCGGGCTGGAAGGCCGGATCGCGGCAGTGCTGGATGGCGGCGCCTGCGAGGTCGGGGTGGAATCGACGATCCTGGGCTTTGGCGACGGGGTCCGGCTCTTGCGGCCCGGCGGCCTGCCCGTCGAAGCCCTGGAAACCGTGCTGGGGCAGCGGATCGCACCGCATATGACGCCGAAAGCACCTGACCGCCCCACGGCGCCCGGCCAGCTCGGGTCGCATTACGCGCCGGGCGCGCTGGTGCGACTGGAGGCAAGAGCCGCCGAGACCGGCGAGATTCTCATAGGCTTCGGCGAGGTAAAAGGCGATCTGACCCTGTCTGAACATGGTGACCTCGTGGAGGCTGCGGCGCGGCTCTTTCATATCCTGCGCGAAGCCGATGTGCTTGCAGGGACAGAAGGCCGCATCGCCTTTGCGCCGATCCCGGAAACCGGACTTGGCCAGGCCATCAATGATCGCCTGCGCCGGGCCGCCGCGCCCCGCCCGTAACGGGCGCCGGTTTCTTCAACAAGAAACCGGTCCGGAATTCGTCACGAATTCCGGCGCCAGCGGCAGCCGGTTGCCGAAAGCAATGCCGGTGCTTAGATTGAGCCAGAGCCACAGGAGGCCAGATGTCCGACCAATCGCCGCGGGCCTATAAGGTTCTCGCCCGCAAATACCGCCCCGAGACCTTCGCCGATCTTGTCGGCCAGGAGGCGATGGTCCGCACCCTGAAAAACGCCTTCGCCGCCGGCCGCATTGCCCAGGCTTTCGTGATGACCGGCATCCGCGGCACCGGCAAGACCACCACCGCCCGTATCATCGCTAAGGGGCTGAACTGCATCGGCCCTGACGGAACCGGCGGCCCCACGACCGAGCCCTGCGGCAAATGCGAGCATTGCGTCTCGATCTCGGAAGGCCGCCATGTCGATGTGATGGAGATGGACGCCGCCTCGAATACCGGCGTCGGCGATATCCGCGAGATCATCGATTCGGTGCATTACCGGGCGGCCTCGGCCCGCTACAAGATCTACATCATCGACGAAGTGCATATGCTCTCGGTCAACGCCTTCAACGCGCTCCTGAAGACGCTGGAAGAGCCGCCCGCCCATGTGAAATTCATCTTCGCCACCACCGAGATCCGCAAGGTTCCGGTCACCGTCCTGTCGCGCTGCCAGCGTTTCGATCTGCGTCGGATCGAACCCGAGGTGATGATGGCCCTCCTGCGCCGTATCGCAGGCGCGGAGGGTGCTGATATTTCCGAGGATGCCCTGGCGCTGATCACACGCGCAGCCGAGGGCTCTGCCCGCGATGCGACCTCGATCCTCGACCAGGCGATCAGCCATGGTCAGGGCGAGACGACCGCGCCCGCCGTCCGCGCCATGCTGGGCCTCGCCGATCGCGGCCGCACGCTGGATCTCTTTGACATGGTGATGAAGGGCCAGGCCTCTGATGCGCTGGCAGAACTCGCGCAGCAATATGCCGAAGGCGCCGATCCGATGGCGGTCCTGCGCGATCTCGCCGAGATCACCCACTGGATTTCGGTGATCAAGGTCACACCCCAGACCGCCGAAGACCCGACCGTGCCGCCGGATGAACGCAGCCGCGGCCTCGAGATGGCCGAAAAACTGCCGATGCGGGCGCTGACCCGGATGTGGCAGATGCTCCTGAAAGCGCTGGAAGAGGTCGGCCAGGCCCCCAATGCGATGATGGCCGCCGAAATGGCAATCATCCGGCTCACCCATGTGGCCGAGCTTCCCGATCCTGCGACTCTGATGCGGCGGCTGAATGACGGGCCGCGCCCCCCGGGCAATGGACCGGGCAGCTCTGGCCCCGGTGGTGGTGGCATGGCAGGCGGCGGCATGGCAGGCGGCGCTCCGGCGGGCGGCGGCGCGGTGCATGGCGCGATGCGGCTCGCCCCCATGGCGCGCGGCCCGGCCCATGGCGCGATGATGGCGGCGGCGCCCACGCTGAATGGCCAGCCCGAGGTGATCTATACCTCGTTTGATCAGATCGTGGCGCTGATCCGCGAGAAACGCGATATGCAGCTGCTGGTCGAGGTCGAGACCGGCCTGCGCCTCGTGCAATATGCGCCCGGGCGGATCGAGTTCGAACCCGCCCCCGGTGCTTCGCGCGATCTGGCGGCCAAACTCTCGCAACGCCTCCAGGGCTGGACCCGCAGCCGCTGGGGCGTCTCGGTGGTCGCCAGCGGCGGCGCCCCCACCATCGCCGAAATCCGTGAGGAAGAACGGCGTGAGGCGGAAACCGGCGCGCTGCAAAACCCACTTGTGAAAGCGGTGCTGACGGCCTTCCCCAAAGCGAAAATCACCGATATCCGGACGGCAAGCTCTGCCGAGGCAGAGGCCGCGCTCGAGGCCCTGCCCGAGGTCGAGGCGGCGGATGGCGATGACTGGGACCCGTTCGAGGAATAACCCTGCCCGCAGCCTGGGGCGCAGCAGTCAGCGGCAAACACAAAGGAAGAAACCGATGTTCAAAGGTCTTGGTGGTCTCGGCGGGATTGGCGATATGGCCAAAATGATGAAAGCCGCCCAGGAAATGCAGACGAAAATGGCCGATCTGCAGGAGAGCCTCGCAAACAGCGTGGTGGTGGGCGAAAGCGGCGCCGGCCTCGTGAAGGCGCGCGCGACCTGCAAGGGCGATGTGACCGGGCTTGATATCGACCCGTCGATCCTGGTGCCTTCGGAAAAGGAAGTGCTGGAGGATCTGATTCTCGCCGCGATCCGCGATGCCCAGTCGCGCGCCGCCACGAAATCGGCAGATGAGATGCGCCGCCTGACTGAACAGCTCGGGCTGCCGGCCGATATGAAACTTCCGTTCTGACGCCGGCGACCCTGTGACGCGCCCCCCTGACGAGACCGGGATCGAAACGCTGATCCAGCTGATGTCGCGGCTGCCGGGCCTCGGTCCGCGCTCGGCCCGGCGCGCGGTGCTGGCCATGCTGAAACGCCGCGCTCAGGTCATGGCGCCGCTGGCGCAATCGCTGGCCGAAGTGGCGCTGAACGCCCGCGACTGCCGGATTTGCGGCAATATCTCGACCGCTGATCTCTGCCCGATCTGCCAGGACCCGTCCCGGGCCACCGGAGAGCTTTGCGTGGTCGAAGATGTCGCCGATCTCTGGGCCCTGGAACGCGCAGGCGTGTTTCGCGGCCGCTACCAGGTGCTCGGAGGCACACTTTCGGCGCTGGACGGGCTTGGCCCCGAAGAGCTGGGCATCCCGCGACTTGTCGCAAGGGTCTCGGACGAGGCGGTCACCGAAGTGATCCTCGCGCTGAGCGCAACCATCGACGCCCAAACCACCGCGCATTACATCGCCGATGCGCTGACGGTCACCACAGCGCAAATCACCACGCTTGCCCAGGGCGTGCCGGTCGGCGGCGAACTCGACCATCTCGATGACGGCACGCTTGGAGCCGCCTTGCGGGCGCGGCGCAAACTCTGAGATCGCAGGGCTATTTGCAGTCTGCGGATGCCTCCGGCGGGGATATTTAAGGACAGAAAATTCAGCAATTCTTCTGCCTCATTTTCTGTCTTTCAATATCCCGGGGGTGAGCGGCAGAGCCGCGAGGGGGCGGGCCCCCTCTTCGCCACCAGCCCCAGGCCTTTGCATTGCATTCAGGGCGCCGGGGCCTTATCTCGGAACCCGAACCTCAGACCCCCGAAACGTCCCCGGTGGAAAGGCCTGCATATGAACTGGATCACCAATTACGTCCGCCCGAAGATCAACTCGCTCTTCTCGCGGCGCGAGGTGCCCGAGAACCTGTGGACCAAATGTCCGGAATGCGGAACCATGCTGTTCCATCGCGAGCTCGAGGCCAATCTCAATGTCTGCTCGAATTGCGATCACCATATGGCGATCAGCCCGCGGGATCGCTTTACCGCGCTGTTCGACGGCGGCATTTTTACGGAAGTTAAGGTTCCCGAACCCATCGCCGATCCGCTGCATTTCCGCGACCAGAAGAAATATCCCGACCGCCTGAAAGCCGCGCAGAAATCGACCGGCGAGAAAGAGGCGATGCTGGTCGCCGAGGGCGAGATCGGCCGCACCCCCATTGTCGCCGCCGCCCAGGATTTCGCCTTTATCGGCGGCTCGCTGTCGATGTATGTCGGCAATGCCTTCATCGCCGGCGCCGAGCGCGCGGTTCAGATGAAGAAGCCCTTCGTGGTCTTTTCCGCCGCCGGCGGCGCCCGGATGCAGGAGGGGATCCTGGCCCTTATGCAGATGCCGCGCACGACCGTGGCGATCCAGATGCTGAAAGAGGCGGGGCTTCCCTATATTGTGGTGCTGACGCATCCGACCACCGGCGGTGTCACGGCCTCTTACGCGATGCTGGGCGATGTGCAGATCGCCGAACCCAATGCGCTGATCTGCTTCGCCGGGCCGCGCGTGATCGAGCAGACCATCCGCGAAAAGCTCCCCGAAGGGTTCCAGCGCGCCGAATATCTGCTGGATCACGGCATGCTTGACCGTGTGACCCATCGCAAATCCCTGCGGGAAGAGCTGATCACCATCCTCAGGATGCTCACCGGCCAGCCCCCGGCGATCCGCGCCGATCTCGCCGCGCCCGAGCCGGCCCCGGTCGGGACCACGGCTCCGGCCTCCGAAACACTCAAAAGCTGAGCCAGGAAAGGCATTCGCAATGTCTGTCACACTTCTTCAGTTCGACTTCCCCTTCACCGGCCCCTGGGGGGCCGGGATGACTGCGGCCATGGAGGACCTGGCACAGGACATCGCCGGAGAGCCGGGGCTTTTGTGGAAGATCTGGACGGAGAACCAGGACAGCGGCCGTGCAGGCGGGGTCTACCTCTTCGCCTCGGCTGACGCGGCAGAGGCTTACCGCGTGAAACATTCGGCCCGGCTCGCAGCCTTCGGCATCACCGGCATTGTCGCGCATGCTTTTGCGGTGAATGACGCGCTGTCCGCCATCACACGCGCGCCGCTCTGAGATGACCATGCCAGACAGCACCGGATCGGATGCGATCCTTGAGCGGATGATGAGCTTTCATCCAAAAATCATCGACCTGACGCTTGATCGCGTGCATCGCCTGCTGGCCGCTCTCGGCCACCCGGAGCGCAACCTGCCACCGGTGATCCATCTCGCGGGCACCAATGGCAAGGGCTCGACCCAGGCGATGATCCGCGCCGGGCTCGAGGCCTCGGGCGCAAAGGTCCATGCCTATACCTCGCCGCATCTGGCCCGGTTCCACGAGCGGATCCGGCTCGCGGGCGAGCTGATTTCGGAACCGGCGCTGATGGCGCTGCTGGATGAATGCATTGCCGCCAATGGCGGTGAGCCGATCACATTTTTCGAAATCACCACCGTCGCGGCAATGCTCGCTTTCTCGCGGGTCCCGGCAGATTTCACGCTGCTTGAGGTCGGGCTTGGCGGGCGGCTTGATGCCACCAATGTCGTAGACCAGCCGCGCCTGACGATCCTCACGCCGGTCTCGGTCGACCATCAGCAATATCTCGGCGAGACGCTGCCCGAGATCGCCGGCGAGAAAGCCGGGATCATCAAGCGCGGTGTGCCTGTCGTGGTCGGGCCCCAGGAAGAGGCGGGCCTCGCGGTGATCGAGGCAAAGGCCGCCCGTCTTGGCGCACCGGTCTTTGCCTTCGGTCAGCACTGGCAGATCGCCGAAGAGCGCGGCCGTATGGTTTACCAGGACGAAAACGGCCTGCTGGATCTGCCCCTGCCCAATCTGCCGGGGCCGCATCAGATCCAGAATGCCGGGGCGGCAATTGCCGCGCTGCGCCATCTCGGCCGGGATGAGGCCGCCTGCGAGGCCGCCGTCACCCGCGCCATCTGGCCCGCCCGGATGCAACGTCTGACACAAGGCCCGCTTGCGGCATCGGCGCCGGGCATTGAGCTCTGGCTTGACGGCGGCCACAATCCGGCGGGCGGCGAAGCGGTGGCGGCAACGCTGGCCCGGATGCCGGCGCGCGACACTTACGCGATTTGCGGCATGCTCAACACCAAGGATGTGACGGGCTATATGCGCCCGCTCGCCCCCGCACTGCGGCGCCTGATCGCGGTCGAGATCCCGGGCGAGCCAAATACCCTGCCGGCCACGGCAACGCGCGATGCGGCTGCAACCGCCGGGATCCCTGCCGCAGTTGCAGGATCCGTCCAGGCCGCGCTTGACGAAATCGCCGCCGGGGCGCCTGAGGCACGGGTGTTGATCTGCGGCTCGCTCTATCTCGCGGGGCAGATCCTCAAGGAGAATGGCTGAGCCAGGCGCCCGGCCATTTCTTTGCAGAATTCAGTGCCTGAGGACCGTTTCGCGTTTCGGCTGCCGCGGATGCACGCCTGCCATCCTCGCATAATTGCCAGGGTGGTCTTCAGGCTCCTTAACCGGAGCGGGGTGCCATTGATCTGATTGACTGACCAAAAGACCGGACACTGCCATAAGCCCAGGAAAGGGTCGGACCCTGATTACCCGAATTGCCGACGCCCGAGACTTGCCGGCTTTGCGGGACCTGTTCCTGCGATCAAGACGCTCGGCCTTCGTCTGGGAGGTGCCTTCCTCGCTGCGTGCAGAGGATTTCGACATCCAGACAGTCGATGAGTTGAAATTTGTCGCAGTGGATGCCGGTCGGATTCTGGGGTTCATCTCGGTCTGGGAACCTGACCGATTCATCCATCACCTGCATGTTGACCCAGAACTTCCACGCCGTGGCATCGGGTCAGCCCTTCTCAGGGCCTTGCCCGGCTGGCCGACCGCCCCCTACCGTCTCAAATGCGTCGCAGTGAACACCCCGGCACTTGCGTTCTATCGGGCAAATCAGTTCACGCAGGCAGGTGATGGCCATGCGGATGGTCAGGATTATCTGCTGCTTGAGTCGGGCGGTGTCCCGCCCCCTTTAGCGGCGCCCGGGCCCCGCCTGTGATCCTGCACAAGCGCAACCCTGCGTCCCTCAGGGAATGGCTGGCCTCGGCTCTTTGCAGCTGACAGATTGCCGCCGAGGCGGGCTGGCCTGCCGTTTATGGCCAGCCCAGAGGACGCACGGAGAGCACGCGCCTCAGCCTTTCGCCCCGTAGCGCGCCATGAACATCTCCACCGTGGCCGCAACCGCGCGCTCAATCTCTTCGGGATGGATATCATCGACGAGGTTCAGCATCGCCCGGTCATGGACTGTCGATTTCGCCAGCTGCACGAACTGATCCACCGCAATATCGAAATCCGCGATCTCCAGCTCGCCGCGTGCCGCCAGCTCGCGCAGGCGGATCTCCAGCCGCCCTCTGACGATCCCCGGCCCGTTCACATAGAACTGCCGCGCAAGTTCGGGAAAGCGCGACACTTCGCCCACCACCAGCCGGAAGAGCTGCCGCCCGAAATCCGACAGCGCAAAGCGGATCACCCGCCGCGAGGACTGGGCCAGAAACTCGCGCGCCGGGGGCGTCTGCGTCATATCCGCCTCGGCAAGGCTGGCCTGGCGCTGGCATTCGGCGCTGAACACCTCGGCAAACATCACGCGTTTGTCGGGGAAGTAGGAATAGAGCGTGGCCTTGGAAACCCCGGCCTCGCGGGCGATCTCATCTACCGATGCGCCTTCAAACCCATCGCGCAGGAAAACACGCAATGCGCCTTCCTGAACCTGATCAAATTTTCGGCCTCTGCGGACCTCGGAGTCGGAAATACATGTCATAACAGCAGCATCATGGCCGCGGGTCGGGCAGTTGGCAACCATGAGGCTTGTCAATTTGCGCCCGGGCCCGAATTTCCGGCTGGCCTTCCGGCAGCGCAGCAGGCTAGCTGACCGCAATGCAGCCTATCGCGCAAAGATGGTGCAGGGGTGCTTCAGTGACGTCGCTGTGAGGGAGGTCCGAGATGTTGACCGCGCGCTTATCCCGCCGCCGGCTCCGGGATCTCTCGGAGACCGAGATCCTCGCACTGGCGATCTCGTCAGAGGAAGATGATGCCCGCATTTACCGCCATTACGCCGACCGTCTCCGGGCGGAATACCCCGCCAGCGCGGCGGTGTTTGACGGGATGGCGCTTGAGGAAGATGGCCATCGCCGCGCGCTGATCGACCTTTTCACCAGCCGGTTCGGCCAGGTGATCCCACTGATCCGGCGCGAACATGTGGCAGGGTTCCATATGCGCAGGCCGGTCTGGCTGAAGGCGCAGATGTCGCTGGACCTGATCCGGGCCGAGGCGGCAAAGATGGAACGCGAGGCCGGCGCCTTTTATGAAAGCGCCGCCGCCCATGCCACCGATGCGGCGACGCGCAAATTGCTGGGCGATCTGGCCCAGGCGGAATCGGCCCATGAACGGGCAGCCGATCAGCTGACAAAGACCCATCTGAGCGACGATGCCAGTGCTGCCGAGAGCCAGACGGAAAAGCGCCAGTTCATCCTGACCTGGGTGCAGCCAGGCCTTGCCGGGCTGATGGATGGCTCGGTCTCGACGCTCGCGCCGATCTTCGCCACGGCTTTCGCGACGCAAAACACCCATACGACCTTTCTGGTGGGGCTGGCCGCCTCGGTCGGCGCCGGGATCTCGATGGGCTTTACCGAGGCCGCGGCGGATGATGGCCGGATCTCGGGGCGCGGCAGCCCGCTCAAGCGCGGCATCGCGACCGGGGTGATGACGGCCCTTGGCGGGCTCGGCCATGCGCTGCCTTATCTGATCCCGAATTTCCACCTCGCCACCACCATCGCGATGATCGTGGTGTTCTTCGAACTCTGGGCCATCGCCTGGATCCAGAACCGCTATATGGAGACGCCATTCCTGCGCGCGGCCTTCCAGGTCGTGCTGGGCGGCGCGCTGGTCTTTGCCGCCGGCGTGCTGATCGGCGGCGGCTAGCCGCGCCCGCGCCCCTTGCTCCGGCGCGGCAATATCTCCATGGTGGCGCCAAAGCCGGAGGGGGCCAGGTTCCGCCTCACCCGGAGACGAAGAGGAGAGACCATGAAGACGATTTCGGAAAACCGTTGCTTTGGTGGGGTGCAGGGCGTCTATAGCCACGCTTCGGAGACCACGCGGACCGATATGACCTTTGGCCTTTTCCTGCCGGAAGGGGCCGAAGACGGGCCGGTGCCGCTGTTGTGGTATCTCTCGGGCCTGACCTGCACGCATGAGAATGCGATGGTGAAAGCCGGCGCGCAACGCTGGGCCGCCGAAGCCGGCATCGCGCTGATCTTCCCTGATACCAGCCCGCGCGGCGAGGCTGTCGCCAATGACGAGGCCTATGATCTGGGCCAGGGCGCCGGCTTCTATGTGAATGCGACCGAAGGCCCCTGGGCCAGGCATTACAAGATGTGGGATTATGTGACCGATGAGCTGCCGGACCTCGTGTTCCGCGCTTTCCCGCTGGAGGAAGGCCTCCAGGCGATCACCGGCCATTCGATGGGCGGCCATGGCGCGCTGACCATCGCAATGAGTTTCCCGGGCCGCTTCTCCTCGGTCTCGGCCTTTTCACCGATCTGCAACCCGATGGCGTCAGACTGGGGCCGCAAACAGTTCACCGCCTATCTCGGCGCGGATGAGAGCACATGGGCGCCGCATGACGCCTCGGCGCTGATGCGCAAACGTGGCTTTGACGGACCGGTGCTGATCGATCAGGGCACCTCTGATCAGTTCATTGACCTGCTGAAACCCGAAGCCCTTGCCGCCGCGATGACCGAACGCCGCCAGGGCGGCACCTTCCGGATGCAGAAAGGCTATGACCACAGCTATTTCTTCGTGTCCTCCTTCATCGAAGATCACATTTCTTTCCATGTCGATGCGCTGAGAGGCTGAAGACCAGGAGGGGGCCCTGCCCCCTCGGCCCTTTCAGGGCCTCTCCCCCGGGATATTTAGAGACAGAAAATGCAAGGCGAGCGCTGAATATTTTCTGTCTCTAAATATCCCCGCCGGAGGCTTCCGCAATCCGTCACAGGAGCCGCCGCTCTTCAGGAAAGCCCGATGACCCTTTATATCGACGCCGATGCCTGCCCGGTGAAAGCCGAGGCCGAACAGGTCGCGACCCGGCTGCGCCAGCCGATGGTGCTGGTCTCGAATGGCGGCATCCGGCCCTCGGCCAATCCACTGGTCTCGTCAGTCTATGTCGGTCAGGGGCTGGATGAGGCCGATCGCTGGATCGCGGATCACGCGGGGCGCGGTGATGTGGTGGTGACCTCGGACATCCCATTGGCCGCGCGCGTGATAGAAGGCGGCGCTTTTGTGGTCAAACCCAATGGGGAAGAGCTGCATGAGCGCAATATCGGCTCGGTTCTGGCCACCCGGGATCTGATGGCCGACCTGCGCTCGGCCGATCCGTTCCGGCAGGGCGGCGGGCGTCCTTTCTCGAAAGCCGACCGCTCGCGGTTTCTGGAATCGCTGGATCGCGTGATGCGCCGCGCCGATGTCGCGGGCAGGACAGACGCGGGCGGAAAAGCAGGCTGAACCTGCTGCCATCATGTCTGAGCCCATACAACATGCCGGCCCGTCCGGCCCCTCGCCGGTTCTGACCGGCATCCTGCTTGCGGCAGGAGGCACCGCGCTTTACTCGGTCAATGATATGGCGATCAAGCAGCTTGCCAGCGGCTATGCGCTGCATCAGATCATCCTGATCCGCTCGCTTGTCGGGATGACGGTCCTCCTGTTCCTGATCGCGCGCTCCGGGCGCGGCTTTGCTCAGCTGCGCACCAGAAGGCTGCCTGGCCATCTGACCCGCGTTTTCGTCATCCTGATCTCGAACTCGGCCTATTACACCGGTCTGGCCGTGATGCCGATGGCCGATGCCGCGGCGGTGTCCTATACCAGCCCGCTGATGGTCACAGCACTTTCCGTCCTTGCGCTGCATGAACGTGTCGGACCAAGGCGCTGGTTCGCGGTATTCCTCGGCCTGGTTGGCACGATCCTGATCCTGCGACCCGGCGCCGGGGTCATCCAGATCGCCGCCGTCCTCGTGCTCCTGTCTTCGCTGCTCTATGCCATCGGCAATCTGATGACCCGATCAATGCGCGAAACCGAGACGGCGATGACATTTTCTTTCTATGTCATCTCGGGTTTCATCATCCTGTCATCGCTCATGGGTCTGATCTGCGGTGACGGCCGGTTCGACACCGGAGATGAACTCTGGAGCTTTCTGTTGCGCCCCTGGATCTGGCCGCCGCTTGCCGATATCCCCTGGCTTTTGCTGACCGGCTGCTGCGTGGTGAGCGGCGGGCTGATGATCGCCCAGGCCTATCGCACCACCGAAGCCGCCATCCTCGCCCCTTTCGACTATACCGGAATGCCGATGGCGATTTTCTGGGGCGTCACCATTTTCGGCACCTGGCCCGACCTCACCTCCTGGGGCGGCATCGCGCTGATCTGCGGCTCGGGCATCTATATCGTCTGGCGCGAGGCGATCATCGGCAAAAGGAAAAAGACGTGAAACCCGAAGCCGTCATCTTCGACATCGGCAATGTGCTGCTCCGCTGGGATCCCGAGGGTTTCTACGACCGCGAGATCGGCGAGACCCGCCGCCGCGCCCTCTTTGCTGAAACCGGCCTGATGGAAGTGAATGACGAGATCGACGCCGGCGCGCCTTTCCGCGCCTCGATCGAGGAACTCGCCGCACGCCATCCGGCCTGGGCGGCCGAGATCATGATGTGGCATGACCGCTGGCACGACCTCGCCTCGCCGCCGATCACCGGAGCGATCCGCTTGCGCGACACTTTGCGCGCCAAAGGCATCCCGGTTTTCGCCCTGACGAATTTCGGCGATGGCTCCTGGGACCATGCCCTGCTGCGCTACGGCTTCCTCGCCGATTTCGACCGGCTCTATATCTCGGGCCGCCTGAAACTGGTGAAACCCGACCCCGCGCTCTACGCCCATGTCGAGGCGGATTGCGGCATTGCCCCCGACCGGCTGCTCTTTGCCGATGACCGCGCCGATAATATCGCCGCCGCCGCCAGGCGCGGCTGGCGCACCCATCAGGTCGAAAGCTGGGAAGGCCTCGCGCGCCGCCTCGTCGCCGAAGACCTCCTGACCGAGGCCGAAGCAGGGCTCTGAGCGCCTCTCTTCCTCTTGACTGAAATACTCCGGGGGGGTGCGGGGGGCTGGCCCCCCGCTTCCGTCACCGGCCAGATCTGTCACCGGCCAGATCTGTCACCGGCCAGATCTGTCACAGGCCAGATCTGTCACAGGCCAGCCAGGACCCGTGCCAGCATGGCGCGATCGCCTTCACTGCCCAAAAGCTCCAGCGCCTCGCCCGGGCTCAGCCAGACTGCCGTGTGTCCCGGCTCGCGCGGTGGCCCGTGCCGCAGGACCGGCCGTGCCAGCCAGACCGTGCAGACCTTCTCGGCCCAGAAGTCATAATCCGGCATGAAGGTGAACCGTCGATAGGTCCCGATCCGGCGCGGCGCGTCGATCTTCCAGCCGGTCTCCTCAAAGACCTCGCGATGCAGCGCCGCGAGCGGGTTCTCGCCCGGATCTATCCCGCCGCCCGGCAGCTGAAACTCCGGCACCGGACTTTGCTGGAAGGTGGTCAGGATCCGGCCCGCGCGCCACAGAACCGCATAGGCCCCTGGTCGCCGGCGATACTGCTGCCCGGGTTTCACCGCCTCGCCATACCGCCTGATCATCGCATCCCCATACAGCGCCCCATAAACTGCCCCCCTTGGTCACCCGCCCTGGCGCGCCTATATAGGCCGTCGAACCCAGTCCCGGCCCGGGCGCCGTTCTGCCTCCAGCCTTGCCAGAGCCCGCCCTGATGGGCAAGGCTGATGGCGTGCGCGTGCAGAGCCCTGGCCCTGCCCGGGTCTCAGCCCTTCAGACATGCGCAAATTCCGCGCCCGAGGATAAATCTATGGCAACCGGGATCCAGATCGGCTCCAAAATCGCATGGGATGACACGGTCCTTCCCTTCCAGCTTGACCTCAGCGGCATCCGTGGCCGGGTCGCGCGGCTGGACGGGGTGCTTGACCAGGTCCTCTCGAAACACAAATACCCGCCCGCCATCGAGGCGCTGGTGGCAGAATGTGCGCTTCTGACCGCACTGATCGGGCAGACGATCAAACTGCGCTGGAAGCTCTCGCTGCAGATCCGGGGCAATGGTGCGGCCCGGCTGATCGCCACCGATTATTACGGCCCGACCGCAGAGGGCGAACCCGCCCGCATCCGCGCCTATGCCAGCTATGATGCCGACCGGGTTTCGGAAACCGATGATCCTTTCTCGCTGATCGGCGAGGGGTATTTCGCGGTCATGCTCGACCAGGGGGAAGGGATGCTGCCCTATCAGGGCTTTACCCCCATCGCCGGGGGCAGCCTGAGATCCTGTGCCGAAAGCTATTTCGCGCAATCCGAACAGATCCCGACCCGTTTTGCGCTGAGCTTTGGCAAAAGCCACGAGCCGGGGCGTGAGGCCGGCTGGCGCGCGGGCGGCATCATGCTGCAACATATGCCGCAAACCGGCGGTGTGGCCGCGGCGCAGGGCTCGGGCGAAAGCGGGCTGCTGACCCATGCCGATATTCTTTCCGGCGCACCGGCCGAGGACTGGAACCGCGCCAATCACCTCCTCGACACGGTCGAGACGCTGGAGTTGATCGGGCCCAATGTCGCGCCGACGGAACTGCTGGTGCGGCTGTTCCACGAGGAAGAGCCCCGGGTGTTTGACGCACAGCCGTTGCGGTTCGGCTGTTCGTGCTCGGAAGACAAGGTGCGCAACACGCTCTCGATCTACAGCCAGAAAGACATCGCCCATATGACGACAGCCGAAGGCAAGGTCACCGCCGATTGCCAGTTCTGCGGCGCGCATTACGAGATGGACCCGGCGACGCTCGGCTTTGAGGGCACAGCTGCGGCCAGCGCCACCGGCAATGGCGGCTAACCTTTCGCCCGAGACGCTGCGGCAGCTCCTGGCTTTGCCAGGGGCCGCCCTTCCATCGTCGGATTACGACCTGAACCCCGGCATCCGCCTGCCCGAGGGGCGCAAACTGCGCCCCGCTGCCGTGCTGATCCCGGTGCTGCTGACCCAGGGCGGCGCGCGGGTCATGCTGACGAAACGCTCCTCGCAGCTGAAACACCATCCCGGCCAGATCGCCTTCCCGGGCGGCAAGACCGACGAAGGGGATGCAGGCCCCGAGGCCACCGCCCTGCGCGAGGCATGGGAGGAGACCGGACTTGCCCCCGGCGCGGTCGAGATCCTTGGCCGCCTGCCGGACCATGAGACGGTGACCGGCTTTCAGGTCACCCCGGTTCTGGGGCTGGTAGCGGCCCCGTTTGCCCCGCGCCCCGAGGCCGGCGAGGTCGCAGAGGTCTTCACCGTGCCGCTGGCACATCTTCTGTCGATTCCGCGTTATTCGATCGAGCGGCGGATGTGGCGCGGTGAATGGCGACGCTATTACACCGTGCCCTGGGGGCCCTGGTATATCTGGGGCGCTACCGCTCGTATCCTGCGCGGCCTTGCCGGGCGCACCGCCGGGCGGGACGGGTCATGAGAACCACTGCATCATGAAGATTACCGGTGACTGGCTCACCCGCACCGAAAGCCAGCAGGTCTTTCACCTGCTGGAAAACGCGGGCCATCAGGCCCTGGCGGTGGGCGGCTGCGTCAGGAATGCGCTGATCGGCGCGCCGGTCGCTGATGTCGATATCTCGACCGATGCGCGCCCCGACCGGGTGATCGAACTCGCGCGCGCGGCGGGCTATCGCGCCGTGCCGACCGGGATCGACCATGGCACCGTCACCGTGATCATCGGTGACGCGCCCTATGAGATCACCACCTGGCGGCGCGATGTCGAAACCGATGGCCGCCGCGCCGTGGTGGCTTTTGCCGACCGGATCGAAGACGATGCCATGCGGCGCGACTTCACCATGAACGCGCTTTATGCCCGGGCCGATGGCACCGTGACCGACCCTCTGGGCAGCGGCCTCGCGGACGCCCTGGCCCGCCATATCCGCTTTGTCGGCACGGCAGAGGCGCGGATCCGCGAGGATTACCTGCGCATCCTGCGCTTCTTCCGCTTTTACGCCTGGTATGGCGACGCCGCCGAGGGCCCGGACCCCGACAGCCTCGGCGCCTGCGCGGCGCTGGCGGGCGGGGTCGACACGTTGTCGCGCGAAAGGGTCGGGGCCGAGCTGAAAAAGCTCCTCGCAGCCCCCGACCCGGCGCCGGCGCTGGCGGCGATGCAGGCCGCGGGCGTGCTGGCGGCCGCGCTGCCGGGCGCCGATGCGCGCCAGGTCGCCTTGCTGGTCCATTTCGAGGCGGGCCGCACCCCGCGCTGGACCCGCCGCCTCGCAGTCATGGGCGGCGAGAGCCTGCGCGAGACCCTGCGCCTCTCACGCGCCGAGAGCACAGAGATCACCCGCCTGCGTGAGGCCACCCTTGAAGGCGGCGCCCCTGCCCGGCTGGGCCATCTCCTCGGCACAGAGACCGCCACCGATGCCATTCTCGCGCGCGCGGCGCTGCTCGAATGCCCGCCGCCCCTGGCCTGGGAAGACGCGGTCGCGCGCGGTGCCGCCGCCACTTTCCCCGTCACCGCGGCGGATCTGATGACGGATTACAGCGGCCCCGCGCTTGGCCGGCGGCTGGCGGCGCTGAAAGAGGCCTGGCTCGCATCGGATCTGACCCTCGGCAGAGACGCACTGCTGGCTCTGCCCTGAGCCGCAGTTTCCTTCTGCCGCAAAACCGTATAGACACCCGGGACAAGTCCGGGTGCTGAAATGTTTCGCTTTTTCGAGGGTCTCGTCGACCCATATACCGCCTATTCCGAAACGGATACCCCGCCGCGCCGGCTCTGGCCCTGGCTGAGGGACTATATCCGCCCCTTCCGCAAGGTCTTTGCGGTCACCGGCACCCTGTCGGTGGCCTCGGCCTTCATTGAAGTGGCGCTGATCTGGTATCTCGGGCGGCTGATTGACCTGATGGTAACGTCGGGACCCGCCGCCTTTTTCGCCGAACACGGGCTGGAAGTGGCGCTGATCGCGCTGGCGGTCCTGGTGATACGCCCGATGATCCAGGTCGGCAGCGTGGCGCTGTTGCACAATACGATCCTGCCAAATTTCGGCACCATGATCCGCTGGCGGGCGCATCGCCATGTCCTGCGCCAGCCGGTCGGCTGGTTCGAGAGCGACTTTGCCGGCCGCATCGCCAACCGCATCATGCAAACGCCGCCCGCCGCAGGTGACGCGGTGTTCCAGACATTTGACGCGGTGGCCTTTGCCGCCGTCACGGTGGTCGGTGCCGGGCTTATGCTGGCCGAGGCCGATCCGCGCCTTCTGGTGCCGCTGGTGCTGTGGTTCGCGCTTTACATGGCGCTGGTCCGCTGGACGATCCGCCGCGCCGGCCCGGCCGCGATGGCAAGCTCGGATGCGCGTTCCGCCGTGACGGCGCGGGTGGTCGATGCCTATTCCAACATCCATTCTGTCAAGCTCTTCGCCCATCACGACCGCGAAATCCTGTATGCGAAAGAGGCGATCGAAAACGCCCGAGCGACCTTCCAGAAGGAAATGCGGATCATCACCAGGATGGATCTCGCGCTGACACTTCTGAACGGGTTCCTGATCATCGCGATCATCGGCTGGGCGGTCTGGCTCTGGGTTCAGGGTCAGGCCTCGACCGGAACCGTTGCCGCCGCTTCGGCTCTGGTTCTGCGGCTGAACAATATGACCTTCTGGATCATGTGGGCGTTTTCCGGCCTCGTCCAGGCTCTGGGCGTGGTGCAGGAGGGGATGCAGACCATCACCCAGCCCATTCAGCTGACCGATGTGACCGGCGCGAAACCGCTGGATTATCGCGAGGGGCTGATCGAGCTGAAAGACCTGCGCCACCATTACGGGCGTGAGGCGGGCGGCATCCAGGGCATCGACCTGGTGATCCGTCCGGGCGAGAAAATCGGTGTGGTCGGGCGGTCGGGCGCGGGGAAATCCTCGCTGGTGAAGCTGATCCTCAGGTTCTACGACCCCGAAGGCGGCCAGGTGCTGATCGACGGCCAGGATGTGACGAAAGTCACCCAGGATTCCTTGCGCCGGCTGATCGGCATGGTGCAGCAGGACAGCTCGCTGATGCACCGTTCGGTGCGCGACAATATCCTTTATGGCCGGCCGGATGCGACAGAAGACGAGATGATCGCAGCCGCCAGACGCGCCGATGCGCATGAGTTCATCCTGACGCTGGAAGACCCTGCAGGGCGCCGCGGCTATGACGCGCATGTCGGCGAGCGTGGCGTGAAGCTTTCGGGCGGCCAGCGGCAGCGGGTGGCTCTGGCGCGGGTGATCCTGAAAGACGCTCCGATCCTGATCCTCGACGAGGCCACTTCGGCGCTGGATTCCGAGGCCGAAGCGGCGATCCAGGCCGCGCTTTACGGGGTCATGCAGGGCAAGACCGTGATCGCCATCGCGCACCGGCTTTCCACCATTGCCGAGATGGACCGCATTGTCGTCCTGGATGATGGCCGCGTGGCCGAACAGGGCAGCCATGCCGAATTGCTGGCGCAAAACGGGCTTTATGCCCGGTTCTGGGCACGGCAATCGGGCGGATTCATCGGCCTTGAAGACCAGTCTGAGGATCAGCCGCAATGAGCGTTTTCGCCTGGCTCGGCGCAAGGATCGACGCGTTCCGCCCGGCGGATGGGCCGCCACCGCAGCAGCTCGGCGCCTTCATGCGCTGGTGCCTGCGCGGCGCCTGGCCCTGGATGGTGGTTGCGGGCGTGATTTCGGCACTGACCGGCGTGACCGAGGTGGTCAGCGCGATGATCCTCGGCCAGGTGATCGATGCCGCGGTCACGTCCGGGCCAGAGGCCTTTTTCAGCACCCATGCCTGGCTTTTGCTGGGCTTTCTTGGCTTTTACCTGATCGTAAGGCCACTGGCTTTCGGGCTTGGCAATGCCTCGAACGCGGTGGTGATCGGGCCGAATGTGATGCCCCTGGTCCTGTCGCGCCTGCATCGCTGGACGCTTGGCCAGCCGGTGACCTTTTTCGACAATGACTTTGCCGGCCGCATTGCCACCAAACAGATGCAGGCAGCCCGCGCCGTCACCGATACGGCCTCCGAGATCATCAACACCGTCTGTTTCGCGCTGGCCTCGGTAATCGGTTCAGCGATTTTCCTTATCGCCATCGACCCCATCGTTGCGGTCGCGCTGCTGGTCTGGCTGGCCGCGTATCTGCTGATGATCCGCTTCTTCCTGCCGCGGATCCGCAAGAATTCGGCCGCCCGCGCGGCAACCCGCGCCATGGTTTCGGGGCAGGTTGTCGACACGATCACCAATATCAAGACCGTCAAGCTGTTCGCCCATCACCGGTTCGAGGATGAAGTTGCGCTGAAGGCGATGGAGAATTTCCGCGACGCCTCACTGGAATATGGCGAGATCTCCACCTGGTTCCGGCTGGCGCTGATGACGCTGGCGGGGGTGCTGCCTGTGATGCTGATTGGCGGCACGCTGCTGCAATGGCAGGCCGGGGCGGCGACGGCGGGGGATATCGCGGCGGCGGGCGCAGTGGCGCTCAGGATCGCGCAGATGTCGGGCTGGGTCTCCTTCACGCTGATGGGGATCTATACCTCGGTCGGCGAGGTCGAGGACGGGATGAAGACGCTCTCGATCCCCCATGCGCTGGCCGATGCGGAAAGCGCGATCGAACTGCCAGGGATCCGGGGCGAGATCGGCTATAACGGCGTGACCTTTGCCTATGGCCGCACCGATGAGAAAGGCCGGGGCGGGGTGCGCGGCATCCGCCTGACCATCCTGGCGGGCGAGAAGATCGGCATTGTCGGCGCTTCGGGCGCGGGGAAATCGACATTGGTTTCGCTGCTGCTCCGGCTTTACGACCCGGAAAAAGGATCGGTCACCATTGACGGCCATGACCTGCGCGGCGTGACGCAGGAAAGCCTGCGCCGCCAGATCGGCATGGTCACGCAGGAAACCGCGACCTTCAACCGATCCGCCCGCGACAATATCGCTTACGGCAATCCCGAAGCCTCGCAGGCCGAGATCGAGGCCGCGGCGCGCGCCGCCGAGGCACATGACTTCGTCTCCTCCATGGTCGATCACCAGGGGCGCCAGGGCTATGACGCCTTCCTTGGCGAGCGCGGCGTCAAGCTTTCCGGCGGCCAGCGGCAGCGCATCGCTCTGGCGCGGGCCTTCCTGAAAAACGCACCGATTCTGGTGCTGGATGAGGCGACATCGGCGCTGGATTCCGAGGTCGAGGCTTCGATCCAGGAGGCGCTGGAACGGGTGATGCAGGGCAAGACCGTGCTTGCCATCGCGCACCGGCTTTCGACCATCGCGGCGATGGATCGCATCATCGTGATGGAAAAGGGCGAGATTGTCGAAGAAGGCAGCCATGAGGCGCTGCTGGCACAGGACGGGCGCTATGCGCGGTACTGGAAACGCCAGTCAGGCGGCTTCATCGTCACCGAACAGGAAGAAGCGAATGGGTGAAACGGTGCGGCTGGTCATTGACCGGCTGGGGCATCTGGGCGACGCGATCGCGTCTGGCCCCGAAGGCGCGGTGTTTGTGGCCGGGATGCTGCCGGGCGAAGAGGTCGAGGGCGTGTTGGACGGCGACCGTCTGACCGGTGCGCGGATCGTGACGCCGTCGCCTTACCGGGTGAAACCGCCCTGTCCGCATGCGAAAAGCTGCGGTGGCTGTCAGCTGCAACATGCCTCGGATGATTTCGTCGCCGGCTGGAAACGCGATGTGGTCGCCCAGTCGCTGCGTCTCCAGGGGATCGAGGCGCCGCTTTTGCCCGGGGTTGTGACCTCGCCACCCGCCACACGGCGCCGCGCGACCCTTTCGGGGCGGCGCACCAAAGGCGGCGTGCAGCTTGGATTTCACGCCAAAGGCCAGGAGCTGATCATCGCAGTGCCGGGCTGCAAACTGCTGCATCCCGACCTGATGGCCACCCTGCCCGCGCTGGAGGCGCTGGTGCAGTTCGGGGGCTCGCGCACGACTGAGATCCAGCTCCAGGTGACGCAGAGCCTCGCGGGGCCGGATGTGGTTGTGACCGGCGGTAAAGTGCTGGATGGCCCGGCGCAGATGGAGCTGGCGCGGATTGCCGAGCGGTTCTCCATCGCGCGGCTGACCTGGGACAAAGAGATCATCTCGCAACGCGAGGCGCCGGTGATCCGGCTGGGCACGGCGCGGGTTGAATTCCCCCCGGGCGCCTTTTTGCAGGCGACAGTCCAGGGTGAGGCGGCGCTGGTCAGCGCGGTGAAGACCGCCGTTTCGGGGGCGAAACGCATCGCGGATCTGTTCTGCGGGCTTGGCACTTTCGCCCTGCCGCTGGCGGCGGAGGCCGCGATTCATGCGGTCGAGGGCCACCCTGCCCTCACGGCCGCGCTTGAAAAGGCCGCGCGCAACACGCCGGGGCTGAAAAAGATCACCACCGAGACGCGCGACCTCTTCCGCCGCCCGCTAGAGACCGATGAGCTGAAGGGCTTTGACGCGGTGGTGATCGACCCGCCCCGTGCCGGGGCCGAGGCACAATGCCAGCGGCTCGCGGCGTCAGAGGTGCCGGTGATCGCGATGGTATCGTGCAACCCGGTCACTTTCGCACGCGATGCAAAGATCCTGATCGCGGCAGGCTACCGGCTCGACCAGGTCGAGGTGGTCGACCAGTTCCGCTGGTCGGTTCATATCGAACTGGCCGCCCGCTTTTCGCGTTGAAAATAACGCATCCGTGAGCCACAACCCCGCCGCGACTGCTGGCGTCACAAGGCGGCTTGGGCTATCGGGAAAGAAAACAGGCAGGCGGAAACCACCTCATGCGGGCATTCAGATTACTTCTCATCCTTGTGCTGGCCCTCGGGCTGGCGGCATGCGGCAAGAAAGATACCAAATTCCGGACCTATAAGGGGCCGGAAGTGACTGCGGTCGTCATCAAAAAGACCGAGCGGGTCATGTATCTCCTGCACAATGAAAAAGTGCTGAAGAAATATGATGTCGGTCTCGGCTTTGCCCCGGTTGGCCATAAGCAGTTCGAAGGGGACGGCAAGACGCCCGAAGGCACCTATTACATGACCTTCAAGAACCCGAATTCGCGCTATCACCTGTCGCTTTACGTGAACTACCCCAATGTCATCGACAAGGAATTCGCGCTTTTGCAGAATAAAAAGCCCGGCGGTGAGATCTTCATCCATGGCGGGCCGCGCAACAAAGTCTCGGTGCGGGACTGGACCGAGGGCTGTATCGCCGTGACCGATGATCAGATCGAAGAGGTCTATTCCATGGTCAATCTGGGCACGCCGGTACATATCCTGCCCTGAATTCTCGCCTCACAACCAGTATCCAAAACAAAAGGGCGGCCTGTGCAGGGCCGCCCGTTTTTCTTTGAATAGCGCTCTGATTCCGGATCAGCCGCCGGTTACCAGAGTCCACCAGATCTTGCCGCCCTCTTCCTGATGCCAGGCGAAGCCCGCCTCGCGCGCATTCGGATCGAGGATCACGTCGCGCTGATCCTTGGCCGCCATCCAGACCGAGAGCGTCTCAAGCTCGGTCTGATAGGTCTCCGAGATATTCTCGCCCAGAAGCCGCCCGTTATAGCCCGCGCGCTGCACCCGCGTCAGCGGCGAAGAGCCGTCAGAGCCGAAATGCCAGGGGCGATTCTGCACCGACATATCGCGCGAATGGGTCTCTGCCGCCGCATTCAGCGCCGCGCTGAAGGCCAGAGGCTGTGCGCCCTTTGCCCGCCGCATCGTATTGACGCTGTCGAGGAAGCGATAAGGGATCTGTTCGGCTACGGCCGGGGTGATGCGATAGATGCGCGGCAGCGGCTTGCCATCCGCACCAAGCTGCACCGGTTCGGTTCCCGCCCCCACACATGCCGCCAGCAGAAGTGCCGGCCCCAGGGTCAGGAATGCTCGTCTGTTCATGTTCTCACCAACTACTGCCCGTTTCGGTGTTTTGCCCCCTTTTATCCGTTCTGCGGCGCGGGCGCAAATGCTACGCGCAGGGCAGGCGCGCGGGACAGGCGCGCGGGCCACAGACCAGGTGCCACCCATTTGTCACGCCCCTGTCGGCTTGCCACAGATCACATCGGTTACAACCGTTTGATTTGCGCATCGCGCCGGAAAACACTAGGTTCCGCCCAAAAATACCCATTGCAGGAGTAACGAGATGTCCGCTGACCACCTGAATCGCCGCAGGGTGCTTGGCAATGTTGCCGCTTTCGGTGCCGTCGCCCTCGGAGCCGCCACGCTCGGCGCGGGGCTGACGCCGGCCCTCGCCCAGGATGTGGCGCGCAACAATGCCTCCAGCTTCCGGATGCTGGACTGGCGGGGCTATTTCGACAACACCCGCAAAGGGGCGATTCTCGTCGATATCACCTCGCGGGCGCTGCATTTCTGGTCGGAAGACCAGTCGATCTACCGGCTTTACCCGACTTCGGTGCCGCTCTCGGATGATCTGACCCGTCTGGGCCGGACCGAAGTGGTGCAAAAGGTCGTCAACCCGTCCTGGCGCCCGACGCCCTCGATGAAAGAGCGCAATCCGGAATGGCCGGATGTGGTCGAAGGCGGTGCTGCGGACAATCCGCTTGGAACCCGCGCAATGTATCTGAGCTGGACCTATTACCGCATCCACGGCACGCATGACACGCGCAAGATCGGGCGGAAATCGTCCAATGGCTGCATCGGCATGTATAATGAACACGTGCAGGAACTTTACGATATGGCGCAAATTGGCACACAAGTGTTGCTAATTTGACGACACTTTAGCCCTACATACAGCACCCGCTTGCCGCGAATTGCAATTTCCGGGGGCTCCTGATTAACAGACGGTTACGAGGACACTTGGGTGCATGTCGTGACCTCTGCAATACCACGGCATGCTGTAACTGGAGATTCTAAAATGAAAAAAATCGCGCTTGCCGCTGCTCTCTCGGTTGCCGCTTCGTCGGCTTTCGCAGGTGGTGTTGTTGAACCCCATATGGAGCCGGAAGTCGTGAAGCAAACGACGTCGTCCTCGGGCGGCATCCTTGTTCCGCTGCTGGTGCTCGTTGTGATCGCAGCAGCTGCCGCAAGCTGATCACTGAAGCAATTCATGGAAAGGGACGGCAGAGTTTCTGCCGTCCCTTTTCATTTGTGCCGATGCCTTGATGCGGGTGCCTTATGCCTGTGTCAGATCCGGGCGGCAGATGCCTCGATCGGACGCAAAGATGAACCCGCTCCGGGGAGATTGGACCCGCGGGATTAACCGTGAGAATCACCCCGCAGAGCCGCCTCAGAGCCGTCTGCGCCGGCTCAGACCCAGCCGGCCAGATTAGCCGCGATGATGCCGGTCAGGGCCTCGATATGGGCCGGATCGTCATTGAGGCAGGGAATATAGGTGAAGCGCTCGCCCCCGGCATGCAGGAAGGCCTCCTGGATCTCGCCCTGGATCTCTTCCAGCGTCTCGATACAATCGGCCGAAAAGGCTGGTGCGATCACTGCGATCCGCTTCTTGCCCTGTTTCGCCAGCTCGGCCACATATTCGACCGTATAGGGGCGCAGCCATTCCTCGGTGCCAAAGACCGACTGGAATGACGTATGCAGCTCTGCCTCGTCCCAGCCGAGCGCCTCGCGCAACAGGCGCGAGGTCTTGCGGCATTGGCAGAAATAGGGGTCACCCTCTTCGACATAGCGTTTCGGCATGCCGTGATAGCTTGCGACCAGCAGATCGGGGCGGTGATCCAGCGCCGCATAGGCGCGGGTGACCGACCCCGCCAGTGCCGTGATATAGGCCGGGTTGTCGTAATATTCCGGAACGATCCGGACCGAGGGCTGGCGCTTTTCCTGCATCAGCGCGCGGAAGAGCTGGTCATTCGCCGTCGCCACCGTTGCCCCCGCATATTGCGGGTAAAGCGGCAGGAAGGCGATCTTCCTGCACCCTTTTGCGATCAGCGCTTTCAGCTTTTCTTCGGTCGAGGGCTTGCCGTAACGCATGCAGAAATCGACCTCGACCCGGTCGCCGAACTGCGCCTTCAGCGACGCCGCCAGCGCCACAGTCTGCGCCTTGGTGATCGTCATCAGAGGCGATTCGTTCAGTTCTTCGTTCCAGATCAGCTTGTAATTCGCGCCTGAGGTGAAGGGGCGTTTCGACAGGATCACCGCCTGCAACAGCGGCTGCCATTTCCAGTCCGGGATATCGATCACCCGCTTGTCTGACAGGAATTCGTTCAGATAGCGGCGCATCGACCAGTAATCATAGCCGTCAGGCGTGCCGAGATTAGCGATCAGCACGCCGATCTTCTTGCTGCCCGTCACCGGATGCCCTTCGGGGAGCCCGTTCGCCGCGCTGATTCTCGCGTCAGTCATGCCTGTCGCTCCCTCTGCTGGTTGCGGGTCCGGGATACAGGCTTGACCTGTGGGGTCAAGCGCCAGGCCGCATCACGGCAAGCGGTGTTCCGTCGCATGAAGCGCATCCGCCAGCCGCGCGCGTGCCGATCCGGGGCGCAGCGGCTTTTGCTGGCTTTCATGCGGGGTCCAGCCGGTCAGGCAGATCACCTCGAATGTGGCCTCGATCCGGTCGCCGGCCGCCGGGAAATTCTGCCGATAGATCTCGCCCGCCCTGAGAAACAGCGCGCGCGATGTCGGGTGGCGCAACCGGGCTGCCAGCGCATTGGTCTCGCCCATCGCGCGCAGGTCCGACATCAGATGGAAAATGTCGCGATAGGCCACTTTGCGGGTGAAACTGTCCGCCACCGGCAGTGCGAATCCGGCGCGTTGCAACAGCGCGCCCAGATCGCGGATCTCGGCCATCGGCAGAATCCGGGGCGAGAGACCGCCGCTGATCTCGGCCTCGGCCTCGGCAAGACAGGCGCGCAGCTCATGCAGCGTTTGCCCGCCGAACAAAAGGGCTAGGAACAGCCCGTCGGGTTTCAGGGCGCGAAACCCCTGCACCATCTGCCCGACCGGGTCATCCGCCCAATGCAGGCTCATCGCGTGGATTACGGCATCCTGGCTGCCAGGGGCCAGGTCCAGCAGCGGCTGATCCGGGGATTGCGGCAGATCCGGCAGCGCCCCGGCCCAGAAATCCGGGAAACCGCTGATCAGAACCGGCGCCGTAAACCTCCTGTTAACCGAAAGCAGCCTTTCCTTGATCTCATCGGCAGCCTCTTCAAGCAGGAAAAAGGCCGGATCAGGCGAGGCAACCGCGCGGCGGCGGTGCAGCGAAAGGGCGTGGCGATCGGTCAGGACAGGTGCAGACATGGGGGCCGAAAATAGGGGGCGCGGGCAAAGATGCAAGCGAAGATACGGTGATCAGGATGCGGCAGGGCCGGACCGCCCTGCTGGCGAAAACACTGGGGCTCGGGGTGATCCGGGCGGTATTTCCGCCGCAATGCCTTGCCTGCGGCGCGCTGGTCTCGTCGGAGTTCGGGCTTTGCGGCAGCTGCTGGCGGGACACGCCGTTTATCACCGGCGCCTGCTGCGGCACCTGCGGCCTTGAGGTGCCGGCTGATCCGGATACCTTCGGGGCAGCTGGCGGCACAGGCAGTGGCGCAGGCGGCGGGGATCACCTTTGCGAGGAATGCCATGCCGCCCCCCGCCCCTGGGCGGCCGGGCGCTCGGCGATGCTGTACAGGGCGGTCGGGCGCAGCCTTGTGCTGGCGCTGAAACATGGCGACCGGCTGGATCTGGCGCGTCCAATGGGCCAGTGGCTCGCGCGTGCGGCGCGGCCCCTGCTGGCCGAAGGCATGGTGATCGCCCCCGTGCCGCTGCATCGCTGGCGGCTCTTTCGGCGGCAATACAACCAGGCTGCCCTTTTGTCGCATGAGCTGGCCCGGCTGACCGGGCTTGATCACGTCCCCGATCTGTTGATCCGCCCGCGCGCGACCGGCAGCCAGGAGGGCCGCTCGCGCGAGGCGCGCTTTGCCGCGCTTGACGGGGCATTCCGCATTTCGCCGCGCCAGGCCGCCCGGATCCGGGGCCGATCGGTGCTGCTGGTCGATGATGTGATGACCTCGGGCGCGACATTTTCCGCAGCCACCGCCGCCTGTCATGCAGCCGGCGCAGGGCCGGTATCCGTTCTCGCCCTCGCACGCGTTGCACGCAATGGTTAAATCCCTATAATTCCATCCGGAATGAGGGACCAGCCATGCCTAAAGTCGAGATCTACACCACCCCCACCTGCCCCTATTGCCTCGCGGCAAAGCGGCTTCTGACGAAAAAGGGCGTGGCCTTCACCGAGATTGACGTCAGCCGTGACCCCGATCTGCGGATCGCCATGACCAATCGCGCCGGCGGGCGGCGGACGGTGCCGCAGATTTTCATCGGCGAGACCCATGTCGGTGGCTCGGACGATCTGCATGCGCTGGAGCATGAGGGCAGGCTTGACCCCCTGCTGGCCGGCTGATGCGCGCGGCTCTGATCCAGCTGAATGTGACAGACGACCCGGCCGAGAATCTCGCCTCGGTCCAGGGCATGTTTCGCACCGCGGTGGCCTCGGGCGCGGATTTCATCCTGACGCCCGAGATGACCAATTGCCTGTCCTCATCACGCGACCACCAGCGCAGTGTTTATCACCATGAGGCCGACGACCCGACGCTCAGCGCCCTGCGCGAGGCGGCAGCGGCGGCGGGGAAGCATCTGCTGATCGGCTCGCTGGGGCTGTTGACCCAGGACGCTGACGGACGATTCGCGAATCGCTCCTTCCTGATCGGGCCGGATGGTGCCATCCTCGCGCGGTACGACAAAATTCATATGTTCGACGTCAATGTCTCGGAAACCGAGATCTACCGCGAAAGCGCAGGCTATCGGCCCGGCGACCGTGCCGTGGTGGCGGAAACGCCCTTCGGCAAGGTCGGCATGGCGGTCTGCTATGATTTGCGGTTCCCGCATCTTTTCCGCCGCCTCGCGAAAGGCGGCGCAGAGATCCTGACGGTGCCGGCGGCCTTCAACGACACCACCGGCCGCGCCCATTGGGAGACTCTGCTGCGCGCCCGCGCCATTGAAAATGGCTGTTTCGTCCTCGCCCCTGCCCAGACCGGTTTTCACCGCGAGGCGCATGGCCGCGGGCGGCGCACCTGGGGCCATTCGCTCGCCATCGCGCCCTGGGGCGAGGTGATCGCCGATGGCGGGACCGAGCCGGGCGTCACCCTGGCCGATCTCGACCTTTCCCAGATCGCGCGGGCGCGGGGCCGGGTTCCGGCGCTGACCCATGACCGCAATTTCAGCGGGCCGGATACGCCCCTATGAGCCAGGACCGCACCGAAGACATTGCCGTCGCGCTGTTTGGCGAATTGTTCATGACCGATCAGCTGGCGCGCAACCGCATCTCGAAGGCACTGCCCAAGGGCATGGAACTGTCGCAGTTTTCGGTGCTGAACCACCTCGCGCGGGTGCAGGATGAACGCAGCCCGGCGCAGCTCGCGCGCGCCTTCCATGTCACGCGGGGCGCGATGACCAACACGCTGTCGCGGCTGGAATGGGCCGGGCATATCCATATCCGCCCCGACTGGGATGACGCGCGCCGCAAATTCGTGGCGATCAGCCCCGCCGGACGCGCCGCCCGAGATGCCGCCGTCCAGGCGGTGACGCCGATGATTGCCGAAGTGGTCGAGGCGCTTGGCCAGGACCGGGTGCGCGCCGTCCTGCCGGTCCTGCGCGAGATGCGGGCAAGGCTGGAACAGGAGGGCTGAAGGCCCTCCCGCCCTCTCACTCCCGCAATCAGTTGTTCGAAATCGCCTGGGCCGCGCGTCCGATGCCCATCACTCCCGCCGCAAGGCCGATGATCGAAGCCGCCGAGCCGATCGGGCTTTCCGCTACCACAACCACATCCTTGTTCTGGATGTAGAACTGTCCGGCCGAGAACAGCCCGTCTGCCGAGGTCAGGTCGATGGCAAAGATCACGCGTTGCTTGTCCGGGCCCACGCCTGCCGCGCTGTTCGCCGCGCGCAGCGCGCCCGCCGGATAATTGCGCAGGACCAGCACCGATTTGGCATCGGCGCGCGCATCGTTCAGCCCGCCAGTCAGCGACAAAGCCTCCAGCGCGGTCACCCGCTCTTGCGGGAAGGGCACCTGCGATTCGGCGCCCGAAGCGCCCAGCGCGATGAAATAGCGCTCATCCGATTCGACATAGACCTTGTCGCCGCCACGCAGCGTGGTGTCCTGCGCCGGGTCTTTCAGCAGCCGGTCCGCCGAGATGCCATAGAGCTTGCCGTCGCGCATCAGCCGCACATAGGGGTTCTTCATCGCGACCGGAATCCCGCCGCCCATGGCAAGCAGGCCCAGCACGGTAAAGTCCCGCGAGGGCATCGGATAGCTGCCCGGCGCATTGACGCCCGAGACCAGATCGACGGTCGATTTATGCCCCGGCTGATGCGCGACCAGCACCTGCGACGAGGGCATGATCGTTTCGATTTTTTTCTGTACCGCCTCGCGCGCCTGGTCGGGGGTCATATTGCCGATATAGACCTTATCGGCGAAAGGCAGATAGATCGACCCTTCGGGCGAGACGGTAAGCCCCGGCAGCGCCACGAGTTTCTGCCCCGGCTGCGACAGGAGCGTCACATCCCCGGTCTCCCAGATCGTCAGATCGACCTTGTCGCCGGCCTGGATCGTATTGCCCGAAGGACCGCGCTTTTTCGTCAGCCAGCCCGAAGTGGCGGCGCCCCCGCCGAGGCCGGGCCAGCCCGAAACCCGCCCCACCGTATCGCGCGACACATGCACCACCTGGAAATCGGCGTCTTCGGCATCAGCGCCACGCAGGATCTCGCTCGCCTTCCCCGCCCCTCTCGGCGCGGTACAGCCGGCAAGTGACACAGAGACAGTGGCTGCGACAAGCAGCCTGACGACAGACGAGGAAAGCATACAAATCTCCGGCGGCAGCCCTGGAATTCCGGTGTCGTGCCTGTCCGCATATCCCCATATATGGACAGTTCGACCCCGGGGACCATAAGCTCTGGTCGGCTGCGGTCAATTGCCTGTGACATTGGCCGGGACGATTTGGCGGGAATGCGGCGCAAAAACCTGGGGGAAACTCTGTCAGATACCACTGTTATTGTAACCGGCGCGGCAGGCCGGGTTGGCTCGATCCTGAAACGGGTCTGGACGGCCGCGCCACCGCCGGCGCTGCGGTTTTTGTGGTCTTCGCGGCAGGAGGCCCCCGGCATCCGCTGGGAGATCGGCGCAGACCCCGTCCCGGACTGGCCGCATGATGCGATCCTGTTGCATCTGGCCGGCACGACCGGCGCGAGGGATCCCGGTGCCAATCCGGGTCTGATCCCGCCGGTACTGGAGGCCTGCCGCCAAAATCATGTCCGCCATCTGGTCTGTCTCTCGACTGCGGCTGTCTATGCGCCGGGGCCGGTACCGGCCCGCGAAAGCGACCCGCCTGCGCCGACGGGTCCCTATGGCGCGGCCAAGCTCGAGGCCGAGCGTCTGCTTGCGGCATCAGGCGTTCCGCTGACCATCCTGCGGCTTGGCAATCTGGCCGGGGCAGATGCACTTTTGGCCCCGCGCGCGCCCGGGCAGGACATCCGCCTCGACCCGGTCGCAGATGCGCCAGGCGGGCCATTGCGTTCCTGGATCGGCCCCCTCACCTTCGCGCAGGCGCTGGCCGCGTTGCTGGAGCGGATTGCGGCGGGCGAAGCCCTGCCGCCCGTGCTGAATATCGTGCAGGCGCCACCTTTGGGCATGGCAGATCTCCTGCGCGCGTCAGACCTCGCATGGGGCTGGGCCGCACCCAATCCAAAGGTGGTGCCGGTCGCAACCCAGGACAATGCCGCGCTGACCGCGCTGCTGCCGCTGCCTTCTGCCACGCCCGCACAGATCATCGCGGAAATCCAGGCGCTGCGCGCCCTGCCGGAGCCATAAACCATGCCCCCCGGAAAACGCCTCTTTGACCTTGTTCTCGCGCTGGTGGCAGCCTGTCTGCTGGCTTTACCGGCGCTGATCATCGCGATCTGGATCCTGATCCGTTCCGGCCGGCCGGTCTTCTACCTTGCCGAGCGGATGAAGACCCCCGATCAGCCGTTCCGTCTGTGGAAGTTTCGCACCATGACGGTGGACCACACGGTTGACCGCGCCGATACCGGCGTCTCGGGCGGCGATAAAAGCGCGCGCATTACCCGCGAAGGCCGCATCCTGCGCCGCTACCGGCTCGACGAGATCCCGCAGATCTGGAACATCCTCAAAGGCGATATGAGCATTGTCGGCCCGCGCCCGCCTTTGCGGCAATATACCCTGGCCTTCCCCGACCTCTACCGCGAGGTGCTGCAATGCCGCCCCGGCCTCACCGGCCTCGCCACGCTGCACTTCCACCGTCACGAGGCATGGCTGCTTGCGCAATGCCGTGACGCGGTCGAGACCGATGAGGTTTACCGGCGGCGCTGCGTGCCCAGAAAGGCGCATCTCGACCTGATTTACCGCGCCAAGCGCAGCCTTTGTTACGATATTGTCATCCTTGGCCGCACGATCGGGCAGGTTTTACGGCGGAAATAGGCCGGTAAGCGCCGCCGCCTCTCTGTGGCGCATGTTATGCTTGCCCTGTTGGTGGCATATGCTCATTCTGTACTTGGTATCCTGGTGACCTTTCTGACAATGACATCTTTTCGCAAGACGCTGTTCTGGATCTCCCAATCTCTGACCAGGCAGCACAAGCAACTGGCCATCTGGCTGCTCGATGTCTCGCTGGCCCCCTTCAGCTTTCTGCTGGCCTGCATTTTCACCTATAATTCGATCTGGCCCTCCGAGCAGCTCTCGCGGCTCGGGCTGGTCTTTCCGCTGCTGGCGGTGTTTGGCGGCTTTGCCTCGGTCGCCTTCGGGCTGCTGCGGGTCAAGCTGAAAAGCTATGAGACCTTCGGCACCATCGGGATCTTCCCCTATGCGGCAGTGGTGGCGGCGGGCGCCTTTTTCGTCACCAGCCTGCCGGGGTTGTATTTCCCCGTCGTCGGCACGCTGGCCTTTGCGCTGATCCTGTTTCTGTCCGCCATCGGGTCGCGGGTGATATTGCTGCAGCTTTACCTCTCGGCGCTGCGTTACAACAAAGTGCCGGTACGGGTGCTGATCTATGGCGCCGGCACCACCGGCCTGCGCCTCGCCTCGGCCCTGAAGGCGCATGAGACGATCCGCGTTGTCGCCTTCCTTGATGATGACCCGAACCTGTCCAGCCAGCGCATTGCCGGGCTGCGCATCCTCTCGCCCGAGCGGATTTCCGATATCGCCCGCAATCATGAGATCAACCGGGTGATCCTGGCGATCCCGTCGCTGTCGGCGCCGAAACAGATGCGGATCGTGCGGCAGATGCAGGCGCTCGGGCTGGAGGTGCAGGTGCTGCCCTCGTTCGAGCAGCTCGCTGGCGCCGAGATGCGGGTCGATACGCTGAAATCGGTTTCGCCGGGGCATTTCCTGAACCGTGACCGGCTTGATGTCGGCCTGCCCGACGGGTCAGACGCCTATTACGGCCGCTCGGTCATGGTCTCGGGCGCAGGGGGGTCTGTCGGGTCCGAGCTCTGCCGCCAGCTGCTGTCCTGCGGACCGGCGCGGCTGGTTCTGTTCGAGATGTCTGAACTGGCGCTTTACACCATCGAGCGCGAACTCGCCGCGATCCCCGGCGCGCAGGGCATCCATATCGAACCGGTGCTGGGATCGGTAACCGATGCCCGCACCCTGCGCCGCACCATCCTGGAAAACGGCGTCGAGGTGGTGCTGCATGCCGCCGCCTATAAACATGTGCCGCTGGTCGAGGCCAATCCGATTTCGGGTCTGGTGAACAATGTGCTGGGCACCAGGGCGCTGGCCGATGCCTGTGTCGAGGCGGGGGTGCAGCGCTTCCTGCTGGTTTCGACCGATAAGGCGGTCAGGCCGACGAATGTGATGGGCGCCTCCAAACGGCTGGCGGAACTGGTGATCCAGGACATGGCGCATCGCCACCCGGGCACGCATTTCTCGATCGTGCGGTTCGGCAATGTGCTGGGGTCCTCGGGCTCGGTCATTCCGCTCTTCAAGGATCAGATCGCGCATGGCGGGCCGGTCACGCTGACCCATGAAGACGTCACCCGCTATTTCATGACGATTTCCGAGGCGACGCGGCTCGTGCTGCTGGCGGGCTCGTTCGAGGATGCCTCGACACGCGGGCGCGCCAATGTCTTCGTGCTGGATATGGGCAAGCCGGTCCGGATCCGCGATCTTGCAACCCAGCTGATCGAAGCGGCGGGCTATACTTTGCGCGATGAGAACAACCCGACCGGCGATATTGAAATCACCGTCATCGGGCTGCGTCCTGGCGAAAAACTGCATGAGGAATTGCTGATCGGCGACGGCCTGTTGCGCACGCCGCATCCCAAGATCCTGCGCGCGAGTGAAGAAGACGAAACCCGGCTGGAAATTCCGCTTCTGCTGCAACGGCTTGGCCGGATTGCCGCCACGGGCGATGCCGCGGAAGCCCGTGAACTTGCGATCAGCGTCGCCTGCGGCACTGGCGAGGCGAGGCTGGATCTCAACGCGGCAGTGATGTCGCAGTGACGCGGTTCCTGCCAATCTGTGGGCAGCTGCGCATAGCAGGGCTTGCCGTCCGGTGCAGGCTTTCGCATAGATGGGGCGAACGGAGGGTCAGTTTTGGCAAGCAAGACACGTAGCCTTCTGCTTGCGACGGTTTGTGCATCGGTGATGACGTTTCCCTTTGTGCGAGAGTCGAAGGCAGAGATGAAACCGACGCTGAGCTTCAGCGGCGTGCCCGGCCTTATTGATATGCCCTCGGGCGATACGATGCCGGATGGCACTTTCAACCTCTCGGTTTCCAAATTCGGCGAAGTGTCCCGCGCGACGATCAGCTTCCAGATCACCTCCTGGATGGCCGCAAGCTTCCGGCTGCAGGCAACGGGCAAATGGGATAATACGCCGGACCTCCAGCCTCCGGGCAGCCCCTACACCACCTATAACGACCGCAGCTTCGACTTGCGCTTTCGCCTCGCGGAAGAGGGAACCTGGATGCCCGCAGTCACGCTGGGTCTGCAGGATTTCCTTGGCACCGGTTTCAACTCTGCCGAATATCTGGTCGCGACCAAGACTTTCAACGACCGGCTCAAGGTCACCGCCGGCATCGGCTGGGGGCGCTTTGGCAGCTACCACTCCTTTGGCAATCCGTTCAGCGGTGTGCGCGACACCTGGGATCCGGCCGGCCTCGGGTCAGAGCTGAACGCCGGCAACTGGTTTCGTGGCCCGGCCGCGCTTTTTGGCGGCCTTGAATATAAGATCAACGACAAATGGACGGTGAAGGCCGAATATTCCAGCGACAATTACAGTCTGGAGGCCGGGACCAAAGGTGTATTCGAGCGCAGGAACCCTTATAATATCGGCGTCGAATATGCCTGGGGCGACAATGTCCGCATCGGCGCCTATTCGCTTTACGGGTCGGAATTCGGGCTTTCCTTCCATCTGGTGATGGATCCGAAAAACCGCCCCGGCACCATCGGCGTGCTGGGTTCGGGGCCGATCCCGGTGATCACCCGCCCGTCGCGTGCCTCGAACCCGGATGCTTATGATGGCGGCTGGGTGGCGCAGGCCGATGCCAATGGATTGTTGCGCAAGAACCTGAACCGCTATCTGGAAAAAGACGGAATCCGGATCGAGGATTTCGCCTATACCGCCGACCGCGTGCAGATCCGCATCCGCAATGACAAGCTTGACGCGCCGGCCCAGGCCATTGGCCGCACCGCCCGCGCGCTGGCCGCCGTGATGCCGGCCTCGGTCGAGACTTTCGAGATCGTGCCGGTCGTCAAAGGCATGGGCGTGTCGAAAGTCACCATCCGCCGTTCGGATCTCGAACGGCTGGAACATACGCCCAACAATGCCGCGACCCTGCGGGATCGCGTCACCTGGGCCGATGCCGGCGCGATGATCCCCGGCGGCGCCGGCGCCGATGAGGACATGTATCAGAAGTTCCGCTGGCGCATCCTGCCGGGCTTTCGCGTCACCGCGCCGGCGCGCGGCGATATCGGCATCCGCGCTTCGGCCAGCTACGATTTCGCCCCCGGCTGGATCGCTTCGGGCACCGTCTATCAAAAGATTGCCGGCAATTCCGAGAAAGCGCATCTGGTCGACAAAGGCGGCACCCTGCCCCATGTCAGGTCAGATGCACGCGACTATAACGAGGGGTCCGATTTCGCCTTCGAACGCGCGACGCTGGCCTGGTACGCCCATCCTGCCCCGAATTTCTACAGCCGCGTCACCATCGGCTATCTGGAACGCATGCATGGCGGCGTTTCGGGTGAGGTGCTGTGGAAACCCGCCGACAGCCCGCTCGCCCTTGGGGCCGAGGTGAATTACACCAGACAGCGCGACACCGATGGCATGCTGGGCTTTGGCGATTATGACTATGCCATCGCGACCGGCTATCTCTCGGCCTATTACGATTTCGGCAATGGCTATCTCGGCCAGCTTGATGTCGGGCGCTATCTTGCGGGCGATGTCGGCGCAACGCTGACCCTGGACCGCGAATTCGCCAATGGCTGGAAAGTGGGCGCTTTTGCCACCCTGACCGATGCCAGCGCGGCAGAGGTCGGCGAGGGGCGGTTCGACAAGGGGATCCGCATCACCATCCCGATGAACTGGATGCTCAGCAACCCGTCCCGCCAGGAAATCAGCCAGACCATCCGCCCGCTGCAACGCGACGGCGGCGCGCGTGTCGATGTCGAGGGCAGGCTCTATGACACGATCCGCGATTATCACTCTGACCGGGTCGATGACCAATGGAGCCGCGTATGGCGCTGAAAACCACCACCGGCGCGCTGGTGCTGCTCGCCACGCTCGCGGGCTGCGGCAAGCTGGAAAAGCTCATCCCCGGGGTCAAGGATCTGACCGGCGGCGAGGCCGGCGGCCAACTGGCACCGATCGGCAATGTCAGCCGCGCCGCGATCGAGAAATCGGGCGAGCCGGTGATGAAACTGCGCGTCCCCTCGCGCGGGATCGAGACGTTCCTCACCATCCGCGACCGTCGTGGCGATGTGACACAGTGGTTCTCGGCGGATGGGATGCTGTTCTCGTTCCGTGGCGATGTGCTGATCGAGACCCGGGGGCTTGGCGCCGACCTCATGTCATCGGCCGCGCCCCAGGCCGGGCAGATCGCCTCGGGCGGCGCCTATCGGCGGTCGTATTTCTACATGGATGCCGATGACCAGACCGGACGGCGCGATTACAATTGCGTCACCACCACCGACGGGTCCGAGACAGTGACGATCTACGGGCGCGGCCACAGCACCCGCAAGATCAGCGAGACCTGTGAACGCGAGGGCGGGCGCCTCACCAATCATTACTGGCTGGAAGGCGGCAAGGTCCGCAAGTCGCGCGAATGGGTCAGCCCGGGCATCGGCCAGATCGAATTCGAACGCGTGGTCGACTGACCGCGCGCGGGAAAGAGGACGAAGAGAACAGGGAATCCCCCCCTGCCTCGCCTGCAGCCCCCCTTCTTTTTGCCGACGCAGCACCGGATTTCGGGCCCAGCGACATATATTTTGGCCTCCTGCACCCGGAAAGGCCCGCAAGACCAGGCGTGATTCCGCTGTTTTTGTTAACCAAAAGCCACAGATCCTCAGGCTTTTCCGGGGATGATTGCCAGCGCCCCCTTAAATTCACCGCTTTCAGCCGCAAAAAGCGTCACTTTCAGGGTAAACTCCGACAGGTTTGCCGGTTCTTTGCATCCGCAGGGCGAATTCATTGCACCGCTGCCACAGTTTCCGCTCAGCGCGTGAGATTAGCTTTTGTCCTGAGCAGAAAAATGCTATCCGGAAGGTGGAGTCGTTCTGGAGGTTTCCGATGAAGAAAGTCATGACTGCTGCAGTCGCACTGTCCCTCGTGGGCTCGGCTGCTTTCGCTGGTGGCCCGGTTGTCGTCGTTGACGACGTTGAACCGGTAGTTGTTACCGAGCGCACCTCGAGCACCGGTGGCGTTCTCGTCCCGCTGCTGATCGGTGCTGCGGTTCTCTGCGCCGTTGCTTGCGGCAGCGACAGCTGAGCCAACTGCGCATAACTCGCGCAGAAACTTAAAAGGGTCAGCCTTCGGGCTGGCTCTTTTTTTTGCCTCCTCTCCTTCAGCTGGGCCGTATGTCGCAGCGAGGTGGGACAGAAAAAGGGCCACCCGCCAGGGTGGCCCTTTTCCGTTTTCACCGGCCCGCCCGTGCTGAGCCCTCAGTGCTGGCCTGACCAGCCTCAGTAATCGCGTTCCATGAAGATACCGATGCCGCTGCTGCCATCGCTGTCGACCCTGCCCTTGACCGTGACACCGGGCTTCAGGCTCAGGTTGAGATTGACCCGCGTATTGCCGGACTGATCAACGCCGACCTCGGTATAGACCTTTTCAGAGATATATTTCCCGGCGCTGACCGATGTATTGCCATCCGCCGAGGTCGAGACATCCAGATCGTCAAAACCAAAACCGCGCCGCAGTTTATTGACGATCCCCTCGCCACCGCGGCCCGCCAGCGTGGCCACCGCATTGGCCAGCTGCGCTGCCTGGAAAGCCGAGATCGTATCCAGCCCACGCCCGAACAGAAGCCAGGCAAGAACCTCTTCCTGTGGCTTCTCCGGGTCAGAGGAGAAGGTCACTTCCGGGTCATTGGCCGGGCCCGAGACAGTCACGGTGCTGGTCACCTCATCCGAAACGTTGCTCGCCTGGAAATTGATATAGGGCACGAGGCTGCCTTCCATCGTCAGCGACGCGACATCCAGCACGAGGCGTTTGCCGAGGATATCGAGGCGCCCCCGGATCAGGTCGAAACTGCCGGCGGGGACGATATTGTTCAGCGTGCCGCCAACGCGCAGCTGCCCGCCGAGTTCGGCATCAAGCCCCCGTCCGCGCACGAAAATCCGGTTCGGTGCCTGGATCACCAGGTCCAGCGCCCAGGGCGGCATGCCAGAGCCGGCCTCTGCCGCAGCACCGCCCGGCGGTACGGCCCCCAGTCCCGCCCGGTCGCGGGTGGCCCGCACCGCGCTCGAATCCCCGACATGGCGGATCTTCTCCATATCGGCCGCGGAAGCAAAGCCGGTCGAGGGCACGCGCAACTCGGTCTCGCCGATCTGCACCGTGCCCGAAAGCCGCGCCGCGCCCATCAGCGGCCCGCTCAGTGCCAGCGCCGCATCAAGGGTGGTGTCGTAAAGCTCGGCATCGCGCAAATGGACCCGGTCGGCCTGGATCGTCAGATCGGCGTTGAATGGCGCGGCCAGCGCCAGTGGCCCGTCGACCCGTATCCGCCCGCCCCGCGTCACATCAGTCGTCAGCGCAAGCCGCACCGTGCCGCCCGAGAGATCCGCCGTCGCCGCCATCCGCTCGAAAGAGATCCCCCGTGCCGGCACGGCCAGCTGACCATTCGAGAGCGTCACCCGACCGGCGGCATTTGTCACACCCCAGCCGCCCTGAAGGCGGATGTCATAACCCAGCCGCCCCGCCACAGTGATCGGATCGGTGAAGGGATTGGCCACCCCTGCCTCGCCGCTGCCGGTGACGGTCAGATCCGGCACCGGGCCGATACGCCCCGTAAGCCGCGCATCGATCCCCGCTGGCCCCTGGACCCGCAGATCGCTGTCGAAATCCGCGCCCCCCGCCGGAGTCAGCCGCCCCGAAAGCGTCACCGGTCCGGGGAATTCCGCAACCAGCAGGCCAAGATCGCTCAGCCGCCCCGAGACCCGCATCGCGCCCTGATCCCCCTCGCCCGTCACCTCGGCGGTGACATGGGGCGAGGTGAGGTTCAGCGCCCGCAGGATCGGCGCGCCGCCGACCAGCGCCACCGTCGCCCTGATATCCGAGCGCCCCGAGATCAGCCGGTCGACCTCGGCCTGGCCGATGCGCAGCCCCTGGCTTTCGCCGCTGAAACTTGCGGTTCCATTGGCGGCATCACCGGTGAAAGTGCCGCTGACCTTCAGCCCGCCGCCATAATTCGCCCCGATATCGGCAAGGTTGCTCCAGTCGATATCGGCTTTGATATCAGCACCCTGGCTGGTCAGCTTGCCGGACCCGCTGACATTCAGCGACGCCGCCTGGGCCGAGAAGCTGCGCAGCGTGGTGCCCGTGGTGTCGCGCAGTGCCGAGGCGGTGATGACCGAGCGCCCCGCGAGCAGCCGGTCGGCCTCGGCAATGCCGGATTTCAGCCCCTGGCCCAGCACGTTCAGATCAAGATCAAACGCCCCGGTCAGCGGCGTCACCGTGCCTTTCAGCCCGACCTCGGCCACACCGGCAAGCGGGCGCCCGGCCAGCCCCGAAAAGCGCCCCAGATCCCCGGCTTTCACCACCATATCAAGCCTGGTCAAAAGCGCTTCGCCGATCCCCGCGATGTCGACCGCACCGGTCAGCCCGTAATCACTGCCGTTAAGGGTGATTTCCGGCAGGCTGAACGACTGGTCGCCCTCGCGCCATCTGAAGCTGGTGCGACCGGTGACTTTCGGGCCAATCGCCGTGATCAGCGCGGGATCGAGCCGCCCGATGCCTTCGGCGTCGAACATCAGCGTGCCTTCGATCCCCGGCTTGCCGTCCTGCCGGTCCAGCGTGCCGCCGCCGATCAGCCCGGCCCGGGCCAGCGAGAGATCATCGCGGTCAAGGCCGGCCATGCTCAGCTGCATGGTCCAGCCGGAGCCCTGCGCCGCATCGAATTGCAGCCCGAGCGCCGCATCCTGCACCCGTGTCGGCACCGGGCCAGAGATCGGCAGCAGCACCGAAGTGCCATCCGGGCTGGCCAGCGTGCCGGTCAGGTTGATCAGGGTCGGCATCTTGCCGGCATCAAGCTTCAGCTTGCCGTCAAGGTTCAGCGAACGCGCTTTCAGCGAGACCTCGCCCAGATCCAGCTCGCCGCTGCTGAGGCTGGTGCCGGCCACATCAAGCGACAGGCTGTCGCCGAGGAATTCGGCATATTCCGGCAGGAACAGAGGCGCCGGATTGCCGGTCAGACGCGCCTCGAACCCGGTGCCGGTCTCGACGGTTTTCACCGTAACCGGCCCGGCCAGACGTTCCTCGCCATCGCTTTCCAGCCGGAAATCGGCGGCGAAATCGTCGAATGTGCCCTGGCCTTTGACGCTCAGCCCGGCTGCGGGTTTGCCCGGAAGATCCAGCGCCGTGGCGACCAGCCCGCCCGCGCCTTCGCGCGCATCCAGATCAAGCGCCAGCTGTTTCGTCTCGTTCGAATAGCTGCCTTTCAGCGCGATCTTCGCCTCGGGCCCGTCATCGGTACGTTCGATCAGCACATCGGCAGTGCCGGCGCCGCCCGCAAGGTGCAGTTCCGCCGCCAGCGTGCCGGTCAGCTGCTGGCCGAGCACGCTTTCCCCAAGCACGATACTGTTGGCCTGAACCTTGCCGATATCGATCGAGACCGGCAGATCCGGCAGCGCGAAATCAAACGTCCCCGCCTCGGGCGACACCGCGTCCGGATCGCCCGCCGGGATGCGGTCCAGCACGATCGACGTCGCGGAAAGCTCGTTGACGATCACCTCGCCCGACAAAAGCGCGGTGCGGCTCCAGTCAAGGGCGGCATTGTCGATGGTCAGCCAGACGCCCTGATCATCGGCGATGGTCAGCTTCTGGATCGTCGCGCGCGAGGACAAAGCCCCGGCGAACCCGGTGATCGTCACCTTGCGCCCGGCCCCCGAAAGGCTGTCCTCCAGCATGGCGGTCAGCCAGCCGCGATCATCAGCGGCGCTGTCCTGCGCATGAATCGGGGCTCCCGGCAGCACCGTAAGCGCAACAACCGGGAGAATCAGAGGAATATAGCGCATCAGAATGCCTGCCCCAGACCGATGTAAATCTGTACGCCGTCCCCGGTCTTGCCGCTGACCGGAGCCGCCACGTCAAAGCGGATCGGGCCAAAGCCCGTCTCATAACGTACGCCAAGACCGGCACCGGCATGGGATTCGCTGTCGCCATCGGCGCCGACATAGCCGGCATCCACGAAAGCCACGCCGCCCCAGCTTTCGCCAAACCGCGCGCGCAACTCTATCGAGGCGGCGGCGAATTCGGTGCCGCCGATCAGATAGGTGCCGCCGGAGCCGTCCGGCGTGTCGATCCCGAGCGAGCGATAGGGCTGGCCGCGCACCGTACCGCCGCCGCCCGAGAAGAACAGATCATCGCGCGGCGTTTCCAGCAGGTCGCTGCCAACAATCGCGCCCCCCTGGATCCGCGCCGCGATAGTGTATTTCTTATCGGCAAAGCTGCGATAGCCGCGCAGATCTGCGGTCAGCCGCGCGCCCGAGCCGGTGGTACCAAGCCCGTAAAACGGCTTGGCGGTCGCATCGATATAAAAGCCCTTCCGCGCATCCGTGCTGCTGTCGCGGCGGTCCCAGGTCACACCCAGCGGCAGCGCGAGATTGCGGTAGCGGAAATCGCCGGTCGGATCTGCACCCTGCACATATTCAAAGGAAAGCCCGCCCCGGAACGTCACCTGTTCCGAGAAATACTGCGTGAAGGTCAGACCGAATTCGGCGTAATCGGCGTAATAATCCACCTCATCAAGATGGCCGACCTTTGCCAGAAGCCCGGCCGTGGTGTCCGGGGTCAGCGTGGCGGGGCGGTCGATGGTGACGCCCAGCTCGTAATCCACGCCGCTGTCGCCCGAGCCGATATTGCTGATCGCACCATCGACCTTGAGCCGCTCCCCGCCGCCCAGCAGGTTGCGATGCATCCAGTTGCCGGTCAGCGAGACCCCGTCGACCGAAGACAGCTCGGCCCCGATGGAATAGCGCCGCGTCTTCTGTTCGGTGACCGAGATCTCGATGGGCAGGAGGCCGCCATTTTGCAATGCCTCTCCCTCGGTCAGCGTCACCGCCGAGAAAACGCCCGACCGCCGCAGCCGGTTGGCGGCGCGGTCCAGCTCGGTCTGGCTGAATTTCTCGCCCTCGCGCAGACCCGCAATTTTGAGGATACGCTGCACCCGCATCCGCTCGGCGCCTTTGACGGTCACCGTGCCGAAACGCAGGGACGGGCCGGGCAGGATCCCGATCCGCGCCGAAAGCGTGTTATTGCGGTGATCGGCGGTGATATCCTCGCGCTCTACCTTTGCTTTCGCATAGCTGCGCTCGCGCCATTGCAGGATCGAGGCCGAGACCGCCTCTTCCACCACCCCGGCACGGGCGATCTCACCGCGGGCGAATTCCTCGGGCAGGACCGTATCGCTGGCCAGCGGGTCGATCACGGTATCGGAAAACTCGAAACGCGGGCCGGGATCGACCCAGACGCTGACCGCGCCGACCGAAGAGGGCGCATCCAGCGGCGGGATATTCGCGGCCTCGCGCCCATCGATGGTGATGCGGATCACCGCCGAATAATAGCCCTCGGCATAAAGCGCGGCAAGGATGCGGCCGTAATCGGCCCGCGCGGCGGTAAACAGATCTTCGGCCTCGGTCTGCTTTTCAGAGACCTGCGCCACCAGAAGCGACGATTGCCGCAGGGTTCTGGTGAGGTCTTTATCCTCACCCACCACGTCAAACGCGACCCCGTCCAGCGCCTGGCCGGGCTCAAGCGCGACACAGGAAATACCCCCCGCAATCAGCGTGACGCGCGCCAGCCGGCGCCCCGGGAGTCCTGGAAAAAAGCTACGCAAAACATCACCCTCCGCCAACCCGCCAAGTATCGCAAATTCCTGGCCAAGAGCAACCGGAGAACCACAGATTTAGCGTGTCCTGGCGGGCTTATCCCAAACTGTTCCCCTCTGTTGCCCCGCGCAGCCGCCTGCCCGGCACAGCGATTCGCGGCCACCACCCCGGTGCCGCATCGCGATCCTGAGAGCTAAGGCCCTGGTTTTGCTGGCCGGAGTCCCCGAACCCCGCCGCCACCAGCGGTCAGGCCACAGAGCGCTTGCATGAAACCGCCACTGGCCCTATATAAGGCTCCAACAGCTGCGCCGGGGTCCAAACCCGGGGCTACCGAAAAGATAAGCGGGCCGCTGAGCCCGCTTTTTTGTTTCGCGCCCCGCCCTGGCGTTTGCGCACCAGACCCGCACCAGACCCTTCGCCCGAAAGGCATATCCGAGCCCGCCATGTCCGACCTGATCGCAAAAACCGCCATTGACCGCCGCCTTGCCGAAATCGCCACCCCGGTGATCGAGGGGCTCGGCTATGAGCTGGTGCGCATTCGTCTGATGGGCGGCCAGGGCAGGATCCAGCGCACCCTCCAGATCATGGCCGACAGGCCCGAGGGCGGCATCGGCGTCGAAGATTGCTCGAAAATCTCGACGGCGGTATCGGCGGTTTTCGACGTCGAAGACCCGATCGAAGAGAATTACGTGCTCGAGGTCTCCTCGCCCGGCATCGACCGCCCGCTGACCCGGGAGAAGGATTTCGAAGCCTGGGCCGGCTGGGAAGCGCGGATCGAGACGACCGAGCTGATCGAGGGCCAGCGCCGCTTTAAGGGCGAGCTGAAAGGCGTCGAGGATGGCGAGATCCTGATCGAAATCGAACAGCACGGGCAGCTCGTGATCATCGGGCTGCAATTCGACTGGCTGGCGGATGCGAAACTGGTCCTGACGGATGAGCTGATCGCCGAGATGCTGCGCCAGCGCAAAGTCGCGCTGCCCGAAGAGGGCGGTTTTGACGAGATCGAAGAGGTCGAAGGCGAAGAGGAAGACATTTCCGACACGCCCGAGACGAAACACTGACGCGACCGAATACTGACTTCCAGAACCTGACACGAGAGCGGGAGAGACCCAAATGGCGATTACCTCGGCCAACCAGCTTGAGCTTTTGCAGACCGCAGAGGCCGTTGCGCGCGAGAAGATGATTGACCCGGATCTGGTGATCCAGGCGATGGAAGACAGCCTCGCCCGTGCGGCGAAGTCGCGGTATGGCGCCGATATGGACATCCGTGTCGCCATCGACCGCAAGACGGGCCGCGCCAGCTTCACCCGCGTGCGCACCGTGGTCGAGGATGATGCGGTTGAGAATTACCACGCCCAGCTGACCGTCAAACAGGCGAAAGACTACCTGAAAGACCCGGCCATCGGCGACGAGATCGTTGACGAAGTGCCCCCGGTCGATCTGGGCCGCATCGCCGCGCAATCGGCGAAACAGGTGATTCTGCAGCGCGTTCGCGAGGCCGAGCGTGATCGTCAGTTCGACGAATTCAAGGATCGCAAGGGCACCATCATCAACGGCGCCGTCAAACGCGAAGAATATGGCAATGTCATCGTCGATATCGGCCGTGGCGAGGGCATCCTGCGCCGCAACGAAAAGATCGGCCGCGAAGCCTATCGCATCGGCGACCGCATCCGTTGCTATATCAAAGACGTGCGCCGCGAAGTCCGTGGCCCGCAGGTGTTCCTGTCGCGCACCGACCCGCAATTCATGGCCGAGCTCTTCAAGATGGAAGTGCCGGAAATCTATGACGGCATCATCGAGATCAAGGCCGTGGCCCGTGACCCCGGCTCGCGCGCCAAGATCGCGGTGATTTCCTATGACAACTCGATCGATCCGGTCGGCGCCTGCGTCGGTATGCGCGGCAGCCGCGTCCAGGCCGTGGTGAACGAGCTCCAGGGCGAGAAAATCGACATCATTCCCTGGAACCAGGACCAGGCGACCTTCCTCGTGAACGCGCTGCAACCGGCTCAGGTCTCCAAGGTTGTCTTCGACGATGAAGGCGGCAAGATCGAGGTCGTGGTCCCTGACGAGCAGCTCTCGCTTGCCATCGGCCGCCGCGGTCAGAACGTGCGTCTGGCCTCGCAGCTGACGGCTCTGGACATCGACATCCTGACCGAAGCCGAAGAATCGACCCGCCGCCAGGCCGAATTCGCCGCCCGCACCGCGCTCTTCATGGAGACGCTGGACGTGGACGAGATGATGGCGCAGCTCTTGGTGGCCGAAGGCTTCACCAATCTCGAAGAAGTCGCCTATGTCGACCAGGACGAGCTTTTGTCCATCGACGGCTTTGACGAAGGCACCGCAGACGAGTTGCAGGCCCGTGCCCGCGATTACCTGGAAGAGCAGGCGAAAAAGGCTCTGGAAGCCGCCCGCGCGATGGGTGTCGAGGAAAGCCTCATTGAATTCGAGGGCCTCACTCCCCAGATGCTGGAAGTGCTGGGTAAAGACGGCGTGAAGACGCTGGAAGATTTCGCAACCTGCGCCGACTGGGAACTGGCCGGCGGCTGGACCACGGAAAACGGCCAGCGCAAAAAGGACGACGGCCTGCTCGAGAAATTCGGCGTGTCGCTTGATGATGCACAGAACCTGGTCATGACCGCGCGCGTCATGCTGGGTTGGGTCGATCCGACCGAAATGATGCCGGCAGAGGCAGAAGAGACCGAAGAAGATGAAACCGGCGAAGAGGAGACCGGGGCCTGATCTCAGGCCTCGGGAGTTTCCGCGATGACGCGCGGTGGCCGGGATAAATCAAGGGACGAGCCGGAGCGCAAATGTATCGCTTCCGGCGAGACGGGGTCGAAAACCGGCCTCGTCCGTTTCGTCGTCGGACCTGACGGGCAAATCGTTCCGGATATTCTGGAACGCCTGCCCGGCCGGGGGATCTGGGTCTCGGCCGACCGGGATCTGGTGACGAAAGCCGCGAAGAAGGGGCTCTTCGCCCGGGCGGCGCGCGCGCCTGTGAAGGCACCGGAAGACCTGGCAGATACGGTCCATGATCTGCTGACAAGACGGGTGATCGAACTGATCTCGCTGGCCCGCAAATCCGGCGATGCGGTCACCGGATATGAGAAGGTGAAAGAGTGGCTGGTGAAGGGGACCGCGCGTGTCCTGATCCAGGCAGAAGACGGATCGGAACGCGGCAAAAGCAAGCTGCGCCCCCCCGAAGGCAAAAACACCCTGATTTCCTGGCTTTCTGCCGGGGAATTGGGTTTGGCATTCGGTCGTGAACGTGCAATACACGCGGCGCTTGCCGCTGGTGGACTCAGTCCACGCATAGTAGAGGAAGCGGCAAGGCTCTCCGGCTTCAGGGCGCCATCGGGCGAACCGGACGCAGAGCATGTCGGCGGGATATCCGCCGGGAAGGATATGTAAGACGTATGAGCGATACTGACGGCAAAAAACCCCTCGGGCTTGGCGGTGGTGGCCCACGTTCCGGTTCGGTGAAGCAAAGCTTCTCGCACGGACGCACCCATGCGGTGGTCGTAGAGACCAAACGCAAGCGCGTTGTGGTGCCTGCCCAGGCAAAGCCCGGTACGGCTGCCGGCGGGGCCGGCGCGTCGCATCTGGGCGACCCGTCGAAACGGCCCGCAGGCATCTCTGATGCCGAAATGCAGCGCCGCCTCGACGCTCTGCGCAGTGCCAAAGCACGCGAGCAGGAAGACGCAGCCAGACGGGCTGCCGAGGAAAAAGAACGCGAAGAGGAACGCCAGCGCCGCCGCGAGGAAATCGAGGCGAAAGAGCGCGAGGATCGCCAGCGCGAGGCTGCCCTTCGGGCGAAAGCCGAAGAGGAAGAGCGCGTCAAGCGTGAAGCCGAGGAAGAGGCTAAGGCCAAAGCCGCAGCCCGCAAGGCTGATGTGCTTGGCACGCAGCGCCGTCAGCCCGCCGCACCCGAAGCGCCGGCAAAGACCGCAGCCGAAGCCGATCCGGGCGTGCCCGCAGATCGCGGCGCCGGTCAGAGCCGTCCGCGCCCCGGTGCAACCGACGCCACCGGCCCGCGCCCGGCCACCACGCCGCGCAAGACCGAGCGTGAGCGTGAGAATCGCGACACCGATCGCGGCGCCGCACGTCGCGGCGAAGGCGACCGCCGTGCCGGTAAGCTGACCCTCTCGGCTGCGACCAATGAAGAAGGCGGACGTCAGCGCAGCCTTGCTGCGATGAAGCGCAAGCAGGAAAAGGCCCGCCAGAAGGCAATGGGCTTCTCGAAACCCGAGAAGCAGGCCCGCGATGTGCAGTTGCCTGAGACCATTGTGATCAGCGAACTGGCGAACCGGATGGCCGAACGTGCCGCCGATGTCGTCAAATCGCTGATGAAAATGGGCATGATGGTCACGATGAACCAATCCATTGATGCCGATACGGCGGAACTGGTGATCGGGGAATTCGGCCACCGTGCTGTCCGCGTCTCGGATGCTGACGTTGAACAGTCGATCGACACCGTTGTGGACAAGGCCGATGACCTGATCACCCGTTCGCCGGTTGTGACGATCATGGGCCATGTCGACCACGGCAAGACCTCGCTCCTGGACAAGATCCGCAAGGCCACCGTGGCCACGGGTGAAGCCGGCGGCATCACGCAGCATATCGGCGCCTATCAGGTGAAAGCCCCGAACGGCCAGCTGATCACCTTCCTCGACACGCCCGGCCACGCGGCCTTCACCTCGATGCGCGCCCGTGGCGCCCAGGTGACGGATATCGTGGTGCTGGTGGTCGCGGCGGATGACGCGGTTATGCCGCAGACGGTCGAGGCGATTTCCCACGCGAAAGCGGCGGGCGTCCCGATCATCGTGGCGATCAACAAGATCGACAAACCTTCGGCCAATCCGACCAAGGTGCGCACCGATCTTCTGCAGCACGAGATCGTCGTCGAGGCGATGTCGGGCGATGTGCAGGATGTCGAGGTCTCGGCCCATACCGGCCAGGGCATCGACAATCTGCTCGAAGCCATCGCGATCCAGGCAGAAGTGCTTGACCTGAAAGCCAACCCGAACCGGGCCGCCCGTGCGGCTGTGGTCGAGGCCAAGCTGGATGTCGGCCGCGGCCCGGTGGCGACGGTTCTCGTGCAGAACGGCACGCTGAAGAAAGGCGATATCTTCGTCGTCGGCGAGAAATGGGGTAAGGTCCGCGCGCTTGTGAATGACAAGGGCGAGACCGTGCTGGAAGCCGGTCCTTCGGTTCCGGTCGAGGTTCTTGGCCTTGATGGGACGCCTTCGGCTGGTGACACGCTTGACGTGGTGGCATCCGAGGCCCAGGCCCGCGAGATCGCCGATTACCGCGAGAAAGCGACCAAGGACAAACGTGCGGCTGCCGGTGCTGCAACCACGCTGGAACAGCTGATGGCGAAAGCCAAGGCTGACAAGGATGTGGCCGTGCTGCCGGTGATCGTGAAGGCAGACGTCCAGGGCTCGGCGGAAGCCATCGTCCAGGCGCTGGAAAAGGTTGGCAATGACGAGGTCCGGATCCGGATCCTGCATTACGGCGTCGGGGCTATCACCGATTCGGATGTGGGCCTGGCCGATGCTTCGGGCGCGCCGATCCTTGCCTTCAACGTGCGTCCCAATGCGACCGCCCGCGCTTCGGCGCAGCAAAAGAGCGTCGAGATCCGCTATTATTCGATCATCTATGATCTGTTGGATGATATGAAACAGGCGGCGTCGGGCATGCTCAAGGCCGAGATCCGCGAGCATTTCATCGGCTATGCGAAGATCCTCGAGGTTTTCCGCATCACCGGCACCGGCAATGTCGCAGGCTGTCTGGTCACCGAAGGTATTGCCCGCCGCTCGGCTGGCGTGCGCCTGCTGCGTGACAATGTGGTGATCCATGAAGGCACGCTGAAAACGCTGAAGCGCCACAAGGACGAGGTCAAAGAGGTCCAGTCCGGCACCGAATGCGGTATGGCGTTTGAACGCTACGAGGATATCCGTCAGGGCGACGTGATCGAGATCTTCGAACGCGAAGAGATCCAGCGCAGCCTCTGAGCGCCCGGCCTCAAAGCGTAGTGAATATAGAAAAAGGCCGGGATCATGTCCCGGCCTTTTCCATTTGTCAGCTGTTCCGGGCTCTGGCTGCTGCGCGCGATTACGGCCAGAGATCATCCGCGATAGCACCTGTGGCAGCGATCAGCGGCTCTTCAGCCCGGCTGACAAGGCTTGCGAAAACCACATCACCGCCCTGCCCGGCCTGGCAGATCAGCTCCAGCTCGCCCTTGTCGCGCGCGGCAAACGCCGCCCTGTCATGAAGAAAGCCGGGACCGGCCCCGCTTGCGATCAGGCTGCGGGTTGCGGCCTCGCGGTCGATCCCGATCACCTGGCGCGGGCGGAACTGGTGGCGCAGGAACAGCGCCTCGGCGGCCTGGCCACAACAGCTCGGGCGCTCGGAGGGCAGGATCCAGGCCTGTTGTGCCAGCACCTGCCAGTCGGGATCGGACGGATCCGCCACCATCCCTTTCGGCGCGGCAAGCCAGATGCTGAACCGCCCCACCACAAGCTGCGTCAGATCACTCAGATCCTCCGCGCCACCGTCCGGCGCGGACGCATTGAAAAACCCTGCGTCAAAACGGCCCTCCCGCAGCCCGCGGATCACCTCACCGCTGCTCGCCTGCACCAGGGTCACCGCGATATCGGGATGGCGGGCAGAAAGCGCGCTGACCAGAAGGCCTGGCGGCTCCGGATCGGAATTGCCGCCCCCCGCGATCCGCAGCGGGCCGGACAGTCGCCCGCGCAAAAGCTGCGCCCCGGCGAGGAAATCGCGATGCGCCGCCAGGATCGCCTCGGCCTGGGACAGCAGCCGGGCGCCGTCCTCGGTCAGCCCCATCCCACGCGGATTGCGCCGGAAGAGCACAAGGCGCAACTCCTCCTCCAGCGCTTTGATATGGGCGCTGACCGCCGGCTGGCTCAGACAAAGCTGTTCCGAGGCGCGGGTGATGCTGCCCGCCGCCGCCACCGCGATAAAACTGCGCAGCCCATGGATATCCATCGTGGTCACGATAGCGGAAACATACCGAGACACCACCACCAGACAAGATCAAGCGGCGTCAGCACCAGAAGCGTCAGCCCGAAGAGGATCAGGCAGATCCGGGTCATCTCGCGCATCGGCAGATTGCCGGTCTGGGCGGCCATGATCAAAGGCGGCGCCTGAAACGGCAGCATCACATTGGAAAAGGCAAGCGCCTGGGTCATCAGCACCGTCGCCAGCGGCAGGCCGGTCACCTCTGCCAGATGGCCGGCGCCCGGGGTCATCACCAGCGGCACGCCGGGCTGATTGGTCACCAGCGCCACCAGCGTCGCGATCGCGCCAAGCGCCAGGGTGCTGCGCAGCGGCTGACCCGGCGCGAGCCCGATCAGCCCGGATGCCTGAGCGACGATCCATTCGCCCAGTCCGCTGGTCGCAATCACCGCCCCGAGCCCCATGATCGCCGCCACAAAGAACAGGGTGCCGTAACCGATCTCTTCATTCAGGCATTTCGGCCCGGTCAGCCCGGCGCCCGGCCAGAGACAGATCACCGCCCCCGCCAGCGCGATCCAGCCCGGCGAGATGTGATGCAGCGCATCGGTCAGCCACAGGCCCAGCATCGCAAGGATGATCACCAGAAGCGCGATCTCGGCCCGGCTCATGGCCGATGGCACCTCGTGCCGCTCCGGGCGCCCGGGCGGCTGATCGGGATAAAGGCGCAGGATCACCACCACCAGCAGCACCGCCTTCAGCGCGCCCAGCACCGGAAAATGCAGCCAGAGATAGTCGAAATAGCCGATATGATATTGCCAGAGGCTTTCGGCACTGCCGGCAAGGATCATATTCGGCAGATTGGCGGGCAGAATCGCATAGGCCGGCAGGCAGGCGCCGAACGTGGCCGCCATCAGCATGGCCATCCGCCCCGGCCGCCCCTGTGCATATCCGAGGTGATCCGCCAGCGCCGCCACCACCGGCAACAACAGCGCGATCCGCCCCATCGACGAGGGCAGCACGAAAGACAGCACCACCCCCACCGCAACGATCGTCGCCACGATGCCGCCAAGGCTCTGCCCCGTCAGCCGCCCGAGAAGCGGCGCCAGCCGCCGCCCGAGGCCGGTAAAGCGGATCGAGGCCGCCATCACCATCCCCCCGAACAACAGCCAGAAGGTCGAGGAGGAAAAGCCCCCCAACACCACTTCGGGCAAAGCCAGCCCGCTCAGGATCGCCACCGCAAAGAAGATCAGCCCGGTGAGATGTTCCGGCACCGCGCCGCTGGCCCACATCAGGATGCAAAACGCGCCTAAGCCGGCGGTCCCGGCGATCCCCCAGGGCAGCCAGAGCGCCAGCCCTGCGGCGAGCGCAAGGCTCATCAGGGTGATCAGCGCCGCCATGCCCTGTCTTTGTACTGCGCCCATCAGACCCTCTCCTGCCATCCTGGCCGCCCCATCCGGTCTGGCCAGTCCACGCTATTGCATATCTGCCGCCCGGCTTACCAATCGAATGACCGGGGGCCTCCCCCCGGAAAAGCTGAGGACCGCCGCCGACACAGCCCCCGCCTGTGCCAGAGGTTGTCATCCGCGCCCGCGATATTGTACATAGCGGGCGACGGATATGAGGGTGGACATGCAGGCTGTTATCCTGGCAGGGGGCTTTGGCACCCGGATCTCCGAAGAGAGCCATCTGAAACCCAAGCCGATGATCGAGATCGGCAGCCGCCCGATATTGTGGCATATCATGAAGATCTATGCCCATCACGGCATCACCGATTTCGTGATCTGCCTTGGCTATCGCGGCCATATGATCAAGGAATATTTCGCCAATTACGTCATGCACAGCTCGGATATGACGGTCGATGCGCGGACGGGCGAGATCACCTATCACGGCTCGGTCGCCGAACCCTGGCGCATCACGCTGATTGACACAGGCGAGAATTCGATGACCGGGGGGCGGCTGAAGCGGGCAAAGCCCTGGCTTGGCCAGACCTTTTGCATGACCTATGGCGACGGGGTCTCGGATATCGATATCGCAGCGGAAATCGCCTTTCACCGCGCCCATGGCAAGCTTGCGACCATCGCGGCCGTGACGCCTCCGGGCCGCTACGGCGCGCTTGAGATGACCGCAAGCGGCCAGGTGGAGCGGTTCATCGAAAAGCCGCCCGGAGATGAGGGCCGCATCAACGGCGGCTTTTTCGTGCTGGAGCGCGAGGTCCTGGACCGGATCGAGGGCGATCCGACACCTTTCGAGGGCGATCCGCTTGAGGGGCTCGCCCGCGACGGAGAGCTGCAGGCCTGGCGCCATCCCGGCTTCTGGCACGCGATGGATACGCTGCGCGACCGCAACCATCTGGAAAAACTCTGGTCCGGCGGGGCCGCGCCCTGGAAAATCTGGTCGTGATCTCTGGTTCCGCGAGCGACTTCTGGGCCGGGAAGCGCGTTCTGCTGACCGGCCATACCGGGTTCAAGGGCGCCTGGGCGGGCCGCTGGCTGGCGCGGCGCGGCGCGGTGGTGACCGGTCTCGCTCTGGCCCCGGAGCCCGGGCCGAACCTCTCGACGCTTCTGGGCACGGGCCATCTCGCGGCCTCGCATCTGGTCGATCTGCGCGACGCGGCGGCGGTTGACGCGGCCGTGGCCCAGGCGCAGCCCGATCTGGTGCTGCATATGGCCGCACAGCCGCTGGTGCGGCGGTCTTACGCGGAACCGGTCGCGACCTTTGCCACCAATGTCATGGGCACGCTGCATCTCCTTGACGCGCTGCATCGGCTGGCACGCCCGCGCGCGGTGCTCGTGATCACCTCGGACAAGGTCTATGAGAATGACGGCTCCGGCCGTGCCTATGAGGAAGGCGACCGGCTGGGCGGGCATGACCCCTATTCGGCCTCGAAAGCCGCGACCGAAATCGCTGTGGCCTCGTGGCGGCAGTCTTTCTGCCCTGAGGGCGGCCCCCGGCTGATGACCGCGCGGGGCGGCAATGTGATCGGCGGCGGCGACTGGTCGGAAGACCGGCTGATCCCCGATATCATCCGCGCGCTGGCCGCAGATGAGGTGCCGGTGCTGCGCAATCCCGCCTCGACCCGGCCCTGGCAGCATGTGCTGGAATGTCTTGACGGCTATCTCACCCTGCTTGAGGCGATGACAGGTGACGCGCCCCTGCCCGATGCGCTGAATTTCGGCCCCGCCGAGGGGGCAGAGCCGGTAGCGGTCGGCGCGCTGACGAACCGCCTGCTCTCGGCCATGGGCCGCCCGGCCGCTTTCGCGCAGGATCCCCGGACCGGCCCGCATGAGATGGCGCTCCTTGGCATCAACTCCGCGCTGGCGCAGGAGGTGCTTGGCTGGACGCCGCGCCTTGACGCCGCCCGGACCATCGGCCTCACCGCTGACTGGTATGCCGCCTGGGCGGACGGGCAGGATATGACCGCGCTCACCGACCACCAGATTGCCCTTTACGAGGATATCCGCCCGTGACCCGTTCCTGCCGCTTTTGCAACGCAGCCCTGACCCAGACGCTCGTCGATCTGGGCGAGACCCCGCTTGCAAACAGCTACCTGCCCGCAGGGGATGCGGGCGCCCTGGCCGCCGAGCGGCGCTTTCCGCTGCATGTCATGGTCTGCAACAGCTGCTGGCTTGCCCAGACAACCGAGACCGTGCCTGCGGATGCGATCTTTTCGCATGGCTATGCCTATCTCTCGTCCTTTTCTCAGGGCTGGGTCGATCATGCCCGCCGCTATGCCACCGCGATGACGGCGCGGTTCTCGCTTGGCCCGCAGTCGAAAGTGGTCGAGATCGCGTCGAATGACGGCTATCTGCTGCAGCATTTCGTGGCGGATGCTGTCCCGGTGCTGGGGGTCGAACCCGCCGGTCATGCCGCAAGCCTTGCCGAAGCAAAGGGCGTGCCCACGCGGGTCGCGTTCTTCGGCGAAGCGACCGCGCGGCAGCTGCGTGAAGAGGGGCATGGCGCCGATCTGATGGCCGCGAATAACGTGCTGGCCCATGTCCCCGATATCCGCGATTTCGCCGCCGGGTTCCGGGTGCTGCTGAACCCTCAGGGCGTTGCGACCTTTGAATTCCCGCATCTGGCGCGGCTGATCGAACAGGTACAGTTCGATACGATCTATCACGAACACTATTCCTACCTGTCGCTGACCTTTGTGCGCCGTTTGATGGAGGAGGCCGGGCTGGAGGTCTTCGACGTCGAACGCCTGCCAACCCATGGCGGCTCGCTGCGGGTCTTTGTCGGCCATAAGGGCGCGCATCAGCCGGGGCCGGGCCTCGCAGAGGTCGCGGCGGAAGAGACGCGCCTGAAGCTGGATCAGGCTGCCGGATATGGCGATCTCGCCGGCAAGGTCGCGGCAATCACCAGCGCCTTCCGTGCCTTCGTGGCGCGTGCGCGCGAAGACGGCAAGACCATCGCGGGCTATGGTGCGGCGGCAAAGGGGAACACCTTCCTCAACGTGGCCGGCATCGGCGCGAATGACATCGCTTTCGTCGTCGACCGCAACCCCGAGAAACAGGCGACCCTGTTGCCGGGCAGCCATATCCCGGTCTTCGCGCCCGAAGAAATCGCCGCCCGCCGCCCGGATTACCTGGTGATCCTGCCTTGGAACATCGCAGCCGAGGTCCGCGACCAGCAGGCACAGATCCGCGCCTGGGGCGGGGAATTCGTCACCGCGATCCCCACGCTTCACATCGGATGAGGCTGAACCCCACGCCCCTGCCCGGCCTGATCACGGTCGAGGCCGATCCGCATCAGGATGCGCGCGGCCAGTTCGCGCGGGTCTTCTGCCGTGACAGCTTTCTCGCGGCGGGGGTGGATTTTCAGCCGGTGCAGGTCAATCTCTCGACCAACACCCTGGCCCATACGCTGCGCGGTCTGCATTACCAGGCCGGCGAATTCGCCGAGGAAAAACTGGTCCGCTGTGTTGCCGGACGGGTCTGGGATGTGGCGGTCGATCTGCGCCCCGGCCCGACGCGCGGCACATGGCATGCGGTGGAGCTTGATGCCGGTAGGATGAACGGCATCTATATCCCCAAAGGCTTTGCGCATGGGTTTCTCAGCCTCACGCCCGGCGCGGTGGTTCAATATATGATGGCGCCCGCCTATATCCCCGGTCATGGGCGCGGGATCGCCTGGGATGACCCCGATCTCGCCATCACCTGGCCCGCGCGACCTGCGGTGATCTCTGACGCCGACGCCGCCCTGCCGCCCTTCGCCAGCCTGACCTGACCTGACCGCTACAGGAGTGACCATGCCAGATTCGCAAGCTCTGCCGGATTTCGGCGCCTGGCTGATCAACCTGCCGCGATCAGCACAGCGGCGCGCAGCTATGGAGGCACAGCTGGCCGCGCTGACCCTGCCTTACACCTTGCACGAGGCCACCGATGGCCGCGCCGAATGGGACCGGCTGGTGCAGAATGTCGACCTGCCCGCCTTTCGCCGCAATGTGGGGCGCGAGGTCCTTCCGGGCGAAATCGGCTGCTACCATTCGCATATCGCGGTCTGGCAGGCGTTTTTCGACTCCGGCAAGGATGTGGCGCTGGTGATGGAGGATGATGTCGTCTTCCACCCCGAATTCATGACCGCGCTGCAAACGGCGCTGGCTGCGAAGGCCGACTGGGATTTCCTGAAGCTCAACAAGATCCGCGCGAAACAGCCCTTGCGGCAGAAGAAACTGGGCGCCTGGGATCTGAACGCCTATCTCGGCCCCGCGACGGGGCTTGGCGCCTATCTGATCCGCCGCGATCTGGTGGCGCGGCTGTTGCCCAGGGTGCTGCCGATCACCCGCCCCATCGACCACGAGCTTGACCGCGTCCATATCCATGACTTCCGCCATTACGGGCTGGAACCCTTCCCCAGCCATGTCGATGACGGCAATTCCAGCACCATCACCGGCCAGTCGCATGGAGATGTGCGGAAATTTCCCTGGTATCGGCGGCTGCCGCTATATGGGCTGCGGTTTCGCAATATGATCGGAAAGCTGGTCTATCTGACCCGCAAAGGGCGCTTTCCCGCCCCGAAGCGCTGAATTTCAGCGCGGCAGGTCGCCACCGTTTTCCACCCAATATTCCGCCATCCAGCGCACCTGGCCATGGCCCATATGCGGAAACCTGTCCCAGAACCGGTTGCCCGGTCGCAAAAGGTCAATCGGGCGCGGCGTGCCGTGGAAGGCGAGCACCTTGGCAGATGCCGGCGGCGCTTTGGGCGGCAGAAACAGATCCAGCCCGATCGGGCGGCGCAGATGCCGCTTGAAGCTGATCACCCAGCCATCGGGCCAATACTCCATTGCGCTGGCTTCCGCCCCGACCCAGTTCTGCTCGATCACATGGTCACGCACGGCCTTTTCGCGATCGGCGGTGAAGCGGTCGACGATCTGGCCTTCGGCGCCCAGCGTGAAGGCGAAGATGCAGGTCCCGGCCTCCCGGGGCACGTTTGCCCGCGACGGCCGCCCCCAACCCTCGCCCATATCCGTGGTCAGGACCGGCGCCGGATGGTCGAAAAACGGGTCCAGCGCGCCGCAGATCACCATATCAAGGTCGATGAAAAGCGCGCGGCCCTTCAGCCCGTAAAGATCATGCTCAAACACCCCGAGTTTAGCCCAGGCGCCGCTTTTCCACATGCCCTGTGTCAGGCCAAGATCGGGGATCGGATAGGCCTCGATATCGGGGCCAAGCCCGGTCGCGTCATCCGTCAGGCAGACAAAGCGGAAATCCCCGGTGATGTTCCGGCGGCAGGCATTATAAAGCACGTTCACATAGCTGGCCGGATAGAGCTTGCCCCATTTCATGCTCAGCACAACGCGCTCGCCGGAGCCGCTTTTCGAATGGGGAGCCATATTTGCCTCGGATTTACGTGCATCGGATCACAAGGGTCCATTCTGTCACCATTCGGCCCGGGCTGCCAGAGCGGGCCGCACCGCACCGCCACAGCCTCGCCATTCGCCGCGCAATGCGCTAGTCAGAAGACAGGAAACAGGGGGCCTGGCAGTGACAGAGGGGCGGGATGCGGTAAAGACTGAGGGGCTTGCGCTGACGGTGTTGATCCCGACGCATAACCGCCCGGATCTGCTGAAACGCGCGGTCGCCTCGGCGCTGGCGGATCTGCCGGCGGGGGCGGAGGTTCTGGTGATCGATGATGCCTCCGGCGTCCCGGCCAGCGAGGTTCTGGCCGGATGGGACACGCGGCTCCGGGTCTTGCGCAACAGCGGTTTGCGCGGCGCGGCCGGGGCGCGGAATTTCGGCGTGGCGGAGGCCCTGGGCGAGATCATCCTCTTCCTCGACGATGATGACGAACTCCTGCCCGGTTACGCCGCCCGCGTCCTGGAGATCGCCACAGGCGAACCCGTGGATTACGGCTTCAGCGCGGTGCTCAGGCGCGATGCCTCGGGGCAGGAAGAAACGGTCACCCGCCGCCTCGCTGCGGGTCAGGTGCCGGCAAATGCCGCGCTGCGCCACAAGATCGCCGGGCTTGGCACCGGATTCTGGATCCGCCGCGCGCGGTTTCTCGCCCTGGGCGGCCTCGATCCCGATCAGAAGATCGACGAGGATACCAGCCTGTGCTGCGCGCTCATCGCCAGTGGCAGCCTGCCCTGGTATGAGGCGCGGCCCGGCATGCGGGTCTATCACCTGCACAGCGCCGCCGATGCGCCTGGCGCGCAGCTGACGCAAGGGTCGGACCCGGATCTGGTGCTGGATTGCTACCTGCGGACCTGGGCCCGGCATGAGGCAAGCTTTCCCGCATGGTCCGAGGCACGCTGGTTCCTTGGGGCACGTTATCTGCGCCGGGCGGCAAAACTGGGCGCGCGCGCGCGGATCAGGGCTTTCACGGCAATGGTGCGCCCCAGGCTGATGCGGCCCGCATTCCGGCTTTATGGCGCGGTCAAGCTCATGTCATCGAAAGCGCGGCGCTGAAGATCAGCTCTCCGCCGGTTGCCACGACGCCCAGGGCCGGGGAGCGCTTTCAAAGAGCCGCGCCGCCGTGCCATGCATCCGCAACATCCGCGCAAAACCCGATACCGGGCCGGAAGCCCGCCCGGTGCTTGTCTCAAGCCGGGTCAGGCGGTCAAGGAAATCAGCGGCTGTCAGAGCATCCTGCATCGGCGGCCCGCCAACGGCCCTGATCCGTCCGGGCGCATTGCTGCGGCGCATCCCGTCTTTCGCCCGCGGCGCGGGCGGCGCCCCGGCGACAGGAGAAGCGGCGGGGGGAATATCGAAATCCGGACCGAAGAAGCTCCGCGCCAGCGCAACACAGTCGGAGCGGTCCGGTTCGACGAAACCGGCGATCTCCCGGGCGACACGCGCGCTCCAGGCCGCCATATCCAGATCCAGTTCGCGCCCGCATTGCCGCGCCGCTTCGGTCAGCCCGTCCAGTGTCACCAGGTTCAGCGAGGACGTCCGGGCAGGCAGCCGACACTGATAAGGATCCTCGGCACTTTCGCGGAGGAATTTCACAAATTCCGGGCTGAGCTCTGCCTTGGCAAGTTTCGTATGCTGTTGCGCCGCTGCCCCGTTCGAGCGCGGCGAGGTGCCACCCATGGTCAAAGGCAGGTTGACCTTCATGATCGGGCGATCCCCGATCACCAGCGCCTGCATCGAAGTATAGAGATCGGGGGAGGAGCCCCGGAAATAAGGCCCGCCGGTCCGCGCAACAACACGGTCGATCAGCCGGCGGCTGATCATGCCATGATAGATCATGCCGCCATCGTGATAGGTGCGGAAACTCGCATTGCAAAAACGCGCCAGCACCTCCGCAGGGTCGAGCATCTCGCGCCTCCCGTCCAGATGTTGCGGCCGGATCTTGACCCAGCCATCGGCGCCGCTGGCGGGATCGGGCCAGTGGTAATTCTCGACCCGCCATTTGTAGATATCGACATCCGCCGCCTCGATCATCTGCCGCGCCAGCGCCAGACCATGGGGCAGCACCGCATCATCATCGCCGATATAGATCAGATGCGAGCCGGTGGCATTTTCCAGCGCGAACTGGAAATTCTCGCGCATCGAAAGCCTGCGCTCGCTGCGGATCACCTTCAGGCGCGGATCAAGCTCTCTGGCCAACCAGGCATCGGTCCCATCGGTCGATGCATTGTCGGCCACGACAATCTCGACCGCGATCCCGGCACGGTCTGCGGCCAGTTTCGCCGAGGCGAGTGCACAGGGCAGATATTCAAGACGCTCGCGGGTCGGGATGACAAGGCTGATTTTGGCTGACATATTCACCTGATAATCCTGGATTGAAATGGCTCCTCTCCCCGCTGAAACCGGGTGCCGGCCCGGGCATCATGACGCGCGGAGTGCCTTGAAACTCCGCCAGTCAAGGCTTGCAGGGCGCAGATGAGACGCCGCCTCAGAAGGCGTGACTGCGGCAAGAAGGTCAAGTGCCGTCACATAGGGGGTAAAGTCGCCATGCAACTGAGGCCAGGGGTCAGGGCGGTAATCCATATAGGAGACGCGGATACCTGCCGCTTCGAAACCTTCATGATCAAGATAGGAAAGCGCGCCATGTCCGGTCAGATATTCGGTGCCGGAAACTGCCTCGACCAGAGCACGGACCCGATCAGACGACGCGCCGCCGACCGCCATCTTCGAGGCAAGCAGCCGCTGTGCCGGCAGAATGCCCATGGCCTCGGCCATCCTTTCCGCGCTGGCGATCAGACGGTCGCAAAGACTGCCCTGCCCCTGATGGACCTGATCGAAAAGCATCATCGCACAAGCAGCATGCGGCTGGCCGCGCAGGCTCTGGTCCAGAAGCGCGCGATGCGAGGCCACCCAGGAGCCGCCGCTCTCGGCAAGATCAGCGATCCGCTGGAAACTGCCCTTGCCGGCCAGCGGCACACTCATCCACCGGCGCCCCCCATCCAGCTTTACCTGAATACGGTTGGTAAAGCTGCCTTTCGAGAACTGCGCATCATCGAGCCAGATCCAGACATCCGCCATCGCCATCTGGGCAAGAAAGCCGGGCCAGGGGAAATACATCGGTTGCGATATGACCACCCGTGTCATGGCAGATTTGCCCCTTCGAGCAATTTCTCGAACAGGATGGCATCATGGCGTGTTGTGCCATCGTCATATTGCGCGCTGAGCGTGCCGATACGGCGCCAGCCGGCGCGAGCGTATAGGCCCAGTGCGGGCGCATTGTCAGCGCGGACCTGCAAGAGGAGTTTGTGCAGCGCAAGATCATCGCGCGCAGCCGCCTCGGCACCAGCCAGTGCGGCGCGCCCAAGCCCGGCGCCGCGCGCAGCCTGCCTCAGACAGATCCCCAGCCAGCCGTAACGGCTGCGGCGATGGATATCGGCGATCTGGACAAAGCCTGCAATTGCCCCAGCAGCCTCAGCAATGACGCGAAACCAGCCAGCATCCTCGCGACGCCGGACCCATGCAGCCGCTTCGGCCTCGGGGTCGGAAGCCGGGCCGCTCGCCTCCGGGCTTGCCATCAGCAAATGCTGCAGCGCCTTGTCTGCGCGAAGTTCGGCGATCACGGCCATATCGGCAGGACAGACAGCGCGCAGCATGGGGGCTACCTTGACTTGCGCCGGATATAGCCGCCGGGCGAGGACGAAAGCACCAGCTTTCCGTTCAGCACTTCATTGACCTCGAATGCGTCGGTCTCGGCCATGTAATCGCGCAAGGCTGAGAGCGGTTCATTGCCTGCAAACCAGAGCTTGGAGCGCTTTTTCGGCGCGTTCTCTTCGCTGACATGACCGACCAGCGTATCCGCGACGACAAGGTAACACCCTTCGGTCACCAGATCTCCATAGGCGCGGCATTCCGCCAGAACATGATCGCGCGAATGGTCGCTGTCGAGAACCACCATCACCCGCGCACCCGGCGGGATCTCGGCCCGCACTTTTGTCAGCGTGTCTTCATCGGCGGAACCGCCCTCGATCAGCACAACCCGTTTCGACATCGGATGGCTTTCGATCGCCTCGCGGTTATGGGCGCGGATGTCAATATCGACGCCGATCACCTTGCCCTTGCCCATCACCTCCAGAAGCGAGGCCATGAACAGCACCGATCCTCCCCGTGCCACGCCGGTTTCGATGATCACATCGGGTTTCGTCTCCCAGATCACCTCTTGCGTGGCCATGATATCGGCCGGCATCTGGATGATCGGCACACCCATCCAGCTCCAGAGATAGGAGTAATCATAGCGGTCCAGCGCAGTGAGCATATCAAGCGATTGTGCGAAAACCGCCTTGTCCTCTCCGAGCGCGAGCGCTTGCTTGCGTTTATGGGCTTCGAACTCTAAACGGTCGTCTTGTGTGGTCACTTTGGCCTCGGTACGACTGGGATCCTGTTCTGGTCTAGAGGAAAGCGGTCAGGGAGAAAAGTCGAATGACATCTGATCGGCCAGTGCCCCCCAGTCCAGCAGCTCCCAGTCCAGCAGCACCCCTTTCAGGCACAAGGCCCGCCCGCCAGATCCCGGTGGCAGCGCCGTCGATCACCGAACGCGAGGGCGAGCTGGCGCGTGAGGCCGCGCTGAACGCCTGGGGCGCGGATCACTACCGCTATAACCGCCGGTTCGAAGAGATGCTCGCCGCCCATTGCGGGGTTGCCCATGCGGTCAGCCTGCCCCATGCGACCTCGGGGGTGCATCTGGCGCTGGCAGCGCTTGGGATCGGGCCCGGCGATGAGGTCATCGGCCCGGATGTGACCTGGATCGCCTCGATGGCGCCGGTCACCTATATGGGCGCGGTGCCGGTTTTTGTCGATATCCTGCCCGATACCTGGTGCCTTGACCCGGTGGCGGTCGAGGCCGCGATCACGCCCCGCACGAAAGCGATCATCGGCGTCGATCTCTATGGCTCGATGTGCGACTGGGATGCACTGCGCGAGATCGCCGACCGCCACGGGATCGCGCTGATCGAGGATGCGGCCGAAGCGCTTGGTTCGACATATTGCGGCCGCCCGGCTGGCAGCCTCGGCGATGTGGCGGTGTTTTCCTTCCACGGCTCGAAAACCATCACCACCGGCGAAGGCGGCGCGCTGGTGACCAATGATCCGCAGCTTCATGCAAGGGTGCAAAAGCTGCGCGATCACGGCCGCCCGCCGGGGGACCGGTTTTTCCTCAATGACGAGGTCGCATTCAAATATAAGATGAGCGCCGTCCAGGCCGCCCTTGGCATCGCACAGATGGAGCGGCTGGACGCGCTGATTGCCTATAAGCGGCAATTGTTCGGCTGGTATGCCGACCGGCTGCGCAATGTGCCGGGCCTTACGATCAATGCCGAACCGCAAGAGGTGAAGAACTCGTTCTGGATGGTCACGGTCATCCCCGATCAACGCTATGATCTGGATAAATTCGCCCTGCAAACCGCGCTGGCAGAACAAGGCATTGATTCAAGACCGTTCTTCTCAAGCCTCTCATCGCTCAAAGCCTATGCGGACACAGATTGCCGCCCCCTGCTGACACCGCGCGCAGAGACTGCGCGGATCGTGCATGCCGGGATCAACCTGCCCTCGGGCTACGGCCTCGATGAAGCAACCGTGAGCTATATCTGCGAAACGCTGAAAGAGATCCTGCAGGGATGCGAGCAGCGTTGAGGCGATGCGCGCCCGCGCCGCCCTCTCCGCCCCCAAGCTGCAGCTCTTGCGGTGCTCTCCGACATAGGTAACGGGTCGGGCAGGCCGCGTTTTCCTGCCGCGCCGTGCTGAGGAGACGCGAACAGAACAGATCCGCAGGGACTGAAACTGGCGCCCGAAGCAGGATGGCACCGTCGCGTCGATATTGAGCCAGGTGAAGGCGCCCGATGCGTCAAACGGGTCAGAATCGGTTCGGCGAGCGCGGGATTCCGGATCTGAAATCTGGCCTTTGGGGCGGGTGCGCCGATACGACTGGAGCCGGGCTTCTCGGATTGCAAACCCCCATCCCCCGTTGCAGGGCGAAGCTTCGGGCGAACCCGGCGGGCGTCAGCAGGCCCGCAAGTCCAGCCAGTCAGGCCTCAGGTCGCGTGATTCGTCTCCAGTCCGGCACGCGAGTTGCAACAACGCCTTGTCATTCAGAAACATGGGCAGCCGCTTCCGTTACGCTGTCCCGGTTCGCGCAGTCCAACCGGGACATAAGAGGCTCCCGGACCATTCGGCGAATTGCGTGGTGGCGGCCTGTCCATGCGTATCGCCCATCTGCCACCGCCAGAAACGGTGTTGGGCAGCACCTATCGGAAGCGAAGCTCCGGCAAGACACATCGCCGAAACCTCACTCCAGGCAATATCAATGACCTGATTAAGCCAGCACCCGATCTCGGGCCTGACTTCTAACCGGTTCAAAACCAGTCAATGAGTCCAGGGATTGCGCCGGTCAGTGGCGAAATTTTCGCCATAGCCACGCAGGCGGATATTGGCCTTGCGCGGGGTCGGCTCGATCACCGTATAGGCGATACCATGCTGTTGGGCATAGGCTTCGGCCTCTTCGCGGGTCTCGAACCGCAGCTTCACCTGGGTCTGGGTGTCCGAGGACGAGGTCCAGCCCATCAGCGGATCCACTTCGCGCGCAGAATCCTGCGCGAATTCCAGCAGCCAGACATGGGTTTTGCCCATACCGGATTGCATGGCGTTGCGGCTGGGCTGATAGATACGGGCTCGCATGGGGCTGACCTCCGGAATAGCCCCGCCGTTCTGGCCGAAACGCGGCGAAAGCGCAAGGGATGCCGACAGATTGAGCCATCGCCCCCGCCTGTTGTGCGCAGCCGGAACGGGAGGACGCCGAACTGGGGTTGAACTGGAACAAAAACAGATCAAATTAGCGGGTGATTGCCTGCTGCCCCCTGCCCCTCCCGAGGCCCGAGATGCATAACAACGCGCCCGACAAGCTGCCCGACATTTCCCATATCACGCCCGTTCGGCGCGAAAAGCTCGAAGGCGGGCAGCGCTTTGTCATGCAGACGCCCTTCACAGCGGCGGGCGATCAGCCGACGGCGATTGCCGAGCTGTCGCAGGGCGTAACCGCGGGTGAACATGACCAGGTGCTCCTGGGGGCGACCGGCACCGGCAAGACCTTCACCATGGCGAAGGTGATCGAAGAGACGCAGCGCCCGGCGATCATCCTTGCGCCAAACAAGACGCTGGCCGCGCAATTATACGGAGAATTCAAGGGCTTCTTCCCCGATAACGCCGTTGAGTATTTCGTAAGCTATTACGATTACTACCAGCCCGAGGCCTATGTCGCGCGCACCGATACCTTTATCGAGAAAGAGAGCCAGATTAACGAGGCAATCGACCGGATGCGCCATTCGGCGACACGGGCACTGCTGGAGCGTGACGATGTGATCATCGTGGCGTCGGTGTCCTGTATCTACGGCATCGGCTCGGTCGAGACCTATTCGGCGATGACCCAGGACATGGTCCAGGGCCAGTTTTACGATCAGCGCAAATTCATCCAGGAGCTGGTGGCGCAGCAATACCGGCGCTCGGAGGTCGGGTTTCAGCGGGGCGGGTTCCGCGTCCGGGGCGATGTGATCGAGCTATGGCCCGCCCACCTTGAAGACCGCGCCTGGCGGTTCTCATTCTTCGGCGAAGAGCTGGAGAGCATCACCGAATTCGACCCGCTGACCGGCGCGAAAACCGGCAGCTATGCTCAGATCCGCATCTATGCCAACAGCCATTATGTGACGCCGCGCCCGACCATGGCCCAGGCGATCCAGGGCATCCGCGCCGAGCTGCACCAGCAGCTCAAACGCTTCAACGATGAGGGCAAACTGCTCGAGGCGCAACGGCTGGAACAGCGTACGCGATTTGATCTGGAAATGCTGGAGGCCACCGGCGTCTGCAACGGGATCGAGAACTATTCGCGCTATCTGACCGGGCGCGCGCCTGGCGAGCCGCCGCCCACCCTGTTCGAATTCATCCCCGACAATGCCATTGTTTTTGCAGATGAATCCCACGTTTCTGTGCCACAGATCGGCGGCATGTACCGGGGTGACTTTCGGCGCAAGTCGGTGCTGGCGGAACATGGCTTCCGCCTGCCCTCCTGCATGGACAACCGGCCGCTCAAATTCGAGGAATGGGACGCGATGCGGCCGCAATCGGTCTTTGTTTCGGCGACGCCCTCGGCATGGGAGCTGGAACAGGCCGGCGGCGTTTTCACCGAACAGGTGATCCGCCCGACCGGGCTGATCGACCCGATGATCGAGATCCGGCCGGTCGAGATGCAGGTCGACGACCTGCTGGACGAGGTCCGGCGGGTGGCGGCAAAGGGGTTGCGCATTCTGGTGACCACGCTGACAAAGCGCATGGCCGAGGATCTCACCGAATATATGCATGAACAGGGGATCCGCATCCGCTACATGCATTCCGATATCGACACGATCGAACGGATCGAGATCCTGCGCGATCTGCGGCTGGGCGCCTTTGATGTGCTGGTGGGCATTAACCTTTTGCGTGAGGGGCTCGATATTCCCGAATGCGGTCTGGTGGCGATTCTCGATGCCGATAAGGAGGGCTTCCTGCGGTCGGAGACCTCGCTGATCCAGACCATCGGGCGGGCGGCGCGCAATGCCGAGGGCCGCGTGATCATGTATGCCGACAAGATCACCGGCTCGATGACCCGCGCCATGGCCGAGACCGACCGGCGGCGCGAAAAGCAAAAGGCCTATAACCGCGAACATGGCATCACACCGCAGACGGTGAAGAAAAACGTCGAGGATGTGCTGGCGGGGCTGTGGTCCGGCGACACAGATCAGTCGCGGGTGACGGCGAAGATCGAGCGGCCGGCGGTGGGGCAGAACCTTGCGGCGCATCTCGACGCGCTGCGGGTGGCGATGCGCAAGGCAGCCGAGAACCTCGAATTCGAGGAAGCCGCCCGGCTGCGCGACGAGGTCAAACGGCTGGAGGCTGTGGAACTGGCCGTGGCCGACGACCCGCTGGCGCGGCAATCGGCGGTTGATGAGGCCGTCGATGAGGCGGTGAAGGCATCGGGCCGCTCGACCGCCGGGCGGGCCGGACAACGCGGCGGCAACAAGAAGAGCAAGCGTCGATAAGGCAGTTGCTCCCTGCCCCAACACTGTTAACCTTTGTTAACGTGTGTGTGACAGGTAGCAGGGGTTCGACGGGTGTATTTTCAGGGTATCGCCATTTCGGCTCTGGTGCTGGCCGCAACGACCGGCAGCGTTTCCGCCCAGGACTGTGATCCGAACTACAGCGGCGCGTGCGTGCCAGTCGCTTCGGATGTTGATTGTGCAGGCGGAAGTGGCAACGGACCCGCTTATGTCGAAGGTCCGGTCAGGGTCATCGGCCAGGATGTCTACGATCTCGACCGTGATGGCGACGGGGTCGGCTGCGACCGCTGACCCCGTCACGTTGAAAGGCTCAGGCCGTCCGCACCAGGCGGATCAGAAGGAGCAGGATCACCGCGCCGATGGTGGCGTGGATGATGGAGGCAAGGATGGCATTGCCGCCGAAGGTCAGACCGATGCGCGGCAGGATCAGCCCGGCGATAAAGGCGCCGACCACACCAACCACGATGTTCCCGACCAGACCAAAGCCGTAGCCTTTGACCAGTTGCCCCGCCAGCCAGCCGGCAACCGCGCCGATGACCAGAAGAATCAGAATGCTCTCGATACCCATAATCTCTCCCTCACTTTAACGAAGCGCCGCCAGGGTGTCGGGCGTCGCCGCCCCGCCCAAAGATCGGCGGTTCTGTTGCAGAGCCTCACTATGGCTGGAAGGTTAACGCAGCCGGAGGGCTTTGGTTCCATATCGCGCAAAGATGCGGCCTCGCAGCGATTGACCTTGCCGCCGCATCCGCCGAATGTGCTTTGCTCCGGCTTTCGCCGCCTTATGCTCCACCGCCTCACGTCCTCAAAGACCGGACCCATACCCATGCAGATCCTCGACCCGTTTCACCCGATGTTCGAGCGCCCCCTCACGCGGCTTTTGACCACGATCCTGCCGATCCTGTGGTCCGGTCTGGAATTCTTCGCCTTCAACGCGCCGCTTTGGGGCGCGGTCTTCCTCGTCGCGGGGCTATATGCCGGCTATATGCTTTTTATCGTCAGGCCGAAGGGGCCGGACGGGGGGCAGAACGGGGGCAAGTGACCAGCCCCCGCATCTCACCCGAATCCCCCTGGAGCGAACTTTCGCGCAATTTACAGCCCGTGAGCTCCGGGATCAGCTCGATCATTCTGGCCCGAATCGCCTGATGTTCCCCCGGCGAGGCCCAGCCGAGACGGATCACCTCGACCCTGTTGCCCTTCAGAAAGACCACGTAATCATGCCCGCCGCGGCTGGCCTCGAATCGTTCGGCGCCAAACATATGCGGCGCGGGCTGGGCGCCACAGGCGGCAAGGAAAAGGGGCAGGATCAGGGTCACTCGCATGATCCGATGCTCTGCGACCAGGGTTAATAATTCCTGAAGATCTTTGCCCGACCCGCCAGGCCCCTGAAAATCCCTGTTATTTTTCTGGTGACAAAGTGATTTTTCGCGCTTAGCTTTCCCCGCATGTCCATGTCCTGCGCCCCCGTCTGGTTTTATTACTTCCGCTCATGCCAGCGGATGCGGGCGGCTGTGTAACGCGAGACAGGCGATACTCACCAAAAACCCCCAAGCCGCTGGTTCGACCGGCGGCTTTCCGTTTTCGGGGGGTGCCGGTCAGATCCTGAAGCAAAAAACAGGAAGACCGAAATGCCGACCGAAACCAACAACCTGCGTATTCAGGAATTGCGCCCCCTGCCCTCGCCTCTGGAGCTCGCCGTGGCAATCCCCCGCGATGCCGCCATATCCGAGACCGTGGCGCAAAGCCGCAATGCCATCCGCGAGATCCTGGCGGGCCGCGACGAAAGGCTGCTCCTCGTGATCGGGCCCTGTTCGATCCATGACCCCGAGGCCGCCATGGATTACGCCCGCCGCCTCGCGGCCGAGCGCAAGCGCCACCAGGACAAGCTGGAAATCGTGATGCGGGTCTATTTCGAGAAGCCGCGCACAACGGTCGGCTGGAAGGGGCTGATCAATGACCCGCATCTCGACGGCTCGGACCGGATCGAGGACGGGCTGCCGCTGGCGCGCAAGCTGCTGCTGGATATCAACCGCATGGGTCTTCCGGCCTCGACCGAATTCCTCGACCCGATCATGCCGCAATATTTCGCCGATCTGATCGCCTGGGGCGCGATCGGCGCGCGCACCACCGAAAGCCAGATCCATCGCCAGCTGGCCTCGGGCCTGTCCTGCCCGGTCGGCTTCAAGAACGGCACCGATGGCTCGGTCCAGATGGCGCTGGATGCGATTCTGTCGGCGCGCGGCCAGCATTCCTTCCCGGCCATCACCGCGGACGGGCGGGCGGCGATTGCGCGCACCACCGGCAACCCCGATTGTCATGTCGTGCTGCGCGGCGGATCGAAAGGGCCGAATTTCAGTGCGGCTGACGTCGATGCGGTCGCGGAGGCCGCGGCAAAAGCCGGCATTGATCCGGGCATCATGATCGACGCAAGCCATGCCAACAGCGGCAAGGATCCGGCCCGCCAGCCCGGGGTTGTTGCCGATGTCGCCGCCCGTATCCGCGCGGGCGAGCGCCGTATCCGCGCGCTGATGGTCGAAAGCAACCTGGTCGCCGGCGCACAAAAAGTCGTTCCCGGCCAAAAGCTTGTCTATGGTCAGTCGATCACCGATGGCTGCATTTCCTGGGATCAGACGGTCGAGCTGCTTGACGGGCTCGCCGATGCGGTCAAAGCGGGCGATATGGCCGCCGCCTGAGCCATAATCTCGATACGCTGGCCGCCTCCGGCAATCCAGGCGGCCAGCTCTGCCAGAACCATATCTTCCGGCTGGCGCCCCCGCCCTTTCAGCGCGCATTCCCAGACCAGTGCCACCCGCCAGCCCAGTGCCTCGAGCGCGGCCTGAGTGCTGGCGTCACGTGCCATATTGCCGCCGATCTTGCCGCGCCAGAACTCTTCCCGGGTCCTCGGCCAGCGAAACAGATCGCAGCCATGGCCATGCCAGAAACACCCATGCGCAAAGATCACCGCCCGGTATTTCGGGAGCACAAGATCAGGCCGCCCGGGCAGGTCGCGCGCTTGCAATCGGTACCGAAAGCCGAGCCCATGCAGCCCCTTGCGCAAGACCATCTCGGGCCTGGTATCCGCGCCCCGGATCGCCTGCATATTGCGCCGCCGCGCATCAGGCGAATGGACGTCAGCCATGGATCAGCGAAAGGATATGCGGCCGCATCTTCTGCGCGACCTCGGCGAAAACCGGCACGGCCACGGAATTGCCGAACTGGCGATAGGCCTGGGTGTCCGAGACCGGAATGCGGAAATTCTCGCCATAGCCCATCAGCCGGGCGCATTCTCTGGGGGTCAGGCGACGCGGGTTTTCACCGGGCTGCTGGCGGATCAGAATTTCGGAGCCGTCCTTATAGTAGCGCGCCGACAGCGTGCGGGCGATGTCCTCCGGCCCGAAAAGGCCAAAGCCGAACCCATTGCCCTTTGCGCGATGCTTGGCGGCATAGTCCTGAAGGTACCGCCAGAGCTTGTCGGTCAGCGTGTATTTCTCGCTGACGAGTGCATCGGGGCCGGTGGTGAAATGCCCTTCCGGCGCCTCGGTGCCATTCTCGGGATGCAGGATCGTGCCCAGCCGGCGCCCGCCGTAAGAGGGCAGCTCAAGATCTGTCCAGCTGAAAGAAGTGGCCTCGCGAAAGCCCACCATCACGATCCGCTCGCGATGTTGCGGCACGAAATGACCGGCATCAATCACTTTGGTAAAAAGCTGGTAGCCCAGCTCTTCGGTCAGCGTCCGGTGGATCACCGCAAAGGTATTGCCCTTATCATGACTTTGCAGGTTCTTTACATTTTCCAACAAAAACGCCGCAGGGCGATGGTGTTTTATCAGCCGCGCCACGTCAAAAAACAACGTTCCCTGGGTTTCATCGGCAAAACCATGCGCCCGACCGAGCGCGTTTTTCTTCGAGACCCCGGCGATGGAAAACGGCTGGCAGGGAAAGCCCGCAACCAGCACATCATGGGCAGGCACATCGGCCTCAGCCACCGCGCGGATATCGCCGGCAATCGGGCGGTTGTCGGGATAATTGGCGTGATAAGTCTTCTGCGCGAACTGGTCCCATTCCGAGGTGAAGACACAGCGCCCCCCCGCCGCCTCCATGGCGCGCCTGAGGCCCCCGATCCCGGCGAAGAGGTCGATGAAGGTGAAGGATCCAACCGGATCCGGATGGCGTCCGGCTTCGGCGCGCAATACCGTCAGCACGGCCTCGCGCGGGGCTTCCTCGCCGCGTTTCCAGCGGTAGATATGGCCCTCAGAATAGCCAAGACGTTTGGCGGCATCAGGCACAGACCACCCCGCCTGGGCCAGAAGCCTGTCAAATTCGGTTTGCATCGCGGCTTTCATATCTGGGAATTTTTCTGACACTAGGGCGAAAATATCCCCTTAGCAATCAACCCTGCGACGCCCCGCCGCAGGCCCGGTTTGATCTCGCTCAAGGTCGGGCCAAACAGCCTCGCCTAACGCATGGGGAATGGCCGGTTGCCGGTCATTCCCGTGACACAGGAGCTCACCATGACATCCCGCATCCTCTTTGCCGCCCTGATCGCCTGCGGCCTCGCAGGCCCCGGCCTTGCCGCCGAAATCGAGGTGCATATGCTGAACAAAGGCGCCGCCGGCACGATGGTTTTCGAACCCGATTACCTGCGCGCCGAGCCGGGCGATGTGATCAGGTTCATCCCGACCGACAAGAGCCATAATGTCGAGGCGATCAAAGATATGTTGCCACCCGGCGCCGCAGTGTTCAAAGGCAAAATCAATGAAGCGCTTGACGTGACCGTGATCGAGCCGGGCATTTACGGCGTCAAATGCACGCCGCATCTGGCAATGGGCATGGTGATGGTGATCCAGGTTGGCGCCGCGCCTGAAGATCTGACGGACGTGATCGAAAAGCTCAAGGCCGTGAAACTGCCGAAGAAAGCGCGCGAGCGGATGGATCTGGCGCTGGATCAGGTTCAATAATCGAACATCTGAAAGGAAAACGCCGCCCGATTATGAGCAGCGTTTTCCCTTATTCAACATTTGACCCGGATCTGGCGTTACAGCCTCATCCCTTGTTCATCCTGTTCTCGATGAGGTCTTCGACGACGGTCGGGTCTGCGAGGGTTGAGGTATCTCCGAGAGCTGCGAAGTCGTTTTCGGCGATTTTGCGCAGGATGCGGCGCATGATCTTGCCGGAACGGGTCTTGGGCAGACCCGGGGCGAACTGGATCAGGTCGGGCCTGGCGATCGGGCCGATTTCGGCGCGGACCCAGGCCTCCAGCTCGCGCTTCAGCTCGGGCGAGGGGGTGACGCCGTTCATCAGCGTGACATAGGCGTAGATGCCCTGGCCCTTGAGGTCATGCGGGTAGCCGACAACTGCCGCTTCGGCGACTTTCTCATGCGCGACAAGGGCGGATTCCACCTCTGCCGTGCCCATCCGGTGGCCGGAGACGTTAATGACATCATCGACGCGGCCGGTGATCCAGTAATAGCCATCCGCATCGCGGCGGCAGCCGTCGCCCGTAAAATAATACCCTTTATACTGGCTGAAATAAGCCTCTT
>NZ_JAEFCF010000012.1 GCF_016405985.1 Paracoccus sp. IB05
GGGAAAGGGACACATGCGGCCTCAATCAGAATAGCGCAACAAAGCCGATCCAGGTCGGCGGTAGGGGCCATTCTTCCCTCCCGGGACACCAGTGCCCGGGGGCTTGAAGCAGGCCCCGCCTCCGGGATAGGGTTCTGGCAGATGCCAGCCATCCGGCAAGCCGACCGACCTGCCGGAGAGTGAACCATGGGCGCCAGCGCCATCACCCCGCGCCGCGTGCCGATCAACCAGACCGCCGCCGCGCCTTTCGATGCCCGCCAGATGGCGCGCGATCTCCTGCGCAGCTGCCGCAGCATTGCGCTGGCGACGCTCGATCAGCACAGCGGCTATCCTTACAGCACGGTGACCAATCTCTCGGTGGAACCCGATGGCAGCCCGCTGTTCTATGCTGCGGGGATCTCGCTGCATGCGCGCAATATCCTCGCCGATCCGCGGATCTCGATGACGCTGGCCCAGGCCGAGGGGCTGGATGTGGTCAGCGAAAGGCGGATGACGCTGGTTGGGCGCGCGCTCCCGCTTGAGGGCGAGGCCGCGCACATCGCGGGCGAGCGATACCGGCGCCGCTTTCCCAAGGCTTCGGCCTATATCCCTCTGAAAGACACTATGTTTTTCCGGGTGGCGGTCGAGGCGATCCATTTCAATGGCGGGGCCGCGCGCAATACCGATCAGCTGACAGTGGCGGATCTGCATTGCGATCTCGCCGGTGCCGATGATCTGATGCGCCATGAGGCCGAAGAGATCGCCCGCCTCCAGGCCGATCGCGAGAGTTTCGCCTTTCTGACCGCGAAAGCGGGCGGCGCGCGCGGGCGCTGGCGGATCGCAACCATCGATCCCGAGGGGATCGACCTGGCGGCTGAACGCGCCCTGTACAGGATCTGGTTTCCGCAGCGCGTCACCAGCCGGGCAGAGCTGCGCGCGATGCTCGCGGGGCTGTGCGCCCAGGCCCGGGGGGCGCTGCCTGCCGTGGCGGCGATGCCGCAACTTCGGGGGAAACTTTAATCTCTGTTTAATAAATGCGCGCCGCCACATTGCCCCGGACGAGACTATTTCCTAAAACGCTGGCGCCCGGGCGTGATGCGTCCGGCACCAGACACGATCCGAGACAGTTGGGCCAGGATATCTGTGGCTCCGGCGATCCAGGGGAAGTCATTTCCCTGAGTCAGATCCGGAGACAGCAATGTCCTATCCTCATGGCGCATATCCGCGCCTTTTCTCGACCCGTTTCCTCGCGCTTTTGCTGGGCAGCAGCATCCTGGCGCAATACCCGCTTTCCGCCACCGCGCAGACCACAGGTGAAGACGAGACCAGCACGGCGGTGCCGCATAACCTGGGCACCATCTTCCTGACCGGCGAAGGGCTTACGCTCGGCGTCGCAGGCGATGCGGTCTATGAGACGCCGGCCCCGGTCAGCGCGATTTCCGGCGCCGATATCCTTGGCCGCTATTCCGGCAATGCCCAGACCGCCTTGCGCGCAATCCCCGGTGTGTTTTCGCGCCAGCAGGCCAACCAGCCGGGGATCGAGGTCAATATTCGTGGCATGAGCGGCTATGGCCGGGTCACCGCGATGATCGACGGCGTGCCGCAGACCTTCAGGAATATCGGCGGCCACGAATCCTCCGGCGGCTCTATGCTTTATGTGCATCCCGAACTGACCGGCGCGGTCGAAGTGGTGCGCGGCCCGGTTTCGGGCGCCCATGGATCCGGTACGCTGACGGGGGCTGCGAATTTCCGCACGCTCGCGATTGATGATATTGTGCCGGAGGGCGAGACGCGTGGCGGGATGCTGCGGCTGAAAGGCGGCTCGAACGGCTATGACCAGTCGGGGATGCTGGCTTACGGGCAGCGCTTTACCGGCCTTTGGGGCGGCGACGGCGAGGTCAATGTGATGGCCGCGATCGCCCATACCTCGCAAAGCGATTACGAGAATGGCGACGGGATCGTGGTCGCGGGCAAGGGCGTCTCGAATTCGCCGAAGGGCGGGCTGATGAAATTCGAGGTCAAGCCGAATTCCGAACATACATTCGCATTCGGCACCCGCTGGTATCGCAACCAGTTCATCAATTCGAATTACAACTGGGATATCGACAACCAGACCGATACGCTGTCCTGGAAATGGCGGCCGGACAATCAGTGGATCAATCTTGATCTCGAGCTGTTCCATAATGAGGAAGAGCTGAACTACCGCCCCGGCTCGACCGGTGGCTATACCGGGCGGCGCACCGCCGATGTCACCAAAGGTGCGAGCCTGACGAACCATGCCAATGTCGATCTGTCGAATGGCGTGAACCTTGATCTGACCTTCGGCGTCAGCTGGCAGCAGAACGACTTCAGAACCTATGAGCGGCGCGGTGGCAACCATCCGGGAACACTCGACAAATCTTCGCTGTTTTCCGAAGCGGTGGCCGATTTCGGCCGCTGGAGCCTGATCGGTGGTCTGCGCTATGACCATTGGGAGGTTTCGGGCACCCGGACGGCTCCGGCGAATGAATATGTCGAAAGGTCGGGTGGTGAAGTGCTGCCGAAGCTCGGTCTCTCCTTTGATCTGACACCGGAGATCGAGCTTTACGGCACCTATTCCCACACCTTCCGGCCGCCAAGCTCGCATGAGGTGTTCTACGCCAATGTGCCGTTCAACACCGGTGTCGGCAGCTCGAACAACAACAATCTGGATCTGAAGCCGGAACTGTCGAAAGGCGTTGACCTCGGCGTGAACTGGCGGCGTGACGGTCTGTTCAGCGCCGATGACCAGGTGAGGCTGAAGGTTGGTTACTTCAACAACCGGATCAAAAACTACATCGTCAATGATCTGCAGGGTGGCGTGGTACGCTGGGTGAATACCGATGGCACGGTGAAAAGCCATGGCGTCGAGATCGAGGGCTCTTATGATGCCGGGCTCTATTACGTCAATATCGGGTATTCCGACAGCAAGACCGATGATGTGCCGACGGGCTTCGGCACCGGTGGCGGCAATGGGGAAGGCTCGATCCAGCCTGACCGCGTGGCGACCGTGGATTTCGGTGTGCGGCTCATGGATCAGCGGCTGCAACTGGGCGCGCAATATCGCTATGTCGGCACCGGCAAAGAGGCCGAGTTCTTCAATGGCTGGCAGGAGACCGCAGCCTATGACCTCTGGGATCTCTATGGCAGCTATAAGATCAATGACACGGTTCAGGCCTTTTTCTCGGTCGAGAATGTCACCGACAAGACCTATGGCTATGCCGGTTCGGGGCTGAACAATTACCGGTCTGAATCCGGCCGGGGCCGGACCTTTATCATGGGGATGACCGCGCGGTTCTGATCGGATATCGCGACTGAAACGGGCCGGCCCTGTCATGCGGGGCCGGCCTTTTTCATGTTCTCTGTCAGCCCAGCGTCAGGCGCTGACAGGTTCCAGGCGCCTTCGGCACGTCATGTGAGACACAAAGGATCATCGCCTCCGGCAGTTCACGGGTCAACAGCGCCAGCATCTCTTCCGCCGCTGCCGCATCGAGGGCGCTGGTGGCCTCGTCCAGGATGACAAAGCCGGGCCGTACCAGCAAAAGCCGTGCAAAGCCGAGCCGCTGGCGCTCGCCCCCGGAAAGGGTCCTGAGGGGCGTATCGGGGGAAACAGCGCCAAGCCCGGTCAGGCGCAGCGCCGCCTCGATCTGCAAAGGATCGCATTCCGCCGGGTCCAGCGGGTAGCAGGCGGCGGCGGCGAGGCTTTCGGGGAAGAGGCGCGGCTCTTGCGACAGTACGGTCGGGGCATGGGCCGGCAGCCCGATCTCGCCCTCGCCATAGGGCCAGAGGCCGGTGATCGCGGCGACAAGCGTGCTCTTGCCCTGGCCGGACGCCCCCGTGATCCAGAGCCGGTCCCCGGGCGCAAGGGTCAGATCCGGAACCGGTGCCAGCGCGCGTCCCTCAGGGGTGAAAAGACGCAGCCCGCGCAGCTGCAGCCTGCCGCTCCCGGAGGCGGCGCGGGTGATCGCCTGGGGCGGTTCCGGGCGCAGTTCTGGCCGCGCCGCTGCGGTGAAAAGGCCATCGAGACGCTCGGATACGGCCACGAACTGCGCCAGATCGCGGTAGGAAAAGATGAACCAGCTCAGTGTCGTGACAACATTCGAGAAGGCCGCCGCCAACTGCATCAGCCCGCCGAGCGTCACCGCACCCGCGAAATAGGCCGGCAGGGCAAAGAATGTTGGCACCCGCAGCACGGTCTGGAAATAGCTGCGCGAGAAAAGGCCAAAGATGAATTCGCGCCGGATCAGCTGGTTCCAGTTGACACGCAAGGCGCCGAAAAGCCGCAAGAGCCGCCGCGTCTCGGCCGCTTCGCCCCCCGATTGCGCGATGGGGCTGGCCTCTTCCCGCAGCTGGACCAGGGCATGGCGGAAATCGGCCTCGCGCTTTTCCTGGGTGAAAAGCAGGGTCTTCAGCGGCCGGCCAAGGAAATGCGTCGCAAGCGAGGATATGGCCACATAGAGAAAGGCAAGGATTACCATATATCTATGAATTTTAATATCATGTCCTGCGATGCTGAAGCTGAGAGTGAAGTCTGAAAGGGTCCAGAGCAGGGTGACATAAGAGATCAGCGCCACGATGTTCGAGATCAGATCGAGGGTCTCGATCAGCAGTTTCTCGGCGAAAACCCGGCAATCCTCGGCCACGCGCTGGTCAGGATTGTCGACCGGCACTGCCGAAAATCCCGGCCTGAGATACCAATAGGCCCGGCGCCCGACCCAGAGGTCCAGGGCGCGCGTGGTCAGCCGGCTGCGCAGCCGCATCAAAAGCCGTTTGCGCAGCCATTCTCCGATAAGGAAAATCGCAACCGAAGTCATGGTGAGCGCGAAGAACACCCCGATCTGACGCATCGCCTCGGCGGCGTTCATCTGTTCGAGTGCATCGAAAAAGGCCTTGTTCCAGGCAATGGTCCGGAGCGAGATCCAGACGCCGGCGAATTGCAGCCCCAGAACGATGGAATAGGTGAAAAGGGCAATCGACGTCCCCGGGCCGGAGAGCGCGATTTTGGTCAGCCGCCAGATGCGGCCTGCGAGCTGTCTCATATCTGTCCGCTTTATATGCGCGCCGCAGGTCTCAACGATGGCGCGGCAGGGCGTCAGCGGGAGAGGATGCGGATCTGTTGCAGGGGCCGCTCGGGGCTCGCGCTTATGTCACGGTCACGGGGCCTTCTTCTCAGGAAGGGCCCGCCCGGACCGGCTGGCGGCAAGGGACTGTCCCTGCGCTAGCAATTTGTCGCAGGGGTCGCAATATGGTCTTTCGCATGCAGGGCGGGCTGGCTATCGTCCGCCGCGCCGTAGCCCGAGTTCCAGCCAGCGGATTTGTGACCAAAGGCTATCCGGAGATCTCCCATGCCAGGCATAGACGCCGCCATCACTCCGCGTGATATCGAAATCAATCCGGGCGCAGCTGCGGCATTCGATCCGCGAGGGGCGGGCCAGGTGCTTTTGCACGAAAGCCGCAATGCCGCGCTCTCGACGCTGGATCCCGGCGGGTTTCCTTATGGTGTGGTGACCAATATCCTGCCCGATTACGATGGCAGCCCGGTGTTTTTCACCGCGCGGCTGGCGCTGCATGCAAGAAATATCGCAGCCGATGACCGGGTCTCGCTGGCGCTCGCAGGTTTTGACAGGCCGGACGCGCTGACGCAGCCGAGAATGACGCTGGTGGGCCATTCAAGGCGGGTCGGACCGGAGCGGATGGCGGCGCTGAGCGCGCGCTTTGCGGCGCGGTTTCCGAAAGCGAAGCTCTATCTGCAACTCCCCGATGCGGCGCTGTTCCGGATCGAGGTGCTGGGCGTCACTGTCGGTGGCGGCCCCGGGCGCAATGCCGCGGATATCGGGTTTGACGCGTTTCGCATCGACCTTTCCGGGGCGGAGGGGCTGATCGCGGATGAGGGCGCGGTTCTGGCAGAGCTGAATGCCGCACCGGCACGACTGGGCGCGATGGCTGTTGGCGCCGGGGCTGCGGCGGGGCGCTGGAAGGCGATTGCACTGGACCCGGCCGGCCTGATTCTGGCCTCGGGCGAGCGGCTTTTGCGGGTGGATCTGCCGGAGCGGGTGGTGACGGCCGCGGGTTTTGCGGCTGCGCTCGCGCGGCTGGCGGGCGGCTGAGCGTGCCGGGGGGCGAGGGTGAGGGGGCCAGCCCCCTCAGACCCCCGGAGTATTCAGGTCAAGAGGAAGATCAGAGCGCGAGGAGCGCGGTTGTCAGGCTGGAGCTGGGATCAGCGAGGGCGTCGGACACGTTTAAGTGGTGTTTGCCCGGGGCTGCGGACCAGGGGCAGGACCATTCCTCCGAGAGGATACGGGCCTGGGCGAGGAAGGCGGGGCGCTCCTCTGCGCCGACATGGATATGGGCGGAGATGCCGGGGGCGAGCCTGAGGCGCGCGGGGCTTTCGCGGGCGGCCTCGTCTGCGGTGATCCGCAGCGTCTCATTCATTTTCGTGGCCATCAGCGGGCCGAGTTCGCTGAGGGGCGAGATCGGGACGGTGCGGGCGATGGGCAGGGCAAGATCGGTGCAGGCAAGGCGCGCGGCCAGGTGTCCGCCGGCGGAATGGCCGGTTGCGATGACCGGGCCGGGATGGTCTTGCACGATCAGCCGGGTGAGATGGGCCATCTCCTGCACGATCTGCGTGAGGCTTGCATCGGGGGCGAGGCTGTAGGACGGCATGACGACACGCCAGCCATGCGCGAGCGGGCCGGCGGCGAGATGCGACCAGCTCTCGCGGCCAAAGGCCATCCAGTAACCGCCATGAATGAAGAGGACGGTACCGAGGGCCGTGCCTTCCGGCTCGAAGAGGTCATAGTATTGGCGTGACCCGGTGCCATAGGGCAGATCAGGACGCGCCCTTGCACCGAGACTGTCCCGGAAGGCATGGGCCATTGCGGCCCAGCGGGCGGGAAAGAGTGCGGCATCTGTGATGAAGGCGCCATTGGCATAGTCACGGTCAGGATCGGGCCAGGCATAGGGCGGGCGCGTCATTCAGCTCATCCTCTCCGGGTCTCTGCCCGTAAACGGGCGAATGGCCCTTCCTGAGGTATAGACCGGCTCCTGCAGCAGGAACAGAAGATCGTCGGGTGCATGGTGCCGCTGACAAAGGACCTTATGGCCGGACGCGTCGAGGCGGGGGCACCCGTCTGGTCGGGGGCGGCGGCAGCCCGGCTCCGCTTCGTGGCGGGGCGCATGAGAAAAGGGGCAGGGCGTCCGGCCCTGCCCCTTTTGGATGGGATTTTACCGATGCTCCGGCGCAGGCCCGCGATCAGTCTTTCGCGCGTTCCACATAGGAATTGTCATCGGTATTGATGACGATGCGGGTCTCGGCGCCGATATGGGCCGGCACCATCACCCGCAGCCCCGAGGTGGTCATCGCGGGCTTATAGGAGGACGAGGCGGTCTGGCCTTTGACGACCGGCTCGGTCTCGGCGATTTCGACGGTGATCTTTTGCGGCACTTCGATGGCGATGGGCGCGCCCTCATAGGTCTTGACGTAGCAACGCATGCCTTCGGTCAGATAGACCTTGCTGTCGCCCATGACGTCGGCGGTGACCACGACCTGGTCATAGCTTTCGGGCTGCATGAAATGGAAGCCCTCGCCATCCTCATAGAGGAAGTCGTAATCGCGTTCGTCCACGGTGGCCTTTTCGACCTGGTCGGTGGTTTTCCAGCGTTCCGAGACCTTCACCCCGTCCGAGATGCGGCGCATATCGACGGAGGTCGTGGGGGTGCCTTTGCCGGGACGATAGGTTTCGGCCGAAAGGACGGCGTAGAGCTTGCCGTCCACCTCAACCACATTGCCCTTGCGAAGCGATGACGCGATGACTTTCACGGGTGAATATCCTTTGATATGCGGATGCGCGACCGGGAAGGCTGAAGGCTCCGGCCAGCGATTGCGCTCCGGTTAGCGTATGATGTGTCAGATTTCCAGCAGGAATGGCGAAGATGAGCGGCAGAGACGGCGAAATGCGTGATCCGGGCCAGGGTCAGTGGTGGCAGCCGTCGCGCCATGCGGACCGGCGCCCGGCCTTGCTGGAGCGCAACCGCATCCAGGCGCGGATCAGGTCATGGCTGGCGGAAGAGGGGTTTACCGAGGTTGATCCGGCAGGATTGCAGGTCAGCCCGGGCAATGAGGCGCATCTGCACGCCTTCCGCACCACGGCCATCGGCAATGATGGCGGCCTGCGCGAGATGTATCTGCATACCTCGCCGGAATTTGCGATGAAGCGGCTGCTGGCGGCTGGTGAGACCCGGATTCACGCCTTTTCGCATGTCTGGCGCAATCGCGAGCGCGGGGTCTTGCATGAGCCGGAATTCACCATGCTGGAATGGTACCGGGTCGGCGAGGATTACACCCGGCTGATGGAGGATATCGCGGCCTGGGCGCGGCTTGCGCAGCCGGACGGGGTTTTGCGCTTTCGCGATCGGGTCTGTGATCCGGGCCTGCCCTATGAGCGGCTGAGTGTTGCGGAGGCGTTTTCGCGCCATGCCGGGATTGATCTCATGGCGACGATGGATGCGGCGGGCGTCACCGATGCGGCGGCGCTGGCGGCGCAGATGGACCGCGCAGGGATCCGCCATATGGCGGGCGAGACCTGGTCGGATCTGTTCAGCCGGGTGCTTTCGGAGCGGGTCGAGCCGCATCTGGGGCTGGGGCGGCTGACGGTGCTCGATCATTATCCGGCCTGTGAGGCGGCGCTGGCACGGCGCGTGCCGGGGGAGGCGCGTCTGGCCGAACGCTTCGAGGTCTATGCCTGCGGGGTGGAGCTGGCAAATGGCTTTGGCGAATTGACCGATCCGGTGGAGCAGCGGGCGCGGTTTGAGGAAGAGATGGCGCTCAAGGCGCGGATCTACGGCGAGACCTATCCGATTGATGAGGATTTTCTGGCGGCGCTGGCGCTGATGCCGCCAGCGGCGGGCTGCGCGCTTGGGTTTGACCGGCTGGTGATGCTGGCTCTGGGGGCGCCAAGGATTGCGGATGTGATCTGGGTGCCTGCCGGGTGACGGGGGAAGCCGGGCAGGGGGGCGCTGCCCCCGTCTGCTGATCGCAGACTCCCCCGGGATATTTTCAGACAGAAAATGAACCGGAGCTGCGAGAAAGGGCTGCGTCGCTTGAGGTGGGGGCGCTTCTCCTGTATCGGCTGGGGGAAAGTGCCCTGCGCCCGTTCTGAAAGATGCCCAGATGAAATTCCTCGATCTTGCCAAAGTCTATATCCGCTCGGGCGGCGGCGGTGCGGGCTGTGTCTCGTTCCGGCGCGAGAAGTTCATCGAATTCGGCGGACCGGATGGCGGCGATGGCGGGCGTGGCGGTTCGGTCTGGGCGGTGGCGGTCGAGGGGCTGAACACGCTGATCGATTATCGCTACCAGCAGCATTTCTTTGCCAAAAACGGCCAGCATGGCATGGGCAGTCAGAAGACCGGCAAATCGGGCGATGATATTATCCTGAAAGTGCCGCTGGGGACCGAGATCCTGGACGAGGATGAGGAAACCGTGCTCGCGGATCTGACCGAGCCGGGGCAGCGGGTGCTGCTGGCCCAGGGCGGCAATGGCGGCTGGGGCAATCTGCAGTTCAAATCCTCGACCAACCGCTCGCCCAACCGGGCCAATCCGGGGATTCCCGGGGTGGAGCGGACGATCTGGCTCAGGCTGAAGCTGATCGCCGATGCGGGGCTGGTGGGGCTGCCGAATGCGGGCAAGTCGACATTCCTCGCCGCCGTGTCGAATGCGCGGCCAAAAATCGCGGATTACCCCTTCACGACTCTGGTGCCGAACCTTGGTGTGGTGGGCATTGACGGACGCGAATTCGTGATGGCCGATATTCCGGGGCTGATCGAGGGGGCGTCAGAAGGGCGCGGCCTTGGCACGCAGTTCCTCGCCCATGTCGAGCGCTGCAAGGTGTTGTTGCATCTGGTGGACGGGACGTCTTCGACCATCACCAAAGATTACCGCACGATTGTGACGGAACTGGAGGCCTATTCCGAAATCTTAGGCGACAAGCCCCGCATTCTGGCGCTGAACAAGACCGATGCGATGGATGCGAAGCAGATCTCGGATCGCAGGCGCGCGCTGGAGAAAGCGAGCGGCGGCCCGGTCTATGTGATTTCGGGCGCGGCCCAGAAGGGGATCACCGAAGTGTTGCGGGCATTGATGGCAGAGATCCGGATGACCGGAGTGGAAGAAGAGGAAAGCGGGCCGTGGCAGCCCTGAGCGACAGAATGAGCGTTTTGCAGGCGCCCGATATCCGGGCCGCGCGTCGTCTTGTGGTGAAGATCGGCTCGGCCTTGCTGGTCGACCGCGCAAAGGGGCTGCGCCAGGCCTGGTTGTCTGCGCTTGCGCTGGATGTGGCAGAGGCGCGGGTTCGCGGCACCCAGGTGGTGCTGGTCTCGTCGGGTTCGATCGCGCTTGGGCGGATGGTGCTGGGGCTGCCGGCCTCGGGCGAGCTGTCTTTGGAACAGGCCCAGGCGGCGGCGGCGGTCGGGCAGATCCGGCTGGCGCGCGCCTATGAAGAGGTGCTGGCGCCGCATGGTATCACCACGGCGCAGATTCTTGTGACGCTGGAAGATACTGCCGACCGGCGCCGCTATCTGAACAGCCGCGCGACGATGGAGACGCTGCTGGGGCTTGGCGTCGTGCCGATTGTCAATGAAAACGACACAGTCGCCACTGATGAGATCCGGTTTGGCGACAATGATAGGCTGGCGGCGCAGATCGCGGTGACGGCGGGGGCGGATCAGCTGGTGCTTTTGTCGGATGTGGATGGATTCTATTCCGCCAATCCGAAGGAAGATCCGACGGCGGTGCGCTTCGATCTGGTGGATCACATCACGCCCGCGATCGAGGCGATGGCGGGGGATCCGATCTCCGGGCTCTCGAAGGGGGGCATGAAGACCAAGCTGATGGCGGCGAAGACTGCCGTTGCCGGGGGCTGCGCCATGGCGATCATGGAAGGCTCGCCCCTGCGGCCGCTGAAAGCGCTGGCCGAAGGGGCGAACCGGACCTGGTTCGTCGCCGAGGCCGATCCGCAGGCGGCGCGCAAACGCTGGATCAATGCGATGAAGGAAAAGGGCCGGGTCCGGGTGGATGAGGGCGCGGTGAAGGCGCTGCGCCAGGGCAAGAGCCTGCTCCCCGCCGGAGTGGTCGCGGTTGAGGGGCGGTTCGGGCGCGGCGAGCCGGTGGGGATCATCGGGCCCGCAGGCGAAGCGCTTGGCAAGGGCCTGATCCGCTATACATCTGACGAGGCACGGGCGATTGCCGGGCATCGCTCGGGCGAGATTGAGGCGATCCTGGGCTATCAGGGCCGGGCGGCTTTGGTGCATCGCGATGATATGGTGATGTGATCTGGCGGGGCGGAGCCAGGGCGGGTCTGACAGCCGGGGGCCAGCCCCCGGACCCCCGGGAGTATTTAAGTCAAGAGAAAGGCCTGAGAAGGAAGAGGTGAGGCGATGGATGGTCAGTTTCTGGATCTGATGACACGGATTGGATCGGCGGCGCGTGAGGCGGCGGCGGAACTGGCTTTTGCCCCACCAGAGCAGAAGACGGCGGGTTTGCTTGCGGCGGCGGATGCGATTGACGGCAGTGTTGATCTGATCCTTGACGCCAATGCGAAGGATATGGATTTCGCGCGCGGGAAGGGGATCTCGCCCGCCATGCTCGACCGGCTGCGGCTGGATGGGGGGCGTGTGGCAGGGATTGCCGCTGCGCTGCGCGAGGTGGCGCGCCAGCCTGATCCGGTGGGCCGCGTGCTTGAGGAATGGGACCGGCCCAACGGGCTGCAGATCCGGCGGGTGGCGACGCCTTTAGGCGTGGTTGGCGTGATCTATGAAAGCCGGCCCAATGTCACGGCGGATGCCGGGGCCCTGTGTCTGAAGGCCGGCAATGCCGTGATTTTGCGCGGCGGCTCGGAGAGCTTCCATTCCTCGGTCGCGATCCATGGCTGTATGGTGCTGGGGCTGAAAAAGGCCGGACTGCCGGAGGCCGCGATCCAGCTGGTGCCGGTCAGGGACCGCGATATGGTCTCGGCCATGCTGACGGCGGTGGACTATATCGACGTGATCGTGCCGCGGGGCGGCAAGGGGCTCGTGGGCCTTGTGCAGCGCGAGGCGCGGGTGCCGGTTTTCGCGCATCTGGAAGGCATTTGCCATGTCTATGCCGATGGCGCGGCGGATCTGGAAAAGGCGCGGCGCGTGGTGCTGAACGCCAAGACCAGGCGCACGGGCATCTGTGGCTCGGCTGAATGTCTGCTGATTGACCGGGCGTTTTATGCGAAACACGGTGCGGTGCTGATCGAGGATCTGGTGAAGGCCGGGGTCGAGGTCAGGACCGAGGGTGAATTGCTGCAGGTCTCTGGCACGGTCGAGGCGCAACTCGATGATTTCGGGCGCGAATTCCTGGATATGATCATCGCGGCCAAACTGGTTGACGGGGTGGACGGCGCGATTGCCCATATCCGCCGCTATGGATCGAACCATACGGAAGCGGTGCTGACCGAGGATGATGCGGTGGCCGAGCGCTTTTTCCAGCGGCTCGATTCGGCGATCCTGATGCGCAATGCCTCGACCCAGTTCGCCGATGGTGGCGAGTTCGGGATGGGGGGCGAGATCGGGATTGCCACCGGCAAGATGCATGCGCGCGGGCCGGTCGGTGCCGCACAATTGTGCAGCTTCAAATATCTTGTGACCGGCGACGGCACCATTCGCGGCTGAGCGGCACGCGACCGGCACCGAATGGGCGCCAATGGGCGTCAGACTGCCGGAAGGGCCTTGTCATTACGGCAACATATCGCCCGCATAGCCCGGTATGCGGGCTTTGTGCTGGCGGTATCGGTTCTCCCGGGCGTAACCCGGCCTGATCTCAACTTATGAGCGAAGACATGCCTCCTGTGACCGACCATCCGCTCCGCTATGCCACGGTGAATGAGCTGCATGCCCGGCCTTTCCCGGCGCTGGACCTGCCCTGCACCGCTGTGATGATGGCTTTCAAGGAGCCGGTGGATGCCGCAGGGCGCGACCGGGACCGCGACCGCGATCATCTGATCGACCTGATCGACCGCAATGGCGGCGCCCATCCGCAGCCCGATGCCACGCATTTCTCGGGCCCGATCGGCCGGACCGAGCTGAAATGGGAAAGCCATACCGAATTCGTGACCTATTCGGCCTTTACGCCGGGCGTCTCGTCGCGCCCCTTTGATCCGGCCGAGACGGAAGTATTCCCCGAGGATTGGGTGCAGGCGGCGCCGGGCGGGCGGATTGCCTCGGTGCTGATCCGCATCGAGCATATGCCCGCGAGCATGGGCGAGCTTTTCGCCCGCTGCGAGGACTGGTTCGTGCCTGAAAGCCTCGCCTTGTCAAAAGTGGTTGACGGGGCGGCGGTGATCGCCGGCGATTTCCGCATTGATCCGGCAGGAAATATGCGTTTCGCGGTGTTCATCCGCCCCGGCACCGGGCGGCGGCGGATCGGGCGGATCGTGCAGCGCCTGTGCGAGATCGAGGTCTATCGCGCCATGTCGATGCTGGGGCTTTTGCGGGCGCGCGATCTGTCGGGCAAGCTCAACCAGCTGGACCCGCGGCTTTCGGCACTGGTTTCGGGGCTGGATACCACGGGGGGCAAGGGGCCGGCGCCCGAGGCCGCTTTGCATGATCTGTTGTCGATTTCCTCCGAGCTTGAGCGGCTGGCGGTGCGGGTCTCGTTCCGCTTTGGCGCGACGGCGGCCTATGAGGCGATCCTGAACCAGCGCATCCAGGTCTTGCGCGAGGAACGGCTTGAGGGGCGGCAGACCTTTGGCGAGTTCATGATGCGCCGCTATGATCCGGCGATGCGGACGGTGAAATCGGCCCAGGCACGGCTGGAGACGCTGTCGACCCGGGCAGAGCGCGCCGCAGAGCTTTTGCGCACCCGCGTCGATGTTGACCGCTCGGCGCAGAACCAGCGGCTGTTGGAAAGCATGGACCGCCGCGCCGATCTGGCGCTCCGGCTGCAACATACGGTCGAGGGGCTTTCGGTGGTGGCGATCAGCTATTACGCGGTGAGCCTTGCGTCTTACGCACTGTATCCGCTGGGGAAACTCGCGGGGCTGTCGAAAGAGATGATGACGGCGGCGCTGGTTGTGCCGGTGCTTGCGCTGGTCTGGCTGGGCCTGCGCCGGATCCGGAAGAGCTTTCACTGAGACCACGGCGGCCCGGATAAAAACAGCTGGCTCCAGGGGACCTGCTGCCGGGCCAGGTGTTTGCGCGGGCGATCAGAGCAGGAAATCGCTTGCGATGAAATCGATCCCTCCGGTGAATTCAATCCGGAAATCCGCAACCCCATCGGCATCCCAGTCCGCCAGCAGCCTGGTGACCGATCCATCAACCTCATAGCGCAGCTCGTTGTAGTCATTGCTGAAAGCATCGCTGCCGATGAATATGAAGTTCCAGCCCTCGAAACTGATGCTGTCGCCCTGGGCGCGGCTGAAATCGGTGATGAGCGGGGTATTCTCGCCGTCCATGTTCCAGAACGTAAACATATCGGCACCAGCGCCACCGATGATCGTGTCTGCTCCGCCAACCAGAAAAATCCTGTCGTCGCCGGCGCCGCCATCGATGAGGTCAGCGCCGATACCGTCGCAGATCGTGTCATTCCCGGTGCCGCCGAGCAGGGTCGCCCCCGAACTGTATGTGGCATCGAGAGAATCGTCGCCGGCGCCACCATCCAGCGTGTCATTGCCACCATAACCAATGATCGTGTCATTGCCGGCGCCGCCCATCAGGAGATTGTCCCGACTGGTGCCAAAGAGCATATCATGGCCAGAGCCGCCGATCGCGGCTTCGAATTCAAAGATATTGAACTTGTAACCGTCAACGGATTCGATCCGGCCAAGATCCAGGTCGATCCACAGATCGCTGGTAAAGGGCGCCATGCTGACAGTGTCAAAATCGACGTCATCCGGGCCGGAAACCCCGCTGCCCCCGAAGATGGTGGTGACCTGGCTCTGGTCTGAGGGAGCGGTCAGGATGACGGTATCTGCGTCACGACCGAGCCGGATCACCGAGGCCCCGCCTGACCCGACGCTCACAGTGTCATTGCCGCGCCCGGTGTCGATGAATCCTGTCCATTCGGTGCTGGTCTCGACCCGGTCATTGCCGCCTCCGGTGCTGATATAGTTCACTTCGGCGTAAGCCTGGATGAAATCATTGTCGGCCCCGCTCAGGATGGTGTCGACATAGGATGCCGGGTTCAGGACACGCAGGATATTGTTGCCGTTCCCGAGATTGATGTTCCCGATCGAGCCGGTCGAATTGAACACCACAATATCGGCGCCATCACCGGTGCTGAGCGTGCCGAGCCGGGAATGGCCCAGGATCTGCACGGTGTCACTCCCGCTGCCGGTCACAATAAATTCGGCCACTGAATCGCCGAACAGCTGCACGATATTGTTGCCATGGCCGAGATTGGCCATCCCGGAAAACCCGCCATACATCAACAGCACATCATTGCCGCCATAGGCCTGAAGGCTGGAGAAACCACCGGTATTGGCGAGCATGGTAAGATTGTTGTTGCCATCGCCAAGATCGACCGAGCCGATAGAGCCGGTGACATTCAGCCGGACGAGGTCATTGCCGCCGCCCGCGAGGATATTCTGCACATAGGTGTCGCCGTTGATATGGATGATGTCATTGCCGCCGCCGGTATTGATATGGCCGACGCTGCCATTGGCGACGACCACATCGGCACCGTCATAGGCAATGATGGCCTGGGCCGATCCGGTGGCACCGATCACCGCACGGTTGTTGCCCTGGCCGAGATTGATCACACCCACGCCGGCCGTGGTGCTGACATTCACGGTATCGGCGCCATCGCCGGTATTGATGAAGGCCGCATAAGAGATGCCGGAAAAGGTCACCGTGTCATTATTGCTGCCGGTTGCGAGCGCGCCGACACGGCCCGAATTGAAGGCCACATTGTTGATGCCCGACCCCAGCAACATCAGCGCATTGATCTGCCGGCCCGAACCCGTCGCATGTTCGTTGAAGGTAACGCCAAGCGTACCGCCGGTCTGGAAGCTCCCGATCATGCTGTTGTCGCCGGCGAAAACAATATTGAGGCGCGAGGTGTCGGTGGCCCAGAAATCGGCATGGCCAAGCCAGCGATCATGGTTCCAGGTGAGAAGGGTTCCCCCGACAGTGACAGTGGTGACCCCGTTCAAAATCAGGGTGGTTGTGCTGGAAATCTGCGGCATTTTGTGCTCCGGAACGTTGGTGCAAGGAGAGTTCTGAAAAGCAAAGCGCAACCATTTACGGACATCGAAAATACGGTCCTGTGGAAAGCGTCTGGCGGCATTTCCACAAGCCTGGCATAAAAAAACGATCAAACAAGGATAAATTCGTCTGGTGCTGGCGGGGGAATTGAAATCTTGTGCGGTTTTGAGGATTGATTGCCGGACTTGCAGATCGGGAAAAAGACGTATCGTATTTTTCGCCGTTTCTGCAGCCGGCGGATATGCGGAGCAGGGCTCCGGCCCGGGCAGTGCCGCAATGGCGCCCGCCGGAACACCTGGAACTGGGCGCTTGCGGAGAAGCAGAATGAGTTTTCCCATCCACGAAAACAGCCCCGTCCGGCATCGGGGCCGGTTGCCTGCGGTCTGTGATACGGTGGTGATCGGCGGCGGCATCATCGGGGTGATGACCGCGCGGGCGCTGGCGAAAAAGGGCCAGCGGGTGGTTCTGTGCGAAAAGGGGCTGATCGCGGGCGAGCAGTCCAGCCGCAACTGGGGCTGGATCCGCCAGCAGGGGCGCGATCCGGCGGAACTGCCGATCATGATGGAAAGCCTCGCGCTGTGGCGCGAACTGGCCGCTGAGGCGGGCGGGGGGCTCGGGTTCCGGCAAACCGGTGTTCTGTACCTTGCCAATAAAGAAGGTGACATGGCGGGGTTCCGGTCCTGGCTCGATTCGGTCGCGGGCTCGGGGGTGGACAGCCGGATGCTGAGCGCGCGCGAGGTGGCGGAAATGGTTCCGTCGGCCAAAGCGGGCTGGACCGGCGGGCTCTGGACGTCGTCGGATGCGCGGGCCGAGCCATGGGTCGCGGTGCCGATGCTGGCCGATCTCGCGGTTGAGGCGGGGGTGGTGATCGCTGAGCATTGCGCGGTGCGCTGCCTCGATCTTGCGGCGGGCCGGGTCGCGGGCGTGGTGACCGAGGCCGGGCGCATCGCCTGTGATCAGGTCGTGGTTGCGGCCGGCGCCTGGTCGCGGCTTTTCCTCGGCGCGCATGGCGTCAGGATCCCGCAGCTTTCGGTCCGCGCGACGGTGGCCGCGACCGAGCCCCTCCCGGATCTTTTCCCGGGCGCCGCGGTGGACAGCCATTTCGCCTTTCGCCGCCGCGAGGATGGCGGCTATACGCTCGCCCCGGGTGACCACCAGAATTTCTGGATCGGCCCCGATGCCTTCCGCGAATTCGGCACCTATTGGCCGCTGCTGAAGCGCACCTTCGGCCAGACCAGCCTGCAACCGATGGCGCCGAAGGGATATCCCGACGCCTGGTCGACGCCGCGCTGGCTGAAGGGCGATGTCGAAACCCCGTTCGAGCGGATGCGGATCCTGAACCCCGCGCCTGATCGCAAGGCGCTGGAGCGGCTCCGGACCCGCTTTGCCGAAGCCTTCCCGCAGATCGGCAAGCCGCGCCTGACCGCCAGCTGGGCCGGGATGATCGAGACCATGCCCGATGTCGTCCCGGTCATCGACCGCACCGAAAAGCTGCCGGGCCTGGTGATCGCGACCGGGCTTTGCGGTCATGGGTTTGGCATCGGGCCGGGCATGGGCCGGGTGATCGCCAGCATGATCTTAGGCGAAGAGATCGGTCATGACATGCGCCGCTTCCGGCTGTCGCGTTTCACTGACGGATCAAAACTGGTGCCAGGGCCGAGCCTTTAGGCCCGGGCTCCGGTTTTGAGGAACGGCTTCCGCCGCTGCGGCGGGGGCTTGCCCTTCCGCGCGCCGGAGATCAGACTCCGCGCCGAAGGAGACGCCCATGCCCGTCAAGAACCGTTTCGCGGAACTCGCCCCCGAGATCAAAGCCTGGCGCCAGGATTTCCACCGGCACCCCGAGCTGAATTATGACCTGCCGCGCACCGCCGGGCGTGTGGCGGAACTGTGCCGGGCCTTTGGCTGCGACGAGGTGACGGAAGGGGTCGGACGCTCCGGTGTGGTCGCGGTGATCCGGGGGCGCAGGGACAGCGCGGGCCGCGTGGTGGGCTTGCGTGCCGACATGGATGCGCTGCCGATCCATGAGAAAACCGGCCTCGATTACGCCTCCGGCACACCCGGGATCATGCATGCCTGCGGTCATGACGGCCATACCGCCATGCTGCTCGGCGCCGCGAAATACCTCGCCGAGACGCGGAATTTCGATGGTTCGGTGGTCTGTATCTTCCAGCCGGCCGAAGAAGGCGGCGGCGGCGGCCTTGCCATGGTCAAAGACGGGCTGATGGAGCGCTGGAACATCCAGGAGGTCTACGGCCTGCATAATATGCCGGGGATCCCGGTTGGCCGTTTCGCGATCCGCCCGGGTGCGATCATGGCGGCCTCGGATGAATTCTCGCTGACCCTGACCGGGCGCGGCGGCCATGCGGCAAAACCGCAGGAGGCGATTGATACCACCGTGGTCGCGTCGCATCTGGTGCTGGCGCTGCAAAGCATCGTGTCCAGAAACACCGATCCGCTGCAATCGGCGGTGGTCTCGGTCGCGACGATCCACAGCGATTCGACCGCCTATAATGTGCTGGCCGAAGAGGTGGTGATGAAGGGCACTGTGCGCACGCTGGACGAGGGGGTCCGCGCGATGATCGAAGCGCGGCTGCGCCAGATCTGCGCGGGCGTGGCCGAGACCTATGGCGCGACGGTCGAGGTGCATTTCCGCCGCGGCTATCCGGTGACGGTGAACCACGAGGATGGCACCGCCCATGCAGCGGCGGTGGCGCGCGCGATCTCACCCGAAGTTGATGCCGAAACCGCGCCTTTGATGGCGGCAGAGGACTTCTCCTATATGCTGCAGGAGCGCCCGGGTGCCTATATCTTCCTTGGCAATGGCAATAGCGCGCCACTGCACCAGGCCGGGTATAATTTCGACGATGAGGCCGCGCCTTACGGTGCAAGCTGGCTTGCCGGCATGGCCGAGGCGCGGATGCCGGTCGCGTGAAACACGGCGCGTGAAAGGAGACAGAGATGACTGAGGAACGTGCGGTTCTGGCCGGGGGCTGTTTTTGGGGGATGCAGCAGCTGCTTCGCCGTCTGCCGGGGGTGGTGAATACCCGTGTCGGCTATACCGGCGGTGAGGTGCCCAATGCCACCTACCGCAATCATGGCCGCCATGCCGAGGCGATCGAGGTGATCTATGATCCGGCCCGGATCAGCTACCGCCAGATTTTGGAGGCGTTTTTCCAGATCCATGATCCGACCACCCGCGACCGTCAGGGCAATGACCTTGGCCCGAGCTACCGCTCGGCAATCTATTGGGTGACCGAGGATCAGCGCGCGGTGGCACTTGAGACGATCAAAGATGTCGATGCCTCCGGCCTCTGGCCCGGCCCGGTGGTGACCGAGGTGGAACGGGTTTCCGATTTCTGGGAGGCCGAGCCCGAACATCAGGATTATCTGGAGCGCCAGCCGAACGGCTATACCTGTCATTTCCCGCGACCGGGCTGGGTCTTGCCAAAACGCGCGGCGGAGTGATCGGCACGGCCTTTACCTGGCGCGGGGCCGGTCCCAGACCATGGCGCTCAGCCGCGGATCGGTGAAGCTTTCCCGCGGAAAATCAATCCCCTGGCGCGGATGTTCGCGCAAGGCCATCGCGCCGGTGGGGCTGAGACGGATGCGCCATGTCTGGCGGTCCTGGATCCCTGTGGCGGCAAAGGCGGTGCAGCTGAACACCGCCAGATTGGCACCGCCTTTCGGGTCGCGCACCGATGTGTAGCGGATGATCTCTGCCCCTGCCTCGCGGGCCGCCTCGGCCAGCGTTTGGCAGGGCGCGTAATCGGTCGGATGGCTCCAGGCCGGGTCGGCCATCGGCGGCGCTGTCAGATCAACCGCCCGCGCGGTCGCGAGTTTGGCCGCAAAGGCGGTATATTCCGCCGGCCCGTCGGGAAAGGGCGTCGCCGGGCTCTCGGCGTAAAACAGGAAACGGTAGAACACCATTTCCGCCAGGGCGGTCTGCACTTTTTCGGCGCCATACCAGACGCCCGGCGTCAGCCCGGCGCGACGAAAGCGCGACCCATGCGGGTAGGGGCGGTAACGAAAGGGCGTGGCCAGCAGGTAATCAAGCCCCTGACAGGCGGCGGGCATCGGCGGTTTGGTGGTTTCCAGAATCTCTTCCAGCAGCGCCTGTTCCGCAAGGCTGTCCACCAGTTTCAGGGTCGAGACCAGGTGCTGCGCCTCGACCAGCCGCCAGCCGCGCCCCTGAAAGGGCCGGCATTCAGAGCCGAGCGCGGCGGCTGTCCAGATAGGCGCAGACATCAACAAGTCCCTGAACTGAGGTGATCTTTTCCACCGGTGCCGCGCCCAGCGCCTCGTTCGGGGCCGAAATCCAGGCCCGCGCCACCGCCTCATCGCCACCGGTAATCGCATCGAGCGAGCGGTAAAGCCGCACAAGCATCGCCGCGAGTTCAAAGGTCTTGCTGCCTTCCTCGATCCCGGCAGTGCCGCGTTTCAGCCGTGACACACCCGGTTCCGAGAGGCCGGTCACCCGGGCGAATTGCCGCGCCGAAAGACCAAGACGTTCGGCTGCACGCAGGGCGGCTTTGCCAAGCACCTGGCCAGGCGTGGGCTGATCCAGCGCGATATTGGGGAAAGAGATCATCTGAAGGCTCCTTTCAGGTGAAAATATAGGCGCATTTGGTTTCATATGAAAGGGGGTTGCCGCGAAACATCGAAACATCCGCCCCTGTTGAAGCAAAGCCAGGCAATACCTATAGTTTGTAGAGATATCGGAGGCGCAAATGCTCACCATCGGCAAACTCGGGGACCGCACCGGCGTCAAGGTGCCCACGATCCGCTATTACGAACAGATCGGCCTCTTGCCCGAGGCGGAACGGTCCTCCGGCAATCAGCGCCTATACAGCCGGGTCGCTGAAGAGCGACTGCGCTTTATCCGCCATGCGCGCGATCTGGGCTTCCCGCTCGAGGCGATCCGCGACCTGCTCTCGCTTTCCGACCAGCCGGATCAGCCCTGTGCCGCCGCAGACAGCATCGCGCGCACCCAGCTTGGGGCGGTGCGCGAGCGGATCTCGCGGCTGAAAGCGCTGGAACATGAGCTGGAGCGGATGGTCGTCCAATGCGCCCATGGCACCATCGGCGATTGCCGGGTGATCGAGGTTCTGGGCGATCACAGCCTGTGCAACCATGATCATCGCGCGGCGGAGGGCGAGGCGGGACCAGGGCAGCGTGAGATGGATGTCACCGCAAAGACCGCCGGTTTTTGAGCACCTTAGCCGGGGGATTCGGTCACCAGACAACGGAATTGCACGGCCGGTACGCCCGACTGCGGCCCGCTGGGGGGCAAGGGGGGGATCTGCAAGTGTTCTGTCAGAAAGGGAATCCTCTTCCTTTCCTGGTGGTATCTTTAGAATTCTTAATCACGATAAATAATGTAGTCTTTTCCTGTGACCTCGGGAAAGGACCATGGTGATGATCAACACGCTTATCGTTCCGGGCCTTGACGGGTCGGCCGCCCCCCATTGGCAACATTGGTGGGCGGCCAGTGACCCTCATGCGCTGACGGTGGATCTCTCGGACCCGCATCGCCCTGTGGCGGCGGTCTGGGAGGTGGAGCTGGCCTCGATGATCCTCGCGCATCCCGATTGCGTTCTGGTTGGTCATTCGCTGGGAGCGATTTTGATCGCGCGGCTTCTGACGCAATGGCCGCATCTGCGGGTGGCGGGCGCCTTGCTGGTTGCCCCGGCCGAGACCGCTGGCGCCGACCGTATCGGCCATTTTGGCCCGATCCCGGAAGAGGTGCTTGACCTGCCGGTGATCGTCGCGGCCAGCCGAAACGACCCATGGATGGGCTTTTCGCGCGCGGCGCAACTTTCCCGCGCCTGGGGGGCAGAGCTGGTCGATCTCGGCTTCGCGGGCCATGTGAATGCCGATGCGGGCTTTGGCCCCTGGGAAGAGGGCCGCGTCCTGCGCAACCGTCTTCTGGCGGGGCCGCTGGATGACACCACCGCGCCGTCGCGATTTCGCGCAGCATATGGCTATGGGACGCCGGACGCGCAGCTGAGCAGAGCCCGGACCAGGACAGGAGCGGCGCTGTGAGCGCGCGGGACACTTCGCGCGTTACGCCGCGCCGGGGGCAGGAAAGGGCGGCGGTTCTGCTGGCAAGCCTCGCAATGGCGGCTGTGCTGGCGCTGACCGTCACGCCAAAAAATGCGCTCGGGTTCCTCTCCGCCACACCGGCCCAGGCCAATGATGGCCGGCTGGTCGAGGAGCCCGCCCGCTGAGGCAGGGCCCAGGTCGCGGGGGCGCGACACACAACCGGAATGCTGCTGCGATGCGGCTGCCCGAAAATCAGCCGTGATCCGGCCTCGGATACGGGCATCCGGCGAATCACGGGCATCCGGCGAACCACGGGCATCCGGAGAACGGAGAGACAGATGATCTACAATGGCTTTGATCCGGGCGTGCTGGCGATACTGGCTGGCGAAGACAGGATGGTGCTGGGCGCGGTGGTGAAAGGCGGGGCCGCACAGGAGAGGGACGAAAATGCGCAGGCGACCCCGGGACCCGGCGACGGCATTCTGATCTGTATCGCCGCGACAGTCTTGCTGGCGGCGGCGATTCTTCTCAGTGGAATCGGGACCTGAACAGCGATCCTCACCGGGAAGCATACCGGCGCGGGGCCGGGTATATCTGATCTGGATCCAATGCCTGACCTTGGGTCAAGCGGCGCGCGGGCCCCGGATCGCGCGCATGTTCAGCGCGGAATCGGGACAAGCCATGCCGGTCTTTGGCGGTATTTCACTTTCTCGCGCAGCTGTGAGACAGCGGGGCTTGACCAGGCCCTTCGGATCATGGCGCATGGCCGGATTGGTTCCTCGTGGGCGGTGCTCCGGCATCGCATCACGGCGGAGGTGTGCAAAGCCGGCGGCAAGCATCCCGCGATCCTGCCAGATCCGGGAGGTGTCTGCTCCTTCCCGCCGGCGGGAAAGGACAGTTTATGAGCGTTGTGGTCAGTCGTCGTGCGGCTCTTCTGATGACCCTTTCGGGGCTGGTATCGGCCTGTGGGCCAAAGCTGCCCGACTCCGGGTCGCAACCTGATCCTGCCGCCAATGTCCCTCCGGAAATCCTCGCGATGTATAGTGCGCTCGAGGATAACGGGTTCCACATCCCGGCCGTAAACCCGCGCTATCTGATTGCCGAAAACACCCGCACCGAGGTGGATCTTGCGATCACTGAAGCGCCCGGCGCGATCATCGTCGATCCCTGGCAGCGCTATCTCTATCTGATCCGGGGCGGCAATCGCGCGCTGCGCTACCGGGTTGCGGTGGGCGATCAGGGCCGGTCCTTCGAGGGTGCGGCGGTCGCGCAATATGACCGGGTCTGGCCGAGCTGGCGGCCGACCGACAATATGATCCGCGAGCGCCCGGATATGTATGCCGCCTATGCCGGCGGGCTGCCGGGCGGGCCGCAAAACCCGCTGGGCGCGCGGGCGATCTACCTTTTCCGCGGCGGGCGCGATACCTATTACCGCATCCATGGCACCAATGAGGTCGCCTCGATCGGCCATGCCACTTCGGCGGGCTGTATCCGGATGTACAACCAGGACGCCATTCATCTGGCGGCGAATTATGTCAAAGGCGGGAAAGTGCTTGTCCTGAGCCCCGAACAAAGCGCCGGTGCCTTCGGCTCCTATGTGCCCGCGACCACGCCCTATAGCGGCGCCTCATTCAACCAGCCGGCGGCGGCGACGCCGGAGGTTGCGGCTGCCGATCCGGCCTATGGCTATCCGACCGGATTTCCCGAAAGCCCTTATAGCAGCAGCCTGAACTGAGACGGTGATGAAAAGACGCGATCTGATCAGGGGCTCTCTCGGGAGCTCGCTCGGGGCACTGATGCTGGCGGGGGCCGCGTTTCCTGTCCGGGCCCAGGAAATGTTGCCGGGGGAAGCCCCGCGCGAGCTGACACATGACCCCGATCAGCCGGTGCTGGGCAATCCCGATGGCTCGGTGACCATCGTGGAATATTACGATTACCAATGCCCTTTCTGCCGCGACTCGCATCCGGCATTGCTGGACTATGTGCGCTCTGACGGCGATATCCGTCTCGTGATGAAAGACTGGCCGATCTTTGGCGAGGCCTCCGTGCGCGGCGTGCAGCTTGGCCTCGGCTCGGTGGCCCTTGGCCGCTACGCGCAAGTCAATGCCGCGCTGATGGCCGGAAAAGGGCGCCGGGTCGATGCGTTGCGGATGGATGCGGCCGTGCGCGACGCCGGTCTGGATCCCGAGGCCGCCATCGCGAGCTTCGAGCGCGAACGCGACAAATGGGTTGCCCTGATCGACCGTACCATGGCCGAGGCTGATTTCTTCGGCCTGCCCGGCACACCGGCCTATCTGGTCGGGCTGAACCTCTTTCCCCGCGTCACCGAAATCGCGGAACTGCGCGCCGCCGTCGAGGCGGTCCGCCGGGGGTAATTGCTGCGGGTGACCGGCGGGCCGGTACGGTGGCTGGCGAAGGACGCCTCCGGCGGGAGTATTTAAGTCAGGGGAAATACCATTCCTCTTGACACAAATACTCCGGGGGAGGCCGCCGGAACGGCGGGCGGGGGCAGCGCCCCCTGCAAGCTCGGCCAGATGCGGCGCGCCAGATGAGGCCTGCCAGACACACCCGCGAGACAGGCCGCGTGCCCCGTTCCGTGATGACTGCTCTCGACACTGGCGGCGGGATCGGCAAAATGGGCGGGCGCCCTGCACCTGTGACGCGGCACTGCCGCCGGGCTGCAACCTGCCCTGATTTCGGACCTGATCCTTGACCTCCCTCCTGTCCTATCTGCCCGCGCTCGGTCTCGGCACTGCCGGAGGCCTGGTCGCCTGGGGGCTCGGCCTCCCGTTGCCCTGGATGCTTGGCGCGCTTTTTGCCACCATGATCGCCTCGGTCGCCGGGCTGCGCATCCGGGGGCCCAATGCCATCCGCCCGGCGGTGGTGGCGGTGATCGGCGTGCTGCTGGGCGCGCGTTTCGCCCCCGAGGTGCTGGGCCATATGGTCACCTGGATCGGGACGCTGTCGCTTTTGCTGGTCTATCTGCTGGTTGTCGGCCTGATCAATGTGCCCTGGTATCGCTATGCCGGCGGCTATGACTGGCGCACCTCTTTCTTTGCCGGCATGCCGGGCGGGCTGGCAGAGATGATCGAGCTTGCCGAGGCCAAAGGCGGCAAGCCCGAGCCCGTTATCCTCGCCCACAGCCTCAGGATCGTGGTGACCATCTCGCTGATCGCGCTGTGGTTTCGGGTCATCATGGGCCATGATGTCGGCGCGGGGGCGGCAAGCGGCGCGGGTCTGCCGGAATGGCGCGAGGCAGGGCTTTTGCTGGCCGCCGCCATATTCGGCAGCCTGATCGGACGCGCGCTGAACTGGCCGGCGCCGACTTTCCTCGGGCCGATGGCGCTTTCGGCGGCGCTGCATCTGAGCGGGATTTCAGAGGCCGCGCCGCCCGCGGTTCTGGTCAATGCGGCCCAGGTGATCCTCGGCACCGTGCTGGGCTGCCGCTTTCGCGGCGTGCCACTTTCGGAACTGCGCAAGGCGGGGGCGCTCAGCATCGGATCGACCGCGCTGGTGCTGGGGGTTGCCCTTGCCTTCAGCCATCTGATGCGGATCCTGACCGGCACCAGCCCGGAACAGGCCATGCTCGCACTTGCCCCGGGCGGGCTGACCGAGATGGGGCTGATCGCGCTGGCGATCCATGCCGATGTTGCCTTCGTCGCGCTGCATCACGTGGTCAGGATCATCGCAATCATTGTCGCGGCCCCGGTGGTTTTCGCCCTGTTCGAGCGCCGTCTCGCGCCGGGTGGATCCGGGAAGGGCGGATCCGGGGATCCGCCCTGATCTGTCTTACGGCAGGATCGCCGTTACGGGATGTGGCGTGGTTGCGGTTTCCACCGGCAGGACCGGCAGCACCACTTCGGGCATCGTGCCGGTCACACTGTCGGGAAAGGCCACGATCTGCGTGGTCTCCTCGGGGTGCAACGCCTCGCCAAGCCGGCTTTCGGCCATGATCTCGACCGCCACGCGCAGATCCCAGACCTTGCCGGAATGGAAGCAGGGCGCGGTCAATGCGATGTTGCGCAAGGGCGCTGCGCGGAAGACATATTCGTCATCCACCGTCTCGGTCACCGCGAAGTGCCCCTTGTCATCGGGTGGCAGGATTTCGGCGCCGGGCTTTTCGATCAGGCCGAACGGGCAATAGCCATGCCCGCCGACATTGACGCCCGAATGGCAGGACGCGCAGCCCCTCTCCATGAAAAGCTGCAAGCCCACCAGCTGATCCGCCGTCATCGCCGCATCATCGCCGCATCATCGCCATTGAGCCAGGCATCAAAGGGCGCGGGCGTGATCAGGGTCGCCTCGGAGACCTCGATCGCTTTGGCCATATTGTCAAAGCTCAGCGGTTCGGCATCATCAGGAAAAGCCGCGCCGAACCAGGTCACATAGTGCGGCATGGAGCCGAGCGTGGCGATGACATTGTTGGGCGTATTGGCCATCTCGACACCGGCCTGGACCGGACCCTTGGCCTGGGCCGCGAGGTCATCGGCGCGCCCGTCCCAGAACTGCGCCTCATTAAGCACCGCATTCAGCGCCGTGAGCGCATTGCGCGGCCCCTTTGGCCAGCCGTGACCGACCGAGGTTTCCATATTGTCATCCCCGCCGGTGGTCAGCTTGTGGCAGCTTTAGCAGCTGAACACGCCCGAGGCCGAGAGACGCGGATCGAAGAACAGCGCCTTGCCCAGATCGAGCTTCGCCGGGGTCGAGGGATTGGCTTTGATGGCGGGGATCGTCGAGGGCAAGGCTCTGAAAGTTTCCAGCGCGAGATCGCGCAAGGTTTCGGCAGAAGCTGCCGTCCCGGACAAAACCGTCAGGACGAGGAGGGAGAGGAGGAGTGGTTTCATGCTTGCTCCTGAGGGTTGAGCTGGCGTTCGCGCAGGGTCAGTCCGGGGCCGGGCGCGGGCAGGGCGCCATGATCGGGATCGAAGCCGGAGGCTGTGCCGGATTAATTTAAATAAGTATTTGAAAATAAGTGATTATTCTGAAAATCCTCTGACGCGGCATGCCCAGGTCGCAGGATCGGACCCGTGCTGCACGACGGGCACCCCGCGAGAGAAAAGCTTCGGTTGCGCAATTGCCCGATTTTCAGACAGCTCCGGTCTTTGATCCTGCGGCGGAAAGATGAAATTGCAGCAGGGGCGGCGATTTCTCTTGCTCAATCGTATTGGGTACCCGCAATATGATCAAAATATAATAACACTGAAAACCACACCACAGGGGTGATCTTTTGGCTGTTACTGCTGCCATTATGGCGAAAGATGTGACCAAGGCGTTCGGTCAGGGCGAAACCGTGGTCAGGGCGCTGGACAATGTGTCCTGCGAAATCAGAACCGGCGAATTCTTTACGCTTCTCGGGCCATCGGGCTGTGGCAAGACCACGCTTTTGCGCCTGATCGCGGGGTTTGAGATGCCAAGCGCCGGGCAGATCCTGATCGATGGTCAGGATGTGACCGGCCAGCCCCCGAACAGGCGGGCGGTGAATACGGTCTTCCAGTCCTATGCGCTGTTCCCGCATCTGAGCGTGGCCGAGAATATCGGTTTTGGTCTGAAGATGAAGGGCATCGCAAAACCCGAAGTCGACCGGACGGTCCGGGAGATGCTGGCGCTGGTCAGGCTCGAGGCGATGGCGGGGCGCAAGACCAGCCAGCTTTCGGGTGGTCAGCAGCAGCGCGTTGCTCTGGCGCGGGCACTGGCGCCGCGGCCCAAGGTTCTCTTGCTTGATGAGCCGCTTTCGGCGCTTGACCTTAAGCTGCGCAAGGAGATGCAGGTCGAACTGAAACGGCTCCAGACCGAGACCGGCATCACCTTTGTCTTCGTCACCCATGACCAGGAAGAGGCGCTGACCATGTCGGACCGCATCGCGGTCATGTCAGCGGGCAAGATCCAGCAGCTCGGCGCCCCGCGCGAGATCTACACAAAACCCCGCAACCGCTTTGTCGCCTCGTTTATCGGCGAGACGAATTTCCTGACCGCAACCGGCGTGCCGGGCGGAGCAAAGCTTGCTTCGGGCGAGGTGATTGCGGTCGATACCGGCGGCAAGGGCGGGCAGATCACGCTTGCGGTGCGGCCTGAACATGTCGAGATCACCCCGCCGGAGGCGCAGGGCGCGATCCCGGCCGAGGTGCGGGGCTCGGTCTATTTCGGCACCGATATGAATTACCAGATCGCGCTGCCCGACGGGGCAGAGATCGAGGCCTGCGTGCAATCGGGCGTCACCGGCGAGGCGCTGATCGGGCAGGGGGCGAAGGTGGGGATCCGGTTCGCGCCGGGCTCTGTTCTCATGCTGGAGGATTGAGCAATGGCTCGGACACATGGCGCGAGCGAGGCCGAGCGCCTTCAGGCCGCAAGCTCGACCCGCAATGCCTGGGCGCTTTCGGCCCCGGCGCTGATCCTTTTGTTCTGCGCGGCCGCAGGGCCGCTGCTTGTCGTACTGATCTATTCCTTCCTCACGGCAGGCCCGACCGGCGGCGTGGTATGGGACTTCTCGACCGAGGCCTGGGTTGGGGTTCTTTACACCCGCGACATCTTTGATGACGGCAATCTGGTGCTGGCCGATGCGCATCTGACGATCTTCTGGCGTTCGGTGAAAATCTCGATCCTGACCACGCTGATCACCTTTGTGCTTGGCTTTCCCACAGCCTGGTTCATTGCCACGCGCCCGCTGAAAGAGCGCGCGCTCTGGCTGTTCCTGATCACCATTCCCTTCTGGACCAATCTGCTGATCCGCACTTTCGCGATCACCGAAATCATCCGCAATGAGGGGCTTCTGAACAAGATCCTGCTGGGGATCGGGCTGATTTCCGAGCCGCTCCGCATCATGAACACCGATACTGCCGTGCTGATCGGCATGGCCTATGTCTATCTGCCGCTGATGGTGCTGCCGCTGTTTGCGGCCATCGACCGCTTCGATATGCGGCTTCTGGAAGCGGGCTATGACCTTTACGCCTCGCGCCTTCAGGTGCTGCGTCATGTCGTATTGCCGATCGTGAAGCCTGGCATCATCGCAGGCTCGATCCTTGTCTTCATCCCCTCGCTTGGCGCCTATGTCACGCCGCGCGTGCTGGGGGGCGGCAAGAATATGATGATCGGCAATTTCATCGAACTGCAATTCGGCCAGGGCCGCAACTGGCCGCTCGGCGCGGCGCTTTCCATGACGCTTTTGCTGATCGTGATGCTCGCGATGATCTTCTATGTCCGCGCCGCGACCAAAGGGGGCAAGAGCCATGGCTGAGAAAAGCTTTGAAGTCTCGCGCCTGCCCGGTTTCGCCAGTATCGCGATCCTCGTCTTTATCGCGCTCTATCTGCCGATCTGCACGCTGGTGTTCTATTCCTTCAATGCCGGCACCACGCTTTCGGTCTGGCAGGGCTTTTCCTGGCGCTGGTATATTGAGGCCTGGGAGAATGATGTCGTGCAGGCCGCCGCGTTGCGCTCGCTGCAGATAGCGGTTTCGGCCAGTTTCATCGCGACCGTTGTGGCGACAATGGCCGCCCTCGCAACCACCAGACGCCGCGCGTTTCGTGGCCAGACGGCGATCTATGCCTTTATCAACCAGCCGCTGATGGTGCCCGAGATCGTGACCGCAGTGGCGCTTTTGATCGTCTTCGGGGTGATCAAGGCCTGGACCGGCTATCAGGGCCTCTGGTATCTGATCCTCGCGCATTCGGCCTTTTGTGTGCCTTTTGCCTATCTGCCGATCCGTGCAAGGCTGGAAGGGATGGATCTCTCGCTGGAATCGGCGGCGGCGGATCTTTACGCCAACCCCTGGCAGACCTTCCGCTTTGTCACGCTGCCGCTCCTGTCCCCGGGGATCGCGGCCGGAGCGATGCTCGCCTTTGTCATCAGCCTTGATGATGTGGTGATTACCGAGTTTGTGAAATCCGCAGGCCAGGATACGCTGCCGACCTATATGCTCGGCCAGTTGCGCCGGACGCTGACGCCCGAGGTCAATGCGATCTCGACCGGGCTTCTGGTGCTGACGGTGCTGCTGCTGGTCGGGTTCTCACTGATCAACCGCAAGAAAAACTGAACCGAATGGTTCTTTGACCAAAGTTTCACAGGGAGACGGATATGAAGAAATTCCTCAGCACGGTGGCCATTCTCTGCGCCACTGCCGCCATGGCCAGCGCCGATGACAAAGTGCTGCAGCTTTACAACTGGGGCGATTACACCAGTGCCGAGCTGCTGCGGAAGTTCGAGGCAGAGACCGGCATCAAGGTTATCGTCACCGATTACGATTCAAACGACACCGCACTGGCAAAGATCCGCGCCGGCGGCCATGGTTTCGACATGGTGGTGCCTTCGGCCAATTACGTGCCGATTTTCGTCGAAGAGGGGCTGGTGGCGGAGCTTGACCATTCGAAACTGCCCAATATCGGCAATATCGCCCCGGAATGGCGCGATGTCTCCTGGGATCCGGGCCGCGCCCATACCATTCCCTGGCAGTGGGGATCGACCGGGATCATGGTCAACAAATCGGTCTATAGCGGCGACATCAACACTTCGGCGATCTGGCTGGATGTGCCGGATGAGCTGAAGGGCAAAATCAATGTCACGCCGGAGATGAACGATATCGTCTATATGGCGGTGTGGTATGTCGGCGGCGAACCCTGCACCGAAGACACCGAAGTGCTGAAAAAGGCCCGTGACGCGCTGATCGCAGCCAAGCCCGACTGGATTTCGATGGATTATGGCGCCACCGAGAAGATGTCGAGCAATGACTGGGCGGCGACCGTCTACTGGAACGGGGCGGCCCTGCGCTCGCGCATCAATAACCCCGATGTGCATTTCGGTTACCCGAAAGAAGGCTATCCGCTGTTCATGGATTCGGTGGCGATCCTCTCGGATGCCAAAAACCCCGAAGGTGCGTATAAGTTCCTGAACTTCATCATGGAGCCGGAAAACGCCGCGCTGATCTCGACCCATGCCAAATATGCCAATGGCATCACCGGCTCTGAGCCGTTCATGCCCGAAGAGATGAAGGGCGCCCCGGAAATTGAGATCCCGGAAGCCTCGAAAGCCGCCGGTCACTTCCTGCAACGCTGCCCGCCCAAGGCGCAGGAATATATGACCGCGATCTGGACCGAGCTGATGAAATAAGCGGCAGCGCCGCTTTGTAAGATCCAGGGCGGCCCGCTTCGGGCCGCCTTTCTGCCGAATGGAGCCTGAGATATGCCCGCCGACCTGATTTTCATCAATGCCAAGGCCCTGACCATGGATCCCGACATGCCCCGGGCCGAGGCCGTGGCGATTGCCGCGGGGCGCATCCTCGCCGTGGGCTCCAATGCCGATATCACCGCCCTGAAGGGGGCAGCCACGAAAGTGGTGGATGCGGGCGGGCGGATGCTCCTGCCGGGCTTTGTCGAAAGCCATTTGCATCTGGGCCTTGGCGGCTCCGAGCTGAGCGATCTGCAACTGACCCATGTGCATGGCATTGACCAGCTGCGCGAGGCCTTTCTGGGCTATGCGGCGGCCAATCCGGATCTGCCCTTCCTCATGGCGCAGGGCGCCGATTACGGCCTTATCGAAGGCGGCGCCAACCGGCATATCCTCGACAGTATCATCGCGGACCGCCCGATCGCGATGACCTCGCATGACCACCATACGATCTGGGCCAATACCCTTGCGCTGGAGCTTTCCGGCACGCTGAACGGGCTGGACTGTTCGCCCGGCCATGAGGTGGTTATGGGGGCGGACGGGCTCGCCACCGGCGAGCTTCTGGAATTCGAAGCCTTTGGCCGGGTGGTTGATCTTGCCGGGCGCGGGCGGCTGAATCTGGGCATCGCGACCGGCGGTGAGCCGGTCAATCCAAGCCAGGCCGAGCGCGATCTGGACAAGGATATGTTCGAGCGCGGCCAGATCCATTGCGCGCAATATGGCATCACCTCGATGGTGATGATGGATGGCAACCGCTATACGCTGGAATGCCTGCGCGAATTGCAGGAAGAAGGCCGGCTGCTGGCGCGGGTCAAAGTGCCCTTCCATTACAAACCCAGTATGGACCATTCCGAGCTGGACCGTGCCGTCGAGATGACCGAGAGCTTCAATGATGAATGGCTCAGCTCGGGCTTTGTGAAAATGTTCATGGATGGTGTGCTCGACAGCTATACCGCCTTCATGCTGAACGATTATCCGACAAAGCCCGGCCATAGATCGGTCGCGCTTTTCCCGCCGGATCAGTTCAACCCGCTGGCCGCCGAGATCGACCGCCGCGGCCTGCAGATCGCGGTTCATGCCATCGGTGACGGGGCCGTGCGGACCACGATTGATGGCTATGAAACCGCGCAGATCCAGAATGGCAAGCGCGACTCGCGTCACCGGATCGAACATATCGAACTGATCGACCGCGCCGATGTGCCGCGAGTCGGTGCGCTTGGAATTGTCGCAAGCCTGCAACCCTCGCATCCGCCGGGCGCGATGGATTTCGGGATGGAGCCGACGCTGACCAATATCGGGCAAGCGCGCTGGCCGGATGCCTATCTGCACAAGACGCTGGCCGATCATGGCGCGCCCGTTGCCTATGCCTCGGACTGGGCGGTGACCGATGTGGCGGTGCTGCGTTCGATCCAGGCGGCGGTGACGCGGGTGCCTTACAGCGACGCCTGCACCGATGAGCGCCTCAGCCTTGAGGAAAGCCTATACGCCTATACAGCGGGCGGCGCCTGGGCGGCGCATACCGACCATATCACCGGTCGGCTGAAACCCGGCCTCGCGGCGGATCTGGTGCTGTTGCAGGAGGATCTGGAACAGGTCGAACCCGATCAGATCGGCAAGGTCCAGGTCGCACTGACCATCTGCGGCGGGCGGGTGACCTATGCGGCTGAAGGCCAGGCCATCGGATAAGGCCATCTGATCTCAGGGTCAAAAGACGGTGACGTTACGGCACCTGAAGCAAAACTGAGACAGTCGCCGGCGGGGCTTGCCTGAATCCCGCCGGCGTTGTCATTTGTTAACTTGCCTGTGGAAATCTTTCGCCTAAGTTGCCTCTCTTCGAGAAGACAGTTCATCTCCGCCCGGCGGGCGCGTCAAAGGTCTCAGTCATGTTTCCATTCCTGCCCCCCAGCGCGGCCCAGCTGATGCGCCTTGGCCTGCGATCTTCGGTCATGATGGCCGAGGCACAGGCGGTGATCGCGATGCGGATGGCCGGGATGATGGGGATGTGGCCGGTTTCACCGGGCGAGAATGCGCGGATGGTGTCGGAAAAGATCGCAGCCCTGCAAGAAGCGCAGATCGCGGTGATGAAGGCCGCGATGAAGGGGGCCTCGCCCGCGACGATGGCCGAGGCCGCTTTGCGCCCGGTACGCCGTCGCACCAGGGCCAATGCCGAACGGCTGGCGCGGGACGTCACCCGTTAAACCATTGGCGGATCACTGGGCCGCGATGCGGATCACCGGCTCCATCGCGGCAAATTGCGCGGGCGAAAGGTGGCATTTGATCTGATGCCCGCCGGCCAGCTGCACAACCGGCGGCATCACGCGATCACAGAGCCCGCCCCCGACCTGGGATTTCCAGCGACAGCGCGTCTGGAACGGACAGCCCGGCGGCGGGTTCATCGCAGAGGGGATCTCGCCCTCCAGCACGATATGTTTGCGCGTCACGGTCGGATCGGCAATCGGGACTGCGGATAAAAGCGCCTCGGTATAGGGGTGATAGGGCGGGGCAAAAACCTGTTCGGTCGTGCCCATCTCGACCACATGCCCGAGATACATCACCATCACCCGGTCGCTGAGATAGCGCACGATGGAAAGATCATGGCTGATGAACAAAAGCGTCGTGCCATTCTCGCGCTGGATATCCATCAGCAGATCGGTGACCGCCGCCTGGACCGAGACATCCAGTGCCGAGACCGGCTCATCCGCGACCACCACTTTCGCGCCACCCGCGAAGGCACGCGCGATGCCGACGCGCTGTTTCTGCCCGCCCGACAGCTGGCGCGGCATCCGTTCGGCGAAGGCGCGCGGCAGTTTCACAAGGTCAAGAAGCCCGAGCATCCGGGCCTGACGCGCGGCGTCACTGTCGCCGAAACGGAAGACCTCCAGCGCGCGGATGATCTGGCGTCCGACCGTCATCGAGGGGTTCAGCGTGTCGAACGGGTTCTGGAACACCATCTGCAGCTTTGACACCGTATCCGCGCCGCGTTTCTGGATCGGCGTGGATTGCACATTTTCATCAAACAGCATGATCTTGCCCGAGGTGGCGGTCTCGAGCCCCATCAGAACCTTGGCGAAGGTGGATTTGCCGCAACCCGATTCCCCAACGATTGCAAGGGTCTCGCCTTTCCGGGCCTCGAAGCTCAGCGTCTCATTCGCCTTGACGACTTTGGTCAGCCCGCCGCCGAAGGCCCCCGAGGAAACCTGGTAATATTTCCTCAGATCATCCATTTTCAGGACGATCTCGCCCGGCGGCAGTTTCTCGCGGGCTTTGGCCGCCCTGGGCGGCGCGAGCCAGTCGATTTCCTGCCATTTCAGGCAGCGCGTCGCGTGGCGGTCGCCGCCGGGAACCGCCTCCATCGCGATGTCACCGGCATTGCAGCGCCCGGCCGCGAAATAATCGCAGCGCGGGCCGAAATTGCAGCCCTGGGGGCGTTCATGTGGCAACGGGAAATTCCCGGGGATCGAGATCAGCGGGCGGGCGTTTTTGTCAGCTCCGGGCAGCGGGATCGCCCGGAAGAGGGCCTGGGTATAGGGATGGCGCATCCCGGTGAAGACCTCGGTGACATTGCCGGTCTCGACCGCCTCGCCGGAATACATCACGCAAAGCCGGTCGCAGACATCGAGGATCAGGCCGAGATTATGCGAGATGAACAGCATCGAAGTGCCGTATTTCTCGCCCAGTTCCTTTACCAGGGCGACAATGCCGGCCTCGACGGTGACATCAAGCGCGGTGGTCGGCTCATCGAGGATCAGGAGCGCGGGTTTCGCCATCAGCGCCATGGCGATGACGATGCGCTGCTGCTGGCCGCCCGAGAGCTGATGCGGATAGGAATTCAGCATCCGGTCGGGATCGGGCAGCCGTACATCGGCAACGATCTGGCGGGCGAGCGCCCAGGACCCGGATCGCGACATGCCACGATGGATCATCGGGACCTCGGCAAGTTGTGCGCCGATCTTCATCGCGGGGTTGAGCGAGGCCATTGGCTCCTGGTAGATCATCGCGATCTCAGAGCCACGTATGCGGCGCAGTTCCTCCTCGCCCATGGTGGTGAGGTCCTGGCCCTTGAAAAGGATGCGCCCGGCGGTGATTTTGCCGTTCTTCCCGAGGTCGCGCATCACAGCCAGCGCGACGGTGGATTTGCCGCAACCGGATTCGCCGACGAGGCCCATGGATTCGCCCGCCATCACCTTGCAGGAGAAATCCATCACCGCCGGGATCTGGCGGAGCCGGGTGAAGAAGGTGATCGAGAGGTTTTCGATCTCGAGAATTGGCTGTGTGGGGTCCCAGGTGCCTGGCGTCGCGGTCATCGGGGTCTCCTTTGGCTGGTGGCGCGAGCCGGGGGTTTCACACCCCCGGACCCCCGTGGAGTATTTGCGTCAAGCGGAAGGGATCAGTCTTTCAGGCTTTCTTCGCGCAAGCCGTCGGCGAGGAGGTTGAGGCCGAGGACGAGGCTCATCAGGGCAATGGCGGGGACGAGGGCGGCATGGGGGAAGATCGCGAGGAGGCGGCGGCCATCGTCGATGGTGGAGCCCCAGTCGGGGCTTTCGGGTGAGACGCCGAGGCCGAAAAAGCCGAGCGTGCCGAGGAGGATGGTGGTGTAGCCGATCCTGAGGCAGAAATCGACGATCAGGGGGCCCCGGGCATTGGGGAGGATTTCCCACAGCATGATATACCAGGGGCCCTCGCCGCGGGTCTGGCCGGCGGCGACATAGTCGCGGGCTTTGATGTCCATGGTGAGACCACGGACGATGCGAAAGACACCGGGCGAGTTTACGAAAACCACCGAGACAAAGACATTGAGCATATTGGGGCTCATCGAGAAGAGGCCGGTCGGGTCTTTGTTGAAGGCAAGCCCCGCCCAGGCCCAGAGCCCGATGATCAGCGTCAGGCCGACATAGAGGTTGCGGCGCGCGGGCAGAATGTGGAAGCGCGCATTGAAGAGCACGGTGAAGAAGATCACCGGGAAGAGGAAGAGGGCGGCGGCAAAGTAGGTCGGGATGCCGGTCTCGATGATCTCGGGCGTGACCAGCAGGTAGAAGAGCAGGATCACCGGGAAAGCCAGCACGAGATTGGCGATGAAGGAGAGGAATGTGTCGAACTTGCCCGCAAAATAGCCGGCGGGCAGGCCCAGCGTGATCCCGACCATGAAGGCGAAGACCGTGGCGGCAGGGGCGATTTTCAGCACCTCGCGCGCACCCATCACCATGCGCGAAAACACGTCACGGGCAAGGTTGTCGCCGCCGAGCAGATACCATGGATAGACCCCTTCGGCCGCAGTGGCCAGCGCCGTGCCGGGGAGTTTGTTTTTCATCCCCGAGAGCTGCACGAGGGGGTCATGCGTGATGATCAGATCGGCAAAAATCGCGGTGAAGATCCAGAACATCACCACGGCAAAGCCGATCTGGCCCACGAAAGAGTCGAAGAGCTTGCCATAAAGGCCAAGGCGGCGGCGGTACCGGATCGACAGGAAGAATGTGGCGATCAGCGCGATCCAGACCGGCGCAAAGGCGAGGCCGGATTTGAGGGCGATCTGGAGCCAGGAGAGGTCTTGCATCTGTCTCTCCTCAGCTCAGCCGGATGCGGGGGTTGAGGAAGACATAGCCGATATCGGATATGAGCTGGGTGATCAGCACCAGGACGACTGCAACGACGGAACAGCCGAGCAGGAGCGGGATGTCATTATTCCCCGCCGCCTGCACCAGGGTCCAGCCGAAGCCTTTGTAATTGAACAGGGTTTCGACGATCACCACGCCGTTCAACAGCCAGGGGAATTGCAGCATGATCACGGTGAACGGCGCGATCAGGGCGTTTCTCAGCGCATGTTTCATCACGACCTGGGAAAAGCTGACGCCCTTGAGGCGCGCGGTGCGGATATATTGCTGGCTCATCACCTCGGTCATCGAGGCGCGGGTCATGCGGGCGATATAGCCGATGCCGTAAAGCGCGATGGTCATCACCGGCAGGGCGAAATTCCAGAACGTGATCCTGTCCATGGCGCTGGTGGCGGTGCCCTGGAAGAGGGTCTTGCCCTCGATCCAGCCCATTTCGGCCAGCACGGGTGAGATGCCGACCGTGGCCGAGGCAAAGACCACGATGAAGATCACGCCCGAAACATATTCCGGCGTCGCCGTGGTCACGATGGCAAAGCCCGAGAGGATGCGGTCGGTCCAGGAGCCTTCGCGCATCCCCGAGAGCACGCCAAGGGTCAGCGCGGTCGGCACCATCACGATCATCACCCAAAGCATCAGCCAGGAGGTCATCGACAGCGCGCGTTTGATCACATCGGCCACCGGCTGTTTGAACACGGTGGAAAAGCCCCATTGGCCCTGGAGAAGGCCGCAGCGGGCGGGGATATCATCAAGGGTCGCCACCGTCCCGGTGATGCAGCGGCCGGTAAAGCGGCCCTCTTCTTCGCGTGTCCAGCCCGGCACGACACCAAGCCATTGCCCATAGCGATGCAGCGTCGGGGTGCCATAGCCGTTGCGATCGAGCCAGCTTGCGACTTCGGCATCGCTCATCCGCACTGAAGCCTCGGATTTCGCGAGCTTTTCCAGGTTGGGTGGCAGATTGGTCAGCCAAAAGACAATGAAGGTCAGCGCAAGGACAGTCAGGAACATCACGCCGGTACGGCGCAGGACAAAGGCGAACATGGCTTCTCCTCTTCCGGGTCAGGGAAGGCGGCGGCTTGTTGGCTGGGGGCCCGGGGGGCGGGGCGGAAACGGGGCAGGGCGGCGCCTGCCCCGGGAACCGCATCAGGCGGCGATCCACCACTTGTAATGATGGTGTTCAAAGGTTGCGTGGATGCCGCAATCCTTCACCTTCGGATCGGTATGGCGATAGAGCGAGCGCCAGTAGGATTGCACGAGCACACCCTGCTCCTGCATGATTTCCTCGACCCGTTTCATGACCTTGCTGCGCTCGGTCGCATCATTGATCGCCAGAGCCTTGCCCAGTTCAGCATCGAATTCTGCATTCGAGAAGGCGGATTCGTTCCAGGCCTCGCCAGAGCGATAGGCGACTGACAGAACCTGGACGCCAAGCGGACGCATGTTCCACTCGGTGGCCGAGAAAGGGTATTTGGTCCAGTCATTCCAGAAGGTCGAACCCGGCAACACCGTCCGTTTGATTTTGAGACCGGCATCGCGGATCTGGGCCGCAATGGCGTCACAGGTCGCAGCCTGCCAGGCATCATCAAGCGAAATCAGCTCGAATTCGAAATCACCATAACCGGCCTCGGTGACCAGCGCCTTGCCGGCGACCGGATCGGTGACCACTGGCGGCAATTCGTAATATTCCGGGTGGATCGGGCAGACATGGTGATTTTCCGCAACGGTCCCGAGGCCGGAATAGCCCAGCTCCAGCACCACGGCATTGTCGACGCATTTGATCAGGCCGGTGCGGGTTCTGACATCCTTATAATCCTCGGCCAGCTGGTTGAACCGGACCGCCAGCGTCGCAGATGTCACCGCCTCCGATTTATCCCAGCCCATCGCGTCGAGCACGTCGATGAATTCGCCAACGGACTGATATGTCGCGTCAATCTCGCCGGATCCAGCCGCCGCAACCTCGGCCGCCGGGTCGGTGCCAAGATCGTAATATTCGATCCGGTCGAGATAGGGCCCGCCGTAAACCTCGCTGCCCCACCAGGGCTGATCCGATTTCACCAGCGAGGCACGCACGCCGGTTTCGAAATTATCATATTTGAACGGGCCGGTGCCCGGCGTCTGGGTCGGATCACCATTCTCATAGCTTTTATGAACGACCATGCCGGGATAATCGGCCAGAGCCGCGATCAGGGCGATATCGGGGGCGCTCAGCAGCAGTTTCACGGTCGAGCCATCGACCACGGTGACCGCACCATCGCGCATCTTGCCGCCCTCGCTGCCGTCCCGCAGACCGACACAGCGCGCCGCCATCGAATTGCCCTCGACCGAACCATCGCACCAGCGCGCGAAGTTATGCGCCACATCCTCGGCGGTGAAATCGTCGCCATTCGACCATTTCACGCCCTGACGCACCTTCAGTGTGTATTCGGTCGCGTCGTCATTGGCCTCCCAGCTTTCCAGCAACATGCCGCGGATCGAGCCGTCATTGTTGTATTCGACCAGATATTCCAGCCAGCCGCGCATGAAATTGGCGATCTGGCTCCAGTCAGAGGTGCGCGGGTCTTTCAGCGCTTTCAGCTCCATCGACATCCTGAGCGTGCCGCCGGGCGTCGGGGTGCCTTCGGCATAGGCCGGGGCCTCGAGCCCCAGCAGCCCCCAGGCGACCGGCGCCGCCACGCCAAGCGCGGTGGTGCGGGTCAGGAATTCGCGGCGGCTGAGCTGGCCCGCACGATGCTCATCGGCATACATGGTTGCGGCGGGGTGCAGACGGGTATCGGTATTCCGGGTCATTCATCATCTCCCTGTCAGGCTCGGGCGCGAGGCAGAAAGCGTCGCGCAAACGAGGTCCGGGACGTGCCGTTCTCTCCCGGTTGCAGTGCCCTGCCGGCGCCTGTCCGGGCTGATGCCGGAACGGCCGGAACTGTCTGGCCACGCAGGAACCGCGCCGCGAAACAGGCTGTTGGGGTCTGCGGTGCGGGCCGGATTTTTTCCGCCGGCTTCATTCCCTGGTCCGTCCATTGCGCATGTTTTCCGCTTTCGCGTCAATGCTTTTGACAGATCATTCTCAGGGCTTTTGCGAGATCGGGGTCATGGAATTGCGCCAGACGCATTGCAGGTTCACCAGCTGGCGCATGGCAGCTGCGGGCCATACGGGACGCCCCGCAGGGTGCGCCGGCTGACCGCGCCGGCGCCCAGTCGGCGCCCTGTCGGCCCGTGGTCGCAGGCTCAGCCAGTGCGGCGGAATGCCGTCGGCGATTTGCCGGTCATATGGTGGAAGGCGCGGGTGAAATAGGCCGGCGAGGCAAAGCCAAGGCTCGCCGCGATATGGCCCACCGGGATCTTCGTCTCGCTCAACAGGCGCTGCGCCTCAAAGATACGGCGGTCCTGCAACAGGACCGAGGCCGGTTTGCCGCAGGACTGTTTGCAGCAGCGCGACAGATGAGTGGGCGTGACATTCAGCTTTGCCGCGAAATCCGAGACGCCAAGACCCGAGCGATACTCCTTTTCCAGCAGACTGGAATAGCGCGCCGCCAGCCGGCGGCTGGCATCGGGGCGGGTGGCTTCCGGCTCGGCCCGGGCGGCCTGGCGCTCCAGCCAGACCCCGAGCAGCCCCAGATAATGGCCGGTGGCCCGATCATGGGCCGGCACATCCGAACTCATCTCGCGCGAAATCGAATCAAGCAAGACGTTGATTTCCTGCTGCGCATGGACCTCGCGGATCCGCAGATGCTGCGGTGATGCGGGCAAAGGCAGCCCGCAATTGCGCCCGAAAAACACCGCCGTGCCGAAAACCGACGGGCCTGCATCAAAGCCATGCATAACGCCCGGCGGAATGAAAACCACATTATGTGCGGTGTAGCCGCGCGTCTGCCCCTGGACCGTGATACGGCCCTGGCCTTTGGTGAACCACAAAAGGCAGGATTCCGACAGCGAGCGCATCGCTTCGACACGCCAGCGGCCGGCGGCGGCGAGGCGTGGAATGGCGAGGACCCGGAGGTTTGAAATCGCGGTAAAGTCTTGCATTGTCTTCTTATCTTTTCTGCCGATGGGCGAAAGGTAAGCGGCAAGTCTGCAAAAATGAAACCAAAAAAATGACATTTCAGCCAAGTTACCCACAGCCCTCGCGGAAAGCTGTGGGTAAATATGTGGACGTTCCGCAAGCCGCCGGCAAGCCACGCCAGCCGCGACATCGGAAGGGGCAGGGCGCGCCTCAGGGCAGGGCCAGCCTCTGCCAGTCGCGCATCCGGCTGCGAAACCAGGTGCGCTGGCGTTTCGCGTATTGATGGCTGGCGATTTTTGCCGCCGTGATCGCCTCGGCAAGGCTGGTCTCGCCACGCAGATATGCAACAATCTCCTGCGCCCCGATCGCTTTGGCCCAGGGGCGCGCCGGATCCCAGTGCGGCAGCGCGGCGCGCGCCTCCTCCAGCGCCCCGTTCCCGATCATCTGATCGAAACGCCGGTCGATGCGGTGGTTCAGCCAATCGGTCTCCGGCTGCATCACAATGGCGTCACTACGCGCCCGCGGCAAAAGCGCCGGGCCCGTCTGCGCCTGCCAGAAGGCCAGCCCGCGCCCGGTGGCCCGCAAAACCTCCCAGGCGCGCTGCACCCGGGCGGGGTTGCGCAGGTCGATCCGCGCGGCGGTCTCAGGGTCGAGCCCCGCCAGCATCGCGGAATATTCCTCCAGCCGCAGCCGGTCTGCCACGGCCCGCACCTCGGGCGGCACCGGCGGCATCTCTGCCAGACCTTCCGTCAGTGCCATGAAATAAAGCCCGGTCCCCCCGACGATCACCACCGGGCGCGCCAGCAAAGCCGTGACCTCGCGCAGCCAGTGCCCGACCGAATACTCCGCATCGCGCCCGATATGCCCGTAAAGCAGATGCGGCGCCGCCGCTGCCTCGGCCAGAGAGGGCCGCGCCGACAGAACCCGCCAGCAGTCATAGACCTGAAGCGCATCGGCATTCACCACCGCCCGCCCGTCCCGGGCTGCCAGTTCCAGCGCCAGAGCCGATTTTCCGCTCGCCGTCGGCCCGGCGATCAGCACTGGCAGCTCCCTTGAAATTGCAGAGAGATCCGGCATCGAATTTCCTCTTGATCCAAATACTCCGGGGGAATCCCGGCTTTGCCGGGATGGGGGCAGCGCCCCATTTCGCGCCCCCTTTCGCGCCTGTGCGGATCCGCCGCAACCCCGGTTGATCCCGGTCCGCTTTTGGACCATTTTGCGCGCAACTTCAAAATCAGAACAAGACCAGGGGATTCCCATGTCCAGCGCAAGCACAAAGCCAGGGCCAGTCACGGCCTCGGCGGTGAAATATTCCCGCGTGATGCTCAAAATCTCGGGGGAGGCGCTGATGGGCGACCAGGGCTTCGGCCTCAATCCGCCCACGGTCGCGCGTATCGCGCAGGAAGTCAAAGCGGTGCAGGAGCTCGGCGTCGAGATCTGTATGGTGATCGGCGGCGGCAATATCTTCCGCGGCCTCGCCGGTTCGGCGCAGGGGATGGAACGCACCACCGCCGATTACATGGGCATGCTCGCCACGGTGATGAACGCGCTCGCGATGCAATCGGCGCTGGAACAGATCGGCGTCTTCACCCGGGTGATTTCAGCCATCCCGATGGACCAGGTCTGCGAGCCCTATATCCGCCGCCGCGCCGTCCGCCACCTCGAGAAGAAACGCGTCTGCATCTTCGCCGCCGGCACCGGCAACCCCTATTTCACCACCGATACGGCTGCGACATTGCGCGCCAATGAAATGGGCTGCGAGGCGGTGTTCAAAGGCACCAAGGTGGATGGCGTCTATGACAAAGACCCAAAAAAACACGAGGATGCCAAACGCTACGAGACCGTCTCTTACGACGAGGCGCTGGAAAAACATCTCGGCGTGATGGATGCAACCGCGATCGCGCTGGCCCGCGACAATGATCTGCCGATCATCGTCTTCTCGCTCGACGAGCCGGGCGGCTTCCGTACCATCCTTGCCGGCGAGGGCACTTATACGCTGGTGAATGCAAAGGGCTGAGATATCTCGGTCTTCGTGTAAATTTACCCGGGGCGGTCCCTATATTTCGACGTGAATGTCAGGGACCGCCCGTTTCCTGGCCGGTTATTCAGCCGGGTCCGGGCCTTCAGACGCATTGTTTCAGCGCCACCGTGACCGACGCTCTGCCTGTCGGCTGGCTGTGCTGGCGCATGAGGCGGGGACAGGCCGCAGCGCATCAGGACAGAGGGCGCAGAGAAACCGCCCGCGCCACACCGGTGCAGAGGGAATTTCCGCGCAGGTCCCGGTCGCGGGCGGCATTCCATGCCACAAGCTTCTATACCCCGGGCCATCTTTGTCCTATAGGAAACCAGATTTCCCCGCCTCCCGCGCGGGCCAGCCTGAGGAATATGCCAGATGTCGAACGAAGAGTTCATGCTCGACACCGATGATCTCATTCGCCGCATGGAAGGGGCGATCGCCTCTCTGCGGGTCGAATTTGCCAGCCTGCGCACCGGCCGTGCCTCCGGCGCGATGCTGGAGCCGATCATGGTGGATGCTTACGGCCAGATGACGCCGATCAACCAGCTTGGCACCGTCAACGTCCCCGAGCCGCGCATGGTCACGATCAACGTCTGGGACAAGGGCATGATCAATAAGGTGGAAAAGGCGATCCGCGAATCCGGTCTGGGCATCAATCCCCAGACCAATGGTCCGATCATCATGCTGCCGATCCCCGAGCTGAATGAGGAACGCCGCCGCGAGCTGACCAAAGTCGCCGGCTCCTATGCCGAACATGCCAAGGTTGCGATCCGCAACCTGCGCCGTGACGGTATGGATCAGATCAAGAAAGCCAAGACGAAGAACTCGCTCTCGGAAGACGACCAGAAGTTCTGGGAAGACGAGGTCCAGGAGCTGACCGACAAGCATATCAAGCTGATCGACCAGACGCTTGAGACCAAACAGGCGGAGATCATGCAGGTCTGATCCTTCGGGAGGAGCCGCGCATGGTCGCCGCTAAAACCCCCGATGCTGCAGGGCCCCGCATTTCGGGGTCTGGCATTTCCGGATCTGGCACCGCCATATCTGGCCCTGATGCGGCCGCGCAGGCGCATCTGGCGCAGGCAGGTGCTGGGGCGGCGCGCCATGTTGCGATCATCATGGACGGCAATGGCCGCTGGGCGACCAATCGCGGCTGGCCGCGTCTGGTCGGGCATCGCCGGGGCGCGGAACGGGTGCGGGAAATTGTCCGTGCGGCGCCGGATATGGGGCTGCGCTGGCTGACGCTTTATGCATTCTCGACGGAGAACTGGAAGCGCTCGACCGAGGAAGTCCTTGGTCTGATGGGGATCTTCGCGCATTTCATCCAGCGCGAGGCGGCAGCCCTTGCGCGCGAAGGCGTGCGGTTGCGCTTTATCGGCGACCGCTCGCGTCTGGCGCCAAAGCTGCAACGTCTCATGGCGGGGATCGAGGCCAAGACCGCGCATCTCACGCGACTGAACCTGATCGTTGCGATCAATTACGGCGGCCGGGACGAGATCCTGCGCGCCGCGCGCCGGATCGCGACCGAGGCGGCCGAGGGGCGGTTCAACCCCGCCGACCTGACTGATGCCGCGTTTTCCCATGCGCTCGACACCGGCGATGTGCCCGATCCGGATCTGGTGATCCGCACATCGGGCGAGACCCGCACGTCGAATTTTCTCGTCTGGCAGGCGGCCTATTCGGAATATGAATTCACCGAAACGCTCTGGCCCGATTTCACGCCGGACGAACTGGCCTCGATTCTTTCGCGTTTCGGCAATCGGGAGCGCCGGTTCGGCGGAGCAAAACCATGACCTCAAAATCCGCAGGCGAAAAATCGGCAAGATGGGGGGATCTGGCACCGCGTATCCTTTCGGCCATTGTCATGCTGGCGGTGGGAGGGTTTGCGATCTGGCTTGGCGGGATCTGGTTTCTCGCGCTTGCGGTGATCTCTTCGGCGCTGATGATGTGGGAACTTGCGCGGATGACGCGCGGGCAGGGGTTTGATGCCTCGATCCTGCTCGGGGCCCTCACGGCTGTGGTGCTGGTCATGGGGATCACGCTGCCCTGGGCACTGCCATTTCTTTTGCTGCCCTCGCTGATCGGGGTGCTGACGCCGCGCCGCGATATTCTGGCCTTCGGCCCCTATGCGCTGGTGATCGTGGTGACGGCGATGGCGCTGATCATCCTGCGCAGCGATACGCATGGGGTGGTGGCTATTGCCTGGCTCCTGTCGGTGGTGGTTGCCTCGGATGTGCTGGGCTATTTCGCGGGGCGCATCCTCGGCGGGCCGAAATTCTGGCCGAAGATCAGCCCGAAAAAGACCTGGTCCGGCACGGTGGCGGGCTGGATCGGGGCGGCGCTGGTGGGCTTTGGCTTCTGGCATTATGCGGGCTTTGGCGCGGCTGTTCTGTGGGTCTCGCCTCTGATCGCTTTCGCGGGGCAGCTGGGCGATATTGCGGAATCGGCGATCAAACGGCGGGCAGGGGTCAAGGATGCCTCGAACCTGATCCCGGGCCATGGCGGATTGCTGGACCGGTTCGATGCGCTGGCTTTTGCCTCGGTTCTGGCGGTGATCCTCAATCTCGGGCTGCATTTCCTGCCCACGCCCGGCGATGTTGCGACGATGGCGGACAGCCTGCCGCTTGACGTAACGGAGTAAGGTCTTGCGCAAGATATCCATCCTTGGTGCGACCGGCTCGGTCGGCACCCAGACCATTGACCTTGTGACCCGTGCGGGCGAGGGCGCATTCGCCGTCGCCGCGCTGACCGGCGGGCGCAATATCGCGCTCCTGGCCGAACAGGCGCGGGCGCTCAGGCCTGAAATCGTGGTGACTTCCGAACCCGGGCTGCTGCGGGATCTGCGCGATTCACTTTCCGGCAGCGGGATCGCGACCGCCGCCGGGCCGGAGGCGATCCGCGAGGCCGCTGCGCGCCCTGTCAGCCTGACGGTGAATGCGATCATCGGGGCGGCGGGGCTGGTTCCGGGCCTTACCGCGCTTGAGGCCGGTGCCACGCTGGCACTTGCGAATAAGGAAAGCCTGGTCGCCGCCGGCCCGCTTATGATGCGGCGGATGCGTGAGACCGGCGGGCATATCCTGCCGGTCGACAGCGAACATTCGGCGATTTTTCAGGCCCTTGCCGGGGAAAAGACCGACACGATTGACCGCATCATCCTGACCGCTTCGGGTGGGGCTTTGCGTGACTGGCCGCTGGCGCGGCTGGAGAGCGCGACCGTGGCCGAGGCGCTGGCGCATCCCAACTGGTCGATGGGGCAGCGGATCACCATCGATTCCGCCTCGATGTTCAACAAGGCGCTTGAGGTGATCGAGGCGCGCGAGCTCTTCGGCGTCCGGCCCGATCAGATCGAGGTGATCATCCACCGCGAAAGCATCATCCATTCAATGGTCGGCTTTCAGGATGGCGCGGTGATGGCGCATCTGGGCGTGCCGGATATGCGTCACCCGATCGGCTATGCGCTGAACTGGCCCGAGCGCGCGGCGCTGCCGGTGGCGCGGCTTGATCTCGCGAAACTGGCGAGGCTGAGTTTCGAGGCGCCCGATGAGACCCGTTTCCCGGCCCTGCGGCTGGCGCGCGAAGTGATGGAGACCCGCGGCCTTGCCGGTGCCGCCTTCAATGCCGCAAAAGAGATCGCGCTGGATCTTTTCCTCGCGGACAGGATCGGCTTCATGGATATGGCGCGGCTGGTCGAGGCGACTTTGACCAGGCTTTCGTCAGATTCCGGCCTTCACAAAGACGCAGGCTCTCTTGAGGATGTGCTCGCAATGGACCATCTGGCAAGGATCCGCGCGGCAGAGATTGCAGCAGAGCCCGCGCGCGCGGTCTGAAATACGCGGTCTGACGAAAAAGCAGACAAACAGACGAAAAGCAGACGAACAGGCATAAGGAACGGCTGATTTATGGATATCCTCGGATTTGTCACGGGGGCCGCCTGGTCGGTCGTCTTCTTCATTGTTGCGCTTTCGATCATCGTGGCGATCCATGAATATGGCCATTACATCATCGGGCGCTGGTCGGGGATTCATGCCGAGGTCTTCTCGCTGGGATTCGGGCCGGTGCTGCTGTCGCGCGTTGATAAGCGCGGCACACGCTGGCAGATCGCGGCGATTCCCTTTGGCGGCTATGTGAAATTCCTCGGTGATGCCGATGCGGCCTCTGTCCGGTCCGAAGTGCCCTCGGGGCTGAGCGCGTCCGAACGCCGCCATACGATGGCGGGGGCACCGCTCTGGGCGCGGGCTTCGACCGTGCTGGCGGGGCCGGTGGCGAATTTCATTCTGACCTTCGCGATCCTGCTGGGCACCGTGTTGCTCAACGGCATGTCGCTGGACCGGCCTATCGTGGGCAGGCTGGTGCCGGTGCCCGGGGTGCAGACGCTGCAGGAGGGCGATGTCATTCTGGCGCTTGGCGGGCGTGCCACCCCGGACAATAAGAGCTTTGGCGAAGCGCTGCGGGCCTTGCCGCGCACAGCCAAGGTGGAATTCCGCGTCGAGCGGCAGGGGCAGGAGCTGACGCTGATGGCGCCGCATCCGCAGCCCGGTCTGATGGGCGGCGTGCAGGTGAAATCGGCCGCGATTGATGCTGGTCTTCAGGCCGGGGACGTGGTGGTCAGGGCCGATGGCAAGGAGATCAATGCGTTTGAGGATCTGGCGGATATCGTGCGCGGCTCGAATGGCCGCACCCTGCCGCTGACGGTCTGGCGCGATGGCCGCACCTTTGATCTGGAGCTGACGCCGCGTTCGCGCGATGTGCCGCGCGCGGCGGCTGATGGCGGCGGTTTCGAGACCCGCTGGCTGCTCGGGGCCTTTTCCGGCATGACCTTTGAACCCGCGAGCCGCCCGGCCGGCGTCTGGGAGGCGGTCACAACCGCCGCCAGCGCGATGTGGAACATGACCACGACCACTTTCTCGGGCCTGTGGCATATGATCGTCGGGCAGATCTCGACCTGCAATATGTCGGGCGTGATCGGCATGGCCGAAACCATGGGAGATGCGGCCAAAACCGGGACCATGGGCTTTTTGAGCATGCTCGCAGTGCTGTCATTGGGGGTCGGGATCCTGAACCTCCTGCCGATTCCGGTGCTGGATGGCGGGCATCTTGTGTTCCACGCCTTTGAGGCGGTGACGGGCAAGCCGCCCTCGGACGGGGCGCTGCGGGTTCTGATGACGGTGGGGCTGACACTGCTTCTGTCGCTGATGGCCTTTGCCCTGTGGAATGATGTCACCTGTGTCTGACATGGGCGGCGGTCGCAACGGCGGTGGCAGGGGAGGGTTTTCCCGGCACCGCCGGATCTTGCGCGATTTGCGCCTTAGTCTCGCCAGATTCGCGGCCTATCCCTCTGCCTAACACGAGGTGATGCTATGCAGATGGTTGAACGCAATTTCCCGGGTCTTGTCCTGCTCGCCAGGATCAATTTCGATCGTATTTTCACCATGGGAACGATTGTGGTGGGTCTTCTTGCCGGGGCGTTTCTTGGATCCGCCATTCTGGGCTATTACGCGGCACCCCTGCAAATCACGCCCTGAGGCGACGCAACGTGGTCCGCGCCAGGCAGATTTCCGCCGCTTGCTGACTGCTCAACGATTTTGTGCCATAGGTAACAAACCGACCTGAACCCGGCTCTTTTGTGCCGGGTTTTCGCTTTTTTACCTGTCAGACGGCGGGGAAGGCGGCGGGAATCCCCCGGTCCGGGCGCGTATTTCTGCCGATTTCGCCGCATATCGGTACATTTGCTCTGGCCGCAGCTTCCTGCGGGCTGTGCTGCCCTTCAGTCGCCCGTCTCGTCTGCGGCGATCAGCGGGGCGACATACTATATCTGCCAGACTTATCCACAAGGACCGCAGGCTTTTGACAAGGGCCGGCTTTGTCGTTAGTCAGACACAGGGAAATTTCTACTGCGGAGCGCGTGGCAGGTCATGGTGAAAAGCTCGATCCGGAAACAGCAGCGCGCCAGTGGTATTGCCGGTGGCCGCAAAAGGGTTGCCGGGGTCACGCTTGTGACTGCGGTTCTGCTCGGATCGGTGGCCACGACGCCGGTCTGGCTGAAGCCCGCCTTCGCCCAGGTTTTCGCCTTCTCAGCGGTGAAGGTCGAAGGCAATGAGCGCGTCGATGCCTCTACCATCCTGTCTTATGCAGGGATCAGCCGCGGCCAGGAGGTTTCGGCCGGGGCGCTGAATGACGCCTATCAGCGGATCAATGGCTCGGGCCTTTTTGAGACGGTCGAGATCGTTCCCCAGGGCAATACGCTCGTGATCAAAGTGAAGGAATATCCCTTCATCAATGTGATCAGCTTTGAGGGCAATAAGCGCATCAAGGACGAAGACCTCGCGAAACTGGTCAAGTCGCAGACGCGTCACGTCTTCTCGCCCTCGACGGCCGAAGCCGATGCCGCAACCCTGGCCGAGGTCTACCGCCAGCGGGGCCGTATCGCCGCGACCATCAACCCCAAGGTCATCCGTCGCGATGGCAACCGGGTCGATCTGGTGTTCGAGATCACCGAGGGCAAAGTGGTCGAGATCGAGCAGCTTTCCTTTGTCGGGAACCGCGCCTTCTCGGACCGCCGGCTGCGCCAGGTCCTGCAGACCAAACAGGCGGGGCTTTTGCGCCAGATCATCCAGCGCGACACCTATGTCTCGGAACGGATCGACGTCGATAAGCAGCTCCTGACCGAATTCTACCGCTCGCGCGGCTATATCGATTTCCAGGTGCTTGACGCTTCGGCTGAAGTCTCGCGCGAACGCGATGCAAGCTTCGTGACCTTCACCATCCGGGAAGGCCAGCAATATTCCATCGGCGCGATCTCTACCGTGTCCGAGATCGAAGGCGTCGATGCCGCCGAATTCGCGGCGGTGCAGAAGATCCGGGCGGGCCAGACCTGGAGCCCGGCGCTGATCGACAACAATATCGCCCGGATGGAAAACCTCGCCCTGAAAAAAGGGCTGAATTTCGTTCGCGTCGAACCCCGTATCACCCGGGATGACCGCAATCAGCGTGTCAATATCGAATTCGCGGTGGTGCGTGGCGAGAAGATTTTCGTCGAACGTATCGATATCGAAGGCAATGCCACCACGCTGGATGAAGTCATCCGCCGTCAGTTCCGCAGCGTTGAAGGCGACCCCTTCAACCAGCGCGAGATCCGTCAGTCGGCGGAACGGATCCGCGCGCTCGGCTTCTTCTCGGATGCGCGGGTCAATGCGGAACCGGGCTCGGCGCCGGACCAGGTGGTCGTGAATGTCGATGTCGATGAACAGCCGACCGGTTCGCTTGGCTTTGGTCTGAGCTATTCGGTGGAATCCGGGGCCGGGATCTCGGTCAATTTCTCGGAATCGAACTTCCTTGGTCGTGGCCAGTCGATTGCGGCCAGTGTCGCAACCACCTCGGACAATCAAAGCTCGTCTTTCTCTTTCACCGAGCCTTCGCTGTTCGGCCGCGATCTGAGCCTTTCCTTCGGCCTGTTCTACCGCACCACCGATTCGGATTATGCGCTCTACAACACCCGCAGCGCCGGCTTCTCGCTTTCGCTTGGCTTCCCGCTGGGCGAGCAGTCACGTCTCAGCCTGCGTTACCGGCTCAGCCGGGACGATATCTTCGATCTCGACGCGGATGAATACGACAACAGTACCGTTCCGCCGACGCCGATCTCGCTGCGTTCGCCGATCCTGAAGGACGAAGTCAGCCGCGGCGCGCTGACCTCGTCGTCTATCGGCTATACCTATGAATATGACAGCCGCATCACCGGGCTTGATCCGACGCGCGGCCTGTTGTTCCGCTTTGGCCAGGATATCGGCGGGCTTGGCGGCGATACCAAATTCCTCACCACAACGCTTTTCGCCATGGGCGAGCAGAAGATCTGGAATGAGGAAGTCACGATTCGGGCGATTTTCGAAGCCGGGCATCTTCAGGATCTTGGCGATACCGGCACCCGCGTGACCGACCGCTTCTTCCTGCGTGGCAAGATGCGTGGCTTTGAGCCCAACGGGATCGGCCCGCGTGACGGCACCGATCTCGAAGATGCACTCGGCGGCAATGTCTTTGCAGTGGCGCGGTTCGAATCGGAATTCCCGGTCGGCCTGCCTGAGGAATATGGCATCATGGGGGCTGCCTTCCTCGATATCGGCTCGGTCTGGAGCCTTACCGACAAAGCCGGCCTTGCCGGGACCATCGATGACAGTTTCAAGCCGCGTGTTGCGGTCGGTGTCTCGGTGCTCTGGGATACGCCGGTGGGGCCGCTGCGCTTCAACTTTGCCAAGGCGCTCAAGAAGGAAGACTACGATAAAACGCAGTCCTTCGACCTGACCGTTTCGACCAAGTTCTGAGATGGCGGCGCCGGCGCTCCGGGGGATGATGCTGGCGGGTCTGGCACTGCTGCCGGTCTGGGCTGGCGTGGCTTTTGCGCAAGACGCCGAAGCCCCTGCGGCATCCGGAGGGGCAGAGACGGCCCCCGACACGGCTGCGGGCGAGGCTGCCACGGGCAGTGTTGGCACGGACCCATCTGGCAAGGGCGAGAGTTTCGCACTTTTGACCCTCAACCAGGCGGAGCTCTTTGAGAAATCCGCCTGGGGGAGGGCTGCAACGAAAGCGGCAGAACAGGCTGCCGCCGAAGTCAGCGCCGAGAACCGCGCCATCGAGGCCGCGCTGGAACAGGAAGAGCGAGACCTGACGGGCAAGCGCGCCGGCATGACAGCCGAGGCATTCTCGGTTCTGGCGCGCGATTTCGACACCAAGGTCGAGGATTTCCGCCAGTCGCAGGATGCGAAAGTGCGCGCGATCAATCGCAAGCTGGACGAGGATCGCAAGGTATTTGTCGACCTCTCTGTGCCGCTGATGGCGGAATTGCTGGATGAATATGGCGCAGTGGCGATCATTGGCGATGATGTGTTGATTCTCTCGCGTTCCTCGGCGGATGTGACGCAGCGCGCGATTGCCCTGATGGATCAGCGTCTGCCGGCGCCCGTGGCCGCTCCGGCGGATGGAAAGGGCGAAGGGCAGGGCGCAGAGGGCGGTTCAGACCCCGTGCCTGCGCCGGTTCAGGATCCAGCAGCCGGGACAGCTGCGCCTGCACCGTGAAAGCCGAACCGGGGCGGGCGTCCTGGGCGCTCTTTGCCGGCGCTGTTCGCCGGAACTTGCCCCGCAGCTGTCAACTTGGTAGCAGTCGGAAAACCGCGCGAAACCGCTGCGGATTTCAGCCCTATGTGACAGGAGGAGGATGCGCCAGATGGATGCCAATACGGAAGCCAGGGCCGTCACCAATGCCGATCTGGATCTGATCCAGCGGATTATCCCGCATCGTTACCCGTTTCTGCTGATCGACAAGGTCCGCGATGTGGTGATCAACGAATCCTGCGTCGGCGTGAAATGCGTCACCTATAACGAGCCGCAATTCACCGGCCATTTCCCGGGCATGCCGATTTTCCCCGGTGTGATGATCATCGAGGCGATGGCACAGACCTCGGGCGTGCTGGTGGGGCTCTCGATGGATCTGGTCGACAAGAATGCGAAAGTGTTCTTCATGGGCGTCGACGGTGTGAAATTCCGCCGCAAAGTGGTGCCGGGTGATGTGCTGGAACTGCATGTGAAAGCGCTGCGTGGCGGCGGCAAAGTGTGGAAATTCTCGGGCCGCGCCACGGTCGATGGTGAGCTGGCCTGTGAGGCTGAATTCACCGCAATGTTCGACCTGCCAAAGGCCTGATCCATGTCCATTCACGGAACCGCCGTCATCCACCCTTCTGCCGTGATCGATGACGGCGCCGTGATTGGCCCTGATTGCTTTATCGGCCCGTTCAGCGTGGTCGGCCCCGAGGTTACATTGCAGCGCGGGGTCGAGCTGAAATCCCATGCCGTTGTTACCGGTTGGACCGATATCGGCGAAGAAACCACAATCTGGCCTTTTGCGAGCGTAGGCGAGGTGCCGCAGGATCTGAAATTTAAAGGCGAGCGCACCCGGCTGGAAGTCGGCGCCCGCTGCCGCATCCGCGAAGGCGCCACGCTGAACACCGGCACCGAAGGCGGTGGCGGAGTGACGCGCGTTGGCGATGATTGCCTGCTGATGACCGGCGTCCACATCGGCCATGATGCGATTGTCGGCAATCGGGTGGTGATGGCGAATAATGTCGCCATCGCCGGTCATTGCCATATCGGCGATGATGTGGTGATCGGCGGTCTGTCGGGGATCCACCAGTTTGTCCGCATCGGGCGCGGCGCGATCATCGGCGCGGTGACGATGGTCACCAATGACGTGATTCCCTATGGCCTCGTCCAGGCCCCGCGCGGCGAGCTGGACGGGCTGAACCTTGTCGGGCTGAAGCGGCGCGGCGTCACCCGGGCCGAAATCACCCAGCTGCGCGCCGCCTTCCAGATGCTGGCCCAGGGCGAGGGCACCTTCCATGACCGCGCCGAGCGTCTCGCGGAAGATTTCGACGCCGTCCATGTGCGCGAGATCAGCGAGTTCATCCTCTCGGCCAGCGACCGGTCGTTCCTGACGCCGAAAGGCGCGAAATGAGCGTCGCGATCATTGCCGGGCGTGGTGCGCTGCCTGCCGCGCTGGCGCAGGCGGCGCCCATGCGCCCTTTTGTGGCCACGCTGGATGGGTTCCCCCCCGAAGGGCTGGTGCCCGATCTGACCTTCCGGATCGAACGCCTCTACCCGTTCTTTGCCGCTTTGCATGAGGCGGGGATCACCGCCGTCTGTTTCGCCGGCGCCGTGCAGCGCCCGCGGCTTGACCCGGCGCTGTTTGACCCGATCACCGCCGGTATCGTGCCGCGTCTGATGGCCTCCCTGGCCCAGGGCGATGATGCGACGTTGCGCGAAGTGATCGCGCTGTTTGAAGAAGACGGGTTTTCGGTGATCGGCGCCTCCGGTCTTGCGCCCGCTCTGGTGCCGCAAGCCGGGTTTTATGCCGGCGAGGTTCAGCCCCGCGACCGCCAGGATGCGGCGCGCGCCGCGCTGATCGCCGAGGCGCTTGGCCGGGTCGATGTTGGCCAGGGCTGTGTCGTGCAACAGGGGCTCTGCCTTGCGACCGAGACACTGGCCGGGACCGACGCGATGCTGGCGGGCGTGGCTGCCTTGCCTGCCGGGCTGCGACCCGAGGCCCCGCGCGGGCGCGGGCTGCTCTATAAGGCGCCAAAACCGCTGCAGGACCGCCGTATTGATCTGCCGGCGCTTGGGCCGGTCACCGTGGCTCAGGTCGCTCAGGCCGGTCTGGGCGGCATTGTCTGGGAGGCCGGCGGCGTGATCTGCCTCGACCTGCCCGCAATGCAGGCGGCGGCGCGGGAGGCAGGGCTTTTCCTCTGGGCCCGTCAGCCCGGAGAACCCGCGTGAAATTCATCCTGATCGCCGGAGAGCCCTCGGGCGACCGGCTCGGGGCCGCGCTGATGGCCGGGCTGAAGGCGCTGCTGCCCGAGGCGCGGTTCGAAGGGGTCGGTGGGCCGGCCATGCAGGCCGAGGGGCTGGAAAGCGCCTTTCCGATGGAAGAGCTCTCGGTCATGGGCATTGCCGAGATATTGCCGAAATATTTCCATCTCAAACGGCGGATCCGGCAATGCGCTGACCTGGTGCTGGCTGAGCGACCGGCGGCCCTGATCACCATCGACAGCCCGGATTTCTGCCTGCGCGTGGCGCGGATTGTGAAAGAGGCCGCGCCGGAAATCCCCACGATCCATTATGTCGCGCCCTCTGTCTGGGCCTGGCGCCCGGGCCGCGCCGCAAAGATGGCGGGGGTGATCGATCATGTGCTGGCGCTTTTACCCTTTGAGCCGCCCTATATGGAAGCCGCCGGGATGAGCTGCGATTTTGTGGGCCATCCGGTGGTCTCTGAACCGGTGGCCAGCGCGGCAGAGGCAAGGGCATTCCGTGCCGCGCATGGCATTGCCCCCGATGCGCCGCTGCTTGCCGTTCTGCCCGGATCGCGCCGGGGCGAGGTCAGCCGGCTTCTGCCGCCGTTTGGCGAAACGGTTGCTGGCCTGGCCGCGTCATGCCCTGGCCTGCGGGTGATCCTGCCAACGCCGACCCATCTGATGCCGGTCGTGTCAGAAGCGGTTGCAGGCTGGGCCGGCGCGCCGGTCATCCTCCGGTCCCCCGATGTCGCAACCCGCACTGCTGCCTTCGCCGCAGCAGATGCCGCACTGGCCGCATCCGGCACGGTCAGCCTGGAACTGGCGGCGCAGGATTGCCCGATGGTGATCGCCTATGACATGGCGCCGCTGACGCTCTGGCTGATGCGGCGGATGATCCGGATCGATACCGTGACCCTCGTCAATCTCGTCTCCGGGACCCGGACGGTGCCCGAATTCATCGGCCGCGATTGCCGCGCGCCAAAGCTTATCCCGGCGCTGACCGCGCTTCTTTCGGGAAAATCAAAAGGGCAGGAGGCAGCAATGCGCCTGACAATGGAGCGGCTCGGTCATGGCAGGGAGGCCCCCGGGTTGCGCGCCGCGCGCTCTGTTCAGACGTTTTTGCGGTTTGATGCCGCGCAACTGCGCTGACGCGCATGCCTCCGGCGGGGATATTTAAGGACAGAAAATGAATCTGTTTGCTATTTTCTGTCCTTAAATATCCCGGGGGTGAGGCTCCTTATGGAGCCGAGGGGGCAGTGCCCCCTCTCTGTTCAGCGCCCGCGCCAGATCCAGCCGCCGCCATAGATGCGGCTGCCCTCGTTGGCATAGAATACGCAGGCCTGGCCGGGGCTGACGCCATCTTCCGGCTCGATCAGCTCCACTTCGGCTTCTGTCGCAGAGACCGGTCGGATGATTGCCGGGCGCGGCGCGCGGGTGGAGCGCACCCTTGTCAGCACATGCCATTCCGGCTGGCTCTCAAACGGCGCATCGCCCAGCCAGTTGATTTCCCGCACCGGGATCACCCGGGTCGAGAGCGCCTCTTTTGGCCCGACGATAACCCGGCGGTTTTCCGCATCAAGCTTCACCACATAAAGCGGCTCGCCGAGCCCCCCGATCCCCAGACCTTTGCGCTGACCGATCGTGTAATGGATCACGCCACGATGCTCACCCAGCACCTGGCCCGAGAGATCGACGATCTCGCCGGGCGAGGCCGCATCGGGCCGCAGCTTCTCGATCACGCTGGCATAATTGCCGTTCGGGACAAAACAGATGTCCTGGCTGTCGGGCTTGTCGGCCACCGGCAGACCATATTTTGTCGCCAGGGCCCGGGTCTCTGCCTTGGACTGCAGATGGCCCAGCGGGAAGCGCAGGTAAGAGAGCTGCTCCGGCGTGGTCGAGAACAGGAAATAGCTCTGATCGCGATTCGGATCGGCGGCCGAATGCAGCTCCGGCCCGGCGCCGCCCAGTTTGCGCTGGATGTAATGACCGGTCGCCATGCAATCAGCGTCCAGCTCTCTCGCGGTGGCGAGCAGGTCCTTGAATTTCACCCGCTCATTGCAGCGGATGCAGGGCACAGGGGTGGCGCCAGCCAGGTAGGCCTCGGCGAATTCCTCGATCACCGCCTCGCGGAAGGTGTTCTCGTAATCCAGCACATAATGCGGGAAGCCCATTGTCTCGGCCACCCGCCGCGCGTCATGGATGTCGCGCCCGGCACAGCAGGCGCCTTTCTTTGCCAGCGCCGCCCCGTGATCATAGAGCTGGAGCGTCACGCCGACGACATCATAGCCCTCTTCCTTCAGCATCGCCGCCACGACAGAGCTGTCGACGCCGCCCGACATGGCGACGACCACGCGGGTATCTTGTGGGGCCCGGTCAAAGCCGAGCGAGTTGAGCCTGGTATCAAAGGGCATGGCAGTGTCGGGGCATGGGAGGGTCGCCGATGGGGAACGGATCCGGATTAGTCCGGAATATATGAAAATCTTTCCTACTCTCAAGGTGCGGGTTCAGCAATGTTTAAGCGTAACTGGTCAAATCTGCCTGAACCAGACAGCGAACGGAAACCGCGATGTATCTCAGACGAGTTGACGGCCCGAGGCAGGTGACCTTGCCGGATGGCTCCATTCTGACCCGGGCGGATCTGCCCGCGCCAGAGACGAGCCGCTGGGTTGCCAGCCGCAAGGCGACGGTTGTACGGGCTGTGGCCCATGGGCTGATTACGGCCGAAGAGGCGCGGGAGCGATATTCGCTGTCAGAAGAGGAATTCCGGCTTTGGTGTGACGCTGTGGAAAAACACGGAGAGAAGGCGCTGAAAGTGACGTCTATTCAAAAATTCAGACAACTTTAGATTGTATTGGAATTTCTCTCTGGCAATCTGTGCGTGGTAACCATGCATTAACCAGGGGATGCGAGTGTCGTTAACGAAAATGACCTGACAGCCCGGACCGGAGATTTCCATATGCGTATTTTACTTGTCGAAGACGATCCAACAACATCGCGCAGTATCGAACTGATGCTGACCCATGCCAACCTGAATGTCTATTGCACCGATATGGGCGAGGATGGGATAGATCTCGCCCGCCTCTATGATTACGACCTGATCCTGCTTGATCTCAATCTGCCTGATATGAGCGGGCATGAGGTTCTGCGCCAGATCAGGCTCGCGCGGGTGGAAACGCCGATCCTGATCCTGTCCGGATCGGACGATACCGAGAGCAAACTCAGGGGTTTTGGCTTTGGCGCCGATGATTATCTGACCAAACCTTTCCATCGCGAAGAACTGGTGGCGCGGATCCATGCGATCATCCGCCGCTCAAAAGGACATAGCCAGTCCACGATCCGGACCGGGCTGATCACGGTTAATCTCGATGCCAAAACCGTTGAATCCGAAGGAAAGGCCGTTCATCTGACCGGCAAGGAATATCAGATGCTTGAGCTGCTTTCGCTGCGCAAGGGAACCACTCTGACAAAAGAGATGTTTCTTAATCATCTTTATGGCGGCATGGATGAGCCGGAGCTTAAAATCATTGATGTGTTTATTTGCAAATTGCGCAAGAAACTGAGCGAAGCCACCGGCGGCGAAAGCTATATCGAGACCGTCTGGGGGCGCGGATATGTGCTGCGCGATCCGGAAGGGGACCGCAGCGACGGACGGCTCGCGGCAACGGCCTGATCGGGCACGCACCAGATTTGCCCGGGCAAGGCCGCTGTCCTGCGCTCGCGGAGTGACGGGGTTCGGCACGGCTGAGCCGGTGCCAGGCGCGTGAGGTGCTTTACCTCCTGATGGTCAGGTCCTAGGTTCGGGCCGAGCCGGGCGGAGGGGGCAATGGAAGCCAGAGCAGTCGAAGATCTCAGTGAAGCAGAGGCCCTGGCCGAGCTGAATGTGCTGGCGCAACAGCTTGCCGGCGCGAATCATGCCTATCACGCCGAAGATGCTCCGGTGATCAGCGATGCGGAATATGATCAGCTGAAGCGCCGCAATGCGGCGATCGAGGCGCGCTTTCCCGCGATGAAACGGGCTGACAGCGCCAGTGATCAGATTGGCGCGGCGCCGGCGGAAGGGTTTGGCAAGGTTTCGCATCGCGTCGCAATGCTCAGTCTCGAAAATGCGTTCGATGACAGCGATGTCTCGGATTTCGACGACCGGGTGCGGTCTTTCCTCAACCATTCCGGTGGGGTGAACTATACTGCAGAGCCGAAGATCGACGGGCTCTCGCTTTCCTTGCGCTACGAATCGGGTCGGCTGGTCCAGGCCGCGACCAGGGGCGATGGCGCAACGGGCGAGAACGTGACCGCGAATGCCCTCACGATTGCCGATATCCCGCATATGGTTTCCGGGGCCCCGGAGATTATGGAGGTGCGGGGCGAGGTCTATATGTCCCATGCCGATTTCGCGGCGCTGAACAGCCGCCAGGCAGAGCTGGGGGAGAAAACCTTCGCCAATCCGCGCAATGCGGCCGCGGGCAGCCTGCGCCAGCTCGATGCGCGGATCACCGCGAGCCGCCCGCTCAAATTCTTCGCCTATGCCTGGGGGGAGGTGTCGGCGCCGCTCGCCAACAGCCAGTCGGGCGCGATCCGGCGCCTCGCGGAACTGGGGTTCCAGACCAATCCCCTGACGCGGCTTTGTGCCGGGCCAGAGGACATGCTGGCGCAGTATCGCCATATCGGTGAATTGCGGGCCGGGCTTGGCTATGACATCGACGGCGTGGTCTATAAGGTTGACGATCTGGCGCTGCAGGCGCGGCTGGGGTTTCGCTCGACCACGCCCCGCTGGGCGATTGCGCATAAATTCCCGGCTGAACTGGCCTGGACCTGGCTTGAGGCCATCGACATTCAGGTTGGCCGCACCGGCGCGCTCTCGCCGGTTGCGCGACTGGTGCCGGTGACGGTGGGGGGCGTGGTGGTCTCGAATGCCACGCTGCATAATGAGGATTATATTCATGGCCGCAATTCGGCCGGCGAAGAGATCCGCGGCGGCAAGGATATCCGGATCGGCGATTTCGTCCAGGTCTACCGCGCCGGTGACGTGATCCCGAAAATCGCGGATGTCGATCTGGCGAAACGGCCCGAAGGCGCGATCCCCTATCTCTTCCCTGAGACCTGTCCGCAATGCGGCAGTCCGGCGATCCGTGCCCCCGAAGATTCCGTGCGCCGCTGTACGGGGGGGCTGATTTGCCCGGCGCAAGGCGTTGAAAGGCTCAAGCATTTTGTCAGTCGCAACGCGTTTGACATCGAGGGTCTCGGCGCGAAACAGGTAGAGCTGTTCTATCTCGACGACCTTTTGCCGGTGAAAACGCCGGCTGACATCTTTACGCTGGAGGCCCGCGACACCGCCAACCCTTTGCAAAAGCTGAAAAACCGCGATGGTTTTGGCGAGACCTCGGTCAGAAAGCTCTGGGCCGCGATCGACGAGCGCCGGACGATCGGATTTGAACGCTTCCTCTTCGCGCTCGGCATCCGCGATGTCGGTGAGGTGGCCGCGCGGGATCTGGCCCGGCATTACCAGTCCTGGACCGCCCTGGCATCCGCCATCGACATCGCCCATCCGGCTGCTTTGCGCCAGATCGCGGCGGATGAGGCCGAGGCGGAAGAGCGTATCGCCGCCCGTGCTGCGGGGCGGCGGGCGCAGCCGGCAAAGGCCCGTGCGGTGATCTGGGATCAGGATCCGCTGGACCCGGCGACGCTTGCCGCCTGGCAGGAGCTTTTGTCGATCGATGGGATCGGCGCGGTTCTGGCGGTCTCACTGGTGACCGCGCTGGCGCCAGGCGGGCATGAACGCCAGGCGGTCGATGATCTCGTAGCTCAGCTTAAAGAGATCACGCCGCCTGCGAAACGGGCGAGTCAAAGCCCGGTGGCGGGCCTGACCGTCGTTTTTACCGGCTCGCTTGAGAAAATGACCCGGGCCGAGGCTAAGGCCCGTGCCGAATCGCTCGGGGCGAAGGTTGCGGGTTCGGTTTCAGCCAAAACCGATCTTCTGGTGGCCGGGCCCGGCGCCGGCTCCAAGCTGAAGGAAGCGGCAAAGCTGAACATCCGCACGCTCGACGAGGATGGCTGGCTCGTGTTGATCGGTGATCTGGCGGCTGCTCAGCCAGGAGAGACCGGCGCATGAGCCGTCCGGAGGCGCTCTTTCCGCTTTTCGCGGATCTGGAGACGCTGGACGGCGTCGGTGCGAAAAGCGCGAAGGCGTTTGAGGGGCTGGCGGTCAGCCGCCCGAAGGATCTCCTGTACCTGCTGCCTTACAGCGGCATCGACCGCAGTCTGCGCGCCGGCATTCGCGACTATATTTTGCCCACAACGGTGACCATCGCGGTCGAGGTGCTGCGCCATCAACCGGGGCGCACCCGTTCGGCGCCGACAGTGGTGCAGTGCCGCGACGATGAGGGCGCGGCGCTGGAGCTGGTCTTCTTTCACGCGCGTGGCGACTACTTGCAGCGCATCCTGCCGGAGGGCGCGCGCCGGGTGATTTCCGGCAAGGCCGAGGCCACTGATTTTGCGATCCGCATCGTGCATCCTGATCACATGCTGGCCCCGGAAGAAGCGGGGAACCTGCCGGGATGGGAGCCGGTCTATCCGCTGACGGCAGGTATCACGCAGAAAACAGTGCAAAAAGCGGTGGCGTCGGCGCTGGCGCGGCTGCCGGATCTGGCGGAATGGATCGACCCCGGGCTGATGGCGCGCGAGGGCTGGCCCGCCTGGTCGGCGGCGATCGCGCAGGCCCATCGTCCCGCAAGCGCGCAGGATCTGGCGGCGGAAGATCCGGCCCGGGCGCGGCTCGCCTATGATGAACTTTTCGCGCATCAGCTGACGCTGTCACTTGCGCGGGCGCGGATGCGGCGCGGGCGTGGGATGCAGAGCCGGGGCGATGGAGGCCTGCGCGCGCGGCTTTTAGCCGGCTTTCCCTATCGGCCCACGGCCGCGCAGGAGCGTGCGGTCACCGAGATCGCCGCAGATATGGCCGCGCCTTTGCGGATGAACCGGCTGTTGCAGGGCGATGTCGGTGCCGGGAAAACGCTGGTGGCACTGATGGCGCTGGCGGTTGCGGTCGAGGCGGGCGGGCAGGGTGTGCTGATGGCTCCGACCGAGATCCTCGCGCGCCAGCATTATGAGGGGCTGGCGGATCTTGCAGGCCAGGCCGGCATCCGGATGGAACTTCTGACCGGACGCGACCGGGGCAGTGATCGGGCGGCCAAACTGGCGGCTCTTGCGGCGGGAGAGATCCAGATCCTGGTCGGCACCCATGCGGTTTTCCAGAAAGACGTGGTTTTTCATAATCTTCGTCTCGCGGTGATCGATGAACAGCATCGGTTCGGCGTGGCGCAGCGGATGGAGCTGGGCGCCAAGGGCGAGGCGGCGGACGTGCTGGTGATGACCGCGACCCCGATCCCGCGCAGCCTTGCTTTGGCCTCTTACGGCGATATGGATGTCTCGGTGCTGGATGAAAAACCGCCGGGCCGCAAACCGGTCAGGACAGTGCTGGTCACCACAAGCCGGATTGACGAGGTGGTGGCTCATCTGGCCCAGGCGGTGGCGGGCGGGCGTCAGGCCTATTGGGTCTGCCCGCTGGTCGAGGAAAGCGAGCTCGTTGATCTGGCCTCGGCCGAGGAGCGGTTTGCCCATCTGCGCGCCGCTTTGGGTGAGGGGCGGGTCGGGCTGGTTCATGGTCAGATGCCGCCCGCGGCCAAGGATGCCGCGATGGCGCGGTTTGTCGCTGGCGAGACCGGCGTTCTGGTCGCGACGACGGTGATCGAGGTGGGCGTGAATGTGCCCAATGCCTCGATCATGGTGATCGAACGCGCCGAGACCTTTGGCCTTGCGCAACTGCATCAGCTCCGGGGGCGGGTCGGTCGGGGGGCGGCGGAATCGACCTGCCTGATGATGTATCAGCCGCCGCTGAGCGAAAGCGGCGAGCGCCGTCTCAAGACCCTTCGCGATACCGAAGACGGCTTCCGCATCGCCGAGGAAGATCTCGCGATGCGCGGTGCCGGGGATCTGATCGGCACCGCGCAATCGGGCCTGCCCAGGTTCCGCGTCGCCGATCTGGAACGGCAATCGGCGCTGATGGCGGTGGCGCAATCGGATGCGCGCAAGCTTTTGCACGATGATCCGACGCTCGACAGCCCGCGCGGCAAAGCGGCACGACATCTTCTATGGCTGCTGGATCAGGACCGGGCGATCCGGCTTTTGACGGTTGGCTGAACCCGTATTCGGGGGCGTGGAGGCAGCCTCTGCATAAGGTACAACACCTGATACCTGTTATGTTCCCTAATGTTCTACTTTAGTTCTTTACAACTCATGAATCATATGAGAACAATAGGGCAACAAAACAGAGAGCAGGAGGAAGTGAAGATGATCGCCCGACTGAAAGCCGTTCGCCGCAGCGCAGATATCCGTGCGGCCGAGGATATTCTTGGCGTCGTCGCCCTCTTCGCGCTTTTGTTTGTTGCCCTCGCGCTGCCCGTCGCTGGTTAAGCGCATCCGAGTTTCTGCCTGCGGTCTGACCCCTGACATGCACCGGCCTTCTCTGTCCCGATCCGAAGGCCCCTGATCTGCACCTGTCCCGCAGATCCCCGCATGTCCCAGACACGCTTGACTTCCGCCGCCGTCGCATCCCGACGCGCGGCGGTTTTTTTTAGGCCTGCCGGGCTTTGTCGACGGCTTCGCAGGCGGCGTCGAGCACCAGCAGGATCGAGGCGTGACGATTGCGGAACTCCCGCGCGGGGGTCAGCACCGCGTAAAGATCGAAAGGCGCGGGCGGCGGTTCGGCACCGTCTTTCAGCATGGCAGCAACGGCATCGCGGGCCTGATGGAGCTCCTGAGCGCTGCGCCCGATCACGGCACGGCCAAAAATCGCGGCAGAGGCCTGGCCGAGGGCGCAGGCCCGCACCTCTTGCGCATAATCCGCAACCCTTCCGTCCTGCAGCGTCAGATCGACCGTCACTGTCGAGCCGCAGGTGGGAGAGCGCTTTTTCGCGCTGCCCTGTGGCGCTGCAAGCCGCCCGGCCAGCGGGATATTCGCCGCCAGGTCGAGGATCTTACCGGAATATAGCGAGATCAGATCGCTGTCGCTCATAGCAGTCGCCTTTGCCGATAGGCTGCCCTTGTGGCTTGCCTTGCCTGACGTCTATGTAATCGGACAGAGCGCCCGCGCCAAGGAGAAGACCATGAGCTTTGATCCCGCCAGTCTGAAATTCGATGCCAATGGGCTGGTGGCCTGCATCGCCCAGCAGCATGACACAGGCGAGGTGCTGATGCTGGCCTGGATGAACGCAGAGGCGGTGGCGAAGACGCTGGAGACGGGCAGGGTCACCTATTGGTCGCGCTCGCGCCAGGCGTTCTGGATCAAGGGAGAAAGCTCGGGCCATGTGCAGCGGCTGGTCGGGCTGCGGGTGGATTGTGATCGTGACTGTCTGCTGGCGCTCGTGGATCAGACCGGACCGGCCTGCCATACCAACCGGCGGTCGTGTTTTTATACCGGGGTCGAGACCGGGGATGAGGTCGAGTTGATGCAGCCGGTCCGCTGAGGCTGGCCTGCGCCTCCGGCGGGAGTATTTCAGTCAAGGGGAATGGGCAGGCCGAGCATCTGGCGGATGTCAGCGGGCGTGGCGCCATCCTCGCGGTATTTTGCCAGCGCCCGGGCGTCATCGCGCTTGGCGAGCCGTTTGCCGCTGTCGTCTCGGATCAGGCGGTGATGATGCCAGAGCGGTTCTGGCAGGCCGAGCAGGCGGATCAGGAGCGCATGGATGAAGGTGGCCTCGAACAGGTCTTCGCCACGGGTGATTTCGGTGATGCCCTGGGCGGCATCATCGGTCACGACGGCAATGTGATAAGAGGTCCCGATGTCGCGGCGCGCCAGAACAATATCGCCGATCTCAGCGAGCATCTGCGCAGCGTTGCGGCGATGAAGGCCCGGCCGGAGACCGGTATCGGTGAAGGTGGCCTCTCCGGCGCGCGCCATGGCTTTCGCCATATCGAGGCGGATCGCGCCGTTCTGATGGCCGGCATGGCGGCAGGTGCCGGGATAGACCGGTCCATCCGGCCCGATCACAGGTGCGCCTTCCTGTGGTGCCGAAAGAGAGGCGCGAATATCACCCCTGGTACAGATGCAATGATAGGTCAGGCCGGTTTCTGTCAGTTTATCAACGGCTTGATGGTACAGGCTGAGGCGCTCAGACTGCCGCAGGACCGGGGTTTCCCAGTGCAGCCCCAGCCAGCGAAGATCTTCATAAACGGCGGCCTCATAATCGGGCCGCGCGCGGGCGGTGTCGATATCTTCGATCCTGAGAAGAAAGCGATCGCCGCGCGCGGCGGCGGTCAGCGCGGCGAAAGCATGGCCCAGATGGAGCGGCCCGGTTGGCGATGGCGCGAAGCGGGTTACCCGAGCCATTCGGTGAAAGCGTCTTTCGCGCGATCGGTATAGGCCTTGTAGCGATCCTTGCGACCCCGGCGCCCGCCTTTGGCGTCAATCGGGGGGAAGAGGCCGAAATTGACATTCATCGGCTGGAAGGTCTTCGCCTCGGCGCCACCGGTGATATGGGTGATCAGCGCGCCCATCGCGGTATCGGCAGGGGGCGGCGGCAGATCCTGGCCCTTAATCTCAGCCGCGGCCATACGGCCGGCGAGCAGGCCCATTGCCGCAGATTCGACATAGCCCTCGACCCCGGTGATCTGGCCGGCGAAACGGATATTCGGCCGCGATTTCAGGCGCATCCGGTCGTCCAGCAGCGTGGGAGAGTTGATGAATGTATTGCGATGGATGCCGCCAAGACGGGCAAATGAAGCATTCTCAAGACCGGGAATCATTTTGAAAACAGCGGTTTGCGCGCCGTATTTCATCTTGGTCTGGAAGCCCACGATATTATAGAGCGTTCCGAGCGCATTGTCGCGGCGCAGCTGAACCACCGCATAGGCTTTGGTTTCGGGATCATGTTCATTGGTCAGGCCGACCGGCTTCATCGGCCCGAAGCGCAGCGTCTCGCGCCCGCGTTCGGCCATGACCTCGATCGGCAGGCAGCCATCGAAATAGCCCGCCGTTTCGCCTTCATGGAATTCGGTTTTCTCGGCGGCGAGCAGCGCGTCGATGAAAGCCTCATATTGCTCCCGCGTCATCGGGCAGTTGAGATAGGCCTTTTGTTCCTCTTCGGTCTCGCCCTTGTCATAGCGCGACTGGCGCCAGGCGACCGACATATCGACCGATTCCGCGTAAACGATGGGCGCGATGGCGTCGAAAAAGGCAAGGCTGTCCGCCCCGGTCTCGGCGCGGATTGCCTCGGCCAGAGCACCTGAAGTCAGTGGGCCGGTCGCGATGATCCAATGGCCGTCTTCGGGCAAGGCGCGGATCTCGCCGGGGGCGAATGAGATCATCGGATGCGCGCGCAGCCGTTCTGTCACCGAAGCCGAAAAGGCGTCGCGGTCAACGGCAAGCGCGCCACCTGCCGGCAGGCGGTGACGGCGGGCCATTTCCATGATCAACCCGCCCGCCGCCTGCATTTCCCAATGCAGCAAGCCGACGGCGTTCCGTTCGTCATCATCTGAACGGAACGAGTTCGAACAGACCATTTCGGCAAAATCGCCGGTGCGATGCGCGAAAGTGCCCAGAGAGGGACGCATTTCGTGCAGGACGACCGGGACGCCGGCCTCGGCCGCCTGCCAGGCGGCCTCGGATCCGGCCATGCCGCCGCCGATGATGTGGAGCTTTTCCATGGCTCGCGATGTAGCCCTGCCAGGGCGACAGTTCAACTCCTCAGATCAGGGCGATACGTTCGCGTTGCGCAGGATCGGGCCAGGGCCGGTAGAGGCCGACATCTGCATGGGCGATCATGCCATGCATCTGGTCGTAACGGCGCAGCGCCTCGTCATCGGTGGCGGCGAGACCGGCGAAAGCCGTGTCGAGGCCGGCAAGGCCAGGCAGCTCAATCTCCAGCAGGAAATCGGTATGCTGCCCCGAGGCCAGCCCCAGTTTTCGACGCAGGAGCCGCCAGTCGCTCACCAGGCCCTTGCCGCGCAGATGATCCATCCAGGCGGCAACGGCAGCCGCGAATGCCAGGGCCCGCGCCTCTGGCCGCAGCTCGATCAGGCAATGGTAGAGATGCACCGCTTCCTCCCTCGGGCCATCTGCCCGGATCGAGTGGAACAGCGAAAATTTACCATCAGGTTAAAATGAAACGGCCCGCCAAAGGGGCGGGCCGTCACATCATTCCGGATCGGTCCCGGGCGGCACGTCAGGGGCCGGCGTATCGGAGGATGGCGTATCGGGAACCGTCATGTCCGGTGCCTCGACACCCTCCTGCTCGGCGATGCGGGCGACCGAAACCACCTCTTCTTCGCCGCCGGTGTTCAGCACCTTCACGCCACCAGCCGACCGCGAGCGGAAAGAAATCTGGTCCACCGGCACCCGGATCGACTGGCCGGACGAGGTCGCGAGCATGATCTGATCGGAGAGATCGACGGGGAAGGAGGCCACCAGCGGCCCGCCGGGCATGGATTTGGCGAAGGCGGTCACGCCCTGGCCGCCACGTCCGCGCACCGGGTAGTCATGGCTGGACGAGAGCTTGCCGAGACCGCGCGCTGTGATGGTGAGAATCAGATCCTCGGCCGCCGACATTTCAGCATAACGCTCGGGCGAAAGCTGGCCCGCTGCGGCCTCTTCCTCGTCATCCGCCTCGATCTCTTCGGTCACACCCGCGACAAGGCGGCGCTGCTTCAGATAGGCGGCGCGTTCGGCCGGATCTGCCTCGAAATGGCGGATGATCGACATCGAGACGACCTTATCCTCGCCATTCAGGCGGATGCCGCGCACGCCGGTCGAGCCGCGCGATTTGAAGACGCGGATCTCTTGCGTCGAGAAACGGATGGCGCGGCCCGAAGCCGTCACCAGCATGACATCATCATTCTCATCGGCGATGGCTGCGTTCACAAGTGTAACGTTTTCAGGCAGTTTCATCGCGATCTTGCCATTGCGCATCACATTGGTGAAGTCCGACAGATCATTCTGCCGCACATCGCCATCCGAGGTCGCGAAGACAATTTGCAGCTTGTCCCACTCGTCTTCCGGCACATCGACCGGCATCAGCGCGGCGATGGAGACGCCGGGTTCGATCGGCAGGATATTGACCAGTGCCTTGCCTTTGGCATTGCGGCCCGCCACCGGAAGCCGCCAGGTCTTGAGCTTGTAGACCATGCCGGAGGTTGTGAAGAACAAGAGCCAGGTATGCGTATTCGCTACGAAAAGCGTCGTGACGACATCGTCTTCCTTGGTCTGCATCGAAGACAGACCCTTGCCGCCCCGGTTCTGTTGGCGGAACTCGGCCAGCGGCGTGCGCTTGATATAGCCGCCCGAGGTGATGGTCACGACCATATCCTCGCGCTCGATCAGATCCTCATCATCCATATCGCCTTCCCAATCGGCGATCTGGGTGCGGCGCGGCACGGCAAAGAGCGAGCGCACCTCGGTCAATTCATCGGAAATGATCCCCATGATCCGATCACGAGACGAGAGAATATCGAGGAAATCCTTGATCTTACCGGCAAGTTCTTCCAGCTCGTCGGTGACTTCCTTGACGCCGAGCGCGGTCAGACGCTGCAGGCGCAGCTCAAGGATTGCGCGGGACTGGGCCTCCGAGAGATTATAGGTCCCATCCTCGTTCATCTTATGGCCGGGATCGTCGATCAGCCGGATATAGGGCGCGATATCATGCGCGGGCCAGTTGCGGGTCATCAGCCGCTCGCGCGCCTCGGCCGGGTCAGCAGAGGAGCGGATCGTCGCTACAACCTCATCGACATTCGACACCGCGACCGCGAGACCGCAAAGGATATGGCTGCGTTCGCGCGCTTTCCGCAGCTCGAAAGCGGTGCGGCGTGCAACAACTTCTTCACGGAAGACAAGGAAATGGCTCAGGAAATCCCGAAGCGTCAGGGTCTCGGGCTTGCCACCCACCAGGGCCAGCATATTGCAGCCGAAATGCACCTGCATCGGCGAGAACCGCCAGAGCTGGTTCAGCACCACATCCGGCGTGGCATCGCGTTTCAGCTCGATCACCACCCGCACGCCGACCCGGTCCGACTCGTCGGCGATAGAGGAAATCCCCTCGATCCGCTTGTCGCGCACCGCTTCGGCGATCTTCTCGATCATCGAGGCCTTGTTGACCTGATAGGGGATCTCATCGACGATGATCGCCCAGCGGTCCTTGCGCAGCTCTTCGACATGGGTCTTCGCCCGGATGATCACCGAGCCGCGCCCTTCAAGATAGGCCTTGCGCGCGCCCGAACGCCCAAGGATCAGACCCCCGGTCGGAAAATCGGGCGCCGGAAGCATTTCCATGAGCGATTCCATGGAGATATCCGGGTTTTCTATCATCGCCAGCGTGGCGTCGATCACCTCGCCGAGATTGTGCGGCGGGATCCGCGTCGCCATGCCGACCGCGATGCCTTCGGTGCCGTTGACCAGCATGTTGGGGTAGCGGGCCGGCAGCACCGTCGGCTCGCGGTCCTTGCCGTCGTAATTGTCCTGGAAGTCGACCGTATCCTTGTCGATATCGGCCAGCAGAAAGGCGGCGGGCTTGTCCATCCGCACTTCGGTATAGCGCATCGCCGCCGGCGGATCGCCATCCATCGAGCCGAAATTCCCTTGTCCATCAAGGAGTTTCAGCGACATGCTAAAGGGCTGCGCCATCCGCACCAGCGCGTCGTAGATCGAGCTGTCGCCATGCGGGTGGTATTTCCCCATCGTATCGCCGACCGGACGGGCCGATTTGCGATAGGCCTTGTCATGGGTGTTGTTGCTTTCGTGCATGGCAAACAGCACGCGGCGGTGAACCGGCTTCAGCCCGTCGCGCAGATCGGGGATCGCGCGGCTGACAATGACCGACATCGCATAGTCGAGATAGGCGGTCCGCATCTCCTGGGTGATATCGACCTGCGGGCCGTGATAGACCGGCTTCTCAGGAGTTTCACCTGCGTTTTCAATATCTTCCGGAGTGTCTGACACGGTACGCCTTCTTTGTCACGGCCGGGCCTTTCGGGGACATGTCCCCTGGCCCGCATTTAGTTGGGCAGAAGTTACACCATACCAGCCATTGGGTGCAATGGTGGGAGCAATGGTCGGTGCAATGGACGGGGAGGTCTCCTGCCATCTCTGTTGTCATCACAGGGGCAAGGTGAGTGACAGATCATTGATTTTATTGACCTTATATTCATCTCTGTCATGCTTTCCTGAACGGGAGGACGAACGGAGGCAGAGGAAATGAAAGAAGGCGACAGGCGGATTGGCGACGGGCGGGCCGGTCAGGGGCTGGAAAGCGAAACCAGCCTCATGCTGAAAGGCTACGGGCTCACCACGGCCGAGATTTTCTACCGGATGCCGGATTACCGGTCGGTGCTCAACACGTTCATCTGGCAGACCTATGATCTGGCGCCGGATTACCCGGAGCTGTTTCGCTTCATCGAATACTGGCAGACGAATATCGAGGGGCCGCTGCATTCGGTGCGCTTCACCCATCGCCGGCAGATCGGGCCGGCGGAATGGCGCAAGGTGACGGCGGAACTGCGGCTGCAGTAAAGCCCGCGCTTGCCGGGAGGCGCGGGTGAGGCTATTGCCCGCGCCATGAATGACCAGTCTCACCCCGGCAAGGCGCAGGCTCAGGGCGCGCTGACCACTGTTGACGGGCTGATCCGCGAGGGTCTGAGCCCCGGGGCCCAACGGGCTGAGCTCGAACAGGTCGCGGCGGAATTCCGGGTGCGGCTGAGCCCCGGGATGCGGCAGATCGGATCTGAGGCTGTCCGGGCGCAATTTCTCCCTGATCCGCGCGAGCTGACCATCCTCCCGGAAGAGCTGATCGACCCGATCGGGGATGACGCGCATCGCCCGGTGCCCGGCCTGACGCATCGTTACCCCGACCGGGTGATCCTGCACACGACCCAGATCTGCGAGGTCTATTGCCGCTTTTGCTTCCGACGCGAGGCGGTGGGGGAAAACGGTCAGCTGGAGGAAGCGGAATTCGTCCGCGTGCTCGACTATCTGCGCGACCATCCGCAGATCTGGGAGGTGATCCTGACCGGCGGCGACCCGCTGACCCTGTCCGCACGGCGCCTGAAGGATATGCTGGCGCGGCTGGCAGAGATCCCAAGTGTCGAGGTGATCCGGTTCCATACCCGCATCCCGGTCGTGGCACCGGAGAAGATCACCGACGACCTGACGCGGGCGATGCAGATCCGCCCGGTGGTCTGGCTGGTGCTGCATACGAACCATGCCGACGAAATTACCCCTGCCGCCAGCGCGGCACTCGCACGGCTGACCCGGGCGGGCGTGCCGCTCCTGTCACAGACGGTGCTCCTGAAGGGGATCAATGCCGATCCCGACACGCTGGAACAGCTCTTCCGCGCTTTGATCCGCAACCGGGTGAAGCCCTATTACCTGCATCACCCCGATCTCGCAAAAGGAACCGGCCATTTCCGTCTGAGCCTGCAAGAGGGTCAGGAGATCATGGCCGCGTTGCGCGGACGAATCTCTGGCACAGCGCTGCCGACCTATGTGCTGGATATCCCCGGCGGCTTTGGAAAGGTTCCGGTTGGCCCTGGCTATCTGCAAGACCATGGGGATGGCAGCTGGACCGTAACCGACCCCCAGGGGCGCGACCATTCCTACCGGGATCTCTGACCCCTGGCCGGGGAAGCCTCCGGCGGGGATATTTAAGGACAGAAAATATGCTGTTTCATTTTCTGTCTCTAAATATCCCGGGGGCGTCCTCGCGAAGCGAGGACGGGGGCAGCGCCCCCTTTCCGGCGTAAGTCAGGTGGTGCGTGTGGGTCTGTCGAACACTTTCCTGCCCATCAGCGAGCCGACCAGATCTACCATCAGCCGCGTGGTCATGCCGCGATCATCGAGGAAAGGGTTCAGTTCCACCAGATCGAGCGAGGTCACCAGCGCCGATTCATGCAACAGCTCCATCACCAGATGCGCCTCGCGGAAGGTGGTGCCGCCGGGCACGGTCGTGCCGACAGCCGGCGCGATGGCGGGGTCGAGGAAGTCGACATCGAGGCTGACATGCAGCATCCCCTTGACTGCGCGCACATGGTCGAGGAATTCCCGCAGGGGCGCCACGATGCCGCGCTCGTCAATCACCCGCATATCGTTGATCTGAATGGCGCGTTCCTGCATCGCCGCCTGTTCCGCCTGATCGACCGAGCGGATGCCGAACATGCAGATCCGCTCGGCAGGCACCGGTGCGGGGAAGGGCGGGAAGCCATCAAAGCCATCGCGCCCGTTGATATAGGCCAGCGGTGTGCCATGCAGATTGCCGCTGGTTGTGGTCAGGGGCGTGTGGAAATCCGAATGCGCATCCAGCCAGAGGAGGAAGAGCGGTCGCGCTTCCGCTGCGGCCCAGGCGGCCGCTCCGGCGACCGAGCCAAGCGCCAGGGAATGATCGCCCCCCATGATCACCGGAAGGCCGCCATCCTTCAGCGCATCCTCCACGGCCACCTTCAGCGCCATGGTCCAGCCGACGGTTTCGGTCATCTGATCCACGGCAGGATTGGCGCAGGGCACCGCCGCCAAGGGCGTCGCCGTGACATCGCCGCGATCTTCGACCTCATGGCCCTCCGAGGCAATCGCGCGCGCGAGCCCCGCCACACGGTAAGCCGGGGGGCCCATCAGGCAGCCTGGCCGGCGCTGGCCCGAATCGACCGGGGCTCCGATAAGAATGATGCGGGTCATGTGGCCTCCGGTGAGTTTGCGCTATCCTGGCACCTCCTGCGGCCTCATTCCAGCCGGGGCGCGACCGATAAGCGCAGGAAGGTGATGCGACCGGGTATTGGAGCCATGCACCGGGACGGTTAGGATGCCCGCCGATAGGGAGACAGCCAGATGTTGATCGAGCTGGGGCATTTTGCCCTGATCCTGGCGCTGATGGTGGCGCTGATACAGACCATTCTGCCGCTTTGGGGGGCGCATCGGGGCAATCATATGCTCATGGCGCTGGCCGGGCCTGCGGCGGTGGTGCAATTCGCGCTGGTCGGCTTTGCCTTTGCGGTACTGGTCCATGCCTTTGTCACCTCGGATTTCTCGGTGGCGCTGGTGGTGTCGAATTCGCATTCGCTGAAACCGATGCTTTACAAGGTCTCGGGCACCTGGGGGAATCATGAGGGCTCGCTGCTTTTGTGGACGCTGATCCTCGCGCTGTTCGGGGCCTCGGCGGCCTGGTTCGGTGCTGGCCTGCCCGAGCGGCTCCGCGCCCGCGTTATCGGGGTCCAGGGCTCGATCGGGGTGGCGTTTCTTGCCTTTATGATCCTGACCTCGAACCCGTTTCTCAGGATGGTCGAGGCGCCGATGGACGGGCGCGATCTGAACCCGTTATTGCAGGATCCCGGCCTCGCCTTCCATCCGCCGTTTCTCTATCTCGGCTATGTCGGGCTTTCGATGTCTTTCAGCTTTGCCATTGCGGCGCTGATCGGGGGCAGGGTCGATGCGGCCTGGGCACGCTGGGTCCGGCCCTGGACGCTGGCCGCCTGGATTTTCCTGACCATCGGCATCGCGCTTGGGTCCTGGTGGGCCTATTACGAGCTGGGCTGGGGCGGGTTCTGGTTCTGGGATCCGGTCGAGAATGCCAGTTTCATGCCCTGGCTCCTCGCCGCCGCGCTGTTGCATTCCGCCATTGTGGTCGAAAAGCGCGAAAGCCTGAAAGCCTGGACCATTCTTCTCGCGATCCTCGCCTTCGGGTTTTCGCTGATCGGCACCTTCATCGTGCGCTCCGGCGTGATCACCAGTGTGCACAGTTTTGCCTCGGACCCCGAGCGCGGCGTGTTCATCCTTGCGATCCTTGGCTTTTTCACCGGCGGCGGCCTGGTCTTGTTCGCCTTGCGCGCCGGCACGATGGAGGCGAAGGGCGTCTTTGGCCTCGTCTCGCGCGAAAGCGCGCTGGTGGCGAATAACATCCTGCTCGCGGTGGCGGCTTTCGTGGTCTTTGTCGGCACCATGTGGCCGCTATTTGCCGAACTGGTGCTCGGCCGCGTGATGTCGGTGGGCGAGCCCTTTTTCAATGCTGCTTTCACGCCGTTCTTTGTGGCACTGGCGCTGATCCTGCCCTTTGGCGCCATACTGGCCTGGAAGCGAGGCGATTCCGGCCGGGTCATGGCCGACCTTGGGCCGGCGGCGCTGGCGGCGACCGGGGTCGCGGTGCTCTCGCTTGCCCTGCTGGCGGGCCAGGGGATGATCGCGGCTGTGGCGCTGGTGGGGGCGGGCGCAGGGCTGGCCACTGTCTGGAAACAGATCCCCGCGCGGTTTCGGGCGCGTCTCCCGCTTCTGATGCTGGCGCTGGCGGTGCTGGGGCTCGTCTGGGCGGTGCAGACCGGGCGCTCGGCGCTCGGGCCTTTGGGCGTGATGCTGGGCTCCTGGGTGGTCTTTGGTGCGCTGACCGATCTTTGGGGGCGCAGCGGGCGCGGCGGTGACCGGCTTGGCCGCCTGCTGCGGCTGCCGCGTTCGGAATGGGGCAAGGTCATGGCCCATGCCGGAATGGGGGTCACGGTTTTCGCCGTCTCAGCCCTGCTGGCCTGGAAGGTCGAGGAAATCAGTGTCGTCAAAGAAGGCGAGAGCTTCCGCCTTGGCCCGTATGATGTGCAGCTGGCCGATGTGCGCGAGGTGCGCGGCCCGAATTACATCTCGACCATGGCCGAGATGGTGGTGACGCGGGGCGGCGCGCGGGTTGTGGTGCTTTACCCGGAAAAACGGGCCTATCCGGTGCAGGGGATGCCAACGACCGAGGCCGGGATTGATTATGGCTGGTTGCGCGACATCTACCTGGTGATCGGCGACCCGCAGGAGGGCGGCGGCTGGGCGGTCCGCGCCTATATCGAGCCCTTTGCCAACTGGCTTTGGGGCGGCTGCCTGATGATGGCATTTGGCGGTCTGATCAGCCTGACCGACCGGCGTTACCGGGTGGCCGCGAGCGGGGCAAAGGCTGCGCCCAAAGCCGCAAAGGTGCCAGCGGAATGAGGCTTAGGGCGTTTTTCATCGCGGTGCTGATGCTCCTGGCGGGGCCGGTTCTGGCAGTACAGCCCGATGAGATCCTGCAGGATCCGGGCCTTGAAACCCGGGCCCGCATGATCAGCCGCGAGATCCGCTGCCCGGTCTGCCAGGGCGAGACCATTGACGATTCCACGGCGCCGATCAGCCGGGATCTGCGGCTGATCATCCGTGAAAGGCTGCTGGCGGGCGACAGCAATGATGAGGTCATCGACTTCGTGGTGGAGCGCTACGGCGAATTCGTGCTGTTCAAGCCGCGCGCCTCGGGCTGGAACTGGGTTTTATGGCTCTCGGGGCCGGTGGCGCTGCTGGCTGCGGCGGGCGGGATCTGGCTGTCACGCCGCCAGCGCCAGGCTGCGCCGCCCGGTCCGCCAGTGCCGCTGAGCGCCGAAGAAGAGGCGCGTCTGGCCGAGATTCTGAAGGACTGACGCGGCGTCCCGCTCGCTTTTTGCCTGGCCCTGACTTCGGCTTGCGTGCCTCGCAGATGGCCGCAAAGGTGCTCCTTCGACCGGTCGCAGCAGCTGCTAAAGCGGCGAGTGACACTCATGCTGAACCGACCCTGGGTGATGACTTTCATCGAAGATGCGGCGCAGGGGGCGCGTGTCATCGTACTGACCGGCGAGGGCCGCGCGCTTTGTTCCGGTCCGGATCTGCCCGATACCAAGGACATTGCGGCGGCGGATTTCGGGATCGTTCTCAATGAGGCCTATATGCCGCTCCTGCGCCGGACCATCGACGCGCCCTTGCCAGCGGCACCCCTTGGCTGCCGGGTCAGATCGGGTTTGCCCCTGCGATGGCAGCGGCGCTTTGTGCCGAAAGGATCACCGCGCGCCAGGCAGCTGACCGGGGCATGACCCGGGAGGCGGAGCCGGATGTCAGTTTTGCTGCCATGGCGGCGGCGCGGGCGGCGCATCTCGCCAACCAACGGATCCGGGCCTGTCATGCGGTGAAACAGGCGCTCCTGGCGAGGTTCTTGCCTGATCTTGCGCCGCCGCCGGAGAACCAGATGCGGCTGCGGGGCGATCCGGGCCAGAGCGCAGATGTCCGCGACGGGGGGCGACGTTTCTGGAAAATCTCCTGGTGCGCTTTGGTGGAGCGCGAGCGCCACTTTCCTTTGATACATTCCCATGCTAGCAGCGCGCCCACACACGGGCCGCATCTATGGCCCCCCAGAATTTGGAGAGCCCCATGGCCCTTGAGCGCACCTTCTCGATCATCAAACCCGATGCCACCAAACGCAACCTCACCGGCAAGATCGTCGCGAAATTCGAAGAGGCCGGCCTGCGCGTCGTCGCGTCGAAACGCGTGCAGCTGACCGCCGCCCAGGCTGGCGAATTCTACGGCGAGCACCGTGAGCGCCCCTTCTATGGCGAACTCGTCTCTTTCATGATCTCGGAGCCGGTGGTTCTGCAGGTGCTGGAAGGCGAAGGCGCGATTGCGAAAAACCGCGAAGTGATGGGCGCAACCGATCCGGCCGCTGCGGCTGACGGCACCATCCGCAAGGAATTCGCGCTGTCGAAAGGCGAGAACTCGGTTCACGGCTCGGACAGCCCGGAATCGGCTGCCCGTGAGATCGCCTTCTTCTTCTCGGGTCTTGAACTGGTCGGCTGAGCCGCCGGTGGAACAGGAGCCGAAATCTTAATTAAGATTTCGGCACAAATTCCTGCTCAGGAATTTGAGCGCGCCTCTGGTTCAGGGGCGCGCCTTTTTTGCTCAGGCACAGCAGTCTTTGCCGGATGACCTGTCTGAGGCGAGGCCCGCGAGGATCGGGCAATCGGGCCGGTGATCCCCGGCGCAGGCGCTGACAAGGTCTGTAAGCGTTGCCTGCATCGCCTTCAGCTCTTCGATTTTCGCCGCGATCTGCGCGAGATGGCTTTGCGCCAGCGCTTTTACATCGGCGCTGGCCCGCGACTGATCCTCATACAGCGCCATCAGCGCCCGGCATTCCTCGATGGTGAAGCCAAGCGAGCGGGCGCGGCCCAAAAAGGCGAGCTTGTGCAGGTCGCTTTCGCGAAACGCGCGATAGCCATTGGCGGCGCGCAAGGGGCGGATCAGGCCGATTTCCTCGTAATAGCGGATGGTTTTTGCGGGCAGGCCGGCACGTGCGGCCACATCTTTGATGTTCATTGCACAGCCCTCACAAAGCGCAGCCGCAGCGCATTGGTCAAAACAAAGACCGACGACAGAGCCATTGCCCCCGCCGCCAGCATGGGCGAAAGCTGCGGGCCGCCGAAGGGCACCAGCACCCCCGCCGCCACCGGGATCAGCGCGGTATTATAGCCGAACGCCCAGATCAGGTTCTCGCGGATATTTTTCATCACCGCGCGGCTGAGCCGGAGCGCCGAGGCCACCGCCAGCGGATCGCCCCGCATCAGCACGACATCGCCCGCCTCGATCGCCACATCGCTGCCCGATCCCATCGAGATCCCGACCCCGGCTGCCGCCAGCGCCGGCGCGTCATTGATGCCATCGCCGACAAAAGCGCCACCGATCCGGCTGACGATCTCTTGCTTGCCTTCCGGCAACACGCCGGCATGGACCTCTTCGATGCCGAGCCGGGCGGCGACATGGCGCGCGGCCGCTTCGGTATCGCCCGAGATCATCGCCGGCGTCACGCCCATCTCTTTCAGCGCCGCAATGGCGCGGGCCGAGCTGGGTTTCAGCTGATCCGCCACCCGGATCAGAGCGGTCACCTCGCCGTCTTTTGCGACAAAGACAAGGCTTTCGCCGCGTGCGGCGGCCGCATCGGCACTGGCCGTCAGCGCCTCGGGAATATGGTCGAACATCCGTGCGGCACCGACGGCGATGCGGCTTTGCCCGACAAGCGCCTCGGCACCGTAGCCGGGGCGGGTGGCGAAGTCGCGCGCGTCCGGGATGGCACCCGCGGCGGCGGCGAGGATCGCATTTGCCAGCGGATGTTCCGAGCCGCGCTCGACCGCCGCCGCGAGGGGCAGGAGGGTCGCGTCGCCCTCGATCCCGACCACACGCGGGCGGCCTTCGGTCAGCGTGCCGGTCTTGTCAAAGCTGATCCGGCTTTGATCGGCAAGCCGTTGCAGCGCCTCGCCACGCCGGAACAACACGCCCATCTGTGCCGCGCGGCCCGTGCCGACCAGGATCGAAACCGGGGTTGCGAGGCCCATCGCACAGGGGCAGGCGATGATCAGGACCGAGACCCCCGCCACCAAAGCCCGGGCCACATCGCCGGTCAGCGCAAGCCAAAGACCAACCGTCACCGCAGCCACCGCGAGCACCGCCGGCACGAACCACATGGTCACACGGTCGATCAGCGCCTCGACCGGCAGTTTCGATCCCTGGGCTTCCTCGACCATGGCGGTGATGCGGGCCAGCACCGTATCTGCCCCCACCGCTGAGACCTCGATCACCAGCGCACCATTGCCGTTGACGGTGCCGCCGGTCACGCGGTCGTCAGCCGTTTTGGCCACCGGAAGCGGCTCGCCGGTGAGCATGCTTTCATCCACCGCAGACATGCCCGAGATCACCCGCCCGTCGACCGGCACCCGTTCCCCGGCGCGCAGTGCAACCCGCATCCCGGGGGTGAGATCCGCGACCGCAATATCGGTCCCATCTTCAAGCCGCGCGGTTTTGGGCTGCAGGCCGATCAGGCCGGCAATCGCGGCACCGGCACGACCACGCGCCCGCGCCTCCATCGCGCGCCCGGCAAGGATCAGCGCCACGATCACGGCGGCGGCTTCGAAATAGACGGCGCGGGCGCTTTCGGGAAACAGCCCGGGCAGGGCCAGAACCAGCACCGAATAGGACCAGGCCGCCAGCGTGCCAAGCGCCACGAGGCTGTTCATATCGGGGGCCGCCCGCAACAGCGCCGGGATGCCTTTGACGAAAAACCGCCTGCCGGGGAAGGCCAGCACAAGGCTCGCCAGCACGAATTGCATCAGCCAGATCCAGGTCGTGCCAAAGGTCATATGCAGCCAGTGATGGAAGGACGGAACCATATGGCCGCCCATCTCGGTCACAAAGACGGGCAGGGTGAGCCCCACCGCAATCAGCGTATCGCGCCAGAGGATCCGTTCGTCCCGTCCCGGATCCGCCGGGGCCGCCGTTTCCAGCGGAACCGCTTTATAGCCCGATTTCGTGACTGCGCGCGCAAGGGCGGCCGGGTCGGTTGCCTGCCAAAGCTCGACCGTCGCGCGCCGTGTCGCCAGATTTGCCGTGGCCGAGATCACGCCCGGCTGCGCCTTCAGCACCCGCTCCACCCGGCCGGTGCAGGAGGCGCAGGTCATGCCCTCGACCGAGAGCTCGACCGTCACGGGTTTGACCGGATAGCCGATTTTCGCGACGCTGGCTGCAAGGGCCTCCGGATCGGCCGGGGCGTGATAGCGCACCTGCGCCTCGCCGGTGGCGAAATTGGCGCTGGCCTCTTCGACGCCAGGCACGGCTTTCAGCGCGCGCTCGACCCGGCCGGTACAGGAGGCGCAGGTCATGCCCTCCAGCTGCAGGCGGGCGAGGCTGGTCGCGTCGGCTTCGGAATGGCGCGGGGGTGTCAGAGTACTGGTCATGGAATAATCCCTTTCGGGCAAGACATATGAGGCTTCCCGTCACGGGAAGGTCAAGGCCCCTGGCCAGGAAAATGTCATGCGGCTTTTGCATGGCTGGTTTGCGCCATTCCGGGGCTTGACCTTACCCCTGCGGGAAGGCGCATATCACCGTGAAAGACAGGAGATCCCCATGATCAGACTTTCGGTTCCCAATATGAATTGCGGCCATTGCAAAGCCTCGGTGGAGGCGGCGCTGAAGCCGATTGCGCAAAGCGTCGAGGTCGATCTGACCCTGCGCGAGGTGAAGGTTGAGGGCGCAGATGCCGGTGCGGCGATGGCGGCGCTGGACGAGGCAGGCTTTCCGGCGACGATGCTTGCCTGAGCCGGGCCTGACGCGGCTGGCGCCGTTAACGGGACGCCAGCCGTGCGTATTTTCCTCATTTTGCCCGTCTGAGTGGCACTGACTGTGGCGAATGCCGCACATGTGAACATTCACGGGGGATTGGTGCCGAATCACCCACTTGTATAGTGTTTCGCGAAAGCGCAAATGAGGGTTCAGAGCAGCCTCGCTGCTTTGTACCTCGTGGAGCAGTAAAATGGCGACGAAACAACAACCTCAGCAGGGTGGAAGCCAATCCCCCGCACCCCAGCAGCAACAGCAGCAGCAGCAGGGCAGCAGCCCGCAGCAGCAGGGCGGGAAAACGATATTCACGGACTGGGCCTCGATCTGACCCCATCCGGCTGATCGGTGGGATGACCTTTGGTCGGAACGCCGGAACAGAGAACAGGGTCGGCCCCGGGGGGCCGGCCCTTTTGCGTTTCGCAAGGGTAGTGCCTGCGCGTGCATCTCGGGCGTCCTTTTCGGGCAGGGCGGTTTTGGCCCTGGCCTGGATCAGAGGCGGGGCTTGCGGCTCGCCGTCGGGGCTGCGAAACTTGCGCCATGACACAGCCAGAGCCTGAACAGTCCAGTCCTGAATGCTCCGGTCCTGAACGGGGCGGCCCTGAGCGGGGCGCTGGCGGGGACGCCGTCTCGTCGATTCCAAATCTTGGGCCGGCGACCGAGGCCGCTTTCGCGCGCGCCGGGATCCACAGCGCCAGCGAATTGCGCGCGCTTGGGGCGGATGAAGGCTATCGCCGCCTGCTGCTGTCAGGCAGCAAACCGCATTTCATCGGCTATTATGTCATCGTGATGGGCCTGCAGGGGCGGCCCTGGAATGATTGCAAGGGCGATGAGAAAAAGGCCCTGCGCAAACGGTTTGATGCGATCTGCAAAGAGACGCGCAATTCCGACAGCGGCCGCAATCTGGCGCTGGATCAGGCGCTGCGCGATATCGGCGTGGTCGCGAAAGCGGGCTGAGCGAAGCCCCCTGCGCCGTTTTGCTTCAGGCGACGCGCAACTGGCGGGCGAGGGCGTCATTGCCATCCACAAGATCACTGAGCCGCGTGGCATCGAGCTTTGCATAAAACGCATCCAGAGCCGCGTTGAGCACACAGGTCAATCGGCAGGTTCCGGCCAGCGGGCAGTCGCCCTTTTGCGGACCGATGCAATCGCTGAAGGCCAGAACGCGTTCGAATTTGCGAAACACTTCGCCGACCGTCACCTCTTCGGGCGGGCGCGCCAGGGTCAGCCCGCCCGACCGCCCCCGAATGGTCTTCAGGAACCCCTGTTGCGCCAGCAGATAAATGACCTGGGCGAGATGGTTCTCCGAGGCATTGCAGGCCTGGGCGATCTCGGTCCGCCGGACAATCCGGCCGGGGTTCACGGCACAAAACATCAGGGTCTTCATAGCGAGGCTCGTGCGCGTGGTCAGATGCATTCCCGGGTCTCCTGGATGATGAATAGCCCGTAGTTTCGGGGCTCGGGACCGGGCCGCGCCATGACATAGATCAGATATGCCTTTTTGAGTGGCGTTTTTTCAGGCCAGGGAGGGGCAGAACTGGCTCAATATGCAGATGCAGCATTGCGCTTGAACTGCGCCGTCTGTTCATATGGGCCGTAACCGTTAGCGAGACAGGTGTTCCCAGGTGACCGACTCCAGCCATTCTTTCAGCGAGCTTCTGCCCGGCGACCTCTCGTCCGACATTTTGCGGCATCTGACATTCACCCTGGGCAAAGATGGCGCCAATGCGAGCCTCTATGACTGGCGGATGGCGCTGTCTTACGCGGTCAGGGACCGGATCGTTGAGCCCTGGTTCAAATCGACCCGCAAGACCTGGGCCACAGGGCATAAGCGCGTCTGCTATCTGTCGATGGAGTTTCTGATCGGGCGGCTGCTGGAAGATGCGATCACCAATCTCGGGCTTTACGACCAGGCCGATCAGGCGATGGCGGCGGTGGGGATGGATCTGCGCGCGCTGATCGGGAACGAGCCGGATGCGGCGCTCGGGAATGGCGGGCTCGGGCGGCTTGCGGCATGTTTCATGGAATCGATGGCGACAGTGGGTTGCCCGGCTTACGGCTATGGCATCCGCTATGAACATGGGCTGTTCCGCCAGCTGTTCGAGGGAGGCCGCCAGGTCGAGACGCCGGAAGACTGGCTGAGCCAGGCCCATCCCTGGGAATTTCCGCGCCCCGAAAGCGCCTATCTGATCGGATTCAAGGGCGAGATCACCAGGAAAGACGGCAAACAGGTCTGGATCCCCGGTGAGACGGTTCTGGCCGAGGCGCATGATACGCCGGTGATCGGCTGGCAGGGCAAATGGGCCAATACGCTGCGCCTTTGGGCGGCGAAACCGACCACGCAATTTGACCTGGAACGGTTCAACCGCGGCGACTACGCCGCCGCCGCCGAGCCCGAGGCCCTGGCGCGCACGCTTTCGCGCGTGCTTTACCCCGATGACACCACCTATCAGGGCAAAGAGCTGCGGCTGAAACAGGAATTCCTGCTGACCTCTGCGGCACTTCAGGACATCATCCGCCGCTTCCTCACCGCAAACAGCAATCTGCGCGATCTGCCGAAACATGTGGCGATCCAGATGAATGACACCCATCCCGCGATTGCGGGGCCAGAGCTGATCCGGCTTTTGACCGACGAACACGGGATGGATTTCGCCGATGCGCTGGAAACGGCACAGGGCTGCCTCGGCTATACAAACCACACGCTGCTCCCCGAAGCGCTGGAACGCTGGGCGACATTCACCTTCGGCAATGTCCTGCCGCGCCATATGCAGATTGTCGAACGCATCGATACCTGGCACCGCGATACCTATAATCCGCCGCATTATATTGGCATCGTGAAGCACCACGAAGTCCGGATGGGAGAGCTGGCTTTCATCACTTCGCATAAGGTGAACGGGGTTTCGGCGCTGCATTCGGAACTGGTGAAAAAGAACCTCTTCTCCGAGTTGAACGCGCTGCATCCTGGGCGGATCATCAATGAAACCAATGGTGTAACCCCGCGTCGCTGGCTGAAAATGTGCAACCGCCCGCTGGCCGGCCTGATCACCGACACCATCGGCGAGGGCTGGGAGGATGATCTCGACCGGCTGAAGGATCTTGAGCCGCATGTCGAAGATGCCGGGTTTCGCGGGGCCTTCCATGAGGCCAAGCGCCTCAACAAGATCCGGGTCTCGAACCGGATCGGCGAGGCTTACGGGATCAGGGTCTCGCCGGATGCGATGTTCGATGTCCAGGTGAAGCGGATCCATGAATATAAGCGCCAGTTGCTGAACATCCTGGAAACCATCGCGCATTGGAACAGGCTCCGGACCGGGCAGATTGCCAGTCCGGTGCCGCGGGTCAAGATCTTCGGCGGCAAGGCGGCGCCCGGCTATGCGGTGGCGAAAGAGATCATCCGGCTTATCAATGACGCCGCAGAAGTCATTAATAATGATCCGAAAACCGGCGATCTTCTGAAAGTGGTCTATCCGCCGAATTACAATGTCTCGATGGCGGAATGGCTGGTTCCCGCGGCTGATCTGTCGGAACAGATCTCGACCGCCGGCAAAGAGGCCTCTGGCACCGGTAATATGAAATTCATGATGAATGGCGCGCCGACCATCGGCACGCTGGACGGCGCCAATGTCGAGATATTGCAGGAGGTGGGCGCGGAGAACTTCTTCCTCTTCGGCCTGACCGCCGAAGAGGTGATCGAACGGCGCAAGGAGGCGGACCATGAGCGCCACGCCATCGAGGCAAGCCAGGAGCTGCAGGACGCGCTGCAGATGATCGCCGAGGGGCGTTTCTCTCCCGATCAGCCCGACCGCTATCACGGCATCGTCCATGGCGTCTGGCACCATGACTATTTCCTCGTCTCGTCGGATTTCGCCTCTTATCACGCGGCGCAATCCCGGGTGGATGCGGCCTTTGCTGACCCGGAGCGCTGGACCCGCATGGCTGCCTTAAATACGGCACGCAGCGGATTTTTCTCGTCAGACCGGACAATCCGTGGCTACATGAAAGATGTGTGGAATGTGACTTCGGCATTGTAAGCCGGTTGAAGGGAAGGCCCAGCGATGGGAACAGAGGCCGGATTGCCCGATGATGTGGATGCCCGTGCGATAGCCGAGGGCCGTCACGGCGATCCTTTTTCCGTTCTCGGGCTGCATGATTTTGCGGGCCGCTGGGTCCTTACTGCGTTCATGCCCGATGCCGCGCGTCTGATCGTGGTGACACCGGGGGGCGAGTATCGGGCCAAAGCCTGGCCTGGCGTTCCGGGGGTCTTCACCTGCGAGGTGCCGGGCTGGTCGGGTTACCGGCTCCGGGCCGAAGGTGCGGGCTGGTTCTGGGAATATGACGACCCCTATGCCTTCGGGCCGGTGCTGGGCGAGATGGACGAATATCTCCTGGGGGAAGGCAGCCATCAGCGGCTCTGGCAGGCGCTTGGCGGCCATCTGATCACCCATGAGGGCGTTGAGGGCGCGCATTTCGCGGTCTGGGCGCCCTCGGCGGAACGGGTCTCGGTGGTCGGCGCCTTCAACACCTGGGACGGCCGCCGGCATGTGATGCGGCAGCGCGGCCAGACCGGCATCTGGGAGATTTTCATCCCCGGACTGAAAGAGCGCGAGAGCTATAAATACGAGATCCGGGGCCAGGGCGGCCAGATCCTGCCGCTGAAATCCGATCCGGTCGGTTTTGGCTCGGAACATCCGCCGGCGAATGCCAGCGTCTTGCGGCGCCTGCCGGGCGCGCATGAAGAGGGCGCCTGGCCTGAGATCCGGGCAAAGCGGAATTCCGTCGACGCGCCGATTTCGATCTATGAGGTTCATGCAGCCTCATGGCGGCGGGCAGAGGGCGGGCGGATCCTGTCCTGGGCGGAACTTTCCGAACAATTGCTCGGTTATGTCGAATGGATGGGCTATACCCATATCGAGCTTTTGCCGGTTTCCGAATATCCGTTCGACGGATCCTGGGGCTATCAGCCGATCGGGCTTTTCGCCCCAACCGTGCGCCATGGCACGCCCGACGAATTCCGCGCTTTCATCGCCGCTGCGCATCGGCGTGGCATTGGCGTGATCCTCGACTGGGTGCCCGGCCATTTCCCGACCGATCCGCATGGGCTGGGCCAGTTCGACGGCACCGCGCTTTATGAGCACCAGGACCCGAAGGAGGGCTTTCACCAGGACTGGAACACGCTGATCTATAATTACGGAAGGGCAGAGGTCTCCAACTACCTGATATCAAACGCACTTTACTGGCTGGAGGTCTACGGCGCCGACGGGCTGCGCGTCGATGCCGTGGCCTCGATGCTCTATCGCGACTATTCGCGCGAGGCCGGGCAGTGGGTCCCGAACAAGGATGGCGGGCGCGAGAATTATGAGGCCATCGCGATGCTGCGCGCGATGAACTCCGCCGTCTATGCCCATTGCCCCTGGGCGATGACGGCCGCCGAGGAATCGACCAGTTTCCCCGGCGTCTCACGGGCGGTGGATCAGGGCGGTCTGGGGTTCGGGTTCAAATGGAATATGGGCTGGATGAATGACAGCCTGGATTACATGCAGCTCGACCCGGTTTACCGGAAATATGACCACAATAAGATGACCTTTGCCTCAAGCTATGCTTACAGCGAAAATTTCGTGCTGCCGATCAGCCATGACGAGGTGGTGCATGGCAAAGGTTCGATGATCGGCAAGATGCCGGGGGAAGGTGAACAACAGTTCGCCAATCTGCGGGCGTTTTACGGCTTCATGTGGGGGCATCCGGGCAAGAAACTGCTGTTCATGGGCCAGGATTTTGCACAAGGCCGTGAATGGAACCATGATCGTGGCCTTGACTGGGATCAGGAGACGATCCCGGCCCATCGCGGCGTGCAGCTCTGGTTGCGCGACCTGAACCTCCTCTATCGCGACACGCCGGCGCTTTACCGCCATGACACGCGGCCCGAGGGGTTTCGCTGGCTCCTGGCCGATGAGGCGGAGGCATCGGTCTTTGCCTGGGCCCGCTTTGGCGATGCCGGGGACGCGCCGGTCGTGGTCGTCTGTAACATGACCCCGGTCGAACGCAGGGTCAGGCTGGGCCTGCCCGGCGATGGCTTCTGGCGCGAAAGGCTCAACAGTGATGCGGCGGCCTATGGGGGCCAGGATCGCGGCAATCTCGGCGGTGTGGTCACTGAGGAAATCCCGGCTCAGGGCGAACCGGTTTCGGCCATGGTGACCCTGCCGCCCCTGTCATCTGTGTTTTTGGAACGAGTGATCGCGTAACGGCCCGGTCTGACAAACCGCCATTTCCGGGGAGGGGAATATGAAGGCAAGAGTGAACAAGAGACTGTCGGCCCAGGCCATGGCCTTCGTGCTGGCAGGGGGGCGGGGATCGCGGCTGAAAGAGCTGACTGACCGGCGGGCGAAACCGGCGGTCTATTTTGGCGGCAAGCAGCGGATCATCGATTTCGCGCTGTCGAATGCGCTGAATTCCGGCATCCGCAAAATGGCGATTGCCACACAATACAAGGCCCATAGCCTGATCCGCCATGTCCAGCGCGGCTGGAGCTTTTTCCGCGCCGAGCGCAATGAATATCTTGACGTTCTTCCTGCCAGCCAGCGCATGGATGAGGTGAACTGGTATCGCGGCACCGCCGATGCGGTGGCGCAGAATATCGACATCATCGACAGCTATAACGTCCAGTATGTGGTGATCCTTGCCGGGGATCATATTTACAAAATGGATTACGAGATCATGCTGCAACAGCATGTCGATACCGGCGCCGATGTGACGATCGGCTGTCTGACCGTGCCGCGCGAAGAGGCCTCGGCCTTTGGCGTGATGGCGGTTGATGGCCAGATGCGGATCACCGATTTTCTGGAAAAGCCCGCCGATCCGCCGGGGATCCCCGGGGATGAGGCACATGCGCTTGCCTCGATGGGGATCTATGTTTTCGACTGGGCCTTCCTGCGCGATCTTTTGCTGCGCGATGTGGTCGACAGCAATTCCAGCCATGATTTCGGCAATGATCTGATCCCGGCGATTGTGAAACATGGCAAGGCGATGGCGCATCGATTTGCCGACAGCTGTGTTACAACGGGGATCGAGGATGAGCCCTACTGGCGCGATGTGGGCACGATTGACGCCTTCTGGCAGGCCAATATCGACCTGACCGAATTCGTGCCCAAGCTGGATCTTTATGACCGCGACTGGCCGATCTGGACCTATGCCGAGATCGTGCCGCCGGCGAAATTCATCCATGACGAGGATGGGCGGCGCGGTCAGGCGATCTCGTCGCTGGTTTCGGGGGATTGTATCGTCTCGGGGTCTGAGGTGCGGAATTCGCTGTTGTTCACCGGCTGCCGGGCGCATAGTTTTTCGGTGCTGGAACATGTGGTTGCGCTTCCGCGGGTGGATATCGGGCGCAAGGCAGAGCTGCGGAATTGCGTGATCGATTCCGGGGTGATGATCCCGGAGGGGCTGGTTGTTGGCCACGATCCCGACGAGGATGCGCGCTGGTTTCGCAGGAGTGAAGGGGGCGTTGTGCTGGTGACACAGGCGATGCTCGACCGGCGGGCGCGCGCGATGTGACGGGTGACGCCGGGGGTTTCACACCCCCGGACCCCCGTGGAGTATTTCAGTCAGGAGGAAGATCCGGATGGGCGGTCGGGTTTTGTCAGTGGCCTCGGAGGCGGTGCCTTTGATCAAGACCGGCGGGCTGGCCGATGTGGTCGGCGCGCTGCCGGCGGCGCTTGCGGGGGCGGGCTGGGAGATGCGGGTGATGCTGCCGGCCTATCGGGCATTGCGCGGGCTGTTGGCCAAAGGCGGCGGCTTTCGCGAGGTGATGCGCGAAGAGAGGCTTTTTGGCGGCGAGGCCCGGGTTTTTGCCGGTGAGGCGGGCGGGCTTTCGTTGTTCTTGCTGGATGCGCCGCACCTGTTTGACCGGGAGGGCGGGCCTTATCATGGCCCGGGCGGCGATTGGAGCGATAATCCGCAACGCTTTGCGGCTTTGTCTTTTATGGCGGCGCGGGTGGCGCGCGAAGGCGTCCAGCTGGCCCGCGGCAAATCCTGGAAGCCGGATGTCTTGCACGCCCATGACTGGCAGGCGGGGCTGGCGCCGGCCTATCTGGCCTATCACGGCTCGGGCGGCTGCGCCTCGGTGATCACGGTGCATAATATCGCCTTTCAGGGCCATGCACCGGCGCGTCTTTTGAGCGAATTGCGGCTGCCGGCGGCGGAATTCCATGCCGATGCGCTGGAATATTACGGCGGCCTGTCTTTGCTGAAGGCCGGGCTGATCACGGCGGACCGGATCACCACGGTCTCGCCAAATTACGCAGCTGAGCTGATGCGGCCGGAATTCGGGCTGGGGTTGCAAGGCGTGCTGGCGGCCCGCAGCGCCGTGGTCTCGGGGATTCTAAACGGGATCGATACCGAAATCTGGTCGCCGGAGGCCGAAGTCGTGAACGCCTATTCGGCGACATCTCTGTCCGGCAAGGCAAAAGCGCGGGCGGAGTTGCAGTCCGAATTCGGGCTCTCGGTGCCGGGGCCACTTGCGGCGCTGGTCTCGCGGCTGACCGATCAGAAGGGGGTGGATCTGCTGCCGGCCGCCTTGCCGGATTTCATCGAAGGCGGCGGCGGACTTGCGGTGCTTGGCTCGGGCGATGCCGAAGCGGAGGCGCAGATGCTCTCGCTTGCGGCGCGCTGGCCAGGCCGGGTTTCGGTCAGGATCGGTTATGATGAGGCCCTGTCGCACCGGATGTTTCAGGGCGGCGACGCAGTTCTGGTGCCCTCCCGGTTCGAGCCATGCGGGCTGACGCAGATGTATGGGCTGCGCTATGGCACGATCCCGGTCGTCGCCGCCGTGGGCGGGCTGGCCGATACGGTGATCCCTGCCTCGCCTGCGGCGCTGAATGCGGGTGTGGCGACCGGGATCACCTTCTGGCCGACCGATGTTCTGGCGCTGGCCCAGGCGCTCAGGCGGCTGAACGCGCTTTATGCGGATCAGAAAATCTGGAGCCAGCTGCGCCGCAACGCGATGGCCCAGGAAAACGGCTGGGCCGGATCTGCGAGCGCCTATGCTGCGCTTTATGAGGGGATGCTGCGGTGACGGACTTCGTCACCGGCGCCGGGCAGCCCTTTCCGATGGGGGCAAGCCTGACCGCAACCGGGGTCAATTTCGCGAGCTTTTCCGCCAATGCGACGGCGATTGAGCTGTGTTTGTTTTCGCCCGACGGCAGCCGCGAAGTCGCGCGGCTGCCCTTTGTCGAACGCAATGGTGATATCTGGCATCTTCATGTCGGGGGCCTGGGCGCGGGCGCGCTTTATGGTTTGCGCGTTCATGGTCCCTGGGCGCCGGAGGACGGGCATCGCTTTAACGCCAATAAACTGCTGATCGACCCCTGGGCGCGGGGGCTGCATGGCCGTTTCCAATGGGATGATGCCGTTTTTGGCTATGTGACCGGCGATCCGGCGGGGGATCTCAGTTTTGACAGCCGCGACAGCGCGGCGTTCATCCCGAAATCGGTGGTGACCGCGCCGCTGCCGGTGGCGGATCATCCCCGGCCCGGTCACAGCCTGGCCGACAGCGTCATCTGTGAGGCACATCTGCGTGGCGCGACCATGCTGCATCCGGGTGTGGACGAGGCGCTGCGCGGCACCTGCGCGGGGTTCGCATCGGATATGGTGATCGGCCATCTGACCCGCGCGGGTGTGACCGATGTCGAATTCCTGCCGGTCCATGCCATCGCCGATGAGCGGTTCCTGATCGCGAAAGGGCTGAGGAATTACTGGGGCTATAACACGCTGAACTGGTTCGTGCCCGAGCCGCGTTATACCGGCCCGGGGGGGATGCAGGCCTGGCGCGAGATGGTCACCCATCTGCACCGCGCCGGGATCGGGGTGATCCTTGATGTCGTCTATAACCATTCGGCGGAAAGCGACGAGCATGGCCCGCATCTGTCGCTGCGCGGTCTCGACAATGCGAGCTTTTACCGGCTCGCGGGCGGGCGCCATTATGCCAATGACGCAGGGACCGGGAATACGCTCGATCTGACGCATCCGATGGTGTTGCGGCTGGTGATGGACAGCTTGCGCTACTGGGTCGAGACCGGGCTGGTCGACGGCTTCCGCTTTGACCTTGCAACCGTGCTGGCGCGCGAGCCGGGGGGCTTTGACCCGGGCGCGGGTTTTCTGGATGCGTTGCGCCAGGATCCGGTTTTGGCAAAGGTGCGGCTGATCGCCGAGCCCTGGGATATCGGACCCGGAGGCTACCAGCTGGGGGGCTTTCCGCCGCCCTTCAGCGAATGGAATGACCGTTACCGTGACGGGGTGCGCCGGTTCTGGCGCGGTGAGCCAGGGCGCGCTGCCGACCTGGCCGGGGCGCTGCTGGGATCGGCGGGGGTGTTCGATCATTCAGCAAGGCAGGCAACGGCTTCGGTCAATTTCCTCACAAGCCATGATGGCTTCACGCTGCAAGATCTTGTCAGCTATAGTGCAAAGCATAATGAGGCCAATGGCGAGGGCAATCGTGACGGCCATTCCGACAATCACTCCGACAATATGGGTGTCGAGGGGCCGAGTGATGACCCGGTGATCCGGGCCGCGCGGGATTTGCGCAAACGCAACCTGCTCGCGACGTTGTTCCTGTCGCAAGGCGTGCCGATGTGGCTGATGGGCGATGAGATCGGCCATAGCCAGGGCGGCAATAACAATGCCTATGCCCAGGACAATGCCATCACCTGGGCAGACTGGAGCAAGGCAGATCAGGCGCTGACCGCTTTTGTCGGTCGTCTCGCCGCACTGCGCCGCGCGCATCCCGAACTGCGCCAGCATCGCTTCCTCCATGGCAAGATCCGCGCCGATGGGTTTCGCGACGTGATCTGGCGCCGTGCCGATGGGCAGGAGCCGTCGGCCGGGGATTGGCAGGATCCCGAATTTCGCTGTCTTTGCCTTGAGTTGCGCATGACAGCGGAGGGTGGAGAGCCGGGCCCCGGGCCGCTTTTTCTGGTCTTCAACCCGGGCGGGGACTTGCCGCTGAGATTGCCCGCAACGCAGCAGGGCTGGCAGCTGGTGCTTGACACCACGCGCCCGGATCTTACAGCTGGTGCGGCACCGGATACGGTGCCGGCGAATGCGGTTCTGGTAATGATTCCAGCCTCTTCCGTCTGAAAGCGCCCGTATTCCCCGAGGAGAGAGCGGATGAAACTGACCGTTGCGACCACGCCCATTGCAGGCCAGAAGCCCGGCACCAGCGGGTTGCGCAAAAAGACCCGTGTTTTCATGGGCCCGCATTACCTGGAGAATTTCATACAGGCGCTGTTCGATGTGATTGGTGCCGAGGGCAAGACCTTTGTGCTTGGCGGCGACGGGCGCTATTTCAACGACCGTGCGGCTCAGGTTATCTTGCGGATGGCTGCGGCCAATGGCGCGGCGAAAGTGATCATCGGCCAGGATGCACTTTTGTCAACGCCGGCCGCCAGCCATCTGATCCGGCTGAACAAAACCGATGGCGGCATCATTATGTCCGCAAGCCATAATCCCGGCGGCCCCGATGAGGATTTCGGCGTTAAATTCAATATGCCCAACGGTGGCCCCGCGCCGGAATCGGTAACCGAAGCCATGTTCGCGCGCAGTGGGGCCGTCAGCGCCTATCATATTTTCGAGGCAACCGATGTCGACCTGTCATCGCCCGGGCTCCGGCAGCTTGGCGAGATGGTTGTCGAAGTTGTCGATCCGGTCGCCGATTATGCCGATCTGATGGAGACCCTGTTTGATTTCGACGCGATCCGGGCGCTGTTCGGCGCGGGTTTCCGGATGCGGATGGATTCCATGTGTGCGATCACTGGCCCCTATGCTGTTGAGATCCTAGAAAAAAGGCTCGGCGCCGCTGCCGGAACCGTGGTTAATGCGACGCCTTTGCCGGATTTTGGTGGCATGCATCCTGACCCGAACCCGACCTGGGCCTCGGATCTGATGGATGAGATGATGGGCGAGGAGGCGCCCGATTTCGGCGCCGCCTCGGATGGCGATGGCGATCGCAATATGGTGGTCGGGCGCGGGATCTATGTCTCGCCCTCGGACAGTCTGGCGGTGCTTGCGGCAAATGCACATCTGGCAAAGGGCTACAAGGCGGGTCTGAAGGGGGTTGCGCGCTCGATGCCGACCTCGGGCGCGGTGGACCGGGTGGCGAAACATCTGGGCATCGGGGCCTATGAGACCCCGACCGGCTGGAAATTCTTTGGAAATCTGCTGGATGCGGGCCGTGTTACACTCTGCGGCGAGGAGAGTTTCGGCACCGGATCCGACCATGTGCGCGAGAAGGACGGGCTTTGGGCGGTGCTCATGTGGCTGAATATCCTCGCGGTGCGCAAGCAAAGCGTGGCCTCGATCCTCGCCGCGCATTTCGCGCAGTTCGGGCGCAATTACTATTCCCGCCATGATTTCGAGGCGGTGGATTCCACCCGTGCCGATCAGATGTTCCTGACGCTGCGTGAAAATCTGAAAGCCCTTCCTGGTCAAGTGGTTGCCGGCCTGTCTGTAACCGCAGCCGATGATTTCGCCTATCATGATCCGGTTGATGGTTCGATGTCGCAAAAGCAGGGCATCCGGGTGCAGTTCGGCGACGGCACCCGGGCGGTCTACCGGCTTTCGGGGACCGGTACCGAGGGCGCTACGCTGCGACTTTACCTTGAAGCCTTTGCGCCCGGCCCCGAGGGCCTTGACAAAAATCCGCAGGAGGCACTGGAAAACGTGATCCGCGCAGCACATAAAATCGCGGATATTCAGGGCTTTACCGGGAGAACCTCGCCTGATGTCGTCACCTGATCGCAACACCCGCCCGGCATTTCGCCCGGGCGGGTCCAGCATAGGCGGGACGATTTCAGGAACAGATTTCAATGGTCCCCGCGGTTTGAGGCCGTTGCCCGGCAGATTGCTGACCTGACCCCTGGATTTCAGACCGCAATCAACATCGGTATCCTCGGTCCGGGCGTGCTGATCGGCGCGCAGGATCCGCCCGGCGCTCTGGATCATTTGCCTGTTGGGGGCCTGGCGGTCTTGGGGATCCTTTGGCTGGATTTCGCAGCGGCAATCACCGGGATGGTGGAGACTGGGCTTTTCAGGCTGTGGTTCATGCTTTGTCAGGAGGAAGCGAAGGCAGACAGGCCGGCGGGGGAGTTTTTCCTGTGCGGAGGGCCAGGGGGCTTTTTCGGGTTGGCCCTGATGGTCTGTGGGCTTTGCATCGCCCCGCTGTGCCACCCGCGCCGCAGAGGCGCGGATCGACGGCGCGATGGCGTAAGCCCCGCAAACAGCGCTCCGCCCTGTGCATGGTTCATCAGTATCAGCCCGTCCTTCAAGGCAGGCAAGGTAAACGGACTGATGTCGCGAACATTGCCGCGCGGCACGGTGGGCAGGCTCCGGGTGTCGGCATGGCCCGCCAGCGCATATTCGACGCGCTCAGCCCCGCCCGCCGGCACTGAGGCGAGGGTCAGCGTGATCTGTGCCGGGCCAGTGACAGCGAGGGCCGAGACGGCAATTTCGTTCTCCCGGGCATAAAACCGGAAACCGTTTGCCGCAGTGCTGTGTCAACGACCAGAGGCGGCACCGGCACCTGCCAGCAGATCACAACCGAGGTGCTGTTGCGCCTGGCCGCGAGCATGCGGGAGCATCGGGCCTTGCCGGCTGGCTTCCACTGCACCTGCCCGCGGGTGCGATCATGGTCGCAAAATGCGAGGGCAAGCGGGTGGATTGCCTGCCGCCCATCGCCGAAACCGGCAACGGATTCGAAGCCACCGAGGCCGTACAGATCTCCTTCTCTGCTGGACTGACCTGCCACGGGATTTTTCCTCCACCAGTGACCAGAGACCTTCCGAGGGAAGGGACGGAGGATGAAGCGCACAATACGAACCGAAGAGCCGATCATCGGCATCCTGCGGGTCGAGGCGGACAAGCAAACGGTCCGGTGGACCGTTTGCCCGACGAAGGTGAGACGGGGGCGAATTATGCCGATCTGTGCCGCAAGCACGGGATGTCGGAGGGCAGGTTCTGCGCCTGGACGGCGAAGTATTCCGGGATGACGGTGTCAGCGGCTAAACGGCTGAAGGCGCTGGAGGACGAGCAGGAAGGTCGGGCCAGAACGGCCCATATGAAACAACGGAATGTGGATGCGGAAAAGAACCCGCCCTTGCGCCCTGATCTGACCTGTGAGCCCCTGTGCGGCCTGACCGGTGCCGGCTGCGGCGCGGGCTTTGCATCCGGAGCCCGGAAGGCCTATATGCGATCCTTGTTACCGCTGTCAGCACGGGTTGAGCCGTTCGGAGGAATGTTATGGGCGAGGCGAGGAAGATGCAGGGAAGCTGGACGAAAACCGACTGGCGTGCTTTGCCGAGGATCCAGATGCCCGATTATCCGGATCAGACCGCACTGAACGCCGCCGAGGCGCAGCTGGCTAAATACCCGCCGCTGGTTTTCGCGGGCGAGGCGCGGCGGCTGAAAAAGCAACTGGCGCTGGCAGCCGAGGGCAAGGCGTTCCTGCTGCAAGGCGGCGACTGCGCCGAGAGCTTTGCGGAATTCAGCGCCGATAGTATCCGCGACACCTTCCGCGTCATGCTGCAAATGGCGGTGGTGCTGACCTGGGGCGCGAAAGTGCCGGTGATCAAGGTGGGCCGGATGGCGGGGCAATTCGCCAAGCCGCGTTCGGCCCCGACCGAGGTGATCAACGGGGTCGAGCTGCCATCCTATAAGGGCGACATCATCAACGGCTTTGATGCGACCCTTGACGCCAGGACGCCGGATCCAAACCGGATGCTGCAGGCCTATACCCAGGCGGCGGCGTCTTTGAACCTGCTGCGCGCCTTCTCGACCGGCGGCTTTGCCGATATCCACCGCGTGCATTCCTGGACTTTGGGCTTTGCCGAACATGACAAGGCCGAGCAATATCGCGCCATGGCCGCGCGCATCTCTGACGCGCTTGATTTCATGAACGCCGCCGGGGTCAATTCGGAAACCGCGCATCAGCTTTCGGCGGTGGATTTCTACACCAGCCATGAGGCGCTGCTGCTGGAATATGAAGAGGCGCTTTGCCGCATCGATTCCATCTCGGGCCAGCCGGTGGCAGGATCGGGTCATATGATCTGGATCGGCGACCGCACCAGGCAGCCGGATGGCGCGCATGTCGAATTCTGTCGCGGTGTGCTGAATCCGATCGGGCTGAAATGCGGGCCTTCGACCACGGCCGAAGATCTCAAAGTGCTGATGGCAAAGCTGAACCCGGAAAACGAGCCGGGCCGTCTGACCCTCATCGCGCGCTTTGGCGCCGGCAAGGTCGGTGATCACCTGCCGCGTCTGATCCAGACGGTTCAGGCCGAGAGGGCCAATGTCGTCTGGTCCTGTGATCCGATGCATGGCAATACGATCAAGGCGGCTTCGGGCTACAAGACCCGGCCCTTTGACTCGGTCCTGCGCGAAGTGCGTGAGTTCTTCGCGATCCACAAGGCCGAGGGCACGGTACCGGCGGGCGTCCATTTCGAGATGACCGGCCAGGATGTCACCGAATGCACCGGCGGCCTGCGCGCGGTCTCGGATGAAAACCTGGCGGATCGCTATCACACGGCCTGCGACCCGCGCCTCAATGCCTCGCAATCGCTGGAACTGGCCTTCCTTGTTGCAGAAGAGCTGACCCGTCAGCGCGAGGAAACCCGTCGCGTCGCGCTCTGATCTTTGCCGGGGGAGCCCTCGGGCTCCCCCAATAACGGGCCTGAACAGTCCGGGGTGGTTATGGCGGCAGCGCCCCCCCGGGGGCTATAGGATGCGCAGACGCTGTTCTTGCATATTGGCCGCGCCAAAACCGGCGCTTCTGCATTGCAGTTTCAATTGCGGCTTATGCGAAGAAAGCTGGCGGCACTGGCGATCTTTACCCCTGTCGACCGGTTTCAAGAGGGTGAGCCAGGGAAGTATCGCCCGGGCCTGGCACCAGAACTCTGCGAGCAGCGACGCGGAAATCGAGGCATTGCGCGAGAGCTTCGAAACTGAGAACGCCCCTTTGACGGTTCACGGTCAGTTCGGAAAGATTCAGGAACATCACGACGCGGGGCTGGCCTGATTATGTCTTCCGTCAGGATGAGCCGGATTTCTACAAAATTTCAGTTTCTTGCACACCCGAACAATTCTCCTGCCGGTTCGCAAAATTCAACTAGCCTCGGTTCTTTGACTTCTGGAGCGCTTTTGGTGACCGCGCGATTTTCATCGGCTATGAGGCCGAAATTGCCGCGAATGGCTCGCTCCTGCCTCGTTTTGCACAGGAGATGGGCGTTGATCCCGGCACCACGCGGTCGCCAGAATGGTTTTCAAACCGCTCCATCAGCGGCAATCTGCTGATGTTCAAACTGCTGGTAAATTCGACCGTCGGCCACCGGGATGAGTTCAATCTGGCTTTGCAGCGGCTGGCCGCGCTGAACCCGCGCTATGCGGGCCGGTTTTACATCGGAGACGCTATGGCGGCTATAATGCCGCTATGTCCGCGCGCATCGGTGAGCCACCTTTGGTGGGGTTCAGCGATGCGCTGCCGATCTTCCAGGAAGAACACTGGCGCGAGGATCTGGAGTGTTTCCTGTCGGATTTCCACTTTCAGCATCTGCGTGAAATGCCCGAATTCCAGCGCCTTCCGCCGCCGGGTCTGATCCGGTCCATGACCGGCTGACAGCCGTCAAACGGCTGATTCTTGCGCAGTCGAACGCGCGCCCCTGAAGATTTGGGATCGCCAGACGCGAACGGCCCTCCTTGGCAGGAGGGCCGATACCAAAAGTTGGTCTGTTTGCTGGCGAGGTCCCGCGCGGCTCGGATCAGGGGGCTTCAGGTGCTGCTGCCGGTTCCGCATGATGCGGCGCCTGGAGCGCGGCCGAGGCACGCCCGGTCGAGAGCGGATCTTCCTGGCGCTGAACCGACCCTTCGAAATGGGCGCCCGATTCGATGGCAATGGTCTTGTGGATGATGTCGCCTTCGACACGGGCGGTCGAGGTCAGGCGGACCTTGAGGCCGCGCACGCGACCGATCACACGGCCATTGACCACGATATCGTCCGCCACGATCTCGCCACGGATGGTGGCGCTTTCGCCGACGGTCAGCAGATGGGCGCGGATATCGCCTTCAACGGTGCCTTCGACCTGGATATCACCCGAGGTGCGCAGGTTGCCCACAACGGTCAGGTCCGACGAGAGGACCGAGGCCACAGCCTTGCCCTTGGGCGCCGAGGGGGTGAAATCCATGGAAGGTTTCGACACGGGGGCCTCCGGCGCCTTGGGTTTGTCAGCTTCGGGCTTGGCGCCCGTTTCGTTGATGCGGCTCTTAGAAAACATTTCTCGCTGCCCTTATGAAGGTCATCGGGTTCACGGCAGTGCCCCCTATGCGGACTTCGTAGTGAAGATGAGTGCCGGTGGACCGGCCTGAATTGCCCATATCACCGATCTGGTCGCCACGCGACACCTTTTGTCCGACCTGCACACGGATCTGTGATAAATGGGCGTAGCGGGTTTCGATGCCAAAGGCATGCCGGATCTTGATCAGCCGCCCATAGCCATTCTGCCAGCCGGCATGGATGACGGTGCCTTCGGCGGTGGCGTAAATGGCCGTTCCATAGGGGCCGGCGATATCGGTGCCTTCATGCATCCGCCCGCCGCGCCCGAACGGGTCCTCGCGGCGGCCAAAGCTCGAGGTCCAGCGCACATTGCCCGAGGTGATCGGGGTGGCAAAGGGCGCTTTCCAGGCCGCGAGACGGTAGAGATCCATCTCTTCCATATCTTTCAGGATCGCATTGGCGCGTTTCTCACCATCGCTCAGCGGCCCGCCCATGGTTGAGGCGCTGATCGGCGAGAGCGGTCCGCCCTGGCCGGAATAGCCCTTTCTGACCGTGGCGATCATGTCATCGGGGTTCATGCCGGCGGCCCGGAACATCTTTTCCAGCGGCTCGACCGAGACCGTCACCGCATCTTCCAGTTTGGTAAAGATCGCGTCATGGCGCAGCTCAAGCGCGCGGCGGTCTTCCAGGGCCAGCGCAAGCTCTTCGCGCGCGGTATCGGCCTCGGCCAGGCGGGTATCGCGTTCGCGGGCGGTGGCCTCCAGCTTCGTCGTCAGGAAATCAAGCGTCTCGCCGGTGTCGCGGATGCGGCCGATCTCGGTTGTGGCGCCACCTTGTTCCCCGAGCATCCCGGTCAGTTTCAAAACCTCGGCCCGCGCTTCGTCGCGTTCGCGGATCACGCCGCGCAGGCTGTTTTGCACGACATCAATGCCGGTCTCCAGCTCGCGGCGGCGATCTTCCGAGGCCAGGAGCATCTCCTGCATCCTGGAAACCTGTTCCAGGGCCGAATTGAACCGCTCCTGCGCCTGGGCGGCATCGGTCACCCGCAGATCGCGGTCTGCCGAGAGGATGGCAAGCCGTTCCTCGAAGATCATCCCCTGGCGCTGGCTTTGTTCGCGCGAAGAGCCGGCGCCGATGGATTGCATCATGAAAATCGAGGTCGCGACGATGGTCCAGGCAATGGCGAGGGCGCCAAAGACCACCACAAAGGCCTGGGTGGCGGGTCTGAGCCGCAGATAATGGGTGCCGTGATCGGATTTCAGATAGAGCCGCTGTTCGGGAAAGACCGATTCAAGCGCCGTATTGATCCGGATGGCCAGTCTTGCGAGCACGCGGCATTCCATCTTTAAGAGCGCCCGTTCCGCCTTTTTTCCCGGCTTCACAAACCGGGACCCGGAGGGGCTGGTGTCAGTCTGACCCGCTTTCCGCGTTACTGGCGCGAAAGACGGGCGAGGTGTGGTCATGCGGGCCGGAAGCCTGGCTCCGCCCTGGAACAGGTCCGGACGATCCGGAAAAAACAACACCATCCGCAAAAACATCCGGGCAGGCTGGAGCGTGAGTCGCACCGCCCCGCCTCGGGTCAGACGTGATTAGCGGCGCAAGGGCCGGCTCGCAATATTTGCGCCATGTGTCCGCGCCGCGGCGGCTGAGCCTTGCCTGTTCCCGGCGGAAACTTGCCGATCAGGGCCGGAAAACCCAAAGATTTTCGCGGATGTATGGAGGCTGGTTCAGGGGGTAACCGGCAGGCTGCCCGGCGCCTCAACCCCTGTCGGTCAGATCATCCTCCGTCAGCGGCCAGTAAAAATCCGGCGGCAGCCCGGCCTCGGCGCGTTTTTCCTCGTTGAAAGGGGGCTTCAGCTGGCCGTGGAAATAGCGCCGCACCAGGGCGTGGAACACGTCTTTCGGGTCGGCCCCGTCGCGACCGCAAAGCCAGTTGAACCATTTCGAGCCATAGGCGACATGGCCGACTTCCTCGGCATAGATCACCTCGAGCGCCTCAAGCGCGCCGGTCTTTTCGCCCTGATCCCGGGCGCGCTGAAACACCGAGATCATCCCCGGCGTCACATCAAGGCCCCGCGCCTCCAGCACCATCGGCACCACGGCGAGACGCCCGAGAAAGTCCTCCGCGGTGTCTTCGGCGGCCCGCCACATGCCGGCATGGGCGGCCATGGCGCCGTAAAAGCTGCCCATCTCCTCAAGCACATCCGACAAAAGCGTGAAATGTTTCGCTTCCTCATCCGCAGCTTTCACCCAGTCATCATAGAAGCCGGGCGGCATCGGATGGGCGGCAAAGCGGGCGATGATATCCCAGTGCAGATCGACCGCATTCAGCTCGATATGGGCCAGCGCATGAAGCAGCGCGGCACGCCCTTCCGGGCTTCCGGTGCGGCGGCGCGGCACATCGCGCGGGGCCAGCAGATCGGGCTTTTCCGGCCGGGCCGGTCGCAAGGGCGGGTCTGCCCGGCCAATATCCGGCGCCTGGCCCGCCGCGCGGGCGGCGAACCAGGTTGCGGCATGACGCCGGCTGATCGCCGCTTTCGCGCGCCCCTCTGCCGTGGTCAGAACCTCGACCGCCATTTCCGACAGCGTCAGCGCCATTCCCGGTTCAGCCCTGCAGAGCGCGGGCGGCGGCCAGCACCTCTTCGGCATGGCCCTTGACCGAGACTTTCGGCCAGACCCTGGCGATCCGGCCATCTGCGCCGATCAGAAAGGTCGTGCGGGTGATGCCCATATAGGTCTTGCCGTAATTCTTCTTCTCCCCCCAGGTGCCGTAATCCTCGCTGGTCTGTCCCCCGGCATCAGAAGCAAGGATGATCCCCAGCCCGTGTTTGCGGCAGAATTTGTCATGCGCGGCGACGCTGTCTTTCGAGATCCCGATCACCGTGGTGCCGGCAGCCGCGAATTCCGCCGCGAGGCGGGTGAAATCCTGCGCTTCGAGCGTGCAGCCGGGCGTGTCATCCTTCGGGTAGAAATAAAGCACCACTTTGCCCGGTGCGAATTGCGACAGCGAAACCGTGGCGCCGCCATCACGGGGCAGGGTGAAATCCGGGGCCTTATCGCCTTCAGTCAGGGTCGTGGTCATTTCGGTCCTTTCCGGCATCTGCCCGGCTCTGATATCTGGCCCGTTGCGCGACCAGTCGACGCGACCGGGCAACGCGACCAGGCAACTCCCCGCGCGGGCGGGGCCTGTGGCCTCACGGGGCTTTGTGTTTCCCCGGGCTTCGCGCCAGGATAGGGCGAAGCGGCTGCCGGTTCCAGAGGGGTAACCAGGCCGCAGGCGGCGAGGTCCCGGGGGAACAACGCGGGTCTCTGGAAGAAGCCGCAGGAATGAAGGGCAAAGAGTCGGTGACCGTGGAAAGCAGGACGCAGCGGGACAGCACCGGAGAAAGTGCCGCGAACCGGGCACCCCCGGACCAAAGCTCTGAGACTACGGCGCCTGCCTCTCCAGATGAGACTGGGGCCGGCGCCATTTCGGCGGATTCTCACATTTCCGAAGCATCTGAAGCCAGCGGCCGCCCGGGCGATACGCCCCGCCCTTTGGCTGATCCCGCTGCCTGGCCTCCCGATCCGACACTGTGGGAGGAAGACGGCCAGGCAGTGGTGCCGCCGGCGCAGCCGCTGGTTGCGGGCCGGCTTGCCACAGCCATGACTGGCGGGCGGCCAGAGCAAATCGTGCAGCCCGAACCCATGGCCGGGCCTGCGCCTGAAACCCCTGGCCGAAAGGGCTTTCTGGCCCGCAGGGCAGAGGCAAGGAGGGCACGGGTTGAGAAAAGCCGCGCCAGGATCGGACTGCGCCTTGTCATCGTCCTTCTCGGGCTTGTCGCCTTTGTCGGGCTTGCGGGATTTGTTCTGCTCGGGCGCAGTCTGACGCTGCCGGTCTGGGCCGTGGCCTCGATCGAACAGCGGCTGAACGATCAACTGGGCCAGAGCCATCTGCCCGAAGGCAGCGCGATCTCGCTGGGAGAGGTGACGGTAATGGTCGCCCGCGACCTGTCGCCGAGCTTTTTCCTGCACGATCTGCGGCTGATCGACAGCAAGGGCGCGTCAGTGCTGTCGCTGCCGGAACTCAGGATCGAACTGGCACCGGCGCCGCTGCTGACCGGCCGGATCCGGCCCAGCCTTGTGCGGATGACCGGGGCACAGATTGCGGTGGCCCGCGATGCCGATGGCCGGATCGCGCTCAGCTTCGCCGGGCTTTCGGGCAGCCCTGAAATGGGGACGCCCGCCGAGGTGCTGGATGCCCTGGACCGCATGTTCTCGACCGGCACGCTCAGCGATCTGGCGCTGGTCGAGATCGACGGGCTGGCGCTGACGCTGGATGATGCGCGGGCGCGGCGGAAATGGGAACTCGGTGATGGCAGGCTGGTGATCGCCAACAAGGCGGAAAGCCTTTCGGGGGAATTGTCGCTGACGCTTTTGACCGGAGCGGAGCCTGCCCGGGCGATGCTGGCGGTCGAAACCTCGAAAGCTGACAGTTCGGCGCGGTTTTCCGCGACCGTGGACCATGTGGCCGCGCGCGATCTTGCGGTTCAGGCGGCACCGCTTGCGGCTTTTGCGGTGCTGGATGCACCGATTTCCGGGCGGCTGAGCGGCACGCTCGATGCCGAAGGCAAGCCCGGATTGCTGGAGGGGCGGCTTGAGCTCGGGCCAGGGGCGCTGGATCCGGGCGTCTTGCGTCCGGCCGGCGCAGAGGGCGCCCGGCCTGAGCAGGCGGCGGGAGAAGGCCGCGATCAACCGGCACAGGCGGATGGCACAGAAGGCAATGGCCCACCGGCGCCGCCGCGCCCGTTTGAATTTGAAAGCGCCGTGATCGAGCTGCGCTATGATGCCGGACTGCAGCGGGTGTTTCTGGATGAGGTCAATGTCCAGAGCCCCTCGCTCCGGGTCACGGCAACCGGGACTTCGGATCTGATGGATGACCGGGGCCAGCCCGTCGCGCCGGGGGCCTTGCCGAAAGCGGTGGTGACGCAGCTGCGCATTGGCGAGTTGAAGGTCGATCCGGATGGGCTGTTCGAGGCACCGGCGCGGTTTTCCTCGGGCTCGGCGGTCTGGCGGCTGCGGCTTGACCCCTTTGCCGTCGAGATCGGCGAGGTGGTTTTGAGCGAGGGAGAGGACCGGCTGGTTCTCTCGGGCCATGCCCGCGCCAATATGGATGGCACCTGGGCGGGGGCGGTCGATGTGGCGCTGAACCGGATCTCGACCGAGCGGCTGATCCGGCTCTGGCCGCTGATCGCGGTGCCGCGCACGCGGTCCTGGCTTGCCGAGAATGTCGGCCAGGGCGAATTGACCGATGTGGCCGCCGCTTTGCGGTTTCGCAGCGGCGAAGAGCCGCGTTTCGCGCTGGATTACGAATTTTCCGGCGCCGAGGTGCGGGTGGTGAAATCGCTGCCCCCGATCCGCAATGGCAGCGGCCGCGCGGCGATCCAGGACAACAGCTATACCCTGGTGATCGAAGAGGGCGAGATCACCGCGCCCGAGGCCGGCGCCGATGGCGCGCGGATCCATGTCGATGGCTCGATGTTCCGGGTGCCCGATATCCGCAAAAAGCCCGCCGATGCCGAGGTGCGGCTGATTGTCGATGCCGGGCTGACCGCGACGCTCTCGCTTCTGGATCAGGAGCCGTTCCGCTTTATTTCAAAAGCCGGGCGTCAGGTCGATCTGGGCGAGGGCAGGGCGCTTCTGGTGGCCGAGCTGCGCTTTCCGCTGAAGCCAAAGCTGTTGACCGGGGACATTGCCTATGATGTCACCGGCCGCATCCTCGATTTCCGTTCCGACCGGCTGGTGGCCGGCAAAGAGATCCGCAGCTCCGATCTGGCGGTAAAGGTCACGGCGGCAGGGATGGCGGTTTCGGGTGAGGGAACCCTTGCCGGCGTCCCGGTCGTTGCGCGCTATACGCAGCCGTTTGGCAAGGATGCGGCGGGCAAGGCGAATGTATCCGGCACGGCGCGGCTCAGCGATGACGGGCTGCGCCGCCTGGGGGTGCAGCTTCCGAAAGGCTGGATTTCGGGCGAGACGCGGGCCGCGATTGACCTCGCGCTGCCCAAGGGGGAGCCCGCAAGGCTGGTTCTGAAAAGCGATCTCAAGGGGCTTGGCCTTTCGCTGCCGCCGGTCGGCTGGAGCAAAGCGCGTGACAGCACCGGGCGGCTGTTGGTCGAGGCGGTGCTGGGTCAGGCCCCGGAAGTCACCAGGCTGGAACTGAACGGGCCGGGCCTCAGCGCAAAGGGGCGGCTGACGACCAGGGCGAATGCCGGGCTCGACCGCGCCAGTTTCCAGGAGCTGAAAGTGGGTGGCTGGCTTGATGCTGCCGTCGAGCTTACCGGGCGCGGCAAGGGCGCCGATGTGGCGGTCAAACTGACAGGCGGTACGCTGGATCTGCGTGAATTGCCCAAAAGCAAGCCGGGTTCAGGCGTGGGGGGCGCGGATGCCGGTTCTGACGCGATAGAGGTCAATCTCGACAGGCTTGTGGTCACGGGCGGCATATCCCTGACCGGGCTCTCGGGCAGATTCACCATGCGCCAGGGCGGGCTGGATGGCGGGTTCGTGGCTTCGGTCAATGGCAAAAGCCGGATTTCCGGTGCGACCATCCCCTATAAGGGCGGCACGGCAGTGCGGGTCACCTCGGAGGACGCGGGCCGGGTGATGGCGGCGGCCGGGCTTTTCGATATGGGGCGCGGCGGCTCGCTTGATATGACCATTCAGCCCAGGGATAAGCCGGGCCAGTATAGCGGCGTGGCGAGCGTCAGCAGCTTTTCAATCCAGAATGCCCCGGTCCTGGCCGAGCTGCTTTCGGCAGCTTCAGTTGTGGGCCTGCTGGAGCAGCTTCAGGGCGGCGGCATCCAGTTTTCCGAAGGCGATGTGTCGTTTATCATCCTGCCGGAAGGCGTTCAGATCGCCCAGGGTGCGGCGGTTGGCGCCTCGATGGGGATTTCCTTCGCGGGTTTTTACCATTCCGCCAGCAATTCGATCGACATCCAGGGCACGATCTCGCCGATCTATCTGCTGAACGGCATCGGCCAGATCTTCAGCCGCAAAGGCGAGGGGCTGTTCGGCTTCAACTACCGGCTTGCGGGCGCCGCGAAAAATCCGCAGATCAGCGTCAATCCGCTGTCGATTCTGACGCCGGGAATGTTTCGCGACATCTTCCGCCGGCCCGCGCCGGTGCTGAAGGGCGCCGGCTGAGGGGCGAGGCAGATGCAGCTGTCCGATTTCGATTTTCACCTGCCAGAATCTCTGATTGCGACCCGGCCCGCGCGGCCACGGTCTTCGGCGCGGCTTTTGCTGGCCGAGGGCGGCGGGATCCGTGATCTGCATGTGCGCGACCTGGTCGATATTTTCCGCCCCGGCGACCGGCTGGTTCTGAACAATACCAAAGTCATCCCGGCGCGGCTGACCGGCGCCCGCGCGCGCGGTGACGCGGTGGCGAAGATCGAGATCACGCTGATGGAGCCTTCCGCCACCGGCGGCTGGCGCGCGCTTGCGAAACCTCTGCGCAAGGTGAACCCCGGCGAGGTGATCCGGTTTTCCGACCAGTTCTCGGCCGTGGTGGCTGAGAAAAGCGAGACCGATCTTCGGCTGGAATTCTCGCTCAGCGGCGCCGATTTCGATGCGGCTCTGGCTGCGGCAGGCTCCATGCCACTGCCACCCTATATTGCCGCAAAACGCGCGCCAGATGCCGCCGATAATGACGATTACCAGACCGTCTTTGCCCGCCATTCCGGCGCGGTGGCAGCCCCGACCGCGAGCCTTCATTTCGACGAGGCCCTGCTGGCGGCGCTGCGTGCCAAAGGCGTGAATTTCACCGAAGTGACGCTGCATGTCGGCGCGGGCACATTCCTGCCGGTCAAGGTCGAAGACGTCAAAACCCATAAGATGCATGCCGAATGGGGCGAAGTCCCGGCCCTGGCCGCCGCCGAAATCGCCGCCACGAAGGCCGCAGGCGGCCGGGTGATCCCGGTCGGCACCACAGCGCTCCGGCTGATCGAGAGTGCGGCCCGCGAGAGCGGCGAAATCGCGCCCTGGTCGGGCTGGACGGATATTTTCATTTACCCGGGTTTTACCTTCCGCGTGTCGGATGCGCTGATGACCAATTTCCATCTGCCGAAATCGACGCTTCTGATGCTTGTTTCGGCGCTTATGGGACAGGACAGGATGCGTGAAATCTATGATCATGCCATCATGAACCGCTATCGCTTTTTCTCTTACGGCGACTCGTCGCTGCTGGTTCCATAACACCGCCCGCCAGCCCCTCCGGCCCGTCCGGTGGAGCACAAGCCAATGCCTGACCGGAGCATGTGATGCTGAGAGTCCTTTACACCACCTGGCCTTTGCTTCTGGGGGTGCTGCTGCTGATGGTGGGGAATGGGGTTCAGGGCTCGCTTCTGGGCATCCGGGGCACGATGGAGGCCTTTACCACCTTCCAGCTGTCTTTCGTGATGTCGGCCTATTTCCTCGGCTTCCTGCTGGGCTCGCGCTATGTGCCGGGAATGTTGCAGCATGTCGGCCATATAAGGGTGTTTGCGGCGCTTGGCTCGCTGATCTCGGCGGTGCTGGTGCTCTATCCGATGGTGATCCACTGGCAGGCCTGGGCGCTGATGCGGGTGATCATCGGCTTTGGCTTTGCCGGCGTCTATATCACGGCGGAAAGCTGGCTGAACGATACCGCAACCAATGAGACGCGCGGCCAGGCCCTGTCGGCCTATATGATTGTGCAGATGGCCGGCATCATCTCGGCCCAGGGGCTTTTGGCCTTTGGCGATCCCTTTGGCTATGATCTCTTCCTGATCCCCTCGGTGCTGGTGTCGCTGGCCTTCCTGCCCTTGCTGCTGGCAACCTATCCCAGCCCCAGTTTCGAGACCGGACAGCGCCTGGGGTTCCGCGAGCTGTACCGGATCTCACCCCTCGGCTGCGTCGGTATTTTCCTGATCGGCGGGGTGTTCTCGGCGATGTTCGGGATGGCGGCGGTCTGGGGTTCGGTGAGCCTGTTGTCGGTGGGGCAGATCGCGCTGTTCACCTCGGCGCTCTATATTGGCGGGCTGATCCTGCAATATCCGATCGGCCGGCTTTCGGACCGGATCGACCGGCGCAAGATCATCGTGTGGCTCTCGGTGGTGGCAACTGTGGTCATGGCAGTGGCGACGATTTTCCCGCTGCCCTTCCCGGTCTATCTGGTGGTCGCGGCGCTTTTGGGCGGCATCACCTATCCGATCTACGGGCTGATCATCGCCTATACCAATGACTACCTCTCGAAAGAGCAGATGGCAGCTGCCTCGGCGGGGCTTTTGTTCATCAACGGCGTTGGCTCGATCTTTGGCCCGCTGATTGTCGGCTGGCTGATGGGGCCTGACGTGATGGGGCCGCGCGGTTTCTTCTTCTTTGTCGGGGTGCTTTATGCCGCACTGGCAGGCTATGCCGCCTGGAGGATGACCAAGCGTGCGACCCCGGTCGTGACCGGCGCCTATGCCAATATCGCGCCTATGGCCTCTGCGGTCGCCTCGGTCGCGGCGGTTGAAAATGCAATCGAAATCAACCCCTCGCCCGAAAATCCCGAAGCCGCCGCCGAAGCCGCGCAGGCCCTGGTCATCCAGCGCGATCAGCCCGTGCCGCCGGCATCGGAGGAGAGCGCGCCGCAGCAACAGGGCGACCAGGCGGCGGAAGATCGGGAAAATCCCGGTCAGCGCGATGCCTGAGGTTGCACCCTGGCGCCCCCGCTGACACTCTGGCCCGAAGACTGGCCGTCAGCGGAGGTGAAGATGTCCGACCCGATCGAAGTGCTGCAATTCTGGATCGAAGAGATCGGCCCCCAGGGCTGGTATGCCGGCGGCGAAGAGATTGACGATGCCTGTGCCAGCCGGTTTGGCGAGTTGTGGCAGGCGCTGCAGGATGGCGGGCTGGAGCATTGGGTCGATGGCGCGGCCGGAACCCTGGCCTATCTGGTGATCGCCGATCAGTTTGCCCGTAACATCAACCGGGGCCGGGCAGAGGCTTTCGCGACCGACCCGCAGGCACGGGCCGCCGCCCGCCGCGCGCTGGACGAGGGCTGGGATCTCGACGCCCCCGAACCCGAACGCCAGTTCTTCTATATGCCGTTTGAGCATTCCGAGGATCCGGAGGACCAGGCGCTGGCGGTGCAGCTTTTTACAGAGCGTATGCCGGAAAACCCCGAAAGCCTCCTTCATGCCCGGGCGCATCAGGAAATCATCCGCCGCTTTGGCCGTTTTCCCTTCCGCAATGCCGCCCTCGGGCGCGAGACGACGGAAGCAGAGGCCGAATTCCTCGCAGCCGGGGCCTATCCGGCGCTGGTAGCAGAGATCCGTGGCAGCCATGCATCAGACGCATAGGGTTGCGGCGCCAGCTTTGTTGCTCGGTTAAACGAGATTGTTTAAGGGTGAACCAGTTTTCCTGGGGGCGTTTTCCCAGGGCCAGTTCTTCTGAGGGAGGCGGAAATGGCAGACTCGAATTTCGACGTGGTGGTGATCGGCTCCGGCCCCGGCGGCTATGTGGCGGCGATAAGGGCGGCGCAGCTGGGCCAGAAAGTCGCGGTGGTCGAACGCGAAAATCTGGGCGGCATCTGCCTCAACTGGGGCTGTATTCCGACGAAAGCGCTGCTGCGCTCGTCCGAGGTCTTCCACCTGATGCATCGCGCGAAGGAGTTCGGGCTCAAGGCCGAGGGGATTTCCTATGACCTGCCGGCGGTGGTCGCCCGCTCGCGCGGCGTGGCGAAGCAGCTTGCCGGCGGCGTCGGCCATCTTCTGAAGAAAAACAAGGTCACCGTGATCATGGGCACCGCGAAGCTTGCCGGCGGCGGCAAGGTGGCGGTCACCACCGACAAGGGAGCCGAAACGCTGGTCGCGAAAAACATCATCCTGGCCACCGGCGCACGCGCACGCGAGCTGCCGGGGCTGGAGGCTGACGGAGATCTGGTCTGGTCCTATCGCCACGCGCTGGTGGCCAAACGGATGCCGAAAAAGCTCCTCGTCATCGGCTCCGGCGCCATCGGCATCGAATTCGCGAGCTTCTTCAACACGCTCGGCGCACAGACCACTGTGGTCGAGGTGATGGAGCGGATCCTGCCGGTCGAAGACGCCGAGATTGCCGCCTTCGCGAAGAAGCAATTCGTCAAACAAGGCATGAAGATCCTGGAAAAAGCGGCAGTGAAAAAGCTGGACCGCCATCCCGGCAAGGGCGTCACAGCCCATATCGAGATCGCTGGCAAGATCGAAACGCAAGAGTTTGACACCGTGATCTCGGCAGTTGGCATCGTTGGCAATGTCGAAAATCTGGGCCTGGAAGAGCTGGGCGTCAAAATCGACCGCACCCATGTCGTGACCGATGAATATTGCCGCACCGGGGTGCCGGGCCTCTATGCCATCGGTGATATCGCGGGTGCGCCCTGGCTTGCGCATAAAGCCAGCCATGAAGGTGTCATGGTGGCCGAACTGATCGCGGGACAGCATCCGCACCCGATCAAACCGGGATCCATCGCCGGCTGCACCTATTGCCATCCGCAGGTCGCCTCTGTCGGCCTGACCGAGGCAAAAGCGAAAGAGCAGGGCTTTGAGATCCGCGTCGGCCGCTTCCCGTTTATCGGAAATGGCAAGGCGATTGCGCTTGGCGAACCCGAGGGGCTGGTGAAAACCGTGTTCGACGCGAAAACCGGCGAACTCCTCGGCGCGCATATGGTCGGCGCCGAAGTGACCGAGCTGATCCAGGGCTACGTCATCGGCCGCACGCTCGAGACGACCGAGGCGGAACTGATGGAAACGGTCTTCCCGCATCCGACACTTTCAGAGATGATGCATGAATCTGTGCTCGATGCTTATGGGCGCGCTATTCATTTCTGAGAGATATTGAGGAGGCCAGATGGCTTCGCTGAACCGGATTGTGATGCAGAAAATCAGCCTGCAATGGCTGGAGGATCTGGAACCGGCGAAACTGGACGCGGCGGAAATATCCGGAAACTGGGGCGAACGCCTCGGTTTCCGCAGCCATCGCGCCTTCCACTACCCCGACAACGATCCCTGCACAGGCCCGTTCCGGGATGAGGCGGGCAAGAAATACAAGTTCGATATCATCCTCGCCAATCAGGTCTGGGAACATATCGAGCGCCCCTACACCGCCACCCGCAATGTCCATCGCATGTTGCGCCCTGGCGGCTGGTTCTGGCTCGCCGTGCCGTTTTTTGTGCCATATCACGCGGTTCCGGTCGATTGCTCGCGCTGGTCGGCGCTCGGGCTGAAAAATTTGCTGATCGAAGCCGGGTTTGAGGAAGACAGCATCATGTCGGCCCAATGGGGCAACCGCGCCGCAGCCCTGCGCAATCTGGAACAGGACTGGCCACCGGAAGCTGCGCCCGATGACGATCTGACAAATGATCCCGAATTCCCGCTGGTGGCCTGGGCCATGGGGCGCAAACCGGCAGGCCGTGACGCCTCTGACTGAGCTGCGCCTCCGGCGGGAGTATTTGCCTCAAGAGGAAATGCCGGCTTCCTCTTGAGGCAAATACTCCCCGCGGAGCGTCCCGCAGCTGCGATGGCGCGTGGGGACTTGCACATTGTGAAACCCACAGCTATACGCGCGGCACTTCACAGGCGGAGGCGGGCCTATGCGGGGAGACATCCTGCACAGGTCCACCGGTTGGGGCATCTGCTCCTTGATCCTCCGCTCAGGCGCAAACCGGAAAGGTATTTGGACATGGCGCTCCCCGATTTCTCCATGCGTCAGCTCTTGGAAGCTGGCGTTCACTACGGTCACCAGACGCAGCGCTGGAACCCGCGTATGGCCGAGTATATCTATGGCGATCGCAACGGTATCCATATCGTTGACCTGACCCAGACCGTCCCGCTGCTGGACCAGGCTCTGAAAGTCGTGCGCGATACCGTCGCCAAAGGTGGCCGTATCCTCTTCGTCGGCACCAAGCGTCAGGCGCAAAAGCCGATCGCCGAAGCCGCTGAAAAATGCGCTCAGTATTACATGAACCACCGCTGGCTCGGTGGCACGCTGACCAACTGGAAGACCATTTCCCAGTCGATCCAGCGTCTGAAGCAAATCGACGAGACCCTTGCAGCAGGCGCAGAAGGCCTGACCAAGAAAGAGCGTCTGAACATGGAACGCGACCAGTCGAAGCTGCAGGCTTCGCTTGGCGGGATCCGTGAAATGGGCGGCGTGCCGGATCTGCTGTTCATCATCGATGTTGGCAAAGAAGACCTCGCCATCCTCGAAGCACAGAAGCTGGGCATCCCGGTTGTCGGCATCGTCGACACCAATAACTCGCCCAAAGGCGTGAACTATGTGATCCCGGGCAATGATGACGCGGCCCGCGCGATTGCGCTCTATTGCGACCTGATTGCCCGCGCTGCTCTGGACGGGATGTCGGCTCAGCTCGGCGCTGCCGGCGTTGATCTCGGCGCTCTGGAAGCGGCGCCGGAAGAAGAAGCCACCGCTGAAGAGGCCTGACAGGGCGCAGGGGGCGCATTTGCCCCCGCCACTGTCACCGGGTTGTTGCGCGGCGGGGATAGCCCCGCCGTGATCCGTTTCTACCTTTCCGAAGGAGCTGACCTATGAGCATCACCGCAGCAATGGTGAAAGAACTGCGCGAATCGACCGGCGCAGGCATGATGGACGCCAAGAAGGCGCTGACCGAAGTGAATGGCGACATGGAAGCCGCCGTTGACTGGCTGCGCACCAAGGGCCTTGCGAAAGCCGCCAAAAAGGCTGACCGCGTCGCGGCCGAGGGTCTGATCGGGGTGACCGTGGCCACCGGCAAGGGTGTCGCCATCGAGATCAACTCGGAAACCGACTTCGTGGCAAAGAATGCCGACTTCCAGAAACTCGTGCGCGAGATCACCGAAGTCGCTCTGACCACCGCGAACGATGTTGAAGTTCTGAAAGCAACCCATCTGAACGGCAAGCCCGTTTCGGAAGTGCTGACGGATGCCATCGCGCGTATCGGTGAGAACATGACGCTGCGCCGGATGCATGTGCTGGAAGGCGATACCGTCGTCTCCTATGTCCACAATGCGGCTGCTGACGGCATGGGCAAGATCGGCGTTCTCGTGGCGCTGAAGGGCGATGCTGCCAGGGCACAAGAGATCGGCAAGCAATTCGCGATGCATATCGCGGCCACGAACCCGCTCTCGCTGTCGGAAGCGACCCTCGACCCGGTCATCGTCGAGCGCGAGCTGCAGGTACAGACTGCCAAGGCACTGGAAGAGAACGCATCCTCGGGCAAGCCGAAGCCCGAGCAGGTGATCCATAACAACATCATCCCGGGCCGGATGAAGAAATTCCTCGCTGAGAACACGCTTCTGGGCCAGGCTTTCGTCATCAATCCCGACCTGACCGTTGAAGCGGCTGCCAAAGAAGCCGGCGTCGAGATCACCGGCTATGCCCGCGTGGCGGTTGGCGAAGGCATCGAGAAAAAAGAAGAAGATTTCGCCGCTGAAGTCGCCAAGACACTGGCTGGCAGCTGATCTTCCGGATCCTTTACGGGATCCATTTCATCCGGGGCCGTACCGCAAGGTGCGGCCCTTTTCCGTTCAATGACTCTAAAATGCTGGCAAATGTGGCTGGCATCCCTTTGCCTTTACTGACCAATCCGGTGGCTGTCCGGCAGACCGGCAGGGCAGGAGGGTCAGCTGGCGGCCTGGGCCAGCGGCTCGGGGAACTGCTGAAAGATCATGTTCAGGAGCGCGCCTTTGGCCACCGCCTGAGCCGTGGTCTCAACCGCCAGCGCATCACGTGCGAGGCGGAGGTGTTTTTCCACCATCGCCGGCGAAACCCCCATCAGCAGCGCCACATCCTGGGTGGTCTTGCCATCCGCCACCCATTCCAGCGCCTCACGCTGGCGCGGGCTGAGCGTGCGCGCTTTTGAGAGCTGCGGCAGCTGCACGATCCGCAGATGCATCATATGGGCGATGGCGCTGATCTCATCGCCGCGCCCGGCAAAGATGCGCTCGACATCGGCGTGGTCGAGATTGGTATCGGCGATCAGCCCAAGCGCCCCTTTGGCACGGCTCGATGCTTCCGGGAAGCTGACCGTTATGCCAGCTTTGATGCCGAGTGCGTTGTTCTGACGTACGATTTCCGCTTCTTCCGGCGCGAGTTTGCCGGCGGCAAAAGCGTCATGCACCCATTTCCAGGTGCGGATCCCGGAATTGCGCTCGGCCCAGCGGAAAACCGGGCTGCGGCTGAAAAGACCGCTTTCAAAGTAACGGCGGGCATACTCCTGGTTCATCGTGCTGAGAAACAGCGCATCATCCGGGTCGCCGATCGTCTTGAGGTGACGAAAGCGGGTAAAGCCGTAATTCGCCCGGGCAAAGCCCATTGCGGCAAAATGCCGGGTCGCCACCTCCCAGGTTTCATCAATGCTCGCCGATTGCGCGATATCGCCAAGGAGCTCGAGGACTGAACTGCGGGTCATTTGGGCCTCCGTTGGCGTAGCGGTATGGGAGCCGCCAGGCCAGTTGCTACTGGTAACTTGCTTCTACCTATGCAGACGCCCGCAACCTGTCGAGCCTTGGTGAGCTTTGCAGAAAAATGTGACGGAAGATGTCATATTTCTCGCTGTGGCGGGGATCTTCCGGCGGGCGCGCAGTCGGAAATCTGATATATATACATATATTCAATGAGTTATTGGAAAGATATGAAAGGAAACATATCGTCCTGAGGCGCGGTGCAAATCCTGTAGAACAAACGAAATTGCGCCCCTTGCTTGAGCGTCTCCCCGGGTCCTGACAGTTCTCGGGGATGCTTAAGCGGCTTTTTTGCCTCCTGACCGGATTCGTTTCTGGTGAGTAAGACGACGTCGGGCGGCTGCCTCAGGCCGTAGTCTGACCCGCTCTCTTGCCTCCGGGTCCCTTATCACCACATCTGGCGAGGTATCGGTCCAGACGGGGCCCAGTGCCCCAAGGCCCAGCCTCATATCGATTGGCCAGGTTCGTCTCCTTTGCCAGGTCGGATATGTCTGGCCCTCCAGAACCACCACAGACATCCCCGAATACGATTTTCTCGGAGGTTCGGCCGGCCATCAGCATTGTAATTTCCGCTTCAATGTCACTCAGGCAGCCTGGGTGTTCCGGAGCAGCTTGGCGGGTTCTGCCACCATCTCTCGTCAGCATGACACGCAGGATCTGATAGCCCAGACTCTGGCCAACGATCGTGTGGCCGCATTCATGAATGGCAATGCGATGCAACAGATCTGATGCTGCCAGCGGCTCATTGACGAGAAGTTTCCAAAGCTGCCGCATCTGCAGAGTGGTGCCGCATGACCGCGCGTCCGCGCGGGCGGTCCGGATGTCAGCATCAATCGAGGCAGCCGAATTTCCAACCGCATTCCGCGCGAGATCCTGGAGAGGCAGGAGATGTATTGCAGGTTGCAGATCGATACTTGACGATTTCCCAAGTCGATGGGCGGCGAATAAGGAACTGCCTAACGGGCTGGAAGATGCTAAGGCGGGGCAGTGTTGCCGCCTCGGTCAACGAAGCTACGGACACTCTGCGACTATTAGCACAGCGACCAGATCGTCTTTTCGTCACGTGGACGCTTAAGGACGAATTGCCTTGGCACTTCCAAACTGACAATCTGCCGACATTTACGCACCTAAATGAAGATTGGAACGCGCATCCGAACGATGCCGGTCTCAAGATTGAGCAGAATGGTCAAACGCTATTAGTCCATATACGAACAAATCCATATGCCTATCGTGAATACGAGAATTTACCTGCTGTCACAGTCTGCTTCAAAGGTTCTGAGCGGTATCGTGTGACATCAGTAAATGACCATGGTTAGTATGAGGGGCAATGTCGTTTTAGCGGGCTCGCGCCTTCATGGGGCGAATTCTACGAAATTGCTGGTGACACCCGAGACGACATGGACCTCACGCCTTGGATCGCATTGGGAGGATCTGGAACGCGGCATTTTCACTTCTACCTCAGAGAGGCTTTGTTGCGCTATCCCTCTGATCTGCGGATTCATGTTTGTGAGTCAGCGGGTTAGATTGGCGCCATGAG
>NZ_JAEFCF010000013.1 GCF_016405985.1 Paracoccus sp. IB05
AAGGGGATAGGGTCGCGGCCGGCGGCAGCAAATTCAAGGCGGTCAACAACCGTGAGCGTAACGTCAGCAAAGGGAAGATCGCCAGCCGCCTTGCGCATCTGGAAGCCGAAGCTGGTCGCTATATCGGGGAGGCCGAACGGATCGACCGTCAGGAAAGCGGCGAGGCCAGGGCCGAAACTGCCGCCCGCCTGACCGGTCGCTATCCTGGCATCCGGCGCGAGATCGAACGGCTTCCGGCGATGGAGAAGGCCCTGGATGATGCGCCGGACGGCCAGATATCCCTGACCGATCCCGACGCGCGTGCCATGGCTGCCCGCGCGCAGCACCGCGGGCATGCTGGCTATTATGTTCAAAGCGTTGTCGATGCCGCGCCCCATCTGATCGTGACCCACGAGGTCGCCACCCAGGGCCATGACCGGGATCTTCTGACACGGATGGGGAAGCAGGCCAGGGATGTGACGGAACGGGATGAGATGCACATTCCTGCCGATAAGGGCTACTTCAGCGCCCACGAGATCCTGGCCTGCCATGAGGCAGCTATACTGGACCAACGCATGCAAGGGGGGCGCTCTGAAGGATCGCTGCATAGCGGGAGATGAGCGCCGGGTTTCTCGGTGGGAGCACGAGTATCTTATCGTTGCGTCGAACGCCAGGCGGTGCGGCTCCGCTGCAAAGATGCGGGTTCGCGGGTCAAAGGTTGAGCATCCCTTTCGGCACCCTCAAAGCCTGGATGGCGCACAGCCATGTCCTGACGCGCGGCATGAAAAGAGGGGGGAGCGACATGGCACGCAACGTCCTCGCCCAGATTATCAGACGCATGATCCCGCTGATCGGGTTCGGAGGGCTGATGCACGCGATCCAGAGTGGATCCGGCGGCGCCGACGCCAGATTTGCGGTCGGAACGCCCGCTTGCGAAGCTGCTTTAAGCTATCATAGCGCGGGCTTCGAACTCCATCGGGCCGCTGTAGTCGGTTTCGAATGCCGCCCATGTGGGTTGTAGAAGCGCTCGATGTAATCGAAGACGTCGGCACGCAGTTCGTTGCGCGTCCGGCAGACCTTTCTGGCTGTCCGTTCGGCCCGGAAGTCCCGGTCGGCCTGGAAGTCCCGGTCGAGAATGGTGCCGTCGATCACCGACCATGCGCCGTCATCCTTAAGCTTGCCGCGGCGCCTCGGCCGCGCCCGCAAGGCATTGAGTGTTGCCGCGCACGAAGTTCTGGACGGTTGCCGCTTGGCTTCTGGACAAAAAAGATTGCCCGTCAGACCGTGCGATTGCAGCCTGATCCCTGCCGGTTTTTGCCGTCAGAACGCCGCTGCGATCCCGGTCGCCCATTACGGGTCTGGTAGCCACCCGAGCTGTCACCGGGAGCATCATTTCCAGTATTGTCCGTTCCGGCAACCAGATTACCAGCCGCATCAAAAAACCGCAGACGAAGGCGCAAGCTCTGTGCCTGGGCTGTAGCTTCTTTTGCCTCAATCACAACCGAGGCGCTGATTTTCCCACTCACGAAATCCCTGAGGTCAAGGAGGGGAGAAGAGCACTCTGTAGCTGTGGCGGAAGCGGGTGTTGCCGTCGCTCTCCTGCCGTTTCTGGTCACAATGTTCAGCACCCTGGACCGGCACGATGTCTGGTCGCCGGAAGTCAGGAGTCGCCGGAAGTCAGGAACTGAGGGTCCGGAGAATAGTTGGCAGATATGGCGCCCCAGACCTCCTGAATCCGTCGCTTAGTCTCAGGTGTCCCATCAACAGGTGCCGTGCTTGCATAACCGTGCTTACTTCGGACGCCTGAGCAGCCGGAGCAGTCGGTTGATCGAAGTGGCGAAATCCACAGACGCCAGGAACTCAATGCGGTTGTTCCCGCGCACCGCCTGGATGCGGTCGAGGTGCTCGCCATTCCCGGAAACCACCTCCCCCGGGCGCGTGTTCCCGTCAATGAGGCGGGGCGTGACAGTCCCGGCCGTGCGCCCTGTCACGGTGAAGGGATGGCGATACCATTTGCCCGTGCTGGTCTCCGAAGCTCTGGCCGATCAGATCGGCAGTGCCGGGCGTATGTGTGGCCAGACCGCCCACAACCGCCCGGCCCGCCTCGGCGTCCCAGGCGGCAGGATTTGTCATCGCGCCGCCGGTAACAAGGTTCAGACGCGTGGTATCGCCCAGCGGGATCGAGAGTGCCTGGAGCGGTGAGGTGGTCTGAGCCGCGCCGACGGTATCGGTCTCGCAGTAAAGCACATCCCAATTCGCCCGGAAACCTGGATGCGCGCGGTTTTCACATCATCGCCGGTCGAGAGCGGGATCAGCGCACCGCCCAAAAGGGGCGCGATGCAGATTGCGTCCTGATCCAGCGCCGCCGGCTGATCGATGCTGACACCACCATTCGCGGCCGGAATGCTGCCAGTGGTCCAGCTGCCTGACATGCCGGCGCGGTGACCGATCTCAAAACTGGCTGTGCTGACCGGCCCGCAGCCTGCGACGAGGGAATAGAAGATGATCCCCGCCTCACCGGTGTCTGCGGCACCGAAGCTGACACCCGAAAACCGGGGCGCGGGCGGTTGCATGGTATTCTCGCCGATCTTGGCGCCGATCTCGGCGCCGCCCCGGCCGGGCCAGGGCGGGGTCTCGGCCGCGTCCGCCAGCTCGTCGATGATATCGGCGGCGGCAACGGCCCGGATGATGGCGCATTGATCGGTGGTCGCTTCGATACTGGTCACAACGCGGTCAAAGCTGTCCTGCCCCATGATCCCGAAATGCACGATATCATCCGCCGCATCATCCGCCGCCGGCACCGGCCCCGTGCCGGTCAGCGCCAGCAGCTCCGTTTCCCCGGAAACTGTCCGGACAGAGCGCACAACCGACTGGCCGATGGTGTCAGGCGCCATATGGGGGGGGCGGCTCTCATAGACCCGGAAGCGCAGGCCGTAATCCGCTCCCTCGGCCATGGTGATGAGATTGTCGAGCCCGAGCAGCTGGCCGTGAACCGAACGGAAACGGGCAAGCTGCTGGGTCTGACGCAGCACATAATGGTTCAGCGCCACCCTGTCAGCGCGTGTCGCGACCCGCAGGAGGCCCTCCTGCGTGACCTCGATCACGTCCGGGCGATGATCTGCCTCATGAAAGCGCCGGGTCGCCTCGCGCCAGACGATGGCCGCATTGGTCAGCCCGGGCAGTGACAGCTCCTCGGTCAGGGTGATGTCACCCTCATAGCCCGGACGGCGCGCGATCCGCCGCGCCTCGCGGAGGTCGTTCTCTTCCTCGTTGAACGGTACGATCCAGGCATGGGGCTTTTCCGTATAGGTGCGGCGCAGGTTGAAATCCCAGCTGTTGCGCGGGCTGATGTGGTCGACGATCAGGCCCTCGGGCCGGTCGATGACCACACCCCATTTGCGGCCGTCATGGCGGGGGGCAGCCCGGCCGGCGGCGGCGATCTCGGCCCGCGCCTCGCGCAATGTCGAACCGGCCTGATCGAGCACCCGGTTATAATGCGGCTGTTTAGACTGACAAAACCTTTGCCAGTCGGCCAGCAGCTCCAGATCGATCTGATCGTCACGCTGGCGGCGGGGATTGAAGGGCGCCCGCAAGGCGAAGCGGTAAAGGCTTGCCGGGTTTGAGGTGGGGCGCGCGATCCAGCTGCCCGTTCCCTGTTTCCAGTCGAGCGACCGGCGCATCACAAGGGCGCTGAAATTGTCCAGAGCGCCGGACAGCTGATGCGTGGCCGTCACCCGCAGCGCGACCATCGCCAGCGGAGGCGGGTGGACGCATTCATACTTCAGGCAGCGCCAGAGGCGCTCGATGAAGATGTTGTCGATGCAGCGTCTTTTGCCGTCCATGGAGATCCGGGTGCCGACGCGCTTCAGCCGATCAGTCCATGCGAAGGACGTGAACTTTGAACCCTGGTCCGTATTCATGATCCCCAGAATCCCCAGAAGCCCCGGAAGCCCCGGAGCGCCAAAGCGGTGGATGGCCTCATTCTACGCCTCGACGCAGAAGTCAGCCTCCCCTCGCCATGGCCCTCGAACCAATGGCGACCCATGGCACGATGTTCGAGATGCGCCAGGCCAGCACCTTGCGGGTGAACCAGTCCATCAACGCCACCAGGTAAAGGAAACCACGCCGCATCGGCAGGTAAGAGCTCTTCGCGTTGATCTGACCGCCCGTGCCCGCCACCGGAGCCGGACCGGGCCTGCTGTCGGGGCGATACGGACATTGCCAGATGAGCTTGAGGCCTGACATCAGCAGAAGGAGCGACAATATACCCCGCAGCCAGCGGTCAGAAAGACAGCGGCTCTCCTCCGTCGTCAGCCCGGCGAACTTCGGCGGCAGAGCGTACCACAATGGGCCCGGAAACCGGAGCCGCGGGCTCCGGCTCAGGCCCGGGCTCCCGAGGGGGCGGGACCGTTTCGGTGAGGCGTTCTGCAAGCGCGGTATCCGCCACGCCGATCCATGCGGCGCATTCCGCAGATGTGATGCCTGCTGCAAGCTGCCCCGCCAATGCCGGGGCGAACTCTGTTCCGCCTGAAGAACCGCTTCCCGTTGGCCCTGAACGGCCGCCTGGCCTTCGATCAGCAACCCGCCGCAGAGAGAGAGAACCTTTGCTGTCCAAACGACGTTCCTCTCCGGTCTGCATCCTGAATTCCGAGGCGATAAGGTTCATCTGCGCCTCCGGCCTCATGGCTCTCACGAGCATGGCACGCGTGATTTCCAGCGCAGCCAGATCGGCCCCGCTGGCGCCCGCCGCGGTCAGCCGCACGATGACCGGGCGGTTAAGGCTGGCGCGCAGTCCGAATTCCGCCATCAGCTTCCAGACCGTGGCAGTGGTACAGTCGGCACGGGTGTCTTCCTCCGCAGACCCCGCGGGATTCATCTTCACCACCAGATCCACCTGCCGGATCCGGGACAGTTCTTCCGCAATGACATGCGAAAGCCTTCCCGTCTTCCGACATGGAAAACAGATTATGGGTCACGGTATCGAAGATACGATCGCGCGCTGCAGCCAGTTTCCGCCGGAAAACACAGGCTTCCGCGTGCGTCTGGCCGGGCAGAGAGAGCCGGATCATGCAGATTCCAGTGGAAATCCCCGGAAACCGCCGACGCCAGCAGAACACGTTCCCGCGCCGCAACAGATGAAGATGTTTGCCCATAAAAGCTCCGGGTCAAGGGCGAACAGGCCAGCACCGTCAGGATATGTGTGACACCCTGATGTGACAGATCACAGCAGACATCTGCCTGCTGCATTGACGTTTAAGCAGAAAATACACCAGACAGCTCTGAATATCCCGGCCGGAACTTCCGGATTCAGTCAGAGGCGCAGGTTTTTCACTTCGACGCACGCTCGCGGCTTCAGGTGACAAGCGCGGTCTCCTTGCCTATAAGGCGCGGCGAAACTGTGCTCCTCCCGCAAGGAATCTGACATGACGATCAAGGTTTTTGGCCACAAATCCCCCGATACCGATTCCACCGGTTCGCCGATCATCTGGGCCTGGTATCTCTCGGAGATCAAAGGCACCCCGGCGAAGCCGTATCTGCTGGGCGAGCCGAATACCGAAGCCGCTTTCGTGCTGAAGCATTGGGATCTCGCGAAGCCCGCGATCATCGCGGATGTTGCTGCCGGCGATGAGGTTGTGATCGTCGACACCAATAACCCCGCCGAGCTGCCGGCTTCGGTCAATGAGGCCTCGATCATCGGCATCATCGACCACCATATGCTGGTCGGCGGGCTGAAGACCAAAGCGCCGATCGACATCACCATCCGTCCGCTCGCCTGTACCGCCACGCTGATGCATGATCTGATCGGCGCAGATCTGGCCAGGGCTCCGAAAGGCATCAGGGGCGCGATGCTGTCCTGCATCCTGTCGGACACGCTGGCATTCCGCTCGCCGACCACCACGCCGCATGACAAGGCTGTGGCAGAAAAACTCGCCGCTGATCTGGGCGTTTCGATCCCCGATTATGCGAGCCAGCTGTTCGAGGCGAAATCGGACGTCTCCGAATTCTCGGATGAGGTTCTGCTGCGGATGGACAGCAAGGAATACAATATCGGCGGCAAAGAGCTGCGGGTTTCGGTGCTGGAAACCACCGCACCGAAAGTTCTGCTCGACCGTAAAGCCAGCCTGATGGCCTCGATGCCCGCTGTGGCTGCGGCAGATGGCGCTGATCAGGTGCTTTTGTTCATCATCGACATTCTGAAAGAGGAAGCCACGCTTCTGGTGCCGAATGACCAGGTGAAGACGATTGCCGAAGCCTCGTTCGGCGCGAAAGTCGAAGGCGACACGGTCGTGCTGCCCGGCATCATGAGCCGCAAGAAGCAGATCCTGCCGTCGCTGAAGGTCTGAGACCGCGGGGGCATCCCGGGGGCATCGCGGTAAAAAAAGGGCGGCCCTTTGGGTCGCCCTTTTTCGCAGTCACGCGGCGGCGGCGAGGGCCAGGCCGTCGACCACTGCGGTAAAAGCCTCGGATCGGTGGATGCGGGCTTCGGGCAGGATCCCGGTTGCCAGATCGCTGACCAGCCGCATCAGGCTCGAGCCGCCGACAAGGATCACCGCGCCGATCTGATCCGCCTCGAGCTCGGACAGGCGCAGCGTCTCGCGGATCGCCTGATCCAGCGCCATACGGTAGTCGCGCAGTGCCAGATCCAGCGAGCCGAAGGAGATCGGTGCCGAAAGGCCCGGCTCGACAAATTCCATCGCGATACGGGGCTTTGCCTCGCCATTATTGGCCGCGATCTTGCCACGCTCGACCGCGAAGGCCAGTTCATGGCCGAGCTCGTCGCTCAGCACGGTGGCGAGGCGTTCAAGCCGTTTGCGATCCACCGCCACGCGCAGCATCGAGGCGACTTCGCGTCTGGTTTCCGGCGTGTAGAGGAAGGGGATCCGCGCCCATGTGGCAAGGTCGGAATAGATCGCATTCGGCACCGGCAAAAGCCCCGGCCCCATTTCGCGCCTCAGCTCGCCCCCCTGGCCAAGGCGCGGCATGACATGGGCGAGCGAGACGGAGTGGTCGAAATCGGTGCCGCCCAGCCGGATACCGTGACTGGCGAGGATATCGACCTTGCCGCCAGCCGCGCGGAAGACGGTGAAATCCGAGGTGCCGCCGCCGATATCAATGATCAGTCCGGTCTGATCGCCGATCTCTTGCTGGCAGGCCCAGGCGGCGGCTTCGGGTTCGGCCAGAAAACCGACATCGGTGAAGCCGGCGGCGCGGTAACAGGCGCGCAGATCGGCAAGGGCCTGGGCGTCACGCCCGGGGTCATTGCTGTGGAAATGCACCGGACGGCCCGAAAGCACGCGGTCCGGACATGCACCGAGGCTTTGGGCCACGCGGGCGCGCAGTTCGACCAGAAAAGCGGTGATGATATTGGCAAGGCTTTGCCTTTTACCGCCGATCATCCTGGTCTCATGCAGCAAGGGCGTGCCGAGCACCGATTTCAGCGCCCGCATATAGCGGCCTTCATCCCCCGCAATCAGCGCCTCGCCTGCCGCGCGGCCGATGCGCATCGCGCCGCCTCCGGGCGGGAAGAAGACGGCGGTGGGAAGGGTGTCACTGGCCTCTTCGATGGCGATGCGCTGCACCTGGCCATCGGGTCCGGTTACCGCAACCGCTGTATTCGAGGTGCCGAAATCAACCGCGAGAACCTCTGCCTGCATCATCGCCGCCCGTCATGAAAGGGATTGGGGCGCGCGACGTAGCCTAAACCCCGGACCGCCGCAAGCGGGGGGAGAACAAACGGCCGGATGGCTCAGGCGATGATATCCGGGATCAGCCGGTCTTCGATGGTGGCGATCTGGTCCTTCAGCGACAGCTTTTGCTTTTTCAGCCGCCGGATCGTCAGGATATCCGGACGCCCGTTCTGTTCCAGCGCATAGATCGCCTCGTCGAGGTCACGATGTTCCCGGCGCAGAACCCCGAGTTTCACGCGCAGCATCTCATCAAAGCTCATTTCAGAGGGGACATTCATGGCTGGACGCGGGTCTTTGCTGAAGGTTCTGATCAAATCATAGAGCCGATTGATGATTCGGAGAAGCACCGCCCTGCGGAATGCGGAAATTTTCCCGTATTGGCGGTGATTTGCCGGCCTTGCAGCCGGGCGAGGGCCGCCCCATATTCCACACTACCGGGGCAGGTCGCCGATGACGGGGCCCGCCGCCGCGAATTGTCGCTTTGTAAAAGGACAGTCCGGGAATGACGAAACTCAGCTTCGGGGCACACCCGTTCCTTCTTGGGTTTGAACAGCTTGAACGGCTGGTCGAACGCACTGCCAAAAGCGGTGAAGGATATCCCCCCTATAATATCGAGGCCGTGACCGAGAACGCCTACCGTATCACGCTGGCGGTGGCCGGATTTCGGGAGGAAGACCTTGCGATCACGGTCGAGGACCGCCAGCTGGTGATCCGCGGCCGGGTCTCGGATGGCGAGAACGGGCAGGAACGTGTTTTCCTGCATCGCGGCATCGCATCGCGCGCCTTCCAGCGCAGTTTCGTGCTGGCGGATGGGGTGGAAGTGGCGGGCGCGCATATGGAGCATGGGCTCTTGCATGTCGATCTCAGGCGCCAGGTGCCGGAGACCGTCGTGCAGACGATCAGGATCGGGCAGAGAAAGGGGTAAGAAGATGAATACGCCGTTTGAAGGATTTCCCGAGGGCAAGAGCCGCATCGTCTATGTCAGGCCGGTGGCGGTGGAAGACCTGCCCGAGGAAGTGCGCGAACAGGTCGGCGATGCCGGCGTGATCTATTCGGTCCATGCGGTGGACGGCCAGCGCCTTGCGCTGGTGGCGGATCGCGCTTTGGCGTTCAACCTGGCCCGCGCGCATGATTTCGCGCCGATGTCGGTGCATTGAGGCGCTGATTGCGTCACGGACCGGGCGGGGGCGTTGCTCCGGAGGTTTTCACCAGGATGACAGCATGCAGGCAGGGCGGCCGGTGGGCATGACCTGCCTGCATTTTCCCTGAACTGGTTTCCGGTGGAGCAGGTGGCCCCGGAGCCGTCACGGGATGTTGTGACCCCAGGGGAGCCAGATCGGACGGGATCTGTGCCGAACGCAAGCAGAGATCCGCTGACTGGTTTTGATTTTGCATCTGGTTTGGGAATGGCAGGTTCTGTCGCACCGGCGGAGGCGTATTGTCAGCCCTGAAACGACCATTCCGACCGGGCATTCAGCCTTAAATGGCGATTGGGCCGCAGGACCCGCTATCGGTTACGCGCAATGGAAACGGCCGGAAAGGGGTGTCCTTTCCGGCCGTTCCTGATTTTGCGGGGCGATGCCTCAGGCCTTGATCAGGCCCATGGCTTCGAGCTTCAGGATCACCTGATGCGCGCAGTGATCGACCTCGGCACCTTCGGTGTCGACGCGGAGTTCCGGGGTTTCCGGCGCCTCATAGGGGTCGGAGATGCCGGTGAATTCCTTGATCTTGCCTTCCCGCGCCAGCTTGTAGAGGCCCTTGCGGTCGCGCTTTTCGCATTCCTCGATCGAGGTCGCGACATGGACTTCGATAAAGGCGCCAAAGGCTTCGATCATCTCGCGGACCGAGCGGCGGGTCGAGGTATAGGGCGCGATGGGCGCACAGATCGCGATGCCGCCATTCTTGGTGATTTCCGAAGCGACATAGCCAATGCGCCTGATATTGATGTCGCGATGCTCTTTCGAGAAGCCAAGCTCGGAGGACAGGTGTTTACGCACCACATCGCCATCCAGCAGCGTCACCGGACGCCCGCCCATTTCCATCAGCTTCACCATCAGCGCATTGGCGATGGTCGACTTGCCTGACCCCGACAACCCGGTGAAGAACACCGTGAAGCCCTGTTTCGAGCGCGGCGGCGAGGTGCGGCGCAGTTCCTTGACCACTTCGGGGAAGGAGAACCAGTCGGGGATTTCCAGCCCTTCGCGCAACCGGCGGCGCAGTTCCGTGCCCGAAATATCGAGGACGGTCGAACCTTCCGGCACTTCGTCCACGGGGAAATACTGGGATTTCTCCTGGACATAGACCATCTGTTTGAAATCGACCATTTCGATGCCGATCTCGGCCTGGTGCTTTGCGACCAGCTCCTGGGCGTCATAGGGGCCGTAGAAATCCTTGCCCTGGCTGTTCTTGCCGGGACCGGCATGGTCACGACCGACGATGAAATGGGTCAGGCCATGGTTCTTGCGGATGATCGCATGCCAGAGCGCTTCACGCGGGCCTGCCATGCGCATCGCAAGGTTCAGAAGGCTGAGATGCGTGGTCGATTGCGGGTATTTGTCCAGCACTGCCTCGTAGCAGCGCACGCGGGTGAAATGGTCGACATCGCCCGGCTTGGTCATGCCGACAACCGGCTGGATCAGCAGATTGGCCTGCGCTTCGCGCGCGGCGCGGAAGGTCAGCTCCTGGTGGGCGCGGTGCAGCGGGTTGCGGGTCTGGAAGGCGACGATCTTGCGCCAGCCCATTTTGCGGAAGAAGGCGCGCAATTCATTCGGCGTGTCGCGGCGCGATTTGAAATCGTAATGCACCGGTTGCTGGATGCCGGTGAGGGGGCCGCCCAGATAGACTGCGCCTGCGGTATTGTGCAGGTAGTTCACCGCCGGATGGGCGAGATCGTCGGCGCCGAACACCTTTTCGGCCTCATTCGCCTTGTTCGGCACCCATTTATCGGTGACCGAAAGGATCGCGAGGATCACCCCTTCCTGATCGCGCAGCGCGATGTCCTGGCCCGGCTCGATCCCTTCGGCGAATTTTTCGGATACATCCAGCGTGATCGGCATCGGGAAAAGCGTGCCATCGGCGGTGCGCATATTCTCGACCACGCCGTCATAATCGGCCTCGCCCATGAACCCTTTCAGCGGGTAGAACCCGCCATTCATCAGAAGCTCGAGGTCACAGGTCTGGCGCGGGCTCAGATCCCAGGAGATCAGCGCCGCCGCCTCATGCTTAAGCTTTTGCGCAGAATCGTAAGAGACGTAAAGCTCGGGGATCGGGGCAAGATTGGGGGACGACATTCTGATGCCTTCTTTTCCTTGACGACCTGCGGGGAGACCCCCGCGCGGCGGATTGCTGTCTTGTTCGGCGCGGGCTTAGACCGTGAATATGACGAAATTCAAGCCAAAGCCCGGCAAACTGGCGGGAATAAGCACAATTGTCGCGGCCCGGGCCCGGGAGCGGACCACAATTCGCCACGGGTGCCTTCGCGTGGTCCTTCCTTCCTTTCGATCTGCGGGCGCGGACGGGCTGTCGCGCCGTTTCACCCCTGCGCCGGGGCCGGGACGATGCTCGCCATATTAACTTCGCGGATTTTGGCGGCCTCGTCATCATAGACGAAGGGCAGGAACGCATAGCGCCTCCCGCGTGTGACCGGCGAGACCCGGTGCAAAAGCGAGCAGGAAAACACCACCGCGCCCCCGGGCGGCGCCTTCAGCCCGTCGGGACCATATTCGGGAAAGCTGACCTCGCCGCCGTCGAAATCGGAATTGAGGTTGACCGAGACCGCAAACCGCCGATGCGCCGTGCCCAGGGTGGTGTTGTCACGATGCGGGCTGAAATGCCCGCCCTCGGCTGCATCATAGCAAGAGACGATATAGCGCTCCATCCGGGTGGCGTTGAACTGATGCACCTTGCGGATCTCGGGAAGAACGCGGCGGCGGATCGCAGTCTGAATCCGCCCGATCACCGCCTGATCGGTAATGTCGCAATCGCGGCGGCTTTTGAATGTCAGGTCATTGACGCCAACGGTTCTGTCCCCGACCTGCCGCATGGTGCCCGAAAGCTCGCCGCCCCTTGCCTCATAGGTGGCGATCAGGCTCTCGCAGAGGTCGGGCTCAAACACGCGCGGCAGGCACAGGACCGGGGCCTGGAGCCGCATACCGGCAAAACGGTCGGGGGCGGGCTGGCTTTCCAGGATGCCAAGGATGCGCGCGATATCCGATCCGTCCTGTTCAAAAGGCACAGTCGCAATCATCCGCATCGTGGGATCCATCAACGCCCAGAGGGGCCGCAGCCCGGTCCCCGGCTGCACCGTCTCACGCGGGGCGACGCCATAGAGTTTTGCGGCGGTCAGATCAGTGTCCCATAAAAAGCGATAGCCGGGCAGGCGGTTTTGCAAACGCCCGTCCTGGTCACGCGGATCGGCGCTGATCCCGAAAAACGCGGCGAATCTGTCATCAAAGAGGTCCGTGCGCGCCAGCACCGCCCTGAGGCGGGGGGCGCAATGCGGGCTGGACGTGCTGCCGAAGAAGCACAAAAGCAGATAACGGCCGGCGACGGTATCAATGGCATAGCCCGGTGACGCGGCAGAGGGCAGGGTGACCCAGGGCGCGGGTTCCCCGGCTGTGATCTGAAGATAGGAAAGCAAAAGCGGCCTTTGGTCAGGAAAGGGATCGTGCACAATCTGCGGGTGAGTTCCGGCAGTCTGGCCCGAAGCCTCGGAGGTGACCAAATCACAAAAATTTGAACTGGCCTGAATGGCTTCCGCCTGTCACATCGGGACGCGACAGGCGGGGCTCAGGACGGGCGTGGTCAGGGCTGTTCGGCCAGCCAGCGCTCGGCATCAAGCGCCGCCATACAGCCCATGCCGGCCGAGGTCACAGCCTGACGGTAGACATGGTCGGTCAGATCTCCGGCCGCGAAGACGCCGGGGATCGAGGTGCGGGTGGTGCCCGGCTCGACCTTCACATAGCCGCCGTGATGCAGTTCCAGCTGATCGGCCACCAGCTCGGACGAGGGCGCATGGCCGATGGCGACAAAAAAGCCCGCGACCGGCAGATCATGGGTGGCGCCGGTCTTCAGGTTCGAGACCCGCACCGCCTCGACGCCCAGCGGGCTTTCGCCCCCCAGCACCTCGGTCACTTCACTGTCCCAGATCACCTCGACCTTCGGATGTTTGAACAGCCGGTCCTGCAGGATCTTTTCCGCGCGCAAACTGTCGCGGCGGTGGATCAGCGTGACTTTCGAGGCGAAATTCGTCAGGAACAGCGCCTCTTCGACGGCTGTATTGCCGCCGCCGATCACCGCGACCTCTTTGCCCCGATAGAAAAAGCCATCACAGGTCGCACAGGCCGAGACGCCAAAGCCCTTGAACTTCTCCTCAGACGGCAGGCCCAGCCATTTCGCCTGCGCACCCGTCGCCAGGATGACGGCATCGGCGGTATAGGTGGTGCCGCTGTCCGCAACAGCGGTGAAGGGGCGGTTTTTCAGATCAAGCGAGGTGATGTAATCGGCGATGATCTCGGCGCCCATCTCGCGGGCATGGTCTTCCATCTCGATCATCAGATTGGGGCCCTGGACGGTTTTCAGACCGGGCCAGTTCTCGACATCGGTGGTGATGGTCAGCTGCCCGCCGGGTTGCAGGCCCTGGATCAGCAAGGGTTGCAACATGGCGCGCGCGGCATAGACCGCAGCCGTATAGCCGGCCGGGCCGGAGCCGATGATCAGAACTTTGGTATGCCGCGTCTCAGCCATGTCGGTCCTTCCCCGCCACCCGGTCGGGGCGGCCTGATGTCGCTTTCGGCGCGCGCCGTTCCGGCCGCGCCTGTTCAGGAAGGATATAGACAAGGCGGGACCGGGCCGGAAGCCCCCCGGAAATCGCGGCTGCGAAATGCCGGTATGCAGGGCGCGCCTCGCAATCCTGAGTGTGTTGGGGGCGTTACCATTGAAACATTGTTGCGCAAAAACAGGCAAAAGCCTATTGAGGCGACGGAACTAAGGAGTAACCCATGGCGAGCCACAAGCTTGACGAAACCGACCGGCAGATCCTGGCGGAGCTGCAGTCAGACGGTCGGATGACCAATGTCGAGCTGGCGAGCCGGGTGGGCATCTCTGCGCCGCCCTGTCTGCGGCGTGTGCGCACCCTTGAAGAACAGGGCTATATCAGCGGCTATCACGCCGATATCGACGCAAGGGCACTTGGGTTCGAGGTCGCGGTCTTTGCCATGGTGCGGCTGTCCTCGCAGGCCGAAAGCGATCTCTCGGCCTTTGAGGAACGCTGCCGCGCCTGGCCGCTGGTGCGCGAGTGCCATATGCTGAACGGCGAGATTGATTTCATCCTGAAATGCGTCTCGCCGGATCTCTCGACCTTCCAGACCTTTCTGACGACGGAACTGCTGACGGCGCCGAATGTGGCCAATGTCAAAACCAGCCTGGTGATCCGCAATGCCAAGGATGAGCCCGGTGTGCCCTTTGGGGTGCTCGAGGCGCGTCTGGCGCGCAATGCCTGAGACGGCCCCGGGCGGCTGCTGCGGGGCGATATAATTTTCGCGGTCGCTTAGGGAACCGGATGACGGGTATTCGGGTTGGATCAGTATCGCCAGGGGCGATACGGTCTGGTCATGAGTGCGCCATTACGGATGTGATATCAGCGAGTTTGCCTGCGGGGGCCGGTCATCTGAACCGGCCCTGGCAGGAGGTGTTTCGAAGCGGGAAACAGGCGCGGTGTTTTGCGGCACGGCCTGAACCGTCAGGGTGACGTGATCCCTGGGATCTCGTGACAGTGAGGGATCTCGTGAAAGTTAGGGTGAACCGGGTGCCGGGTTAAAGGGGCGTCAGGGTTAACTGGCCCGCTGAAATGAAAAACGGCCCCGTATTCTGTGCCAGAGGAGCACCGGGGCCGTTCTTACTCACCGCGTCTCCCGTGTCGTGAGCGGCGACCGGGAGAGATCTGGAACAGCGCAGCGGTCTGGACCGTTTCGAGCTCCGGATCATAGTCAGGGACTTTGACCTGACACTATTCGTGCGTCGGTTGCGCCCCATTGTCAAACATTTGCCGTTGTTGCAGGGCTGAGATCGAAGAAATCCGCCTGAATCCCTGGTATTGTTTCGAATTCGCTGTTGTTGAGCCGCCGCAACCGCCGCAATTCAGACTTTCACGCGGCATTTGGGCCGGTGGATGACCGAATCCCTGTCGCCCCGATTCGTGCTTAACGTGCGGTCAGCGTGCCGCGATGCCACCCGCAGGGCCATTGCGGCGGAAAAGCGGGGTGGTCGGGCGATGCGAGCTGCCGGTGATCACCTCGACCGGTTTATGAGTCGCTGTGGCAGATTTTGCGGCGCGCATCCAGGGAAAGGCCGGAAGCGGTTGCCCCGAGGCCGCGATCACGCTTTGCAGCCAGCGGCGTTGGGTCTTGGCTTTTGTGGTTTCGGACTTCGGCGGGAACATCTTGCTTGCCATGCTGCGTCTCCTCGATACTGCGCTCGGTTTAGCGATGGCCGGGTCTGATGCCCTGGGTTTCATCGCGTCTTGCCGGCAGAATCGCTGAACAATGCGGCGTTGTTTTGGCCGATGGATCTGAAATTGTGGTCATTTCCAGGCGGGATGAAATGCGCCAAAATCGGGCGCATTGTTTCCGGATCGCCATCGCCTGCCCGGTCAAAGCCGGATAGAGGCGATCAGCCGGCCATAATCAGCCTCGCCGGCATGGGTCGTGCGGCGGTAGGAAAAGAAGCGATCCGGGTCGGCATAGGTGCAGTGCCCGACCCATTCGGCATGGCCGATCCCGGCGCCGCGCAGCCGGTGCAACCCATAGGCCGGCAGGTCGAACTGGTAGCGCCCGTTCTGGCCATTGGCGAAGAAACGGGCATTCTCCGGATCCTCGGCGAGGAAATTCTGCAGGAAGTCTTCCGTGACCTCATAGGCCGCCTGGCTGATGGTCGGGCCGATTGCGGCGCGGATCCGCGCGCGGCTGGCCCCGATTGCCTCCATCGCGTCAACCGTCGCCTCAAGCACGCCGGTCATGGCGCCGCGCCAGCCGGCATGGGCCGCGCCGATCACGCCGGATTCCGGGTCGGAAAACAGCACCGGCTGGCAATCGGCGGTCAGCACCGACAGCGCGACGCCCGGCAGACGGGTCACCATCGCATCGGCTTTCGGGCGCTCGACCGGGTCGCCGGGGGGCGCGGTCACGGTCACCACATCGGGCGAATGGACCTGATGCACCGAGAGCAGCCCATCGGCGCCGACCCCCATCGCTTCGGCCACGCGGGCGCGGTTGATCGCCACGATCTCGGCCTGGTCGGTGGAGCCGAAGCCGCAATTCAGCCCGGCGAAGATCCCCGAAGAGGCGCCGCCCTTGCGGGTAAAGAAGCCGTGGCGCTGCGGGATCGCCCCGGAGGTGATGATTTCAAGCATCGTTTCTGCCTCCCCTGGCAGCGCTTTGGGCCATGATACTCCCGACCGGAAATCCCGCAGGGGGCGGCGTTCCGGGCGGATGGATGGCGAGGGCTTTGAACAAGGTCCCCATTTCTGCGGGATCGGTCAAGCGGTGTGCGGCGGCAAGCGGGTCATTGCGTGCAGCAGCCGGATGGGCGGCAAGTTGCTGAGCCCGGGGCCCGATGCCAAGCGCGGTCAAAAGCGCGCCCTGGGTCGTATAAGAGGCTGCGGCGGGCAAAGCTGCCCGGGCCAGCGCCCCGAAATCGACATGGGCGGTCAGATCCGCCTCGCCGGGTGTGGCAAAGGGGTCGACCCAGGCATGGTCGCGCATGGCCTGGAATGTATCGCCAAGGCTCTGCCAGCCCCCATAATCGACGATCAGCGCCAGCCCGCCATGGCGACGGATGCGGCCCGAGATTTCCGCCATGATCGGAGCGGCGGCGGGACAGATCTCGACGAGGCTGCCTTCGGAGATATCCTGACGGTGATCAAGCGCGGCCAGCGGGCCAGGCGGTGCGCGGCCGGGGGTCAGCGCTTCACCCGAAAGGCCGATCATGGTTTCCGCCCAGCCACCGCTCTGGCGGGTGAACTGACGGATCGGCAATGCGTCGAAAAACTCATTGGCCAGCAGGAACAGCGGCGCCTGAGGCAGATCCTGCACCAGAGGCAGCCAGCGCGGCTGATGCCCGGCAAGGGTCTTCGCCTGTATGCCGCGAAGTGTCGCGGAGGCCTCGATCAGCACCAGATCGGCGGCGGCGTGGAAACCCGGCACGCGGGCGGTGGCGCGCAGCACATCGGCCATCAGCGTGCCACGCCCCGGCCCGCATTCGGCCAGGGTAAAGCGTGCAGGCGCGCCCTGATCCTGCCAGGATTGCGCGAGGCACAGGCCCAGCAATTCGCCAAACATCTGACTGATCTCGGGGGCGGTGGTGAAATCTCCGGCCTGGCCGAAAGGGTCACGGGTGGCGTAATAGCCAAAGCGCGGATGCAGGAGGCAGTCGGCCATATATTCGGCAAGGCTGACCGGCCCGCTGGCGCGGATGCGGGCGGCGATCAGCTCTGCCAGCGGGGTTGTCACGGCGTGACCGTCTGTGCTCCGGGCCGGCGGAAGACGAACCACAGCCCGATCAGGATCATCGGCAGCGACAGGGCCTGGCCCATGGTCAGCCCCCAGCCGTTGATATGGAAGGCAAGGCCCAGCAGGTTATCCGGCCCGACGAATTGCGCGTCGGGCTGGCGGACAAATTCGACGAGGAACCGCGCGAGCCCATAGCCGGCGATGAACACGCCCATGATCCGGCCCGGAAAGCGCAGCCAGCCGCGTTTCCAGACCAGCCAGAAGATCAGCGCGCCCAGCAGCAGCCCTTCAAGCGCCGCCTCGTAAAGCTGGCTCGGGTGGCGGGCGCAAAGCGTGACCAGGCCGGGGCAGGTCTGTGCCGCCTCACCGGGGAAGATCACGCCCCAGGGCAGATCGGTCTGCCGGCCCCAGAGCTCGGCATTGATGAAATTCGCAAGCCGCCCGAACAAAAGGCCCGGCGTTACGGCATAGGCGAAAAGGTCCCCGACCGAGAGGGGGGCCAGGCCCTCGCGCCGGGCAAAGATCAGCCCTGCCACCGCCACGCCAAGGAAACCGCCATGGAAGGACATGCCACCATCCCAGAGCCTGAGCGCCGCCATCGGGTCGGCCATGAAATTTTCGGGCGAGAGGTAGCGCCCGGGCTGGTAGAACAGCACATAGCCCAGCCGCCCGCCGATGATCACGCCAAGGATCACCCAGGTCAGCAGGCGTTCTACCTGTTCCGACGTCATGGGTGCTGCGCCCGGCGCCCAGAGCCGCGCGGTCCTGACCGCCCTGGTCACCAGAAACCAGCCCAGCAGCAGCCCGGCAATATAGGCGACCGCATACCAGCGCAGGGCGAAACTCATGCCAAACAGCTCGACCGAAAAAATGTCAGGGGAGAGATTTGGGAAAGGGATCATCCTGCGCTCCTGCTGGCGGCCGGGGCGCAACGGCCTGGCCCGAGATGCTTGTCATGTGACGCTTTTGCGTGAGACGCTTGTCTTGCGGGCAGGGGATGAAGTCAACTGCAAGGGCCGCGCCGCATCGATGGCCTCAACACTTGTGAACGGGCGTGCGGGCGCGCATATAGGGTCAAAGCGACCCGGATCCCCCCGGGGCCGACGACAAGGGATGGCCGAGATGCAGAGCCGCAACAAATTCCTCGACGATATGAGCCAGCTCATGACCAATGCCATGGGCGTGGCCCAGGGCGCGCGGACCGAAGCCGAAACCGCGATGAAAAGCATGGTCGACCGCTGGATGGCCGGGCGCGACTTCGTGACCCGCGAGGAATTCGACGCGGTGCGGCTGATGGCGCAAAAGGCGCGCGAGGAGAATGAGGCGCTCTCGGCCCGGATCGCAGCGCTTGAGGCGGTGACGGGCGGCGCAAAGGCGAAGTAGTCCGGGTTTCCCGTCAAACCTGTGATGCCCTTTAAGTATGGGAAATAACCAAAGGCACCGGATCGCTCCGGTGCCTTGGTTATTTCAGGCAGGCCGCGTCAGGGGCGGATCTGATCCATCAGCGCGCGCCAGTCCAGATAGGCTTTTTCCTGATCGGGCAGCGGTGTCAGATCGCCACCAGCCTCAATGAGCGTCGCAATCGTGCGCGCTTTCAGCTCTGGCTCTTCGCTGCAGGCGAGCGTGCTGTTGTCCAGGAGATCAAAGGCCGGCGTCTCGTATTTCGCGATGATCCCGTCGGTATCAAGCTTCAGCTCGCCATAGGCCAAAAGGTCAAAGCCGTCGGTCAGCAGTGAATGTTCCTCATCCGAAAGGCTCGCCTCCGGGCAGTTCTGGCTGAGGACGAGGGTGTTTTGCATATCCGAAAGCAGCCGGTCAGCCGCGACCGGATCCTGCGCGATCCCCGACATATCGGGCAGCGTGATATAGACTTTGCCATCGGCGAGCGCCGCGGTAGCGCCAAGGCCGAGCGTGACAGCGGCGGTCAGGAAGATGCGTTTCATCTGAGTAACCTCACAGAGTTGCCAGCCGACTATTGCGCCGCGCGGGGCGCTGCGAACAGGCCGGGTTTCCTGACCCGCCGGCTTTCCCCGCCGGTCTGTCTTCACAACTCTGCGATCTCTGCACAGATCCGGTGCGGGAATCGCTGTTTTCGCAAGGCCGGGGCACCTCTATCTGTGAGGGGAAACATTTTTGTGAGAAGGGAGAGCGATCTCATGACGACCCCGATCCATCCCGCGACCCGCGTGGGCCATGTGCATCTCAAGGTCTCGGATCTTGACCGTGCGATTGGCTTTTACTCCGGCGTGCTGGGCTTTGAAGTCACCCAACGGTACGGCGCCCAGGCGGCATTTTTGTCGGCAGGCGGCTATCACCACCATATCGGGCTGAACACCTGGGAATCGCTTGGCGGCACGCGCCCGGCCCCGGGGACGGTGGGGCTGTACCATTCGGCCTTTCTCTATCCCGACCGCAAGGCGCTGGCCAATGCGCTTAAACGCCTGGCCGAGGCGGGCTATCCGCTGACCGGCGCCTCGGATCATGGGGTGAGCGAGGCGCTTTACCTTGATGACCCCGATGGCAATGGCGTCGAGCTTTACTGGGACCGCCCCGAAGCCGACTGGCCGCGTGATGAGAAGGGCGGGCTGATGATGGTCACCCGCCGCCTTGATCTCGGGAAACTGCTGGCGGAAGCTGACTGAGCCCTAGCGCCGGATCAGCCGGGTCGCGGCCGAGGCGGCCCAGCCGGCAAAGGCGGCAATCGCCAGCGACAACAGGCCGTAAAGCAAGGGCTGCTCGCGCGAGAGGTTGAAGACCATGCGCTCCAGCCCTTCTTTGCGCACCCGGATCCAGCGCTCGTGGTTTGCAATGACCTTGCCGTCGCGCAAGAGGAACATCCGCACCCGGTAGACGCCTTCGGTCAGGTTCGAGGGCAAAGTGAGATCGGCGCGAAACAGCGTCTGTTCTGACAGCTGGACACGGTTTTCCAGCATCCGGTAGCGCCCCTCATTGGTGCGCACCCGGATCATCGAGCGGATGAACTCACCCTCGGCCAGCAGGATCGGGAAAAGCGGCATCGTATCCGGGTCGCCGCCCCGGGCGACCCAGGCTTCGGTCGCGGCATCCGCAGCTTCAAGATGCACCAGCTGGTCGATGGAAATCGCATGTTTGCGATTCTCCTCGGCGCTCAGGATCTCGTCGAGCTTGCCGGTGGTGGCCACGGCGTAGAAGCTGGGCGCGCTGGAGATATTGACGGAGTCGCGATTGATCCAGATTCCGGCGGTGCGTTCCTTGCGCCTGACGGTGACCGGGCCGGAGGGGCCCTCGGCGGTCACGATCACATCAAGCCGCCCCTGCGGCGCCGGCGCGTCGCGCCGGACGGCGCCATAGACGAGGATCTCGTCGCCATCGAAATTCGCGGTGATCGAGACGCGGTTCTGGCTCAGGCCAGAAACGATTGTCTCGGCCGGGGTGTCTGGGACGCCATCCTGTGCGGCGTCCTGCGCCATAGCGGGACCTGCGAGGATCAGCATGGCGATCAGGGCAAGCCGCCTCATGGCAGCACCCCGGGCATCACCGAATAAAGCTCGACCGGGCGCAGCAGCAGATCAACCGCAATCCTGAGCGCCACCGCGACGACGAGCAGCGACAAAAGGACGCGCAGCTGTTCGGCCTTGAGATAGACGCCCACCCGGCTGCCGATCTGCGCCCCGATCACGCCGCCGAAGATCAGCACCAGCGCCAGCATCATATCGACGGTCTGCGAGGTGACCGAATGCATGATGGTGGTAAAGGCCGAGACGAAGATGATCTGGAAAAGCGAGGTGCCGATCACGACCTTGGTGGGCATGCCCAGCAGGTAGATCATCGCCGGCACCAGGATGAAGCCGCCGCCCACCCCCATGATCGCGGCCAGAAAGCCGGTGAAAGCGCCGATCGCCATCGGCGGGATCACCGAAATATAAAGCCCCGAGGCGCGGAATTTCATCTTGAACGGCAGGCCATGCGCCCAGGAATGGGTATGGGCGCGGCGGATCTGTACCTTGCCGCCCCGCGTCCGCAAAAGCGCGCGCAGGCTTTCCTGCAACATCGTCGCGCCGATAAAGCCCAGGAAAACGACATAAGAGATCTGCACGAACAGATCGACCTGGCCCAGTGATTGCATCAGCGCAAAGACCCAGATCCCGATGGCAGAGCCGATGAAACCGCCCGCAAGCAGCACGGCTCCCATGCGGAAATCGACCGCCTTGCGCTTCATCTGCGCCAGCACACCCGAGACCGAAGAGGCCACCACCTGGTTTGCGCCGGTCGCCACCGCCACAGCGGGCGGCACGCCGATGAAGAACAACAGGGGGGTGATCAGAAAGCCGCCGCCAACCCCGAACATTCCCGAAAGAAAGCCCACGATGCCGCCGATCCCGAAGAGCAGGAAAATATTGACCGAGACCTCGGCGATGGGGAGGTAGAGCTGCATTGCAAAAGGGGCCAGGCCGGATCAGCAGGGGAAGTCCTGGCTCAGGTTTGCCCGGCTGCGCCCGGAAGTCAAACCGGCTTTCGCTTCACGCGAGATCACGAAGGTATCGGCGCAGGATCCGTTCCAGTTTTGCCGCACCATGGGGCGCCATGGCTTTGGTGTGATCATGGCTGATCGCCTCGTCCGAGAGGCCTGCGGCCATATTGGTGATGGTTGAGATTGCCGCAACCTCGAGGCCGAAAAACCGCGCGAGGATCACCTCGGGCACGGTGGACATGCCGACCGCATCGCCGCCGAGCAGTTTGAGCATGCGAATCTCGGCCGGGGTCTCGAAAGAGGGGCCGGAATACCAGCAATAGACCCCTTCCTTAAGCGGGATCGATTCGGCCTCGGCCGCCCGGGTGAGCGCCTGGCGCAGCCGGGGGGAATGGGCGTTTGTCATGGGGACGAAGCGGGCATCGGTCGGCTCGCCGATCAGCGGATTGCGGCCATTATAGTTGATGTGATCGGAAAGGAGCATCAGATCCCCGGGCGGAATGTCGGGGCGCAGGCTGCCGGCGGCATTCGTCACGATGAGATCGGTTGCGCCAAGATCGCGCAGGGTTTCGAGGGCTGCGCGCATCGCGGCGGCGTTGCCGTTCTCGTAGTAATGTTCGCGCGCGCCGAAGACCGCGACGCGGATGCCGTCCAGCGTGCCGATATGGAGATGCGGATCATGGCCCGAGACGGTGACATGCGGGAAGCCGGGCAGATCGGCATAGGGGATTGCAGGGCCATCAACGGCCTTTGCCAGATGCCCGAGACCCGAGCCGAGGATCAGACCGAGGCGGATGGGGGCGGTGCCTGCGCGGGTGCGGATAATGTCGGTCGCTTTGGTCATTGGGGTGTTCCGTGGTGGCCGGGAAAGCCGGGGGCGCTTCGCCCCCCGGACCCCCCGAGGATATTTCAGGACAGAAAATGAGATTGGCGCGTGCCGGAGGTCAGCGTTCTTTCACATAGGGCTCGCCCCCGGCGCGGGGCGGAGTGGCTTTGCCGATGAAGCCCGCGAGGACGAGGACGGTCAGGATATAGGGCAGGGCATCGAGGATCGGGCCCGGGACGCGGGTCTGGACGATGGCCGTCACGATATCGGGGCGCAGCGCCAGGGCCTGGAAAAAGCCGAAGAGCAGGCAGGCCCAGAGCGCGGCAACCGGGCGCCATTTCGCGAAGATCAGGGCCGCAAGCGCGATATAGCCGCGTCCGGCAGTCATGTCGCGCCCGAACCCGGCCTGAAGCGCGGTGGACATGTAAGCGCCGGCAAGGCCGCAGAGGATGCCGGTGATGATCAGCGCCGAATAACGCAGCCGGATGACCGAGACGCCCGCGGTATCGACGGCCGCCGGGTTCTCGCCCACCGCGCGCAGGCGGAGCCCGTAACGGGTGCGATACATGAGCCACCAGGTCAGCGGCACGATGGCGAAGGCGAGATAGACGAGACCGGCATGGCCCGAGAGGACCTCGGCGTAGAAGGGGCCGATGCCGGGCACATTGCGCAATGTATCGGTGAAGGGCAGCGTGACCGGGCTGAACCGCGCATCGCCGGCCAGTTGCGGTGTGCGCCCGCCCTGGCCGAAGATACTCTGCGCGGCCAGAGAAGTCAGCCCGGCGGCGATGAAGTTCAGCGCGAAACCCGAGATCAGCTGATTGCCCCGGAAGGTGATCGAGGCGACACCATGCAGCATCGAGAAGGCCAGCGAGGCGAGGATACCGGCGAGCAGCCCCCAGATCACCGGCGCCAGGATCCCGAGCGCGCCCCGGTCCGGCATGGCGGCGACCAGCGCCGCCACGGCGGCCGAGGTCATCGCGGCGGCCAGCATCTTGCCTTCGAGGCCGATGTCGAAAATCCCGGCGCGTTCGGACCAGAGCCCGGCAAGGCAGGCCAGGAGCAGCGGCGTTGAAAGCCGCACGGTCGAATCGAGAAGCTGGAGGACCGAGGCGTAATCCATCAGGCAGCCTTTGCTTTGGACGGGCGGCGGGGCAGGCGGGCGAAGACACGTTCCAGCCCCATGCGGACCATCATATCCAGCGCTCCGGTGAAGAGGATCACGAGGCCCTGGATCACCACCCGCATCTCGATGGGAATGGCAGTCATAAAGCCAAGTTCGGATCCGCCCTGGAAGATGAAGCCGAAGAGGAACGCCGCCAGCACCACGCCAAGCGGATGGTTTCGCCCCATCAGCGCCACGGCAATGCCGATGAACCCGGCGCCGGCGGCGGAATTGCCGAGGAGGCGGCCGGCGTCTCCCATCACATTGTTGACCGACATAAGGCCTGCAAGCGCGCCCGAGATCAGGAGCGCGGTCATCGTGGTCTTTACCGGGCCGATCCCGGCGTAACGCGCGGCGCCTTCGGATTTGCCCAAAGCGCGGATGCGATACCCGGTGCGGCTGTGCCAGAGGAGGAGCCAGATCACCAGGGCCGCCGCAAGCGCGAGGAACAGCGTGACATTGGCCGGCACGCTGCGCGGGAAGAGAAGATCAAGCCCGGGGATCTGGTTAAATCGCGGCAGGGCAAGTTCAGCCGGGAAACGGGCACTGGACGGGTCTTGCGCGCCCATGGGTCGCAGCACATCGACCAGCATGAACATCAGAAGGCTTGCCGCGATATAGTTGAACATGATCGTGGTGATCACGATATGGCTGCCGCGCTTCGCCTGGAGCCAGGCGGGAATCGCGATCCAGGCGGCGCCAAAGGCTGCCGCCGCGAGCGAGGCGCCGAACAGCGCCAGCGTCCAGTGCGGCCAGGGGATACAGAGGCAGGCCAGCGCCACCCCGAGCCCGCCAAGCTGCGCCTGGCCCTCGCCGCCGATATTGAAGAGACCGGCATGAAAGCCCACGGTAACGGCGAGGCCGGTGAAGATGAAGCTCGTGGTGTAAAACAGCGTATGGCCCCAGCCGGAGGCGGTCATCAATGCCCCCTGGACCATGGTGGTCAGCGCAAACCAGGGGCTCTCGCCGATTGAGAGGATCACCAGCGCAGTCACGAATGCCGCAAGTGTCAGCGAGATCAGCGGCACGAGGACCAGATCGGCCCATTTCGGCAAGGGCTGCATCAGGGGGCCTCTGCCGTTGGTCCGGGCGGGGTCTGTTCTGGAATTCGGGCGGGGGCAATGCCGGCCATCAGGCAGCCGATATCGCCCTCGGATGTGGTTGCCGGGTCTCGCTCCCCCATGATGCGGCCGTCGAACATGACGGCGATACGGTCGGAAAGGCTCATGATTTCATCAAGCTCGACCGAGACCAGCAGGATCGCCTTGCCCTGGTCGCGCAGCGCGATGATCTGTTTATGGATGAATTCGATGGCACCGATATCGACGCCGCGCGTGGGCTGGCCGATCAGCAGGATATCGGGATCCTGTTCGAATTCGCGGGCAATGACGAGCTTTTGCTGATTGCCGCCGGAAAAGCTTTTGGCGGCCAGGGTGTGGATCGGGGGGCGGATATCCCAGGTCTGCATCTTGCGGGCCGTGTCATCGCGGATCGCCTGATTGTCGGTGAGAAAACCGCGCGCCCAGGCCGGGTCGTCATCATAACCGAGGGCGGTATTCTCCCAGGCGGTGAAGTCGAGGATCAGCCCCGCATTCTGGCGGTCTTCGGGGACATGGCCGATCCCGGCCTGGCGCCGGCTTTTGCCATCTGCGCCGCGCCCGCTCAGGGGCAGGTCCCGGCCTTTCAGGGTGAGGCGGCCGGAAACCTTTTCGCCGGGACGGGTCATGCCGCCAAGAATTGACAGGAGTTCCGATTGACCGTTGCCGGCCACGCCCGCGATGCCGAGGATCTCGCCGGCGCGCAGCGTCAGGCTGACGGATTTCAGCCGCTCGACCCCGTGTTCATCCTGGAGCGTGAGGTTTTCGGCGCTGAGGAGGATCGGGCCGGGCCGGGCCGGCGCCTTGACGGTTTCCAGCAGCACCTTGCGCCCGACCATCAGCTCGGCGAGCCGGGCGGGGCTGGTCGTGGCGGTGCGGAGCGTGCCGACAAGGCGGCCGCGCCGCATGACCGAGACAGTGTCGGTGGCCTCCATGATCTCGCGCAGCTTATGGGTGATCAGGAGGATGGTTTTGCCCTGGTCGCGCAAGCCTTTGAGGATGCGGAAGAGGTGATTGGCCTCTGGCGGGGTGAGGACGCCGGTGGGTTCGTCGAGGATCAGGATATCGGCGTTGCGCCAGAGGGCTTTCAGGATTTCGACCCGCTGCTGATGGCCGACCGAGAGGTCTTCGACCAGGGCGTCGGGATCGACCTCGAGCCCGTATTCGCGCGCAAGGGCGGTGAGGCTGTCGCGGGCACGCCGGAGCGAGCGGCCCAGAAGCGGGCCATCTTCGGCGCCGAGGATGACGTTTTCGAGCACGGTGAAATTCTGCACCAGCTTGAAATGCTGAAAGACCATACCGATGCCGGCGCGGATCGCACTCAGGCTGTCGGGAAGGGCAGTCGGGCGGCCATGGACCAGTATTTCGCCCTGATCGGCGCGGTAAAAGCCGTAAAGGATCGACATCAGCGTCGATTTGCCGGCGCCGTTTTCGCCGATGATGCCGTGGATCGTGCCTTTCGGGACGGAAAAGCTGACCTCGTCATTGGCGCGGACCGGGCCGAAGCTTTTCGAGATGCCACGCAGCTCGATGGCCGGGGGATCTGTGACAGAGGCCGGGGGGTTAAGACCCCCCGGACCCCCCGCGTGGCGCCCGCCTGCGTCGCCCGGCATCTGCCCTGGCCTGTTCAGAACGGCGCCGCAGGGCAGGTATTGTCCGAGCGGTAGTCGTGGACTTTCAGCTCGCCCGCGATGATTGCCGCCGCTGCGGCATCGACGCTTGCCTTCATTTCAGGCGTGATCAGCGCGGCGTTGTTATCGTCCAGAGCATAGCCGACACCATCTTCCTTAAGCCCCAGAAGCTGCGGCGTCAGATCCAGCGCCTCGCCCTGTATGAACGAATTATAGACCGCCACATCGACGCGTTTGAGCATTGAGGTCAGCACCTTGCCGGGATGGAGGTGGTTCTGATTCGAATCGACGCCGACCGAAAGGATGCCCTCATCCGCTGCGGCCTGCAAAACCCCGAGCCCGGTCTGGCCTGCGGCGGCGAAGATAACATCGGCGCCCTGGGCTTTCAGGGCGCGGGCCTGTTCCGAGCCCTTGACCGGGTCATTCCAGGCATCCGGAGTATCGCCGGTCATCGAAGAGACGAATTTGATATCCGGGTTCACCGCCTTCGCCCCTTGCGCAAAGCCGCAGCCGAAGGCCCGGATCAGCGGGACATTCATGCCGCCGACAAAGCCTACCGTGCCGGTTTTCGAGGCCTGGGCCGCGAGCATTCCGGTCAGATAAGAGCCCTCTTCCTCGCGGAAATTGATCGAGAGCACATTCGGGTGCACCGCCGGATCGACCCAGCCGTCGATGGTGACGAATTTCGTATCGGGGAAATCGGGGGCGACGCGGGCGATCGGGTCTGACATGCCGAACCCGGTTGTCACCACCGGATTGGCGCCATTCTCGGCCATGCGGCGCAGCGATTGTTCGCGCTGGGTCTCTTCGCGCATCTCGAATTCCTGGTAGGTGCCGCCGGTTTCGGCCTTCCAGCGCTCGGCGCCATTATAGGCGGCCTCGTTGAAGCTTTTGTCGAATTTGCCGCCAAGGTCGAAGATCAGGGCGGGTTCTGCCAGGGAGGCGCTGCCGGCTGCTCCGGTGACAAGCGCGAGCACTGCCGTTGCCTGGGCAAGACGGGTTGCAAGGGTCATGATTTTCTCCCGGTTGAAACAACGCTTTTTGCGAACAGCTTTCCCCGGTCCGGCCGGAGCGCCGCCTGATTGCTTCTATCTTAGCTCTGGAGCCTGGCCATGGGTCAAGGTGATTTTCTGGCCCCCGCGCTTACCCGGCGTTTACCCGGCCCTTGTCTGGTGGCGGGCGTCAGCCCCCGCGTGCGAGAACCAGCGCATCGACGTGGTTTCCCCCGGCGCCGTGGTAATAGTTCCGGCGGCGGCCTGCCTCGTGAAAGCCGGCGCGGGTGTAAAGGGCGATGGCCTGGGCATTGTCGGCTGCGACCTCGAGAAACAGCGAGGTGGCGTTGCGGGTGCCGGCCTCGGCCAGAAACCCCGCGACGAGGCATTCGCCAAGACCCTGACGGCGGTGCCGGGGATGGACGGCCAGCGTCAGAAGTTCGGCCTCGCCCGCAATGGCCGCGCCGATCAGAAAGCCCGCGGGCTCCTGATCCCGCGCTTCAGTCAGAAGGAAGACATGGGGCCGGGAGAGAAGCCCGGCGATTTCCCCCGCGCTCCAGGGGCGCGGTATGGTGAAAGAGGCCGCATGGATCCGCGCGAGGCTTTCGGCCAGGGCGGTGGGCGTGTCTGGGGCGACGGGCTCAGCCATCCGCATCAAGGGGGGCGTGATCCGCGCTTGCCGGGTGGTCGGCATCCAGAATCACCGGCGGCGGGTCAGAGGGCGGCGCGGCATCGGGAGGCCGGACATAAAGCGGGGCCGGTCGTGCGGTCTGTGCCAGGCCACAGGCGAATTTCCACACTGCAACCTGTGCCAGCCGGCCGGGAATATTCTCCAGCTCGCAGGTCAGGGCGCGGCCCGCGAAAGGCGCTGCGATCTCGTCGGCGCGGTGGCCGGTGACCTGCATCCGCCCCGGCATCGCAAGGTCGGCGGGCGGGCAGGCGGGGTCGATCAGCCGGGGGGCGGCCTGGGCCGCGCCATAGCGGAAAGGCTGGACATAGGCCTCGCCACGCGGGGCGGGGAGGCTCACAAGCTCGGCCGGATGGGAATGGGGATGGGCGGGGTCGCGCATCATCTCGAAACTGGTGACGCCGGTCTGCGGCAGATCAAGCCCAAGCGCCAGCCCGCGCGCGGCGGCGACCGCAATGCGTATTCCGGTGAAATTTCCCGGGCCAACCCCCACCGCCAGCGCGGCCAGATGCGCCCAGGGCAGGCCGGCCTCGGCCAGAAGCTCTTCGAGCATCGGCATCAGCCGCTCGGCCTGGCCTTTCTGCATCGGTTCAAAGCGGGTAAAAAGACCCTGCGGCGTAACCAGAGCGGCCGCGCAATGCGCGGCCGATGTGTCGAAAGCCAACAGAGGAAAACGCGCCTCAGCCATCAGGGGAATGCCGGACGCGGATCAGGCCGCGACCGGGCGGACCTCGGTGACTTCCGGGATGTAATGGCGCAGCAGGTTCTCGATCCCCATTTTCAGCGTGAGGGTCGAGGAAGGGCAGCCGGCGCAGGCGCCCTGCATATGCAGATAGACAATGCCGCGATCAAAGCCGTGGAACGTGATGTCGCCGCCGTCCTGGGCCACTGCCGGGCGCACGCGCGTGTCCAGCAATTCTTTGATCTGGCTCACGATACCTTCATCGGCGCTGTCGAAATTGGCTGCATGACCATCGCCCGGACCTTCGCCGTCGATCACGGCCTGGCCGGACTGGAAATGCTCCATGATCGCGCCAAGGATCTGCGGCTTGATATGGGGCCATTCGATCTGATCGGCCTTGGTGACGGTCACGAAATCAGACCCGAGGAAAACCCCGGTCACGCCGCCCGCCGCAAAGATACGCCGCGCCAGCGGCGATTTGGCCGCCGCTTCGGCATTGGGGAAATCCGCGGTGCCAAGTTCCAGCACGGTTAGGCCGGGCAGGAATTTCAGCGTCGCCGGATTCGGAGTGGATTCGGTCTGGATGAACATGGTGCTTCTCCGACTGTATCAGCCGGATATGGGGCCGGCGGGGCCACAAGTCAACCGCGCGCCGGCGTGTAAAACCCCTGCTTAGCGCGGAATGCGGCAATGGGGGCGTGCCCGGGGCCAGATCGCCCGCTTGGCAGCATTGTTTCAGGCGCGGTCCGAGCCGAAATAGGCATACATCTCGTCCAGCGCATTGAGGGGCGCCAGCTGCACCGGGGCCGGTTTCCGGCTGGGGGTGGTATAATAGCTCTGGGCCGGATCCTGCGGCACGAGGACGGCTTTCAGAAGATCGACGGGGCGTTGCACAGACATGTCGTGCATCCTTTGGTAAATGTCGCCTCCCGCCGGAAATATAGGTCAATGCTGCGATGCAGAAAACCCGCCGCTTCCGCAGGGCGGGGTTGCATCTGCGGCATGTCTTCCCTTACGGCAGCCGCCAGATACGGATCAGATAAGCCCGGCTCAGATAAATCCGGTCTGGCCGAGCACCACCCAGACAAGATAAAGCGCGGTCGCAATCAGCGTCGCCCCGACCGCAAGCGAGCCGAGATCCTTGGCATCGCGGGCAAATTCAGACCAGTCCGGCGAAAGATGGTCGACCAGCACCTCAAGCGCGGTGTTCAGCGCCTCGACGGCAGTCAGCACCAGCAGGAAAATCGCGAAGCCGAGCAGTTTGACGAACCCGACCCCCCAGAGCGCGAGGCCGGCAAGCACGATCAGCCCGATGGTCAGCTCCTGGCGAAAGGCGCTTTCGCGCAAAAGCCGGCGGAACCCGGCGGCGGAATAGGTCGCCGCCGCCAGAAGATGGGCTAAGCCCGATTTGCGCGGCGGCTTCTGGTGCGGCGGCGTTCCGGCGCCGCCCTGCGGTATCTGCTGGCTGGTCATACGTAGTCGCCTTTCGATGTGACTTAACGCCCCGGGGCTTTCGCCGGATGCTGGCTTTTATGCCCGCGATTGTCCACCCGCTGCGACGGGCATGGCGGCCCAGATGCAAATGAGTTTCATTGTAACATAATGATTTTGCTTTACTTTTTATCATGACGCACCTATCTGGCCCGCATCGGGGAGTAGCGACTGCCAGGTCATGGCAGGGGCGTATCAACACTCTCGCCCGCAGGGAGATCCCGGGCGTGGTGCGTCCGGCCCGGGTCACCTGGGTCATGCAAGACCGTGCTCTGGGCCTCAGGCCCGTTCACAATCCCGGCGTCACGCTGCCGGATCCAAAGGACAGGAGACCCGCATGTCCCCCTTCACCATCGGCATTCTTGCCGTCTCGATGTCTGTTGATGCTTTTATCGCTTCGCTCGGGCGCGGCGCGGGCGAACAGCGGCCGGGGCTGATGCGCGCCGTAAAGACGGGCGCGATTTTCGGCGCGGTCGAGATGGTCACGCCGCTGATCGGCTGGGGGCTTGGCATGGCGGCGAGCACCTGGGTTCAGGCGGTGGATCACTGGATCGCCTTCGCGCTTCTGGGGGCGGTGGGGGCGCATATGCTGTTCCAGGCGCTGTCACGCGGGGCAGATGAGGCACCGCCGGCCCAGGGGCTGCGCGCGACCGTGCTGACCGCGATCGGCACCTCGATTGACGCGATGGCGGTGGGCGTGTCGCTGGCGCTGCTGGAGGCGAATATCTTTGTCATTGCCGCAGCCATCGGCTTCACCACGATGGTGATGAGCGCCTCGGGCCTCCTCGCCGGTCGCTGGCTCGGCCGCAGTTTTGGCCGGGTGATGGAGACGCTTGGCGGCCTTGCCCTGATCGCGATGGGCGGGCTGATCCTTTTCGAACATCTGACAGGCTGAGCCCCGCCCTGCGCGCTGAGTTCTGACGCTTGCCAAAATGAAAAACGGGCCCCGGGGGCCCGTTTTGCGCCTGGGAGCTGAGCCTTGCGGCTCAGCGGTAGCATTGCACCGGTACCACGGCGGCGGCAAAGGCGTCTGGCAGTTCGCCTGAAAGATCACCGCGTATGCCTTCGCCCTGGGGCCGCGAGATGCGTTCCCTGGCAAGGAAGGTCAGAAGCGGCCCCGAAGGCACCGCGAAATTCATATTCTGCGGCAGGGTGCCGGTTTCCTCGAGCATGGCGATGTCATCAACGCGGCTCACCACCACACCGATCACCGCGCCCTTTTTGTTCAGAAGCGGGCCGCCCGAATTGCCGGGCTGCACCGGTGCCGTGATCATCACCCGGTTTGACGACCCGTCTGCGCCGCGCAGCGCCGAGACATTGCCCGAGGTGACAGTCAGCCCCTGATCGAGGCTGGTCGAATAGGGGTAGCCGAGCGTGGTGACCGTCTCGCCCAGTTTCGGAACCTCCAGCGCCGAGAGCTTCAGCCAGGCGCCGGTGTCGATCGCGCCGCCCAGCACCGCCACATCCAGCGTGGTATCGGCGGCCAGCACTTCCAGCGCGCTGCCGTCGGCCATGCCGATGGCAGAACAGCCCTCGATCACATGGGCGGCGGTGACCAGCGTGGTCGGCGCGATATAGAACCCGGTGCCCGAACTTTTCAGCGTGCCATTGACTTTCGGGCGCGGGGTTTCGGCTACGGCTGCGACCTTTGGCGCACCAGCTGGCGCGGCGGGCTGTCCTTCGGGGGCGCGGATCGGGGCCGGGCCGCCGGGCGCAGTGCCAAGTTCCGCCGGGCCGGCGGCAATGGCGGTGCCGGGATCGGGCGCATCGGGCAGACCCGGGGCCGGGGTGCCCAGCCCGCCGGGGGCGGGCCCTGCATCTGCCGTTGCGGTTCCGGGTGTGGAGGTTCCGGGCGTGGCGGTTCCGGGTGCGGGGGTGCCAAGGATCCCATTGGCCGGCGCATCGCTTGCGGGCGGCAGATCTTCGACCAGATCGCCCGGAATGTCTTTCGGCAGGGTCGGCTGCGATGCTTCGGGCGGCAATGTGGGGATTGACTCCGGTGTGGTTGGCGAGGTCACGGCGGATTTGCCGGGGCGCTCCACCTGATCCTCGGCGCGCGGCGCGGCCGCAGCCGCTGCGGTGGGCGGTGCAGCCCCTGCGGTGCCATTGATCACCTGGTCGATCACGCCGCCCGGCGTCCAGATCAGCGAGGCCGCGCTGGCATTGCCCGTCACCGTGGTCCCGGCCAGCAGATTGACACGGAAATATCCCTCTTCCGTGGTTACGAAATTCATCGTGCTCCACAGCCCGTCATGCAGATCAGAGCGGATATAGGCGGTCATCTTATTGTCGAGATCGACCCAGCTGATCATCGTCTGGTCATTGGAGAACTGATAGGGCTTGGTGTCCGCCCGGGCCTTGCCGAGAAACCAGTCATGATCGGATTTCGCATCGGCCAGTTTGCCTTCGCGGATGATCAGCGAGATGCTTTTGTCCTTTGAGAGATATTCCATCTCTTTGGCATCTTTGACCTCTTCGATCAGCCCGAACGGGAAGAGGTAAGAGGTATTGGCGATGGGCGAATAATTCAGCTGCCAGTCGTTCCTGACCCGTTCATCTTCAAGAAACATCACGAGGTCTTTGATATCGCTGAACTTGGGCACCGTCTCGCGCCCCGCAGTGCGGGTCGCGTATTTCACAAAGGCCTGCTGGGATTGATCGGTCCAGATCCCGTCCACCACGCCGAAGAAATCGCCGGTCCAGGCCAGCGAAGCCTGAAGCGTCGCGGTGTCCTCGCGGCTCAGCTTCGTGGCATCGAAGGGGTGTTCCAGCCAGGACTGCGCGCGCGCCATTCCCGGCAGGTGAACCAACATCAAGATTGGCAGAAGGGCTGCGATCAGCAGAAACCGGAGTGACATCAGGGACAAGCGCATCGCAAAGCACTCCGGCAACGGGCTGAGGGGGTATTTTCACACCATGCTGCCCTGAAACCGGCGCAAAGCAAAGGCGTTTCAGCGCCTTTTGCGGTCATGATCTCCTGATGTGATCATGCAGAGCGGGGCGTTTCCAGGGGCAATCCTGCGCCTCAGGCCCATCCGGATCGCGAATCGCTCAGGTGATCTTCTCAAGCGTTTCTTTCGACATATCGCCGGGCACGATGGTGATCGGGGTCGGCAGGCTGCCCGAATTGCGGCTCATCGCAGTGACCAGCGGCCCCGGGCCGGATTTGTCGGTTCCCGCGCCCAGCACCAGGACGCCGGTTTCCGGATCTTCGCGCATCTGGGCAAGGATCTCGGTCACCGCATCGCCTTCGCGGATCACCAGTTCAGGGGTTACGCCCTGTTTGTCGCGCATCCATTTGGCAAAGACCTCGAAATGCGCCTCGATCCGCTCGCGCGCTTCGGCCCGCATCAGATCTGCGACGCCCATCCAGTGCTGGAACTCCTCGGGCGGGATGATCGAAAGGATCGTCACGCCGCCACCGGTATGGGCGGCCCGGAGCGCCGCATAACGCATGGCATTGAGGCATTCGCGGCTGTCATCCAGCACAACCAGGAATTTCCGCATCCGATATTCTCCTGCTTGGATGGATCAATTCTGGAACGGCGGCGGGGGAAATGGCAAGCGTCTCTGTCGTGATTGTCGGGTAAGGCCGTGATAAAGCCGGAGGGCGTCTCAGCCCTCGCGCATCAGGAAATGCCCGGTGCCCTGGGCAAAAAGCCGTTGCGGGTCCTCTTGCCAGGCTTCGACATGGACCGAGGCATAGCGGCGGCCTGAGCGGTTGATGCGGGCGCGGGCAAAAGCATCGCGCGGCTGGCCCGGGCGCAGGTAATCCACCGTGATATCGATGGTTTTCGGCAAAGCGGGCAGGGTGTCTGCTGTAAGGGAAGCCGGCAGGATACGGCCCTGGTGCAGCGCGTTCCAGACGAGGCCGGTGATTGCGGTCACCTCAAGAAAGGCCGCCGTGACCCCGCCGTGCAGCGCCGGGATCAGCGGATTGCCGATCAGATCAGCGCGGTAGGGCAGCACAGCGGTCAGTTCCGCCCCGGCAGTGTCGAACCGGATGCCGAGAAAGCCCAGATAGGGGATCCGGGCCACGACTGTCTCAAGGAGCGGCGCATATTCACTGGTCATCGCGGATCATCCGGCAGGGTGCGGGCCACGTCATCGCCCCTTTCGAAGGTAAAGGCACCCGTGGCCATGGCGACCGGGCGTGTGCTGTCCTCATCGCAGGCGGTGACGCGCACGAAGGCGACCGAACGGGTGACATGGTGGCATTCGGCACGGGCGCGGATCGTCTGGCCCGGCGTTGCGGGGCGCATATAGTCGATCCGCAGATCCAGCGTCGCGGTCGAGCGCGGCCCGGCCGGATGCGCCATTACGGCCGCCCCCGAAGCCGTATCCATCAGCGCCGAAACCGCGCCGCCATGGATCACCCCGGTTGCCGGATCGCCGATCAGCCGTTTGTCCCAGGGCATGGAAATCACCGCTATTCCGCCGCCGATCTCCTCCAGGCGGAGCCTCAGCGCCTTTGCATGAGGCAGCGCCTCGATAAAACGGTGCGCGATGGCGAGTGTGTCGGAAGCAGTGGGGGGGGCGGTCTCTTGCATGGGCCGTATCAAACCGCTCTGGCCGGGGCGTTGCAAGGGCCGGGGGGAGCGTTCGGCCCCGCGATGACGCAGCGTCAGTGATTTTCGCGGTGCCGTCGTGCCCCTTCCCCCGGAAGGCTTGCCATTTCGGCCTGGTGCACCCTACGATCTGCCGGGCGGAGGGCCTAATGCCGGATCAGATTCGGATCAGTTTCAAGGAGATGTGCGCGACATTCGACGTCACGCCGCGCACGCTCCGCTATTACGAATATATCGAATTGCTGGCCCCGGAACGCGAGGGCCGCGCGCGGTTTTACACAGCGCGCGAGGTCGCACGGATGAAGCTGATCCTGCGCGGGCGGCGGTTCGGCTTTTCGCTGGAAGAGATCCGGCAATGGCTGCTGATCTATGGTCGCAAGGGCGAGCGGTCGCAGCTGGAGGCCTGGCTCGGCATGGCCGACCGTCAGTTGCTGGAGCTGGCGCGGCAGCGCGAGGCGCTTGACCGGACCATCTCTGATCTGCATGCGCTGCGCGAAACGGCGGTCGCGGAAATGGCGCGGGATGAGGGCGCAGAAGCAGAAGACTGAGAGGCGCAGGGGGGGGGCGGCATGATCCCCCGGATCATCACCCCCGGCCCCCCTCCGTAAGGCCAAGCGCCTTGCGCAACCAGCCTCGCGCGGGGTCTGCGGGCAGCCCGCCCAGAAAACCGTGATCGAGCCCGTCAGCCAGCACCAGCCTGCCCTGTAATGCGCGTGCCAGGGCTTCGCCGTCGCGCAAAACCGGGTCGATGCCTGCGCCCAGGATGGTCAGGCCCGGAGGGCGGGGGAAGCCCGGTGCCAGAGGGTCATGGCGCGGATCCCCGGCAATCAGCGCCTGCGGATCCAGGTGGCGGTGATAGGAGGCCAGCGATTTCGGCCCCAGGCCATCGGCCTCATGTGCTGCATTTTGTGGGGCAGGCGGCATGCCCGGCCCGGCCCCCGGATAAAAGAGCGTGACATCGGCAATGCGGGCGCGTTCTGCCTCTGTCAGCCCGGCAAAGGCCCAGAGCGCCACCAGGCCGCCCGCACTGTCGCCCATCAGCCGCAGCTGCCGCGCGCCTGTCAGCTGCCGCCGCAGGCTTGCGACCGCATCCTGGGCCTGGGCGGGAAACGGATGTTCGGGCGCGAGGCGCCAGGCGACCGAGACCACCCGCGCGCCGGTCTCCTGCGCGATCCAGGCGGTCACGATACGATGGGTCCAGGGCGAGCCGGTGATAAAGCCGCCGCCATGGAAATAGACAATCGGCGCGGCCTCGTCTCCGGCGCCGGCTGCCAGGGGCGTGAAGACCAGCCCGCCCGGGCAGCCCCCCTCCGGGGCGAGGTCATGCAGCGTCACGGCCTCGGGCAGGACCGGCGCCAGCACCTCTGGCCGCCGGTCCCGCCAGGCCCGCAGCGCCGCAACCGGGCCGTTGATCCAGTCAGGATCAGAATGCGTCGTCATGATCTGCCTTTCCTGTCCCCTGGCCCCAGGCACGGCTGTGCCGGAGGCCTTTGTGGAACGTAGCACGCGCACGGGGGTTCGACAGCCTGACTTTGCCGCATGGCCATGGCGCCGCTTCGCCCGGTCAGCGGGCTGTTCTGAGCCGGGAAGGCCCGACTGGTGGCCCGACTGGGAGGCTGACCGGTGGGGCAAGGCAGGCGGGCGGGACTTGCAACGGAAACCGGGGCAGGGCGCGACAGAGGGTCACGCAGCCGCTGCTGGCCTGCTTTTTCCGATTGAAAGACTCGGGGAAAAGGACCAGGCAAGACGGGTTCAGGGAAGTTCATCATGTTACGCCTCCGGTTCGCGCCTGCCTTTACTCTCCTCCTGATGACCGCCGTCCTGCCTGCCGGCGCGCAGGAGGCCGCGGCGCCGGATCCGGACGATCACCTGCGGGATGCCAGAAATCTGGACGACCGGCATCTGCCGGTGATTGCCCGCACCAAAGCCGAAACCGCCCGGATCGCCGGGGTCATCGCGCCCACCACCGATTTCACCAGAGCCGAAGGGTTCGAGCTGATGCAGGGCGGCGCCGCGACCGTGCGCGTCAGGCCCAATGCGGATGCATTTTCCATCCTGTCAGGCAATATGCCCTTTGAGCGCGAGATGGATTTCAAGCTCGGCAATGCGCTGTTTCGCAAGACCTGGGTCTCGGCGCCCTCTTCGACAAAGGCATCGGACGGGCTGGGGCCGCTTTACAATGCGCGGGGCTGTCAGGATTGCCATCTGAAAGACGGGCGTGGCCATCCGCCCGCCACGCCCGATGAGGCGCGGGTCTCGATGTTTCTGCGCCTGTCCATACCGGGGGGCGAGACGCCGATGGGGATTGCCGGATGGATCGCTGCGCTGCCGGACCCGGTCTATGGCGGGCAGCTGCAGGATTTCGCGGTGCCCGGGCTGCCGGCCGAGGGCCGGATGGATATTGCCTGGACCGAGACCCCGGTGACGCTTGCGGATGGCCTGACCGTGTCGCTGCGCAAGCCCGCTTACACCATCTCGAACCCCGGCTTTGGCGCCTTTCACAAGGATCTGATGATCTCGCCCCGTGTCGCGCCGCAGATGATCGGCCTCGGGCTGCTGGAGGCGATTCCGGCCGCCGATATCATCGCGCTGGCCGATCCTGACGATGCCGATGGCGACGGGATCTCGGGGCGCATCTCGATCGTGCCCTCGCAGGAATTTGCCGTGGCCATGCTGGGGCGCTTTGGCCTCAAGGCCGGCACGCCGACCATCCGCCAGCAATCCGCCGATGCGTTTTCCGGCGATATGGGTCTGTCGACGGTGCTGGTCCCCGACCCCTGGGGGGATTGCACCCCGGCGCAGACCGCTTGCCGCGAGGCGCCGCATGGCCAGGAGCCGGGTGTGCGGGACGGGCTGGAGGTCGATGCGCAAAGCCTTGATCTTGTGACTTTCTATGCGCGCAACCTCGCCGTGCCCGAGCGTCGGAATATCGACAGCCCCCAGGTCCTGCGTGGCAAAGAGGTGTTTTACGGGCTGAACTGCATCGGCTGCCACAACCCGAAATTCGTGACCCACCGCCTGAAGGATCAGCCCGAGCAAAGCTTCCAGCTGATCTGGCCCTATACCGATCTCTTGCTGCATGACATGGGCGAGGGGCTGGCCGATGACCGCCCCGAGGGCCGCGCGACCGGGCGCGAATGGCGTACGCCGCCGCTTTGGGGGATCGGGCTGACCGAACAGGTTTCCGGCCATACGAATTTCCTCCATGATGGCCGGGCGCGCTCGCTGCTCGAGGCCGTGCTCTGGCATGGCGGCGAGGCCAGGGCGCAGCGTGATGCCGTGATTGCCCTGCCGACCGAAGACCGTGAAGCCCTGATCGCCTTTCTGGAGAGCCTGTGATGTCGCGTTTTCGCCCTTTTGGTTTTGCTCTGGCCCTGATCTGTGGCACCGGCCCCGCTATGGCCGATCTGAAACAGGCGGTCGATGCCGTCATGCTGCCGGGGTTTGCCACTTTCGCCAAAGCGACCGCCGCGCTTGAGACACAGACCGAGAGCCATTTCACCGAGACCGGCGGCCAATGTGACCCGACCACCTTGCGCCCTGCGTTCAACAAGGCGTTTGACGCCTGGATGGCGCTGTCCTGGCTGCATTTCGGCCCTTCGGAAGAGGGCGGCACGGCGCTGGCGATCCGGTTCTGGCCCGATCCGAAAGGGCTTGGCGCCAAGGCGCAGCGCGGGCTTTTACTGGGCGACCCGGCGAGCCTCGAGCCTGAGCTTTTCGCGAAACAATCGGTGGCGGCACGCGGGCTTACGGGGCTGGAACGCCTGTTATACCCTGGCGAGCCGCCCGGCGCCGATCCCTGTCCGCTGCTCCGGGCCACGGTGAAAGACCTCGCGCGGCTGGCGTCGGTTCTGGATGCAGGCTGGACCGGGGATCAGGGCTTTGCGCAGCTGCTGCTGAGCGCGGGCAGCGACGGCAACACCCGGTTCCTCACCCGGACCGAGGCGATGCAGGCGGTCTTTACCCAGCTGATGGGGGGGCTTGAATTCATTGCCGATCAACGCCTTGGCCGCCCGCTTGGCGAAGAGGACAAGCCGCGACCGGAACGCGCAGAGGCCCGCGCCTCGGGACGGGCAACCCGCAATTTCCTTTTGGAATTGCAGGCCATCCGCCGTCTGACGGCCGCGCTTGAACCCGATGCGGCCGGCACAATCGCCGCGATGGACCGCGCGATCGTCGCGGCCGGCAAGCTGGACGAGCCGCAGCTGGCGGGGGTTTCCGATCCCGAGCGGCGCGAGAAGATCCTTGAGGTGCAGCGCCTCGTGCGCTCTGCCCGCACCATCGCACTTTCCGAAATGGCGCCGGTGCTGGGCGTCGGGCTTGGCTTCAATTCGCAGGACGGAGACTGACAGAAATGGCCACAAGGCGCGGATTTCTGGCGGGGCTGGCCTCGCTGTCGCTTCCCGGGCTCGGCTGGGCGGATGTCGGCAGCCCCGCCTGGCTTGCCGCCGGGAAAGAGGGCGAGGATTATGTCCTTCACGGGCTGCGATCCGATGGCGAAAGCCTGTTTTCCATCCCTTTGCCGGCGCGCGGCCATGCGGCGGCGGCGCATCCGGCGCGGCCCGAAGCGGTGGCTTTTGCCCGCCGCCCCGGTGTCTTTGCCATCGTGCTTGACTGTTTCACCGGCGCCATCCGGCATCGGCTGACCCCGCCCGAGGGGCGGCAATTCAACGGCCATGGCGCTTTTTCCGCCGATGGGGCGCTCCTAATGACGTCGGAAGTGGTGGCCGAAGGTTCGGAAGGGCGGATCGGAATCTGGGAGACGGAGACTTATCGCCGGATCGGCGAATGGCAGACCGGCGGCATCGGCCCGCATGATATGAAACGCCTCGCGGACGGGCGGCTGATCGTCGCGAATGGCGGTATTCAGACCGACCCTTCCGACCGCAGCACGCTGAATCTCGACACGATGCGCTCTAACCTCGCGCTGCTCTCGCCCGAAGGCGAGATCCTCGAGATCGCAGAGCTGGAGCCTGAGCTGCATCAGAATTCACTGCGCCATCTTGCACTTGTGGGCGAGGGCGTCGCGGTCGCGCTGCAATGGCAGGGCGAGCTGTCTGATCCGGTGCCGCTTTTGGCCCGCTGGGAGCCGGGGCGCGCGATCACCCTGTTTGAGGCCGCGCCGGAAGAGATCTACACCATGAAGGGCTATGCGGGATCGATCGCGGCCAATCAGGGGATGATCGCAATTTCATCCCCCAGAGGCGGCGCTGTGATGGTGTTTGGCGAAGACGGCACGCCGCTTGCCACGCATCGGCGGGCCGATATTTGCGGCCTTGCGGCGCTGGATCAGGGATTCGTCGCCTCGGATGGCGGGGGCGGGATCTGGGCGCTTGGCGGGGCACAGGCTCCCCTGCGCGCGCTGCGGCACGGCGCCACCTCCTGGGACAATCACATGGTGCCAATCGGCTGATTTGCCGGGGGTTTCGCCTTTCGCGCGGGTTTCGCTGCACAGCAGCAGCCCAGGGTCTGTGCGGGGGGCGGTTATACTTGACAATTCCACCTGGTATTTCTAAAGCCATTCCTGACCGATCAGGTCGGAATCTGCTGCCTCGCAAGCGCCCCTCTTTCGGAGTGCCAGCCAAACGGTAGCGGGCTGAACAGGTGGAATTCAGGTGGCGGCCCGGTGGGGCAAGGCAACCGGATGGTTCGGATCTCCCTTTCGGAATTCGGGTCTGCGGTTGCAGGACTTGCACGTCATGGGCCCGTCAGGGCGATTGTGGAACGGATTTCTCGGATGATCTTCCCAGGGCGAGACCAGATTGACCGGGTTCTGATATCCACGGCCAGGGTGGCTGAAAAACCGATGGTGGCAAAGGCTGTGCGGGTTGCGCTTTGTGCTTTGGCTGTCACGGGCAGGCCGTCTTCACCCGTCCCCCTTTGCACGAAATGAGACTTCAAGTGGTTGAACCGATGCGCGCGGCACTTCTTTCCCTTCTGATCCTCTCCGGTGGCATGGCTGTCGCGCAGGAAAATACGGCGCCGGTCGTGCCCGATGCGGCGCCGGCGCAATCCGCCGCGCCGGTGACCGAAGGCAGTGCGGTGCCGCCTCTGGTGCCAGATGCCGCGCCCGATGCCCCGGTTGCGCCCGTGACCGAAGAGACCGGTGCCATCGCAACGCCGGACACCGGTGCCGCGACCCCGGCTGTCACGCCGGCAACCGGCGCTGAGACGACCACGAATCCGGCCGCTGACCCCGCCCCCCCTGCTGCCACCGGCGAGGCGGTTCAGCCCGCCGCAGGCCCGGCCGAAGCCGCTCCGGCACCGGCACCGGCTCCGACTCTGGCGGCGGCACTGCCGGTGCATTCGGTCGAACTCGAATCGCTGTTCTGGGATGCTCATGTCATCGTGCAGGCGGTGATGATCGGCCTTGCGATTGCGGCTTTCGTGGCGCTGGTGATCCTGATCCACAAACTGTTTGAATTCGGCTTTGCCTTTGCCTCAATGCGCAAAACCGCGCGTCTGCTGGCCAGCGCTTCAAGCCTCCACGCGGTTGCCGAAGCGGTGGCCGGTCGCAAAGGCCCCTCGGTCGATATGATCCGCGCCGCGGACGAGGAATTGCGCCTCGCCGAGGCCGAGCCCGCGCTGATCCCCGGCACCCGTGACCGCACCGATACCGCGATGTCCCGCATCGAAGCCGGCGCCGCTGCGCGGCTGCGGTCGGGCACCGGGATCCTGGCCTCCATCGGCTCGCTTTCGCCCTTTGTCGGGCTGTTCGGCACCGTGTTCGGGATCATGAACAGCTTTCTCGCCATCGCGCAGTCGAACACCACAAACCTCGCCGTCGTCGCGCCCGGCATCGCCGAAGCGCTGCTGGCGACCGCCATCGGCCTTGCGGCGGCGATCCCGGCGGTGCTGATCTATAACGTGCTGTCCCGCAAACTCGCGAAATACCGCCTGCAGCTGAATGATGTGGCCGCCGCTGCGGCCCGGCTGCAAAGCCGGTCGCTTGACCGCCTGAGCGCGAGGGTCTGAGCCATGGGGACCTCTGTTGGTGGCGGATCGGAAGACGAAGATGCCGAAGTTTCGGAAATCAACGTCACGCCTTTTATCGACGTTATGCTGGTTCTGCTGATCGTCTTCATGGTGGCCGCGCCGCTGTCGACCGTTGACGTGCCGATCAATCTGCCGGGCAGCACCTCAACCCCGGCCGAGCGTCCGGACGAGCCGCTCTGGCTGTCTCTGGGTCTGGACCGGGTGTTGTCTTTGGGCAATGACCCGGTGCCGGGCGGAGGTCTGCGCGCGGCGCTGGATGCCGCAACGGATGGCAATCGCGAGACCACGATCTTTTTCCGCGCCGACAAGGATCTGCCTTACGGCGCGACGATGGAAATTCTCGATGAACTCCGGAATGCCGGTTATCTGAAAGTGGCGCTGGTGGGGCTGGAAGGCGCCCCCGCTGCCGCCGCTCCTGCGCAAGGATCTCAGCCATGACCCAGGAATTGCCCTCTTTCACCCGGGCCCGCTGCCCCGTTCTGCCCTCGCATGTCGGTGCGGGCAAGAGCCGGGCGATGGGCTGGCTGGCCTCGACCTCGATCGCGGCCCTGCTGGTTTCGGCCATTGGGGCACTGGCGATGACCTGGGACAGCGCCGGCATGTCGGCGGGTGAGCAAGAGGCGGCGATCCTGATCAATCTGCCACCGTCCCAGGCCATCGAAGCGATTTCCGAGCCAACCCCGGATGTCACCGACCAGATTGCGTCGGAAGAGATGAAGACGCCGGATATTGAGGATGTGCCCGATACGCCGGAGCTGACCGAAGCCCCGGATGTGCCGGACGACACCCCCGAGATCGAAGAGATCGTCGAGGATATGGCCCCCGAGGTCGATCAGGAACCGCCGCCGAAGCCGGTGGTCGAAGTGCCGAAGCCGAAGGAAAAGCCGAAGAAGAAAGAAAAGCCGAAAGCGGTCAAAAAGGCCGAAAAGCCGAAAGAGCCCGCGAAGGAAAAGCCGAAGAAAAAGGCCTCCGAGTCGCAGGCCGAGGCGAAGGCTTCGAAACAGAAGGCAAGCGCGGCAAGTTCTGCAGGCAGCGGTCAGGCGTCGGCAAAGAAATACGGCGCCTCGGTGATGAAAAAGGTGAGCCGCACCCGCAAAAAATCGGGGGGGGATCGCGGCATGGCGGTTGTTTCCTTTACCATTGCGGATAATGGCAGTCTCGCCAGAGCGAGCATTTCCAGAAGCTCGGGCTCTGCGAAACTGGATGATGTGGCGCTGGATCACATCCGCCGGTCGGCGCCGTTTGACCCGCCGCCCGCCGGTGCCGGGCGCACCTATTCCTTCAAATTCGAGGGCCGGTAGCACCCCGTCATCTTTGTCGCAGAAGGCAGAGCACCCGGAACTGCGAGGCTCCGGGTGTTTTGCTGTCAGGGCTCCAGCACCATCTGGGTCTGGGTGATCTGTGCCGCCAGTTTTCCATCGCCGCGCCGGACCGAGGTTTGCCAGACCTGGGTGCGGCGCCCCTGGTGGAGCGGCTCGGATATGGCGCGCAGGACTTCGCCCAGCACCAGCGGGCGGAAGAAATTCGTCTTGCTCTCGACGGTGGTGGTGCTTTGATCGGGGCGGATCGCGGTGACAGTGCCAAGCCCGCCGAGGATATCCGCCAGTGCCATGATCGCGCCGCCATGCAGCACACCATTGCGGTTCAGAAGGTCCGGCCGCACCGTCAGCTCGGCCTCGACCCGTGTGGCAGTGGCCAGGATCACCCTGAGGCCGATCATCCCGGCAAAGGCGGAAATATCATTGGCCTGTGGCGGGCCGGGGGGCAGGCTATGCTCTGTCATGATCCAGGATCCTGTGCGGCGCCTGCCTCTGTGACAATGCGGACGCTTTTGCCGATGCGGGGGATAGCAGCATGGCCGCCCGGCAGGGGCAAGGGGCCTCAGCCCGCGCTTGAGGCGCGGATCACCAGGTCGACGGGGGTAAGGGTGACCGGCGGCGGCGCGGTCTTTGTCTCAAGCCAGCTGATCAGCTCTGCCGCCATCCGGCGACCAAACCCGGCGATGTCGCAGCGCACCGAACTGAGCGGTGGAAAGGCGTCGCGGCATTCCTCGATATCGTCAAAGCCGACAAGGCGGAAATCAGAGCCGACCTTACGGCCAAGGGCCGCCAGGCCGTTCGTCAGCCCAAGTGCCACGAGGTCGTTGAAACACAATGCGGCATCGACACCGGGGCTTGCATCAAGGATCCGCGCCAGCTCGCGCCCCTGTGCGCGCGACGGGCGGCCGGGCAGGATCAGCGGCGCGATCCCGGCATCGCGCATCACCTGGAGATAGCCCGACATCCGCTCCTGCGTGACCTGGCGCCCCTCGATCCCGCCGGCAAAAGCGATGCGCCTGGCCCCGGTTGCCAGCAGATGTTCAGTCGCAAGCCGGCTGCCGCGTTCATAATCGGGGGCGGCAAACGGGAAGCTCGCAGTCTCTGCATATGCCTTGCGCAGGACCTGCAATGCCGGGATGCCGGCGCGGGCAATCGTGCCGAAGGTTGCCTCTTCCGCGCCATAGGCCGGCGAGATGATCAGCGCCGAGACCCCGTGTTCCAGCATCGCCGCCACCACCTGGGCCTGCAGGCCTGGATCTTCGTCGGTATTGGCGAGCACCGTCGCATAGCCCCGCGCGGATAAAGCCATCTGCGCCGAGGTGGCGAATTCGGTGAAAAACGGGTTCCTCAGATCGTTGATCACCAGCCCCACCAGCCCCGCATTCGACTGTCTGAGCATCGCGGCGGAACGGTTATAGACATAGCCGAGATCGGCCATGGCGCGCCGCACCTCCTCGCGGGTCTGGTCACGCACCAGCGGGCTGTTCTGAAGCACCAGGCTGACGGTCGATTTCGACACGCCTGCCAGGCGTGCGACATCAATGATCGTCGGCCTCTTCTCCATCACATCAGCCCTGTTCTATGCCATGCAGGCGGCACAAAAGCGCCATGCGCTCTGTCGCCAGATCCGGCTGTGCCAGAAGACCGGCCTGATCCGCAAGCCGGAAGACTTCGGCAAAATGGGCAATGCTGCGTGAGGACTGAAAGCCCGCGGGCATGATGAAACCGGGCTGATGGCCGTTCACCCAGGCGAGAAAGGCGATACCGGCCTTGTAGTAACGGGTTGGCGCGCGGAAAATCTCACGGCTGAGCGGCTCTGTCGGGGTCAGCAGGCGGTGATATTCCGCGTGATCGCCTTCCGCCAGCGCTTCCAGCGCCTGGGCCGCTGCGGGGGCGATGGCGGCGAAAATGCCGAGAAGCGCATGGGAATGATGGGTGCCGTCGCCCTCGATCAGCCGGGCATAGTTGAAATCATCCCCGGTATAGAGGCGGACACCTGGCGGCAGGCGGGCGCGAAACGCTTCTTCATGCGCCTGATCCAAAAGGGAAATCTTTATCCCGTCGACCTTGCCGGGGTTTTCTGCAATCAGGCCGATCACGAAATCCGAGGCCTCGGCCACTGTCGCGCATCCCCAATAGCCCGCGAGTCCAGGGTCGAACATCTCGCCCAGCCAGTGCAGGATCACCGGCTCTGCCGCCTGGTCGATCAGCCGGCGGTAGATGCGGTGATAGATGTCAGGCGTGGCGCCGAGTGCGGGGAGCGCCTTTGTCGCCATCAGGATCGCCTGCGACCCCGTTGCCTCCAGCGCCTCGCATTGCTCAGTATAGGCACCGAGGATCGCATCCGGCGTGGTCAGATCAGCCAGCGCCTTGTGATCGGTACCGGCACCCGAGGCCACGCGCGGGCGCAGCGGATGCGCTTTCGCCTCGCGCATGGTGCGGGTGATCAGCTCTTTCGCGGTCAGCCAGTCCACCCCCATGCCGCGCTGTGCGGTGTCCATCGCTTCGGCGAGGCCGAGCCCCTGATCCCAGAGGAAATGACGGAATTTCAGCGTGCTGTCCCAGTCGATAGCGGGGCGGCCCTCCCAGGGGTCGCGCTCGGCGAGCGGGGCCGAGACCACATGTGCGGCGGCAAAGGCGGTGCGCGCGAGCGGGCGGCGCGGCGCGCGCGGGATCAGCGGCGCGCCGGTGAGGCGGTAGCGCGCCAGCCCTCCGGCAGGGGTGGGAAGGGTGATCATGCGCCTGCTCCGCAATCGAGGTCGAAGACGAGGATGCCGTCGAGCCCGCCAATGGCCGCCGCGACCAGCCTTGCGCCAAGGGCCCGGTGATCAGGATGGGCCTGATAGGCGGCCAGCGCCGCCCAATTGTCAAAATCGATGGTGAAGCCATGCAGATAGCCGCGCTCGATCTGTTCGGGGCTTTCCGAGCGACCGGCATGGATCGCGCCGATCCCGGCGACCTGGTCGCGGATCGGATGCAAAGCGGCAAACAGCGCGGCGATCTCTGCTTCGCTTATGGTTTCGCGAAAGCGGATCAGGACGATATGGCGGATCATGGGGTGGCTCCTTGCAATCCGTGGGAGGCGCGGATCATGTCGGCGGCTTTCTCGGCGATCATGATGGTGGCGGCATTGGTGTTTGATGAGACCAGGCGCGGCATCACCGAGGCATCGACCACCCTGAGTGCTTCGATCCCGTTGAAGCGAAGCTGCGGGTCGACGACGGCTTCTGGGTCGGTGCCCATGCGGCAGGTGCCCGCCGGGTGGTGGTCGGTTTTGGCATTGCGGCAGGCATAGTCGAAGTAATCCCGGTCGCTTGTGACCCCCGGCCCCGGCAGACGCTCGGCCAGCACGAAGGGTTTCAGCGCCGCCTGGGCCATCATCTCACGCGCGAGCTTCAGCCCCTCGACCGACATCCGGCGGTCATAGGGGTCGGCCCAGTAATTCGGATCGATCAGCGGTGCGGCCAGCGGATCGGCCGAGGCCAGCCGCACCGTCCCGCGCGAGCGCGGGCGCAGGAAGGCGGAATTCAGCGTGACGCCGCCCTGGGGCATGGCCGCAACCCCGGCCTCGATCCCCGAGCCAAGACCGAGATGGAACTGGATATCGGGCGAGCGCGCCGCCGGATCGGCATACCAGAAGCCGCCGGTCTCGAACAAAGACGAGGCGACGGGGCCGCGTTTCGTCAGGAGATATTGCAGCCCGGCCAGGGCCGACCAGAGCGGTTTTGCATAGCGGTCATAGGTATGCGGGCCGCTGCATTCGGCGATGACAAAGAGGTCGAGATGGTCCTGGAGATCGGCGCCGACACCGGGCTGATCCAGCGCCACCGGGATCCCGAGGCTTTGCAGATGATCTGCCGGCCCGACCCCCGAAAGCTGCAACAGCCGGGGCGAGCCGATGGCGCCGGAACTGAGGATCACCTCGCGGTCGGCGCGCAGGGCGCCGCTTGCGGTCTCGACCCCCACTGCGCGGCCGCGCGCGATCATCAGGCGCAGCACCTGGATCCCGGTCCGCACGGTGAGATTGGCCCGCCCCCGTGCCGGGCGCAGATAGGCGGTCGAGGTCGAAGATCGCCGCACATTGCGCTGCGTCAGCTGATAATAGCCCACGCCGTCCTGGACCTCGCCGGTCATATCGGGGTTGAACGGGATGCCCATTTCCGCGCAGGCGCGAAACCATGCCTCGCAGATCGGCAGGGGGGCTGCGGGTTTCGATACGCCGAGCGGGCCGCCCTTGCCATGCCAGCGATTGTCAAAGCTGTCATTGTCTTCGGCCCGGCGAAAATACGGCAGCACATCCTCGTAAGCCCAGCCCTCACAACCGAGCTGACGCCATTCATCGTAATCCAGCGCATTGCCGCGCGTGTAGATCTGCGCATTGATCGACGAGCCACCGCCCAGCACCCTGCCTTGTGTATACCGGATCTGCATCCCGTTCATGTGGCGCTGCGGCACGGTCTGCCAGCCCCAGGACCCGATGCCTTTGGTCATCTTCGCAAAGCCCGCCGGCAGATGGTAAAACGGATGCCGGTCGCGGGGGCCCGCCTCGAGCAGCAAGACCCGGGTCGCCGGATCCTCTGACAGACGTGCCGCCATCACCGCCCCCGCCGAGCCGCCGCCGATGATGATGAAATCGAAATTTTCTGACATATCAGACCTCTGAAGGCGGGGTTCTTACAGACGGGGCAGGGAAAGGCCGCCATCGACGGCGATCACCGATCCGGTGGCAAAGCGCAGCTGTCCGGTCACGATGGGCAAAAGGGCCGCCGCGATATCCGCGGGCGCCCCCCAGCGGGCGGCAGGGACAAGCCCCGCATTGATGCGGGCCGTGTATTTGTCGCGCACCCCTTCGGTCATAGGCGTGGCGATGATACCGGGGCGCAGCTCGAACACGCCGATCTCTTCGGGGGCGAGGCGCAGCGCGAAATTCCTTGCCATCATCGAGGCGCCAGCCTTCGAAATGCAATATTCCGCACGTTCGGGGCTGGCCATTTCCGCCGAGACCGAGGTGATGAAACAGAGGCTGCGATAGTCTTTCGCGCGCCGTTTCAGCATCCGCCGCGCCACTTCCTGGGCGAGGAAAAACGCGCCGCGCAGATTGACCTCATGGCAGCGGTCAAAGCTCTCCGGGCGCATATCAAGAAGGTCGCCGCGTGTGATCGCCGGCACCCCGGCATTCGAGATGAATGTGGTCAGGGCGCCCCCGGCCTCGACCTCGTCCATCAGCGCCGGGATGGTTGCAATATCGCGCAGGTCATGACGCAGATAGCGGGTGCCGGCGGGCAAAGCCGCCAGCGCCTCCTGCACCGGACGCGAGGTCTCGGGCGCCTCGGCTGCGAGCGTCAGGCGAAAGCCCGCCTGGCCAAGTGCGGTTGCAATGCCAAGGCCGATGCCCTGCTGCCCGCCGGTGATCAGCGCGTGACAGCTCATGCCGCCCGCCTTTCCGTCAGATGCGCGCCAAGCCGCAGCGCCAGCGCCGCGATGGTCAGCGATGGGTTCACCGCCGCCGAGGTCGGCAGGACCGAGGCATCCGCGATATAGAGATTGTCGAAGTCATGCGCCTTCAGGTCGGGATCGACCACCGAACCGCGCGGATCTGCCCCCATCCGGCAGGTGCCGCATTGATGGCTGGGGGTGCGTTTCCCGAACTCTTTGGTGAAGACAATCGGCCAGCCGGCGCGGCGCAAAGCGGTTTTCAGACGCTGGCTCAAAAGGCCGTGAGCAGCCATGTTTGATCGTTCCCATTGCAGATGGATTTGCCCGCCACGCCATATCACCCGCGATTCCGGTTTCGGCAGATCCTCTGACATCGTCATCATATGGACGGAATGATCGGCGATGAAGCCGGCCAGCCGGCGCGGCAGCCCGCTTTCCGCCGCGAGGATCGGCCCGGTCACGCGCCCCAGCATCTGGATATTGCCCAATGGGGTGCCGCCCTGGCCGCCGGTCAGATACCAGTCATTGAGCTGGATGGTCTTTGCATAGACCGAGGTATTGCGGCGCAAAGGGTTGAAGCCGATCACCGCCGAAAGATTGTGGTTCATGAAATTGCGCCCGACCTGGTCGGAGCTGTTGGCAAGCCCCGCCGGGCTGGCGCTGTCCGCTGAGGCGAGCAGCAGTGCCGCCGAGACCACCGCCCCGGCGCAAAGGCAGATCAGCGGCGCCGAAAGGGTCAGTCTCTGGGCCTGGTGCGTCAGTTCGACCCCGGTGACCTTGCGGTTTGCGGCCAGCAGCCGCGTCACCCTGGCGCCGGTCATCAGGGTGACATTGGGGTATTTCAACGCCTCTGCCAGCGCGCAGGTCTCGGCATCCATCTTGCCGCCACGGGTATTGGGAAAAGCATCCCATGTGGTGGCGCCGCCTTGGAGCCATGTCCCGATATCAACGCCGAGAGGCAGCGCGGCGGGGTGCAGCCCCTGGGCCTGAAACGCCCGGCGCAGCGCGGTAATGGTCGGCTCGTCGGGGACCGGCGGGAAGGGCAGGGGGGCAGAGCGCGGCGGCTCGGTCGGGTCCTGGTCTGCCGCGCCCCTGACCTGATAGAGTGCCTCGGCCATGGAATAGTAACGTTCCAAATTTTGATAGGCAAAAGGCCAGCCGGGCGTCAGCCCCTCCATATGCCGCAAGGGCGCGAAATCGACCTCGCGGTAGCGCATCAGCACCGCGCCGTAGAATTTGGAATTGCCGCCGGGATGATAATAGTTGCCGGGGTTGAACCTGCCCCCGGCCGCGTCAACCCACATCTCATCGGGGCGGAAATACCCGTGGCGAAAGATCGCCTCGGGGTCACGCGCCTCGGGGCAATCCTTTAAAGCCTCGCCCCGCTCGAGGATCAGCACCCGGGCCCCCGAAGGCGCCAGGGCGCTTGCGAGTGTCGCGCCGCCGATCCCGGCCCCGATGATGATGATATCGGGGCTCATACCTGAATCCGATCTCCGGTTTTCGGATCAAAGGCCACTGCCTTTTCCATATTCACCGCGAAGTCAAAGGCCTGATGGGCGTGGACATCAGCATCCGCACGCATCCGCGCGATCACATCCTTGCCCGAAAGGGTCATGGTCACGAAGGTGTCGGCGCCGGCGGGTTCGGTCACGGTGACCATATTGTGCAAGGGCTGCACATTATGCGAATTGCGGTCGGCGCCTTCCGGGTCGGTGATCGCCTCGGGGCGGATGCCAAGAAGGATATCGCGCCCGTCCCAGGCCGTATAATTGCCCGAGGAAAACCCAAGGCGCAGCGGTTTGCCGGCGGCGTCGGTGATTTCGGCCCAGGCACGGCCCTGGTCCACCGCCAGTTTTGCGGGGATGATGTTCATCGCCGGAGAGCCCATGAAAGTTGCGACAAACAGGTTCGCCGGGCTGTCATAAATCTCTTTCGGGGTGCCGAGCTGTTGCACATAGCCCTTGTTCATCACCGCGATCCGGGTCGAAAGCGTCATCGCTTCGATCTGGTCATGGGTGACATAGACGATGGTGCGTTTCAGTTTGTGATGCAGCTTTTTGATCTCGGTCCGCATGTCGACCCGCAGTTTCGCGTCAAGGTTCGAAAGCGGCTCGTCAAAGAGGAACACATCCGGGTCGCGCACCAGGGCGCGGCCCATGGCAACCCGCTGGCGCTGGCCACCGGAAAGCTGGCCGGGTTTGCGGTCGATGAGATGGTCGATCTGCAAGAGCTTTGCCACATCGGCCAGCGCGCGGTCGCGTTCGGGCTTTGGCGTGCCGTGCATCTCCAGCCCGAAGGTGATGTTCTGGCCGACCGTCATATTCGGATAGAGCGCATAGCTCTGGAACACCATCGCGATATTGCGCTTTGACGGGTGGACGCCATTGACCACCCGGTCTTTGATCGCGATCTCGCCGCCCGAGATGCTCTCAAGCCCCGCGATCATGTTCAGAAGGGTGGATTTGCCGCAGCCCGAGGGGCCGACCAGGACAAGAAACTCGCCCTCTTCAACCGAGATGTCGACGGTGTGCAGCACTTTGACCGCGCCGTAGCTTTTGGTGACGTTTTTGATGTCGAGAAAGCCCATGGCATCAACCTTTGACAGAGCCCGCCATCAGGCCACGCACAAAGTAGCGGCCCGCGACGATATAGACGATGAGGGTGGGGATGGCGGCAAGGATCGCGGCGGCGAAATGGACGTTGTATTCCTTCACGCCGGTCGAGCTTTGCACGAGGTTGTTCAGCGCGACAGTCATCGGCTGGGTGGTGCCGCCGAAAGAGGCGCCGAACAGGAAGTCGTTCCAGATATTGGTGAATTGCCAGATCACACAGACCACGGCGATCGGGCCCGAGACCGGCAGCATGATGCGCCAGAAGATGCGGAAGAACCCGGCCCCGTCGATCTGGGCTGCGCGGACCAGCTCGGTCGGGAAGGCCGCGTAGTAGTTGCGGAAATAAAGCGTTGAGAAGCCGAGGCCATAGACGACATGGACGAGGATCAGGCCGGGAACCGATCCGGCCAGCCCCAGCATCCCCAGCACCCGCGCCATGGGGATCAGCACGATCTGGAACGGGATGAAGCAGGAAAACAGCATCAGCCCGAAGATGATCGTATCGCCCTTAAAGCGCCATTTCGTCAGGATATAGCCATTGATCGCGCCGAGGATGGTCGAGATCGCGACCGCCGGCACCACCATCAGGATCGAGGTCAGGAAGTAGGGTTTAAGCCCTGTCGCCTGCACGCCGATCTGGGCGGTGGACCAGGCCGAGCGCCAGGGATCGAGCGTCCATTCATTCGGCAGCGACATCATATTGCCGCCGGTGATCTCGGAGAGAGGTTTGACCGAATTGATCCCCATCACATAGAGCGGCAGCAGATAGAACAGCGCGAACAAGAGCAGGATCAGATAGATGAAAGTGCGGGTGATGCGCCCGGTCGAGACGGCGGTGTCCTGGGTCGCGACGCTCATTCCTTCTTCTCCTTCAGTTCGGAGTAGAGATAGGGGATCATGATCGCGGCGATGGTCATCAGCATGATTACGGCCGAAGAGGCGCCGACGCCCATCTCTTTGCGGGTGAAGGTATAGGAATACATGAAGGTTGCGGGCATCTCGGTGGCGCGGCCGGGGCCGCCGCCGGTCAGGGCGATGACAAGGTCGTAGGACTTGATCGCCAGATGGGCGAGGATGACGAAGGCCGACAGAAAGGCCGGGCGCAAAAGCGGGATCACGATGCGGCGGTAGAGCTGCCAGTTCGAGGCCCCGTCGATCTGTGCCGCTTTCAGGATTTCATTGTCGATGCCGCGCAGGCCGGCCAGAAACATCGCCATTACAAAGCCCGAGCTCTGCCAGACCGCCGCGATCACGATTGTATAGATCGCCATGCTGTTCGACTTGATCCAGGTGAAGGAAAAGCTCTCCCATCCCCATTGATGCATGACATGTTCCAGCCCGATGCCGGGGTCGAGGAACCATTTCCAGGCGGTGCCGGTGACGATGAACGAGAGCGCCATCGGATAGAGGTAGATCGGGCGCAAAACGCCTTCACCGCGGATCTTCTGGTCGAGGAAGATCGCCAGCATCAGCCCGATGGCCGTGCAGATCACGATGTAAAGCGTGGCGAAGATCGCGATGTTTTTCAGCGCGACATGCCAGTGGGGCAGCGAGAACAGCCGGACATAGTTGGAAAATCCGACGAAATCCCAGCTCGGCAGCATTTTGGAACTGGTGAAAGACAACACCACCGTGAAGAGGATGAAGCCGTAGACGAAAAACAAGGTCACCGCGACGGATGGGGCGAGAACCAGCTTCGGCAGCCAGTCCTGCAATCTCGTGCGGAAATCGGCCTCGGATGCAGATGCCATTTCCCCTCCCTATTCCCCGGTTGCGGGGCGATCGCGCCAGGGGCGCGACAAAAATTTACGTAAATTTTTGAGCAAATTCCTGTTCAGGAATTTGTGGCGCGGGCGGTGTCCGCCCGCACCGGGATCGAAACGCGGGCGAGATTACTGCGCGGCCGCGACCGCGTCCTTCAGGGCAGTGGCGGCAGAGGCACCATCGGTATATTCGCCATTGAAGACGGCGGTGATCACATCATAGGTCGCGTTTTTCACCGCAGCCGGCGCACCATAGCCATGCGCCATGGACCCGAACAGCGTGCCGTTGGTATTGGCTTCGGCGAGATCCTTGATGCCCTTCTTGCCGCAATCATCGAAATCGGTATCCGGCACATCGGTGCGCGCCGGGACCGAGCCCTTGACCACGTTGAAGGCCGACTGGAAGGTCGGGCTTTCAATGGCCGAGGCCATCGCCAGCTGCGCTTTGACCTTTTCCTCGCCCTTTACCTTGAACATCGCGAACTGGTCGGCATTAAAGGTCACCGCACCCTGCGTGCCGGGGAAGCGGATACAGATAAAGCCTTCTCCTGGCTTTTGTCCGGCTTTCAGGAATTCGCCCTTGGCCCAGTCGCCCATGACCTGCATGCCCGCTTCGCCATTGATCACCATGGCTGACGCCAGGTTCCAGTCGCGGCCCGAGAAATTGTCATCGACATAGCTGCGCAGCTTGATCAGCTGATCGAAAGCCGCTGCCATCTTCTCGCCGCCAAGCGCTTCGGGGTCGAGATCGATAAAGGCCGCCTTGTAGAAATCATTGCCCTGGGCCAGCACGAGGCTGTCGAAAATCGTCGCATCCTGCCAGGGCTGGCCACCATGGGCCAGAGGCGTGATGCCGTTTTCCTTCATCTTGTCGAGAACCGCGATCAGCTCGTCCCAATTGGTCGGCTCGCCGAGACCGGTCTTGTCCAGCGCCGCTTTCGAGATCCAGACCCAGTTGGTCGAATGCACATTGACCGGCGCCGCGATCCAGTGGCCGTCATGTTTGGAAAACGCCTGGAGTGCCGCCGGGATCACCTTGTCCCAGCCCTCGGGGCCCGCGACCGCGTCGAGATTGCCGAGCACGCCCTGTTCGGCCCAGTCGGTGATGTCAAAGCCCAGCATCTGCACGGCAGTCGGCGGGTCGCCTGCGGTCACACGCGCTGAAAGCGCGGTCATCGCCGCCTCGCCACCGCCGCCTGCGACCGGCATGTCGACCCAGCCGATGCCCTGCTTCGCAAGATCCTCTTTCAGCACGTTCAGCGCCGCCGCCTCACCGCCTGCGGTCCACCAATGCAGCACTTCCACATCTTCCGCCGCCGCCATTGAGGCGAGGCCGAAGGTCAGAGCCAGCGCCGAGACCATCCCCTTTGTCATCTTCCTCATCGCATCCTCCCAGATGTTAAGCCCCTTGCGGGAACGGATTATTGAAACGTTACAATATGGCTGCCCGTCAACTGTTTCTTTCTGCCGCTCCATATTGCTGCAATGCAGAAAAATAAGCGTGTTTTGCGCTATGATGCGGAAATACCGCGAAGTTTCCCAGGTTCAGTTCTTCTGTTGTATCGTTGCATTTTTTTGTCATACTCCGGGCCCACGCCACGGCAACACGCCCCGGCGTGTCCGCCCCCGCACATGCCCCGGAGTGAAGCCCCTGACCGACCGTCCATCCACTCCTGCCGATCCGCTGTTGCGCCGCGCCGGTGGCCGGGCAAAAGCCCGCCCGACCCTGCGCACCATTGCGGCCGAGACCGGGCTGGCGGTCACCACCGTGTCGCGGGCTCTGGCGCTGGACCCGCAGATCAAGGCCTCGACGCGTGATCTGGTCAGGGCAGCGGCAGACCGGCTTGGCTATGTGCCTGATCGCGCGGCACAAAGACTGCGCACCGGGCGCACGCGGGTGGTGCAGCTGGTGCTGAACCTCGACCATGAATTCCTCGGCTTCACCCATGAGCTGATCGGCGGCCTGTCTGATGCGCTGACGGGCACCGGCTATTCCGTGACGATCTTCCCCGATATCCTCGGCAGCGACCGGCTGTCCTCGGTCCGCCGTATCGTCGAGGCGCGGCTGGGCGACGGCGTCATCTTCAACCGGACCGAGCCCTTTGACCCGCGGGTGCGCTACCTGCTGGAACAGGGTTTTCCCTTTGTCAGCCATGGCCGCACCGAGTTTTCCACCCCCCACCCCTGGGTCGATTACGACAACGAAGCCTTCGCCCGTATCGCGGTCGAGCGACTGATCGCCCGGGGCCGCAAACGCCTGATGATCGTGCTGCCACCGGCGAATTTCTCTTTCGCGCAGCATCTTCGCTGGGGGGCTGTGGCGGCGGCAAAGGCGGCGGGCATCAGCTGCGAGATTCCCGAAGCGATCAGCCTCGACACTTCCGCGGCTGAGACCATGGCCTGGCTGCGCCAGCGCCTGTCGCAGCCGGACCGCCCCGATGGTATCATCGGCGTGGGCGAGGTCTCGGCCATGGCCGCGCTGGCCGCGATCAGCGATTGCGGGCTGGTGCCCGGGCGCGAGATCGATGTCGTGGCCAAGCGCGCCTCGGCGATTTTCGATCTGATGCGGCCCCGGATCGACACGATGGTCGAAGATCTCCGCCTTGCCGGGCGCAGCATGGGCGAGATGCTCTTGCGCGCGATGGCGGGCGAGGAGCCATCGCGCCTTCAGGTCCTGCATCAGCCGCTGGTCGATTTCTGACCGCATCAGCGCACCCAGTTCGCCCGCGTGCGGCCAATGCGCATGACCACCGATTTCGGTTCCAGATATTCCTCAAGCCCGTAGCGGCCGTTTTCACGGCCCAGGCCCGATTGTTTCATGCCGCCGAAGGTGACTTCGGGGAAGCCATCCATCCAGGTATTTGTCCAGATCGTGCCGGCTTCGACGCGGCGGGCGAAGGCGAGACAGATATGGACATTCTCGCTCCAGACCCCGGCAGAGAGCCCATAGCTGCCGTCATTTGCCAGCGCGATGGCCTCGTCGAGCGTGCGGAAGGTCTGGACGGCGAGAACCGGACCGAAGACCTCTTCGCGGGCGATGGCCATGTCGGGGGTGACGCCGGTGACGATGGTCGGGCCGTAGAAATCGCCGCTGAGCCCCGGGATGGAGATTGCTTCGCCACCCATCGCAAGCTGCGCGCCGGCTTTGATCGCCTCTTTCACATAGAGGTCGATCTTGCCCAGATGCGCGGGCGAGACGATGGCGCCGACCTGGGTTGCCTCGTCCAGCGGGTCGCCAAAGGCGACACGCCGCGAGAGTTCGGCAACTTTGGCGGTAAAGGTTCCGGCGATGTCTTCATGTACAATGATCCGGCTGCCGGAATTGCAGCATTCGCCGGCGTTGAAATACACACCAAAGGCTACGGCATCGGCGGCAGCGTCGAGATCGGCATCGGGGAAGATCACCTGCGGGTTCTTGCCGCCCAGCTCCAGCGCGACCTTTTTGAGCGTAGCTGAGGCCGCCGCCTGGATCGACCGCCCCACCAGCGTCGAGCCGGTGAAGCTGATCATATTCACCTCCGGGTGCGAAGCCATCAGGCTGCCCACCGGCTCGCCATGGCCCAGCACGATATTGACCACCCCCGGCGGCAGGCCCGCCTCGATCAGGATCTCACCGAGGATCACTGTGGTCGAAGGGGTGATTTCGGACGGTTTCACCACGCAAGAGCAGCCCGCAGCCAGCGCGAAGGGGAGCTTTTGACCAAGGATCCAGAACGGGAAGTTCCAGGGCGTGATGATCGAGACCACGCCGATCGGTTCTTTCAGCACCATGGCCAGCATATCGGGGCCAAGGCTGTTATGGCTGTCCCCATGCAGCGTGCGCGCCAGCGCTGCTGCATAGCGCCAGAGATCGGCGGCGCCCGAGACCTCGCCCCGCGCCTGGGCGATGGGCTTGCCGGTCTCGAGACATTCGAGCAGCGTCATCTCGTCGACGCGCGTGGCGATCAGATCGGCGACGCGGATCAGGACTGCGGCGCGGTCTTTACCGGAAAGCCGCGACCAGCGTCCGTCGTCAAACGCCGCCCGGGCCGCCCGGATCGCGGCCTCGGTTTCCGCATGGCCGCCCTTGGCATGGCGGCTGACGAGGGTGCCATGGGCGGGGGAGTGGCGCTCGAATTGATCCGCGCTCTCATGCCAGGTGCCGTCGATCAGGTGGCGGCCATGAAAGGGCAGGGCGGAAAGGTCGGCTGTTCGCACGGCGGGGATCAGGGTCAGGTCTTGCATATCATTGCCCGCTGAAAATGGGTTTGCGTTTTTCTGCGAAAGAGGCGACGCCTTCGCTGCGGTCCTCACTGGCGGCGATGGCGGCAGAGCCGAGCGCCTCGATCAGCGCGCCCTTGTCTTCGCCGCGACCGGCGAGGATCATCTGTTTCGCGACCTCGGTCGCGCGGGGAGACAGCGTTACGGCGCGGGCGGCTATTTCCAGCGCGGTTGCGCGCGGATCATGTGCGATTTCTGCAATAAACCCCAGGTTATGGGCCCGTTCAGCAGCGATCCTTCGTCCGAAAAGTGACATTTCCCGCAAGACCGGTTCCGGCAGCAACCGCGCGAGCCGCTGTGTTCCCGACCAGCCTGGCACAATGCCGATGCCGGTTTCCGGCAGGGCAATCGTGGCGCCCGGCGCCATCACGCGGATGTCGCAGGCGGCCGCCAGCTCCAGTCCGCCGCCAAAGGCGTGGCCCTCCATCACGGCAATCGTCGGCTGCGCCAGTCGCGCCAGCCGGTCGAATAACCGATGTCCGCCACGCACCCAATGGCGGGCGAAATCGCGAGGGCTCAGCGCGCCCCAGCCGGTGATGTCGGCGCCCGAGCAAAAGCATTTCCCCGGCGTCGCGGTGACCAGCACCACGCGGGCCTCACTATGTTCGATCACATCGAGATGGGTGGCGAATTGCGCCAGCATATCTGCGGTGAAACAATTCAGCTTTGCCGGATTGTCGAGCCGGATTTCGGCCAGGGGGCCATTGAGGGTCAGATGGACCGCGCTCATGGCTGCCATCCCATCGGCCCGGTGCCAAGGAGCGAGAGCGGCATCCGTTTCGCATTTTCCGCGATGCGGACGCGGCCTTTGCTCGCTGCGGTGATGTCGCGGGCGGGGTCTATCCCGGGCATGATCTCGGTGGCCGCAAGGCCTGTGGCGGTCAGCCGGATCACGCAGCGCTCGGTGATGTATAACACCTCCTGCCCCTGTTCGCGGGCGCGCGCGCCAGAAAAGGTTACATGTTCGACTTTCTCAACCATCTTGGTGAATTTGCCCGGTTTTGCGATAGAAATGCCGGATTCTGTCAAGTCGACCCCCGCACCCGCCTCGAACCAGCCCGAGAAGACGATCTTCTTCGCATGCGCCGTGATGTCGACAAACCCGCCACAGCCCGCCGTCAGATAGGGCTTTTTGCCCAGTTTCGAGACATTGACATTGCCCTCGGTGTCCACCTCGAGGAAGGACAGGAACGACATGTCGAACCCCCCGCCCTGGAAGTAGATGAATTGCTGCGGCGAGGGGACATAGCCAAAGGCATTCGAGGCGCAGCCAAAGGCGAAGCCGGTCAGGGGCATGCCGCCCACCGCACCTTGTTCGATCGCCCAGGTCACTGCCTGGGGATGACCTTCTTCCAGCAGGATACGCGGCACCATGGCGGAAATGCCGAAACCGAGATTGGCGGTCTGGCCGCCCTTCAGCTCCATCGCGGCGCGGCGTGCGATGACTTTTTCGATTCCGTGTTCGGCTCGGGCAAAGCTTTCCCAGGGGCGCAGGATCTGGCCGGAAATCGCCGGGTCGTAATCGGTTTCCGTGGTCTGGCGCTGATGCGGATCCAGCACCACCAGATCCACCAGATGCCCCGGCACCCGGACATCATGCGGGCGCAGAGACCCCGCAGTGGTCATCCGCGAGACCTGGGCGATCACCAGACCGCCATTGTTGCGGGTGGCAATCGCCTGTTCCAGGCCGCCGAGATAGGCGCCCTCATATTCATAGGTAAGGTTGCCATTTGTGTCGGACGTGGTGGCGCGCAGCACGCAAACATCGGGAAAAATGTTCGGAAAGTGCAACCAGGTCTCGCCGCCAAATTCGGCGCGGCGGACAATCGGCTGGCTTGCGGCACGCGCATTCATCGCGCAGCCCTCGCGGATCGGATCGACAAAAGTGTCCAGGCCCACTTTGGTCAGCACGCCGGGACGGCGCGCGGCGGCTTCGCGATGCATGTCGAACATAATCCCCGAGGGGATATTCCAGGCCGCGACCCGGTCTTCGGTGATCATCTTCCAGATCTCCGGCATCGGCAGGTTCGACCCGCCGGAGGGGTAAGACCCCGCCAGCACACGCGCAATCAACCCGTCCTGCGCGATCCAGTCGATCCCTTTGACGCCATACATATCGCCCGCCGCGATCGGGTGCAGCATGGTGAGCCCGCGCGGATGTCCCTCCAGCCCGAAGCGCTCTCCAAGGGCCTTCAGCACGAAATCCGGGCAGCCAAGCGCCGAGGAAGAGGAGACGGTGACAGTGGCGCCGTCTTTGATACGGGCGACGGCTTCGGCGGCGGTGGCGAGCTTTGACATGGTTCAGAGGTCCGGGAAGGTGATGGTCTGGCGCTGGCCACTCGTGGCGGCCTCGCGGATGGCGAGCGCGATGGCGAGGGATTTCACGCCGTCCTCGCCGGTGGCGGCGGGGCGGCCCTCACCGCGGGTGGCGGCGATGAATTCGGCGGTGCCGGTGGTGTAGAGAGCGGTGGCGGGGAAGGCGATCTCTTCGCGGCCCAGAGCTCTCACCAGCTCCACCCGGCCCTGCGGCTTTTGCGTCATCACGCCGGGTGCGAAAATCGAGCCTTCGGTGCCATGCACCTCCAGCCCGGAGCCGGCGAAGGGATGGGTAAAGCTCTCATGGCTTTGCACCATGGCGCCCGATTGCATCTGCCAGACCGACATGGCGGAATCTTCGACCCCCTGACCCATGCCCGAGGCCGACATGCCGGCAACGACCGAGATGGGGTCCTCATTAAGCAAAAATCGCACCGTATCAGCGTCATGCACGGTGATATCCGGGATCACCCCGCCCCCTGCCGCAGGATTGTCGATCCGCCAGCCCCGGAGATGCGGCGGCAGATGCACCGCATGGAACAGGCGCATCGACAGCACCCGCCCGATCCGGCCCGAGGCGATCAGCGCCCGTATGGCGCGATGGCTGCCCGAACAGCGCAGATGGTGGTTGGTGGCGAAAGTGACCCCGACCGCGCGCGCCGCCCGGACCATTTCTGCCGCGTCAGCAACCGTCATGGCGAGCGGCTTTTCGCACAGCACATGTTTGCCGGCCGCAATCGCCGCCATGGCCTGGCCGTGGTGTTGTTCATTGGTGGTCGAGATATAGACCGCATCGGTCTGCGGATCGGCAAGCGCGGTGGCGAGGTCGGTATCGGCATGGGGGATCGCGTGGCGCGCGGCATAGTCGCGGCCGCGCCTGACCGAAGAACTGACCAGGCGCCGGACCTCGCCGCCGGGCTGGGCGCGAAAGGCCGGGATCATATATTCGGCGGCAATCGTGCTTGCCCCAACCACCGTCCAGCGCATACCAGCCTCCGCTCCGGATTGCGGGCCCTGTGTCGGCGATGCCTCAGATGAGAATCAACCTGGACCGTTCCAATTAATATGGAACGTTCTAAATTCTCTGTCAATCTCGCTGAACCGGCCTGGAGTTCCGGTCTTGTTACAAAAACTTCACGGGGGTGTTTCGCATCGCCGGGATATAACGCGGGCATATGCCCTGGGGATTGATGTGACCGAAGCCGCAACGCCCATGCCCGTCCTTTCGCCGGACACCAGCTGCGAGGACGCCTTTGGTCAGCTGATCATCGGCTGCTGCGCCGCGCTCGACCGCCAGCTGGCGGTTTTTCTGGAAACCGAAGACGAAAGCGGCCCGCATAAGGCCCGGGTCGCGCTGCGCCGGCTGACGACGGCGCTGGACGCTTTCGCGCCGATCCTCAGGCGCAAACAGGCGGGGCAGGTGCGGTCAGCCGCAAAACGGCTGTTCCGGGCCCTTGGCGAGGTGCGCGATGCCGATGTCTTCCTCGCCTCGCATCCGGGCGACAGCGGAGCGCTCGGGCGCCGTACGCTGGAGATCCGCCGCAAGACCCGCAAGATGTTGCGCGACAGCAAGGCGGTCGGTTTCGCGCCTGGGCTTTTGAAGCTTTACGGCTCGCAGGAGCTGTTCAAACAGAACCGCCGCAGCCAGATCGTACGGGCCGCGCCGGTGCGCCTGCTCGCCGGGCTGGTGATGGGGGATGCCTGGCGCGTCGCGCGCAGCCATGGCGATGACCCCGCGAAGATGGAAGAGGTCGCGCGGCATGATTTCCGCAAGGATCTGAAGACTTTGCGCTATCTGGGCGAGTTCTTCCAGGACTTCTGGCCGGTGGAAGGCTGGCAGCTGTTCCTGGCCCGGATGCAGGAATTGCAGGATGAGCTGGGCCTGCTGAATGACCTTGCCAATGCGCGGCAAAAGGGGCGCGAGGGCGAGCGCACAGAGGTCACCGCGGCGCTGAAACGCGCCACCGGGCTTTGGGCCGCGCTCAGCACGATGCCGCCATTCTGGCTGCCGGTTGCGCCCCCGGCTGCGGCTGATCCGGAACCCGATCTCTGACCCGGGGTCAGGCGTTCAGAAAGACGCGGACCGTTTCTTCGAATTCACGCGGCTTTTCGGCATGCAGCCAATGGCCGGCGCCGGGCAGTTTCGCGAAACGCGCATGCGGGAACAGCGCGCGGATCGTTTCGCGATGTTCGGGGCGGACGTAATGGCTTTCGGCGCCGGTCAGGAAAAGGGTCGGGCCGTCGAAATGGCCTTCCGTCCCCGGCCAGCCGATGATCTTTGCCATATCGCGTTCGAGGACATCGAGGTTGAGCCGCCAGACCGGCCCGCCTGCCGCCTTAAGATCCAGCGATTGCAGGAAAAACGCCCGCAAGGCCGGGTCATCGACAAGGGCCTGGAGCCGCCGGTCGGCCTCGCCGCGCGAGGTCAGGCCGGTCAGATCCAGCCCCCGCATCGCGTGGATATGCGGGCTTTGATCGTGCGTATAGGCGACCGGCGCGATATCGGCGACGATCAGGCGGCGGATCAGCGCGGCTTTGGTCAGGGCCAGCTGCATCGCCGCCTTGCCGCCCATGGAATGACCCAGAAGATCGACCTTACCGCCAAGGCTTTCGATCACTTCGGCCAGATCCCCGGCCATCGACGGGTAATCCTGGATCCCGGCGCGCGGGCTTTCGCCATGGTTGCGCATATCCACCGCCACCACATCGCGCCGGTCGGCCAGCCGGCGTGCAATCGCGCCCCAGTTGCGCGCCGAGCCAAACAGGCCATGCACAATCAGGAGCGGCACAGAGCCATCGGGGGCTGAAGCGGGGTGACGGACTGTTGCAAGCATGAACGTTTCCATATCGAAACGAATTGTCCCGAACCAGAGCTGTTGCGAAAACCTCAGGTAAAACGGATAATTTCCGCAGATTGTGAGGACAGATCATGAGCGCGGTCACCATCCGCCAGATGGCCGGCAGGGTCGAAGAGCTGCTCGTCGAGCGGGTCGGCGCGCGTGGGCGCGATTTCGATCAGAAGCTGCGTCATGCCGGGCGCAGATTGCCGCGCCGCGTTCGCAAATCGGCTGCGGCGCTCGCCCAGGCAGCGAATATGACCCAAAACCCAAGGCTGCATGCGCAGATTGATGAGGGCTCTGTCGCCCGCGATTACGATATCTGTCTGCGCTACCTCTCGCCGCTGGCGCGGGGAGAAGGGCGCCGGGGGCGTGGCAGTGTGCTTACCTCGATTGCCTTCTCTCTGATTGTGGTTGCAGCGGGGTTTGTGGGCTTTCTGATGTGGCGCGGGCTGATCTGATCGCATCCCGGTTTGTGGCGCGGGGCAGCGGGCGCCCGGGCGGGTAAAGCGCCTCGCGGCTGACCAGCGAGACCGTCACAAAGGCCACATAAAGCAACAGATACCAGGACCCGATCTTGGCAAAGCTGACGAGGTGGTCCGGTCGCTGCCCGGCATAAAGCCATGTGCCGGTCAGGGTTCCGATATTCTCGGCGATCCACAATGCCAGCGATGACAGGAATGCGGCAAGCGGCAGCGGCATCCACCAGTCCCGGTCCGAGATGCGAAACCAGATCCGGGTGCGGCCGAACAAAAGCACCGTAGCGGCAAACAGGATGATACGGATATCGGGCAGGACGTGATGGCTGAAGAAATTTACATAGATCGCGCCCGCCAGGATCCAGGTCAGCCAGAGCCGTGGATAGGGGGCAAAGCGCATCTCGAAAATGCGGATCACCCGGACCATATAGCTGCCCACCGCCGCATACATGAAGCCCGAGAACAGCGGCACGCCCATCAGCTTCAGCAGCCCCGGCTCGGGATAGGCCCATGACCCGGCGCCGACCTTGAACCATTCCATCGCGGTGCCGGTCAGGTGGAAGAGGAGGATAACGCGCGCCTCGTCCCAGGTCTCGAGCCTCGTCCAGAGAAACAGGGCCTGGATGGCAATCGCGAAGAGAAACAGGAAATCGTAGCGCGCCAGCGCCCAGTCGGGCTGCCAGACCGCGCGGGTGATCAGGATCGCCACCAGCAACAAACCACCAAACAGGCAGGCCCAGCCCTGTTTCAGCACGAACATCACCAGCTCTGCGAGGCCATAGGGCAGGGCGGCACGCACCCTTCTGCCCAAATGGCGTTCAAGGCTGCGGGTGGTTCGGGGCTGCGGCGACATGATACCTGATACGAGAGGGCAGAACCGCCGCAGGATCCGCTGGCACAAGACGCTCCGCAAGGGGGGGATTTCCGCCGCGCGGCCTGGCGCAGGACAGAAGAAGGCCGGGTGGACCCCGGCCTATTGTCAGTGAAAGAAGGGTCTGATCAGAACTTGCCGGCGTTCCAGAACAGGGTCTCGCCCGAACTGTCATCAACGCCGTCATTGTCGGTGACGATCCAGGCATTGCCCTCGTGATCGAATGCCAGACCCTCGACCTTGTCGACCACATAGCCATTGGTCCGCGATTTCAGCTCAGGGATCAGGTCGCGGACCTCTTCCTTGGCGACAACCGGCAGGGTCTCGCCCAGTTTCACCGGCTTCAGATCGGCCAGTTTCACGCGGAAGATCTTTTTCACCACCGCCGCCTCGCCGATCAGATTGTCACGTTCGATGACATAGGCATGGTCGCCATGGACGGTCAGCTCCGACAGCCCCATCCAACCCTCGCCCTTCGGCTCCAGCGGATAGGCGACGGCGCTCCACTCCTTCGCGTCAAGGTCATAGGCCAGCAGCTTGACCTGGCCCTTCGGATCATCGCCCCATTCGCGCTGCATCGCGACCCAGAGCACATTGCCGACCTTCGCGATGCCTTCGGCACCGAACCGGGTCTGATGCGCCAGCAGTTCAACCGGCAGCGAGATTTCTTCCCTGATCTCGCCCTTCGCATTCACACGCAGGATCGCATGCGGCACCAGTTTCTCGGCGTTCCCCTCATTGGCCAGCCAGAAGCCGCCTTCGCCATCCGAGGTCAGCCCTTCGATATCGAGCTTCTGCGCCGGCTGGCCGCCGCGCGTTACCACGGTCTGGGCGACGATCTTCGCCGGGCTTTGCGTGATGTCGATCTCATAGATCGAGGGCATTGCCGAATAGACACTGTCGGAGGCGGCGAAAAGACGGCCTTCGACGCCCTCAACCGAGGCCAGCGCCCCAAGCGCGCCCCAGCCGATCAGCGTTTCTGCCCCGGCAGAGGTCAGCATCGGATAGGCGGGGGCCGCGTCGGAAAGCTCATAGATCATCACATGCGCCCTTGCGGCGCCATCCTCGCCCAGATCGGCCTCATTCGCGGTGACCAGCAGGTTGCGCGAAGGGATCGCCATCACGCCTTCGGGCGAGATCCCCGAGGGCAAAAGCTGGGTCAGTTTCGGGGCCGAAAGGTCGGTCACATCATAGACCGCCGCGACCGAGCCGCGTTCCGACAGCACAAACAGATAGGGGGTATCGCCGAAACGGGCGAATTCCATCCCTTCCGGCTCGATCCCTTTGGCTTTCGAGCGTTTCTCGGGGTAATGGCCGATCTCGATGATCGCATGTTCAAGGCTGTTGCCGGACTCCCAGACGATCGTGCCGTCCTTTTTCCAGATCGTGAAGCCGCGCGAGCCGCCCTTCCAGTCGCCCTCATTGGCAGTGGCAAAATGGTCATTGTCGATCCATTGCACGCCATCGGGTTCGCGCGGAATCGGGTCGGTTGTGGTGGTGAAATCCAGCTTGCCGTCGGTTTTGGTATCGACATTCTCCAGCACGACCTCGCCGGCAGAGAAATGCGCGGCGATCTGGCCATCCGCGCCGATGACGACGATATGGTTGTTTTCCTGCAGCGTGACGACGATCTCACCGGCCGCATTGATATCGACGAATTCCGGCTCGGGATCTTCGCCGCCAATGCTTGCAAGGCCGGTCATGTCGATCTTTTGCAAAGCGGCGCAATCGGGGGCGCCGTCTTTCAGCGGCAGTTTCACCACATAGCCCGCCGGCATCTGCGGCAGGCCGCCATCGCCCAGGTCTTCATCGCGCTCATTCTCGATCGCGACGGCGATAAAGCTTTCATCGGGGGCCACCGCGACCGAATCCGGCTGGCCGCCCAGATCGCAGGATCCGGTCTCGGTTGCCGTCGCAATATCGATGATCGCGAGACGGCCCGAGGGATTGGCATAGCTTTCCGAGGTATTGACGCCCACCACGGCCTTGTCGCCGATGATATAGGCGGTGGTCGGCTCGCCATGCAGGTCGATATTGCCAAGCGGTTTCGGGGCTTTGGCATCGGTGATGTCGATCAGGCCAACGCCGCCCAGCGGGCTGTCAGTATAGATCAGCGTGTTGCCGTCTTTCGAGACCGAGATGATCTCGGCCGAGGATTCGCGTGATTTGTCCTCGCCATCGGCCATATTGGCGATCACCGGGAAAGACGCGATGCGGTTGAAGCTCTGGGAAAGCGCCGGGCTCGCCAGCAGGGCGAAAACGGAAGCTGCGGAAAGCAGGCGGGGGGTCATGGCAGCACCTCAGATCGTTGCGACCTGTTCCCTAACCGCCGATTGCAACAGCGGGGTGAAAGTGACGACCGACCCGGCTCAGAGCCATTTCTTCCAGCGAAAGAACATCCAGGGCGCCACAGCCGAAACGACCATCATCACCAGCGCCGCCGGATAGCCCCATTTCACCGCAAGTTCCGGCATATGTTCGAAGTTCATGCCATAGATGCTGGCGATCAGGGTCGGTGGCAGGAAGACGAAGGCCACCACCGAGAAGACCTTGATGATGTCGGACTGGCGGATATTGATCACACCCAGCGTCGCATCCAGCTGAAACCGCACCTTTTCCGCCTGAACCGCCGCCACTTCACGCAGGGACCGCACGTCATGGATCAGGCTTTTCAGCTGGTCGCGGTCGATCCCCTTCAGGGCCTCTTTCGCGGCCACAGCGCCGGGCACCGAAAGATAGCCCAGCACCCGCTGGATCGTCGCAAGGCTTTCATTGATCTTGCCGTTGCGGTCTTCGGCGGCGCCGATCCGGGTCACCACGCCCGACAGCGCATCGCTGGCGGCCTTGCGGCTGTCAAAGATCGTCCTGGACAGATCATCCAGCTGGCGGGCCTCATTTTCCAGGATATCGGCAAGCCGGTCGACCATCGCCTCCATCAACCCCAGAAGGGTCGCGATCCCGGTCGAACAGGGCGTGTCATGGCGCGCCGCCCAATCGGCGAAAAACGCAAAAGATCCGGGGCGGTGGTAATGCACCGTCACCAGCCGGGCGGGCTGCACCATGAAGGTCACCGGCCCGATCATGAGCTGTTTCATATCGGGCGAGGCCAGCACCTGGGCGGTCAGATACAGCACGCCATCCTCGACATAGATCCGCGACGAGGGCTCGATTTCCTGCATATCCTCGCGGGTCGGAATGCCAAAGCCGAGCGCGCGCTCGATCAGGTCTTCCTCGGCATGGGTCGGCGCCTCGATGTCGATCCAGACCATCTCGCGCAGCGCCGCAGTGGCGGCAGAGCTGTCCCCCGCCAGAACCGGGGTTTCGGGGCTGAGCCGGCCAAAGGTCGCGGGGATGAAGTTTTCCGGCGGGACGGAAGCCAGCCGCATTCCCTGGCTCTGAAAGCCTCTGATCATATCCGGACGCCCCTGTTTGCTGCCAGCGCCCTGCGCCGGGATCAGCGGCGAGACTAGCGCCGCAGCGCGGCAGAGAAAAGCCCGGGCCCGCCTGGCGGATCCGGAGTTTTCCCCCGATTGTGTCCCTGACCGGTCACGGGGGCGGGGTCAGGCGGCCCTGGTTTCGCCGGGCTGGCCGTAAAAGCCCGTCCCGTTTTCCGCCATCTCGCGCAGCAGGGCCGGGGCCTCGAAGCGGTGCCCGAATTGCGCGGTCAGCTCACGGCAGATCTGCACGGCACGCGCCGCCCCGATGATGTCGAGCCAGCCAAATGGCCCGCCTGACCAGGGCGCAAACCCCCAGCCGAGGATCGCGCCGACATCGCCTTCGCGGATATCGGTCAACACACCTTCCTCCAGCGCCCGGACCGCCTCCAGAACCTGCGCCATCATGAGCCGGTGCTGCACATCGGCAAGCGAGAGCTGCACCTTGTCGGCGGGGTATTTCCCGGCCAGCCCCTCCCAGAGCCCCAGGCGTTCGCCCTTGTCGCTGTAATCATAAAACCCGGCATTGGTCTTGCGGCCCAGCCGCCCCTGATCAGCCATCCAGAAGATCACCCTGTCGACCGCCTCATCGGGGTAATCGGCGCCCATCGCGGCTTTGGTTGCTCTGGCGATCTTCACCCCCAACTCAATCGAGGTCTCATCGACAAGCTGCAACGGCCCGAGCGGCATCCCCAGAAGTTTCGCGGCATTTTCGACCAGCGCCGGCGCGATGCCTTCGGCGACCATGCGGATGCCTTCGTTGATGTAAGGAATGATGCAGCGATTGGCGTAGAAGAAGCGCGCATCATTGACCACAATCGGCGTTTTGCGGATCTGGCGCACGAAATCGAGCGCCTTCGCCACCGCGCGGTCACCGGTTTTCCTGCCGCGAATGATCTCGACCAGCATCATCTTGTCGACAGGCGAGAAGAAGTGGATGCCAATATAGTTCCCGGGCCGCGCGCTGGCGGCGGCCAGCCCGGTGATCGGCAGGGTCGAGGTATTGGTGGCGAATATCACTTCCTCACCTGCCGCCTCCTCGGCGCGTTTCGTGACCCCCGCCTTGACTTTGGCGTCTTCGAACACCGCCTCGACGATCAGATCAACGCCGCGCAGCGCTGCGTAATCGGTGGTGGCGGTGATGCGCGACAGCACCTCGTCTTTTCGCGCGGGGCTTACCCTGCCGCGTTTGATCCCCTTGTCGAGCAGGCTCTCCGAATGCGCGCGGCCCCGATCAGCGGCCTCTTGCGTGGCGTCGATCAGCACAACCTCGATCCCCGCATTGGCAGCGACATAGGCGATGCCCGCGCCCATCATGCCGGCGCCCAGCACGCCCAGCCGTTTCACCGACTGATCGGCCACCTGAGGCCGGTTCGCGCCTTTCTCAAGCGCCTCTTTATTGATGAACAAAGACCGGATCATCGCTGAGGAGGACGGATTCATCAGAACAGAGGTAAACTGCCGCGCCTCGATCTTCAGCGCCTGGTCAAAGGGCACCAGCGAGCCTTCATAGACCGCCGATAACAGCGCCTTCGCCGCCGGAAACACGCCTTGCGTCTTGCCGTTCACCATCGCCGAGGCGCCGACAAAGGTCATGAACCCCGCCGGGTGGTAAGGCGCGCCGCCGGGGAATTTATAGCTTTTGTCATCCCAGGGCTTCACCAGATCCGCGTCTTTCGCGGCCAGAACCCAGGCCTTTGCGGTCCCGATCAGATCATCCGCCGGCACCACCTCATCAATCAGCCCCGCCGCTTTCGCGCCTTTCGGATCCGAGAGCCTGCCTTCCAGCAGGATGGGCGCCGCCATCATCGCGCCGAGCTTCCGCGACACCCGCGTGGTGCCGCCGCCGCCCGGGAAGATGCCGACCATGATTTCCGGCAACCCGATCTTCGCTTTCGGATTATCGGCGGCAAAGATGCGATGGGTGGCCAGCGGCAGCTCCAGCCCGATGCCGAGCGCGGTGCCGGGCAGCGCTGCCACGATGGGTTTCCCACCCTTCTTCGTCCTGAAATCCATGCCCGCGAGTTCGATCTTGCGCAGCACAGTATGCATCTGCATCACGCCGTCAAAAATCGCCCGGGCGCCCCCCGCCCGCATCCCCGCCAGCACATTCAGATCCATGCCGCCGGCGAAATCCTTCTTGCCCGAGGTGATCACCACCCCCTTCACAGCCACGTCGGCCAGCGCCCGGTCGATCAGCGCATCAAGTTCGGCAAAGCCCGCCATCGACATGACATTCATCGACTTGCCCGGGGTGTCCCAGGTGATGGTCGCCACGCCGCCTGCGTCGAGATCCCAGATGAAATCAGCCATTTTCCTCTCCCTCGGGCTGCCAGGGGCGCCCGTCCTTATGGGTGTAAACACAGGCGCCATCCGTGACGGTCAGCACCATGTCGACATCTGAATAGGTCACCACCTCTTCGCGGGCCTTCGCGCCGATGACGACGAACACCGCCGGCGTATCGCCCCGGTTGATGAATTGATGCCCGTCCGGCGTCCCGGCGGGAAAACCGGCGCAATCGCCGACGCGCATGATCTCTTCACCGTCATTGGTGATCATCACGCATTCACCCGCCACCATCACGACGAACTCATCTTCCGCCCGGTGCCAATGGCGTAAGCTGGACAGCGCCCCCGGTTTCAGCGTCACCAGATTGACGCCGAATTGCGTCAGCCCCGCCGCCTGTCCGAGCCGCAGGCTCGACCGCCCCTCCATCATTTCAGCATAGGGCGATGGGTAGATGGAGCCGGTCTTGACCGGAACCTTTGTCAGATCGAGCTTTTTCATCAGACCCTCTCGATGATGGTGGCGGCGCCCATGCCCGATGCGATGCACAAAGTGGCGAGGCCGAGGGTCCGATCGCGCCGCTCCATCTCATCAAGCAGCGTGCCGATGATGATTGCGCCCGAAGCGCCCAGCGGGTGTCCCATCGCGATCGCACCGCCATTGACGTTCACGCGATCGGGCGGGACGTGGAACGCCTGCATGAACCGCAAAACCACCGCAGCAAAGGCCTCATTGACCTCGAACAGGTCGATATCGCCGATCCTGAGACCGGACTCCTTCAGGATCTTTTCCGTCACCGGCACCGGGCCGGTCAGCATGATCGTCGGATCGGTGCCGATCTTCGCCGTCGCCCGGATCCGCGCGCGCGGCTTCAGCCCATGCGCTTTGCCAAACGCGGCATTGCCGATCAGCACCGCCGCCGCGCCATCGACAATCCCCGAGGAATTCCCGGCATGGTGGATATGGTTTACCCGCTCCAGCTCGGGGTATTTCATCAGGGCGATCCTGTCGAAACCGGGCATCACCTCGCCCATGTCTCTGAAACTGGCTTTCAGCGCGCCCAGAGCCTCGGCCGTGGTGCCGGGGCGCATATATTCGTCATGATCAAGGATGGTGAGCCCGTTGATATCCCTGACCGGCACGATGGATTTCGCGAAACGCTGATCCGCCCAGGCCGCCGCCGCCCGGGCCTGGCTTTCGGCGGCCAGCTGATCGGCCTCTTCGCGCGAAAAGCCGAATTTTGTCGCGATGATATCTGCCGAAATCCCCTGCGGCACGAAATGGGTTTTAAAGGTCAGCGCCGGGTCCACCGCAATCGCTGCCCCGTCCGAGCCCATGGCGACCCGGCTCATCATCTCGACGCCGCCTGCGATATAGGCCTGCCCCGCGCCGGCCTTCACCTGATTGGCGGCAAGGTTCACCGCCTCCATGCCGCTGGCACAAAACCGGTTGATTGAGAGGCCAGGGATCGCCTCATCCAGATCCGAGAGCAGCACCGCCGAGCGCGCGAGGCAGCCGCCCTGTTCCCCCGCTTGCGTGACATTGCCCCAGATCACATCCTCGACCGCATGGCCTTGCAGCCCGTTGCGGGCCTGCACCGCGTTCAGCATCTGCGCCGAAAGCGCGACCGAGGTGACCTCATGCAGCGCGCCATCCGGGCGCCCGCGCCCGCGCGGGCTGCGCAAGGCATCATAGATATAGGCGTCGGTCATCGTCTTTCCTCCATCCGTCTCGGGCCGGAACTCTTACGGGTCGCCACAATCGCAGGGCAGGTCGCAGTCCGGTGTCGGTTTCCGTTCAGTACAAGCCCCGTCGAGGCCGGGGACCGCGAGAGCAATCGCAGCATGCCGTGCCCTGGTCTGTTGCCTTTTCCTGTTCAGCTTCTTGTCTTTGGCGGATTTGCGCAATGATACCGCTGCGTCACGATGTCCGGTATGGCGTGTGCGGACCGGCGCCAGCGCGGCCAGCGCGCCCTGGTTGCCGTCCCCTGATGCGCAGAGCCGGGACAGCATGGCTCAGGCCCGGTCAGAAGGATTGCCGGGCATCAGGTCATAGGGATGCTTCCAGCCGGGAAGAGCCTGGATACGGTCCAGCCAGCGGTCGATATGCGGCCAGGTTTCGCGCTGAAATCCAAAGGGTTCCGGGTAGTACAGGTAAGAGCAGAGCGAGAGATCCGCGATGGTCGGGCCGGCCCCGACCACCCAGTCCCGGGCCACCAGATGGTCATTCAGGACGGCTGAGGCCGCTTTCAGGCGGCCCTGCTGGAAGGCGATGACCTCTTGTGGGCGTTTCTCAGCACTGAGGAAGTTCATCAGGAAGCGCGTGGTGCCGATCTGGCCCGAGAATTTGTGGCTGTCCCAAAAGAGCCAGCGCAGGATCTCATCAGCCTCGTCGGGCGCAGCGCCCCCCAACTGCCCCGTTACGCGGGCGAGATGGGTGAGCATCACGCCCGACTGGGTGAAGAGCCTGCCTGCGAGCCGCAGCACCGGCACTTCGCCCATCGGGTTGAGCTGGCGAAAGGCCTCGCCGCGCGCCTCGCCATGGAAGAAATCGACATAGACCGATTTCCAGGGCGTGCCGGTCAGCGTGAGCATGAGCGCGACTTTATAGGAGTTGCCACTTTCGCCGAAACACCAGAGCTGAGCTGTCATGTCGCACCTCTCCTGACTGATGGCGGAAGCGGGGGTTTCACACCCCCGCGCCCCCGTGGAGTATTCAGGTCAAGAGGAAGAGGAAATATTAACCTCCCCTCTTCTATCATAGGTTTTGCGGTACAGGCTGGAGAGCCGATGACCGCTCAAGGGGAAGTCCCGCTCCGGTGATACGCATAGCCAAAGCGTTAAGGGTCCGGGGCGGGATGACTTTGATGAGGCCTTTCCTCTTGATCCAATCCTCTTGATCCAAATACTCCCCCGCCGGAGGCGTTCATCGGCTGAAGCCTGCGGGCGGTCACCGTTTGCGCGCATCGAGCTCCGAGTTGAACAGCCGCAGCCGATGGGTGAGTTTTTCACTGTCGATGACCGAGTCGAAATTTTCGAAGAGGAAGGACAGGGCTTCTCCTTCATCGAGGCCTGCATCGAAGGCGAAGCGCTTCAGCCGGCGATAGCCGTCTTCGGTCATGGCGACGGGAAAGCGGCGGGTCAGGCGGAAACGTTTCGGCATAGATATCTCCGGAGGGGGCAGGCTGCAGTCTAGAACGCCCTGGCGGCCAATGCCATGACCGGATCCGGGCCGCTCACGATCCGGGCCAGATGTGTCGCACAGGCGGGCAGCTGGCGGGCCATGTAATAGCGACCGGTGGCGATCTTGGCGTCAAGATACTCCTGGTCCGCCGCGCCGGCATCAAGGGCCGCAAAGGCGGCACCGGCCATTTTCGTCCACATCAGGCCAAGGCAGACATGGCCGGCCAGATGCAGAAAATCGGAGGAACCCGCCAGCGCCGCATTCGGATTTTTCACGCCGTTTTGCATGAAATACATTGCCGCAGTCTGAAGCTGTTCCGACGCGGTTGTCAGCGCCTCGGCGAAAGGTTTCATCCGCTCGTCACGGTCATGGGCGCGGCATTCGGCCTTCACCAGGTTGAAAAACGCCATCACATGTTTGCCGCCATCCGCCGCGAGTTTGCGCCCGACGAGATCCAGCGCCTGCACGCCATTCGCGCCCTCATAGATCATCGCGATCCTTGCATCGCGGACGAACTGGCTCATGCCCTGTTCTTCGATATAGCCGTGGCCGCCGAAGACCTGCTGCGCCCCGACCGTCGATTCAAAACCCTTATCGGTCTGGAACCCCTTTATGACCGGCGTCAGAAACCCGATCAGCCCGTCGGCTTCGGCATCGGCATTGCGATGCGCGCGGTCAATCAGCGAGGCGCCCCAGAAGGTCAGCGCCCGCGCGCCTTCGACAAAGCTCTTCTGATCCATCAGCATGCGGCGGATATCGGGATGCACGATCAGCGGGTCGGCGGCGCCTTTCGGGTTCTCCGCTCCGGTCATGGCGCGGCCCTGGAGGCGGTCTTTCGCATAGGCGACCGCGTTCTGATACGCCGCCTCGGCCACCGCATATCCCTGGAGGCCGACCCCCAGCCGCGCCTCGTTCATCATGGTGAACATGGCCCGCATCCCCTTATGGAGATCGCCCAGCAGCCAGCCCTTCGCGCCGTCATAATTCAGCACGCAGGTCGCATTGCCGTGAATGCCCATCTTCTCTTCGATCTTGCCGGTCGAGACACCGTTGCGCGCCCCGATATTGCCTTCCGCAGTCACCAGAAACTTTGGCACGATGAAAAGCGAGATCCCCTTCGTGCCTTCGCCACCGCCGGGGGCGCGGGCCAGAACCAGATGGATGATGTTCTCCGCCAGATCATGATCGCCTGCCGAAATGAAGATCTTCTGGCCGGTGATCAGATAAGAGCCATCCTCCTGCGGTTCGGCCTTCGTGCGCAACAGACCCAGATCGGTGCCGCAATGCGGCTCGGTCAGGTTCATCGTGCCGGTCCAGTCGCAGGCGATCATCTTTGGCAGATATTGTGCCTTTTGCGCGTCAGACCCATGGGTATGGATCGCCGAGATCGCGCCATGCGTCAGGCCCTGATACATGTTGAAGGCCATATTGGCCGAAACGAAGATCTCGCCCACCGCGCAATTGATCAGATAGGGCAGGCCCTGGCCGCCATAATCCGGATCGCAGTCAAGCGCGGTCCAGCCGCCCTGTTTCATCGTCTCGAAAGCAGCTTTGAACCCATCGGGCGTGCGCACAGTGCCATCCTCCAGCACACATCCCTGGCGGTCGCCACTTGCATTCAGAGGGGCGAGTATGGCCGAGGCAACCTTGCCGGCCTCTTCCAGCACGGCGCCGGTGAAGGCGCGGTCGAGATCCGCGTAGCCGGGAATGTCAAAGCCGGAGATCCCGAAAACATCATGCAAAATGAACTGCATATCCTTTACCGGGGCGGTATAGCCGGTCATCGCTTTCTCCCTTCGGTTCTGTGCCGCTGGGCCTCCTGGCCCGGCAGTGGTCATTTGCCTGGCGGGGCGGCATTCTGGTTGCGGGCGGCGGCGATCAGGCCGGCACCGGTCTCCAGCTCGGCCTTCAGATCGCCTATCGCGAGGGTCAGTTCGTCGCGCTGCTGCTCCATCGCGCGCAGCCTGTCCTGGGCCAGATCCCAGGTGCGTTCCATCTGCGCGAGGTTCGAGCCGTCGCGGGCATAGAGGTTCAGGACCTGACGGATATCTTCCAGCGAGAAGCCAAAGCGTTTGCCACGCAGGATGATGGTCAACCGTGCCCTTTCGCGCCTGGTGTAGAGCCGTTGCGACCCGATGCGGACCGGCGAAAGCAGCTCCTTCGCCTCGTAAAAGCGCAGCGTCCTCGGGGTGACGTCAAAGGCGTCGCACATCTCGCGGATCGTCATCTGCTCGTCGTTGGGCATTGTCCTCTTTCCTGGATAGTGGCCCCGGCGGCGGACCGGTGGGTTGGTTAAGACATGTGCTGTCATCTGCGGCGATGCAATTGAGCTTACGTAAACGTCAGGATGACGTCACGTCACGCCTGCGGTATTGGCAGAGTGCTGCCTGCGAGCCGGGGCTGTCGACCCGGCGGAGCGGGCAAGAGTGACCGTCTCGGGCCGCCATCGGGGAACGCGCATTCCCGGGGCGAGGCTCAGCCCTGTCCGCCGCGCTCGGGCGGGCGGCACGCTTCGGCGGCAAAGGCCAGAACGGCAGCGCTGATCTCGGATTTGCGCAGCGGTTTCGTCAGATAGCGGTCCATGCCCGAGGCGAGAATTCCTTCCTCGTCCCCCTCCATCGCATGCGCGGTCAGCGCAATGATCGGAACCGGCTTCAGCCCGCGTGCCGCCTCGCTTTCGCGGATCGCCCGTGTGGCTTCGCGCCCGTCCATCACAGGCATCGAGATATCCATGAAGATCAGATCGGGCTTGTAGCTTTCCCATTCCGCCAGCGCCTCAAGGCCATTTCCGGCGAAGCGCAGCTCGATATCGAGGGAGCGCAGCATTTTCTGCAAGACCAGCTGATTGGTCCTGTTGTCTTCGGCGGCAAGAATGCGCATGGCCCGCTGGCTCTGCGCGGCAGGGGGTGGGGCCTCGGGCAGGGTGGATTCAGGCGCAACCGGCAGCGTCAGGCTGGTCAGCAATCGATAAAGCTCCGCCCGGAGCACCGGCTTTTGCAAGATCGCATCGACCGCCTCGCCGCCCGCCTCCCGCGCGGCCAGCGGACTGGAGGAGAGCAATACCAGCGGCTTGTCATAACCGGCCTCGCGCAGCTTTTTGGCAAGGACTGCCCCGTCCATGCCCGGCATTTCGTGACCGGCCAGCACGACATCCGGGACCATCCCGCCAGTGACATGATCCAGCGCGTCCTGACCCGAACGGAAGAGCAACACCTCTGCCCCACAGGCGGCGAGCTGGCGTTCGAGGATGGTGCGGTTGATGAACTGGTCCTCCACCACCAGCGCTTTTCCGATCAGGACGGGCAACCGCTCGGCCCCGCTATCCTCGGCCAAAGGCAGGGCGAGCCGGAAGCCGAAGACCGAGCCTTTGCCATATTCGCTGTCGACCCAGACCGCGCCCTCCATCCGCTCGATCAGGCGCCGCGTGATGGCGAGACCAAGGCCGGTGCCCTCGAATCTGCGGTTCCGGTCATCATCGACCTGGCAGAATTCGCCGAAAACATGGTCGAGCAGCCCGTCCGGAATGCCGATCCCGGTATCTTCGACCGTGACATGCAGCTGGTGGCGCCCGCCTTCGGCCTCCATGCCGACGACGCGGGTGAGCACATGGCCTTTGGCGGTGAATTTAACCGCATTGCCGATCAGATTGGTCAGCACCTGGCGCAGCCGCCCCGGATCGCCGGTGAAGCGGGTCGGCAGGAAAACATCGTAATCGATCATCAGATCGATGCCCTTTTCCCGCGCGCGGGGCTGCAGGAGCATCACCACCTCATGGATGATACGTTCAAAATCGAAATCCTCGGGGCGCAGCGTCAGCTGGCCGGCTTCGATTTTGGAATAGTCGAGGATATCGTTGATGATCACCAGAAGCGCCTCGCCCGAGGAGCGGATGGTCTCGGAAAAGAGGCGCTGCTCATCCGACAGTGCGGTGTCGCATAACAGTTCCGCCATGCCGATGACGCCATTCATCGGTGTGCGGATCTCATGGCTCATATTGGCAAGGAAGGCCGATTTCGCCCGGCTCGCGGCCTCGGCGGCGAGGCGCGCGGACTCGAGCGCCACCGCCTGTTCGCGCAGTTGCGTGATATCGACACGAAGGCCGACGCGGCCGCCATCCGGGGTCTCCTTGTCGATGGAGCGCAACCAGCGGCCGTCTTTCAGCTGATGTTCCCCTTCGGCTGCCGGGCCGCGATGTTCCGACATCCTGGCATTGACCCATTCCTCTTCGCGTCCGCACGCCTCGGGATACTCGCCCAGAGCGAGGCCGTAGCGCAGGATGTTCTCGAAAGACACGCCCGGGGTCATCATCGGGGCCGAGGTCTTGTAAATATCGCGATAGCTCTGGTTGCAGGTCACCATTCTGTCCTCGCTGTCGAAAAGTACGAACCCATCGGGAATTGCCTCGATTGCGGCCCAGATCCGCATTTGTCGGGTGATGTCGACCAGCTGGCAGAGCATTCTGCCCTGGGCGTCGGTTTGCGCGGCCAGCCGGCTCCAGCCGCCCTTGGCCAGGTGCAGCATGAGGTCCGGAGGCGGCAGAAGCGCTGCGGGCTCTGCCACCCCGAACCAGTCGGACGAGGCCTGATCGCCGGGGCGCAAGAGGCCGCTGTTCCGGGCGTGCAGCAGGACCTGGGCAAAGGTTTGGCCGGTCGTCCCGGTGCCAGTGCCGAACGCGAGATGGAAGGCGCTGTTCGCAGCCAGCAGCCGCTGTGAGGGATCGAACAAAGCGAGCCCGTCCGGCAGCGCATCCAGGGCTGGCCAATACCTTAAATCGCAGCCGGGCGGGGGAGGAGCCTCGGTCTTGCCGGTCGGGCGCGCTCTGTCTTCCTGGTCTGACCGGGCAACAAAGCCGGGGGGCGCATCGGCGAGAGGCTCTGCCGGGAGCAGGTCCGGCGCGTCAGGGAAGGGTGCTGCTGCGATCTGCGGTGCCGATGGGAATGGGGCTCCGGGGCCCGGTCTGTTGTCTCCGGGGTGGGATATGTCCGAAGCGCGTGAGCCGTTGGTCAGAAGATCGGGAACCTCTGGTACAGCTGTCAGAGCCACCGATACGCTGCGGTCGCGCGGCGATGTCTGGGCCTCACTGAGCGCGTCTTCGGTGGTTTTGCCCGGCGCACACCCCCTTGCCTCCTCTGGCCCCGGGACATCAGATTGTGCTCGGTTCCGGGGGCTGTGGATGAAGGTCACAACGGTATCCGATTTCTCGTCAGAGGCTGGTTCCGCAAGCCCTGGCCCGGTGTGCTTCCCCGCTGGGACCGGGGTGCCAGGCGGAGCGACGGCTGCCTGTTGGGTGGCTCTGGATGGTGGTGCCACGGTTGACAGGACATCGGAGGATGGCGCCGGGGCCGAAATGGCTCCGGCCTGTGTGACAGACACCGCTGGGGAAGCACCGGGGGATAGGGAGGATGCGCCGGCGGCAGCGGCAAGGGCAGCGTGGTCGGACCTTGCCACATTGGGGGAGGTCAGCCGCGGTGCCCGGACGATGCTGCGGTTCTGGCGCGCCAGCCGCTCTTCGGCGGTGGCAAGGTCGCGGGTGCGCCGCGCCAGCAGACGTTCTGCCGCCAGCCTCGCACGCCTTTCCTTTGCCAGTCGTTCTGACAGATCCATCCCCGTCATGATCCAGGAACCATGTTTTGCCGCGCCGGATCCGAGATTCTGCCCAGAAGTCCGGTATTCCGGACCACCTTCTCCGGTCAAAATGAAGCAGGAGTTAACAGGGGAGAAGTTCCTTTCTCCCGCATGCTTATTCGCGCCCGCCTGACCCGCCCGGCACTTGCCGGGGGGCCGGACGCGTGCGAAGCTGAAAGTGGCGCCATGGCGGGCGGAACGGGAGTATTGTGATGCGTAATTTCGTCAGAAGTCTATTGATGGCGGCCGCGATCGCCCTGCCCGGAATGGCTTCGGCCCAGGATCTGATCCCCGAACGGCGCTCGGTCGTGATGGTCGATTCGGATCTTGTGGGCGGCGATATCGGCTCGGTCTTCGACACGACCATCCAGGCCTGCGAGCGCGCCTGTGTCACCAATACCCAATGTGATGCCTGGACCTTCAACAGCCGCAATGGCAGCTGTTTCCTCAAATCCGATCCCGGTGCCCCCGAAAGCTTTGTCGGCGCGCAATCGGCCTGGGTGGTCGCAGCGGCGCCAGGCGCGCAGGCCCGGGCAAAAGAGCGGCGTGCCGAGCTGAGCTTCCTGCCGGATGACGAATTCACCACCGCGTTCAATCTTGCCACCGGGATTGGCCGGACCCATCCGACCGGTGACCAGAGCGCCGATGATCTGCTGCGCGAGGCGGCAGGAGATGAAGCGCGGTCCAGCTTTACCGCAGCGGTCGACAAGACCGGCGCGGCGCTTGCCATCATCGATGATGCCGACACATGGGCGGAATATGCCCGTCGCGCCAAAGCCGCAGCGAATCAGCAGAATACGAGCGACACGGGCTGGTACAGATCCCAGGCTTTTTATGGGGCGCTGAACGCCTATCTGCGCGCCGAAAGCAAGGCGCAGCGCCATTCGATCCTCGTCTTTGCGGCGCGGCTGATGGAAGAGCGCGGCAATGGGCGCGAAATGGTGCAGGCGCTGCGCCTCGCACAATCGCTCCAGTCGCGTGATGACACCGCTGCGATGCTTGACGAGGCGATCAGCAAATACGGCTTCCGGATCGAGGAGCATCAGGTCGAAGCTGATCTGGCCCGTCCGCGCATCTGCGCCGTCTTTACCGAAGACCTGAAACCTGTCGATGTCGATTACGGCGATTATGTGCGCCTGCCCGCCGGCGGCACTGCGGTGGAACTTGCCGATCAGCGCCGGCTTTGCGTCACCGGTCTGAGCCATGGCGAACGCTATACGCTGACCTTCCGCGAGGGTCTGCCGTCGGCTGACGGTCAGACGCTGGCCAGGGATATCGAAATCAATGCCTATGTCGGCGACCGCACGGCGGCTGTGCGCTTCCCCGGGCGCGGCTATGTGCTGCCGAAATCGGGCGATGCGGCGCTGCCGGTCGAAACCGTCAATCTCGACACGCTGGAATTGCAGCTCTACCGCGTCAGCGACCGCAATATGCTGCGTGCCATCCAGAACGACTATTTCGGCACGCCGATCAACAATTACTCGGAATGGTCCTTCACCGACGAAATCGGTGAGATGGTCTGGGAAGGCAGCGCCTCGATGAAGATCGAGGTGAACAAGGATGTCACCACCCGTCTGCCGATGGCCGAGGCGCTGCAGGGCCGCGAGGCCGGGATCTATGCGCTGCGCGCCGCGATGCCGGGCAAAGACCCCTATGATTTCGCACCGGCCTGGCAATGGTTCGTGGTCTCGGATCTGGGCATTACCAGCATGACCGGTGTCGACGGGCTGCATGTGTTCGTGCGCAGCCTCGGGACGGCGGGCGCCAAAGAAGGCGTGAAGGTACAGCTTCTGAACCGGGCGAATACGCCCCTGGCCGAGACCCTGACCGATGCCCAGGGCTATGCCATGTTCGAACCTGGCCTGATGCGCGGCACCGGCAGCGCGGCCCCGGCTTTGCTTGTGGTGACCGAAGGCGAGAATGATATTTCGTTCCTCTCGCTGACCGATCCGGAATTCGATCTGTCGGACCGGGGCGTCGAGGGCCGTGAGGCCGCGCCGCCGGTTGATGTTTTCCTGACCACCGACCGCGGCGCTTACCGCGCGGGCGAAACCGTCTATGCCACCGCCATTGCACGCGATCCGAAAGCCGAGGCTGTGACCGGCCTGCCGCTGACCGCGATCCTGACCCGTCCCGATGGTGTCGAATATTCCCGCAGCCTGATCTCGGATCAGGGCGCGGGCGGCTATGTTTTCCAGCTGCCGGTTGCCGGCACGGCGCCGCGCGGCACCTGGTCGCTGGCGATCTTTGCCGATACCAAAGCGGAAGCGCTGGTGTCGAAAACCTTCCTCGTCGAGGATTTCCTGCCCGAGCGCATCGATTTCACCCTCGATGCCGGCGAGACCGATCTGTCGCTGGCAGATCCCTGGATGAATATCGACCTGACCGCGAAATACCTCTTCGGGGCGCCTGCCTCGGGGATGGAGATCGAGGGCGAGATCTATCTGCGCGCGGCCCAGGGGCTGAAATCCTGGCCGGGCTATGTCTTCGGCCGCTATGATCAGCCCTTCGACTCGCGGATGGACAGCTACCAGAGCGGCACGACCGATGACGAGGGCAAGGCGCGGCTCGACCTGGCACTTCCCGGCGCCGAGGGGCTGGAAGCCGACCGCCCGCTGACCGCAACCGCCGTGGTGCGGGTTGCCGAAGGCTCGGGCCGTCCGGTGGAGCGCCGCGTCGAGAAAAGCGTGACCCCCGCCGCGGCAATGATCGGCATCAAGCCGCAATTCGACGGCGTGGTCGGGCAGGGATCCGAGGCGGGCTTCCTGCTGCAAGGCATTGGCCCCGATCAGAAACCGGCGCCGATGGAGGTCAAATGGACCCTCACCCGGCTGGAGAATGACTGGCAGTGGTATCAGAGCTATGGCAGCTGGTACTGGGAGCCGGTGAGCACCCGCAGCCATGTGTCTGAGGGTTCGGCCACGCTGGGCGGCAGCGATCCGGTGGCAATTTCCCTGCCGGTGAACTGGGGCGAATATGAGCTGAAAGTGGAACGGATCGACGGCGAGACCGCCGTGAGTTCCATGAGCTTCTGGTCGGGCTGGTATGCGCCCGCCGATGTGTCCTCGACGCCCGACACGCTGGAACTGTCGCTGGACAAACCCGCTTATAAATCGGGCGAGACCGCGCAATTGCGGATCGTGCCGCGCGCCGCAGGCACTGCGCTGATCACCGTGCTCTCGAACCGCCTTGTGCATATGGAAGCGGTCGAGGTGAAGGAAGGCGAGAACCTGATCCCGCTGAACGTGACCGATGAATGGGGTGCCGGCGTCTATGTCACCGCCTCGGTGCTGCGTCCGATGGATGTGGCGGCGGGACGGGTGCCGTCGCGCGCGCTTGGCCTGTCTTACGCCTCGGTCGATCCGGGCAAACGGGCGCTGACCACCACGATCGAGATGGCGGATGAGGTCGATCCGCGCGGCCCGCTGGATGTTGCGGTCAAGGTCGAGGGTGTTGAGCCCGGCGAGACGGCCTATGTCACCATCGCCGCCGTCGATGAGGGCATTCTGAACCTCACCGGCTTCAAGGCGCCGGATCCGCAGGGCTATTATTTCGGCCAGCGCAAGCTCGGCATCGGCATCCGGGACGTCTATGGCCGTCTGATCGACGGGCTGAACGGGGCCGAGGGCGAGGTGCGTTCGGGGGGCGATGCGGGCGCGCAGGCGCGGCTGCAGACCCCGCCTCCGACCGAAGAACTGGTGGCCTATTTCACCGGCCCGGTCGAAGTCGGCGCCGATGGCTATGCCCGCACGAGTTTTACCCTGCCGTCTTTCAACGGATCGGTGAAGGTGATGGCGGTGGCCTGGTCGAAGACCGGCGTGGGCCAGGCCGATAAGAATGTCCTGGTGCGTGACCCGGTTGTGGTGACCGCTTCGGTGCCGCGCTTCATGGCGCCTGGCGATACAAGCCGGCTCTTGCTTGAGATTGTTCATGCGACCGGCCCCTCGGGCGAGATGAAGCTCGCCGTGACCTCGGACGATCTGACGCTTGGCGAAGTGCCTGCGACCCTGACCCTTGCCGATAAGGGCAAGGCGGAATTCAGCGTCGATGTGATCGCGGGCGGGGTTGGCCTCTCGGAAATCCGGGTCGCCCTGACCACGCCGGATGGCAAGGAACTGATCAAGGATCTGAAACTGCCGATCCAGGTCAATGACCCGGAGATCGCAAAAATCTCGCGCTTTGATCTGAAAGCGGGCGAGACCTTCACCTTCGACGAGGCGGTCTTTGCCGATATGGTGCGCGGGACCGGCAAATCGGTCATGGCCATCGGCCCGCTGGCGCGGCTGAATGCGCCGGGGCTTCTGGCTTCGCTGGACCGTTATCCCTATGGCTGCACCGAGCAGATGACATCGCGCGCCATGCCGCTGATCTACTTTGATCAGGTGGCGCGGGTTATGGATCTGAAACATGCCGCAGATATCCAGAAACGGATCGACGAGGCGGTGGCAGAGATCCTGATGAACCAGGGCTCGGGCGGCGGTTTTGGCCTCTGGGGGCCGTCCTCGGGGGATCTGTGGCTGGACAGCTATGTCACCGATTTCCTCAGCCGGGCGCGGGCCCAGGGCTATGCGGTGCCGGATCAGGCCTTCCGCAATGCGCTGACCAATCTGCGCAATCGCGTGAATTACGCGTCGAATTTCGACGCCAATACCCAGGGCGGTGGCACCGATCTGGCCTATGCGCTGATGGTTCTGGCGCGTGAAGGGGCGGCGGCGATCGGCGATCTGCGTTACTATGCCGATGTGAAGGGCGATGATTTCGCCACGCCGCTGGCCCAGGCGCAGCTTGGTGCGGCGCTGGCCTCTTACGGCGACCAGACCCGGGCCGATGCGATGTTCCGCAAGGCGGGCGCGCGCATCCTCGCGCTGCCCTCGGATACGGCGACCCAGGTGCTGCGCGCCGATTACGGCACCAATTACCGTGACACGGCAGCGATCCTGACCCTCGCGGTCGAGGCTGGCAGCACCGCGATTGACCGGGAGGAACTGGTCAACCGTATCGCCATCGCGCCGCGCTATCTTTCGACCCAGGAAGCGACCTGGGCCTTGATGGCGACAAACGCGCTGATCGACGCGCCGGATGTCTCGGGCGTCACGCTTGACGGCAAACCGGCCGAAGGGCCGCTGGTCAAAGTGATCCAGGACGGCGCCGCGCCTGTCGTGGTCAAAAACGAAGGGCGTGACACCTATCTCACCGTCACCACTTTCGGCGTGCCGTCAGAGCCTGAACCCGCCGGCGGCAATGGCTATACGATCACCCGCAGCTACTACACTCTTGATGGCAAAGCGGTGGAACTGGACAAGGTCGTGACCGGCAATCGCTATGTGGTCGAGCTGGAAGTGACGCCCTGGGATTATTCGGATGGCCGCCTGATCCTTGCCGATCCGCTGCCCGCAGGTTTCGAGATCGACAACCCGAACCTGATTTCGGGCGGCGATACCTCGCAGCTGAGCTGGCTGAATGTGCTGGGCCAGACCGCGCATTCCGAATTCCGCCAGGACCGTTTCATCACCCAGGTGGACTGGTCGTCGCGCGATGCCTTCCGTGTGGCCTATATTGTGCGGGCGATCAGCCCCGGCAATTACCACCATCCGGCGGCCTCGGTCGAAGATATGTATCGGCCTGACTTCCGCGCCCGCACCGACAGTGGCCGGCTGACGGTCAACGCCGAGTAACAACATGCGCGCGCGCTGGATCTTTGCGCTTGCGGCGGGCCTCTGGCTCGCCGCGGGTTCCCGCGATGCCTTTGACGGCTGGATCGATGCGACCGTGCTGCCGCCGCTGGCGCTGGCCACCTCGGTCGAAGTCAAGGACCGCGATGGCGATTTGCTCAGGGCCTATACCGTGTCGGACGGGCGCTGGCGGCTGAAGGTCGATCTGGCTGCGGTCGATCCGCGCTATATCGACATGCTGCTGAATTACGAGGACCGCCGGTTCCGCGATCATTCCGGCGTTGATCTCCAGGCGCTGGCACGGGCGGTTTTGCAGGCCGCGCGGTCTGGCCGCGTTGTTTCGGGCGGCTCGACCCTGACGATGCAGGTGGCGCGGCTGCTGGAGGAAGGCACCACCGGCCAGGTTGGCGGCAAACTGCGCCAGATGCGGGTCGCACTGAAACTGGAGCGCGAGCTTTCCAAGGACGAGATCCTGTCGCTCTATCTGCTGCTTGCGCCTTTCGGGGGCAATCTCGAAGGGGTGCGGGCGGCGTCGCTGTCTTACTTCGGCAAGGAGCCGACCCGCCTGACCCCGGCAGAGGCGGCCCTGCTGGTTGCGATCCCGCAAAGCCCGGAAAGCCGCCGCCCTGACCGCGCAGCCGACCGTGCCGAGGCCGCGCGCGACCGGGTGCTGGACCGCGCGGTGCGCTTCGGGCTGATCGAGGAGGAAGAGGCCCGGGCCGCCCTGACCGAAGCCGTGCCGGGGATCCGCAAGCCTTTCCCGGCCTTCGCCCCGCATCTTGCCGACCGGGCCCGGACCGCAGATCCGACGCTGGGCGAGCATATCCTGACCATCGACAAGGATCTGCAAAAGCGGCTTGAGACCCTTGCGGCGGAAACCGTTCGCGCGCGCGGCAGCCAGATGCAGATCGCGATCGTGGTCGCCGATCACCGTTCGGGCGAGATCCTCGCCTCGGTCGGGTCCTCGGGCCTTCAGGATGAAAAACGCCAGGGCTTTGTCGATATGACCCAGGCGCTGCGCTCTCCGGGTTCGACGCTGAAGCCGCTGGTCTATGCCCTGGCCTTTGACGAGGGCCTCGCCCATCCCGAGACGGTGATCGACGACAGGCCGATGAGTTTCGGCACTTACGCGCCGCAGAATTTCGACCGGCAGTATCGCGGCGAGGTGCGGCTGCGCGAGGCCTTGCAGCTTTCGCTGAACATCCCGGTGGTGGCGCTGACCGATGCGCTCGGCCCGGCCAAGCTGATTTCGGCGATGGGCAAGGCGGGGATGAAATACCGGATCCCCGGCGATCAGCCTGGGCTCGCGGTGAGCCTTGGCGGTGTGGGGGTGAGCCTGCAGGATCTGGTGCAGCTTTATGCCGCCCTGGCACGCGGCGGGGTGGCGCTGCCGCTGGTCTGGCGTCTTGACGGCGAACGAGGCGAGGGCGCCCGCGTGGTCTCGACCGTCGCGGCCTGGCAGGTGGGGGATATCCTCGCAGGCCTGGCGCCGCCGCCTGGCGCGCCGGCGAACCGGCTGGCCTATAAGACCGGCACTTCCTACGGCCACCGGGATGCCTGGGCGGTCGGCTATGACGGGCAACATGTGATCGGGGTCTGGATGGGGCGCGCCGATGGCACGCCGGTGCCGGGCGCCTTTGGTGCCGATGTGGCGGCCCCGGTGCTGTTCCAGGCCTTTTCACGGCTGAAAACGGCGCTGGCCCCGCAACCGCCCGCGCCAGCGGCGACTTTGCTGGTCGCGAACCGCCAGCTGCCGCCGCCCCTGCAAAGGTTCCGGCCCCGCAATGCGGCGTTTGCCGAAGTGAATGCGCCGAAAGTCGATTTCCCGCCCGATGGGGCCGAGGTGGAGCTTTTGCGCACGAGTGCGGATCAGTCAGGCCTGAAGGTGAAAGTCTCTGGCGGCACCGCGCCCTTCACCTGGCTGATCGACGGCGCGCCGATGGCCGTGGGCTCGCGGGATCGCGAGATCATCCTCGCGCTGTCCGGCACCGGATTTGTGACGCTGAGCGTCATTGATGCCGAGGGCCGCTCCGCCCGCTCAAGGGTGCGGCTCTGGTGATCCGCCCCGCCCGCGTCGGAATTTTTTAAAATTCCGGGCCGGTTTCCGGATCGGAAACCGGGCGTCAGGCCTGCTCCACCGCCAATGCGCCTGGTGATCAGTACCGTGCCATCGCCGGTCCGTTCCGGCTCGCATCGATCTGGTCAGGGGGAGCGCGCCGCTGGTGCCCACCGGATGACCAGGCGCGCCTGCAAGATCGACCTCTGCCTCGCCCGGCATCAGGCCTGCGAATCCCGCGCGACCCCCGCCTGGGCCGCCGGTCACTCTGCGCATTGCGGAAAGAATACAGATCCCGGTCATCAGGTCATGCCCCTCTCACGGGTTTTTCGCAGAGTGGCATGAAGCCCGGGCGGTGACAGGCGGAATACCGGATTCAGGCGCTCTCTGGCCGCAGCGGCACCCGACCCTGATCGGTCAGCAAAAACACCTCGCGCCCGTCAATCGCAATGGCGGTGAGCGGCCCGCCATAGGCGGCGGAGCTGTCGATATTCACCCGGTTGCCGTAATGTCTGGCCTGGTCCAGCGCCGTATGACCATGGACGATCAGCGGCCCGTGATCGCGGTTGTCGTCGAGAAAGCCCTTGCGGATCCAGACGAGATCATCCTCGGCCTGATCCTCCAGCGCAATTCCGGGCCGGATGCCGGCATGAACAAAGAACACATCCCCACGGCGAAGCGAAGTCGGGCGGCTTTCCAGAAAGGCCAGATGTGCGGGGTCGACGCTGTCGACCGCCTCGCGATGCACCGGATCGATCGGGCGATCTCCGGCGGCACGGATGCCGTAAGAGCGCAGCGTCTCAGCCCCGCCAACCGCCGGATGCAGCCAGTTATAGGGGGTTGTCAGCGCGGGATCCGCCCACCAGGGATCATGGATGAACTGAGTGAAGAGCCGGTCGTGATTGCCCTTGAGCACCACCCAGTCCTCACCCCGTTCCATGCCGGTCTTCAGCCAGTCGATCACACCACGGCTGTCCGGCCCGCGATCCTCAAGATCGCCCAGATGCACCACCGGTGCCGGACCGTGCTGCGCGATATCCTTCGCGATCCGCTCATGGGCGCGTTTCAGAAGGTCAAGATGGCCATGTATATCGCCGATTGCATAGCTGCGCATGGGGGGCTCCTGCATCCGTTCCGCATGCCCGGCATTGCCGCAGGCTGCGGGATCGGGCAAGGCTTAGGCCGACAGCCCTCTCGCCGCAAGCCAATCCTGACCTGCACCGACAAAGATCCGCAGGGAGTGTTTGCGCTAACACGGTGCGGCAGCTAAACGGGGGCAAATCAGTTCAGGAGGCTCAGATGGCGCTTGCAGAAATCGGTCTGGTCGGGCTCGGGGTGATGGGCGCGGCCCTCGCTCTCAATATCGCGGAAAAGGGACATCGGATCGCGGTCTGGAACCGCAGCCATGATGTGACGCAGAAATTTCATGCAGAGGCCGGGGATCTGGCCGCGCGTCTCACCCCGGCCGAGACGCTGGAAGATCTGGTGGCAGCGATTGCCGTGCCGCGCGCGATCATCCTGATGGTGCCGGCGGGCGATGCGGTGGATCAGATGATCGCGGCGCTCCGGCCGTTGATGGGGCCCGATGATCTGATCATCGACGCCGGCAACGCCAATTTCCACGATACCGAACGCCGCGCCGCCGAGGCGGTCGCGCAGGGGGTGCCCTTTATCGGCATGGGGGTCTCGGGCGGCGAAGAGGGCGCCCGTCACGGCCCGGCGATCATGGGCGGGGGGCCGCGCGCCGCCTGGGACCGTGTCGCCCCGATCATGGAGGCGATTTCGGCGAAACATGACGGCACGCCATGCGCGACCTGGATGGGGCCGGGCGGAGCGGGGCATTTCGTGAAAACCGTCCATAACGGCATCGAATATGCCGATATGCAAATGATTGCCGAGGTTTACGGCCTCATGCGCGATGGGATGGATATGGCCGCCCCCGGCATTGCCGCCGTGTTCGAAGCCTGGAATGAAGGCGCACTGCGCTCTTACCTGATCGAGATCTCGGGCAAGGTCGCCCGCGCGACCGATCCGGAAACCGGAAGCGCCATGCTCGACGTGATCCTCGACGCCGCCGGCCAGAAAGGCACTGGCCGCTGGACCGCGATCGAGGCGCAGCATCTCAGCGCGCCTGTCCCGGTGATCGAGGCCGCCGTGATGGCACGCAATGTCTCGGCGCGGCGTGACGAACGTCAGGCGGGCGAGGCTGTCTTCGGCGCCGGTCCGCAGCCGCTCGGGGGCGGGCTCAGCCTGAAAGACCTCGAAGGCGCACTGATCGCGGGCAAGATCCTGTGTTACGCCCAGGGCTTCACCATGCTGGACGCGGCTTCGAAAACCTGGAACTGGGGCGTGCCGCTGCCGGAATGTGCGAAAGTGTGGCGCGAAGGCTGCATCATCCGCTCGGCGATGCTTGACCAGATGGCCCAGGCCCTGAGCGAAGACCCCGGGCGCAACCTGATCCTCGCACCGGGTTTCACCGCGCTTCTGAAACAGCATCACGAAGCTCTGCGCCGCGTGGTCGCGACCGCCGCGCTCAAGGGCCACAGCCTGCCCGCGCTTTCCGCCGGCCTCGCCTGGTTCGACCTCATGCGCACCGCGCGCGGCACCGCCAATATGCTGCAAGGCCAGCGCGACTTTTTCGGCGCCCATGGCTTTGAACGGCTCGACGGAAAACCGATCCATCACGGCCCCTGGGGCAACCATGCATAAAACAAAAAGGGGCCCGGATGGGCCCCTTTTCCTGTGACTTCCTCCTGATCGAAATACTCCGGGGGTGCGGGGGCTGGCCCCCGTCTCCCGAACCCAGCCAGATCACACCACGTCAAACACCAGTGGCTTGACCTGCTGGAACATGCCCGTCGCCTCCAGCGTATCGACCACTTTCGCGTCAATCGGCCCGTCGAGATACAGAAGCGCAATGGCATCCTCCCCCACGCTCGACCGTCCCAGCGTGAAGTTCGCGATATTGACGTTGTTCTTGCCCATGGTCATGCCGAGAAGACCGATGATCCCCGGCACGTCGTCATTGGTGGTGTAGAGCATATGCGCCCCGATCTCGGCGTCGATATTGATGCCCTTGATCTGGATGAATCGCGGCTTGCCGTCCGAGAACACTGTCCCGGCGACCGAGCGCTCGCGCTTGTCGGTCACCATCGTGACCTTGATATAGGCGTCAAACGACCCGGTCTTGTCCTGACGCGTGGTCGAGATCTGGATGCCCTTGTCCTTCGCCACGCTCGGCGCGGAGACGAGGTTCACATCCGGATTATGCGCCTTCAACACGCCCGCAATCACCGCCTGGTTCAGCGCCGGCAGGTTCATCTCCGCCACCCGGCCGTCATAGAGGATGTTCACCGCCTTCACCGGCTCATCCGTCATCTGGCCGATAAACGACCCGATATGCGAGGCAAGCCGGATCCAGGGCCCCATCACGGTGGCCTCTTCGGCGGTCACATTCGGCATGTTCAGCGCGTTCTGCACCGCACCGGTCAGCAGGTAATCCGACATCTGCTCGGCGACCTGCAGCGCGACATTCTCCTGCGCCTCGGTGGTCGAGGCCCCCAGATGCGGCGTCACAACCACATTCGGCAGGTTGAACAGCGGGCTTTCGAGTGCCGGCTCGGTTTCGAAGACGTCAAAGGCCGCGCCCGCGACATGGCCCGATTTCAACGCCTCGGCCAGCGCCGCCTCATCGACCAGACCGCCCCGCGCGCAGTTGATGATCCTGACGCCCGGCCTGGTTTTCGCGATGGTCTCGGCGTTCAGAATGCCCCGGGTCTTGTCGGTCAGCGGCACATGCAGCGTGATGAAATCGGCCCGTGCCAGCAGCTCATCCAGCTCGACCTTGGTGACACCCAGCTGCTGTGCGCGCTCTTCCGACAGGAAGGGGTCAAAGGCCACAACCTTCATCTTCAGCCCGACCGCGCGGTCGCAGACGATGCCGCCGATATTGCCGGCCCCGATCACGCCGAGGGTCTTGTTGAACAGCTCAACCCCCATGAATTTCGACTTTTCCCATTTGCCGGCATGGGTCGAAACGCTCGCCTCCGGCAGCTGACGCGCCACCGCAAACATCATCGCAATCGCATGTTCGGCGGTCGTCACCGAGTTCCCGAACGGCGTGTTCATCACGATCACGCCCTTTTTCGACGCCGCCGGAATATCGACATTGTCGACCCCGATCCCGGCGCGGCCCACCACTTTCAGCCGGGTGGCCTGGGCCAGCAGCTTTTCGGTCACTTTGGTCGCCGAACGGATCGCCAGTCCATCATATTGACCGATGATCTCGGCCAGCTTTTCCTTGTCCTTGCCAAGCTTCGGCAGGTAATCGACCTCGACGCCACGGTCGCGGAAGATCTGGACGGCAGTTTCACTCAATTCGTCGGATACGAGGACGCGGGGGGCCATTGCAGGGCTCCTTGAATTTGGGGAAATTCTGGGGGGAGGGCGCGCGGACGGCGCCCCCGAACAGGCTCAGGCAGCGACAGCCAGCGCTGCAATCTCAGCGTTGAAGGCGTATTCAACCCAGGGCATCAGCGCGCGCACATCGGCCTGTTCGACCGTCGCACCACACCAGATCCGCAGGCCCGGAGGCGCATCGCGATAGGCGCCGGCATCCAGCGCCACGCCTTCACCCTCCAGCCTTTTTGCAACATTTTTGGCGAAAGCGGCGCCATCGGTGATGCGCGGATCTGTGAATTTCACACATACGCTGGTGCAGGAGGCCGTTGCCGGATCCACCGCCAGATTGGCGATCCAGTCCTTGTCTGCGATGAAGCTTTTCACCTCATTCGCATTGGCTTCCGAACGACCGATCAGCCCTTTCAGCCCGCCAATTGTCTGCGCCCATTTCAGCGCGACCAGATAGTCTTCGACGCAGAGCATCGAGGGCGTGTTGATGGTCTCGCCGACAAAGATCCCTTCCGAGATTTTGCCCTTGGAGGTCAGGCGGAAAATCTTCGGCAAGGGCCAGGCCGGGGTATAGGTCTCCAGCCGTTCCACCGCGCGGGGCGAGAGGATCAGGACGCCATGGCCACCCTCACCGCCCAGCACTTTCTGCCAGGAGAAGGTGGTCACATCCAGCTTCGCCCAGTCCATCTCCATCGCGAAAGCCGAAGATGTGGCGTCGCAGATGGTCAGGCCCTCACGGTCGGCAGGGATCACATCGGCATTGGGGAGACGCACACCGGAAGTGGTGCCATTCCAGGTGAACACCACGTCCTTATCGAAGTCGACTTCGGCAAAATCAACGATCTCGCCATAAGGCGCCTTGCGCACAGTGGCGTCGAGTTTCAGCTGCCTGACCACATCGGTCACCCAGCCTTCGCCAAAGCTCTCCCAGGCGAGCATCTCAACGGGCCGCGCGCCAAGCAGCGACCAGAGCGCCATTTCCACAGCGCCGGTATCGGAAGCGGGGACGATCCCGATGCGGTAATCCGCAGGGACGCCAAGAATCTCACGGGTAAGGTCGATGGACTCTTTCAGCTTGGCCTTGCCTGCAGCGGCACGGTGCGAGCGGCCCAAAGGCGCATCAGCAAGCATATCGAGGGAGAAGCCGGGGATCTTCGCGCAGGGGCCCGAAGAAAAACGCGGATTGACCGGGCGCGCGGCCGGGGCGGTGAGTGCCATATCTGGTATCCTTGCAGATAAATGCCTCTCGTTGGGGAGAGGTGTCCCACCGCCGGGATTACTCGCACCCTGAAAATACTGCAAGAAAAAAAGGAGGCTGCGTGATCCTGCTTGCAGGTCAGTGCAAGCAGGTCCGGAACGATGCGCGAACCGCTGCGGACAAGTCGCACAAAATCCGCACAAAACGTTCCGCGCCCGTTCCTCTGGTTTCCGGGAATGCTCTCTCCTGTGAGGCTGGATTTCCTCGGGTTTCCGCCGCGCGCGCTGCAACCGGGAGGATCTCGGCATGAGCCATGTCGCTACCAACTGGGCATTCTCGCAGCGCGGCCTGAAGCCGTCTGCCAAGATCATTTTGCTTGTCCTGGCCGATTGCCACAACCCTGCCTATGGCTGCTTTCCGACGCAGGCATTTCTTGCTGATGCCTGTGAGATGAACCGCGATACCGTCAACGTGCAGCTCGCGCACCTGGAAGAGCAGGGGCTGATTCGTCGTGTTCGTTCGATTGATCCAAAGACGAAGCGCCAGCGCCCGACCCGCTACAAGCTCGGCTTCGAAGCTGATTTCGGCGGCCCGGATTGCGATACTGATGATGGCGGTGATCCGCCGCCTGCACCGCCCGGACACACAACCTGCGCGCCTCAAAATTCCGTGTCGGAAAAACCGACACAGACCCGAAAAGCCGTGTCGGAATTTCCGACACTAACCTTGTAAAGGAACCAGTAAGGGAACCTTGTGTCGGCGGCGATGCCGCACACACGCCGGATGGCTTCGAGAAGTTCTGGAAGGCTCACCCGAGGCAGAGGGATCGGAAGAGGGCTGAGAAGCTGTTCGCTCAGGCGGTAGGCGCTGGCAACCATCCTGACGTGATCGCGCAGGCAGCAGAGCGCTATCGGGCAGAGAACGCAGGGAACAAGGCTCAGTATGTGGCCTATGCGGATAACTGGCTCGATCAGCGCCGCTGGGAGGACTACAAGGCAGATACCCCAGTGGCCGCGCGCTCGGACGCCGTGCGCGATGCGGCGGCGTTCTGGGCCAAGAAGGTGAAGGCTGGGGCCTATATCCCTCCGACCGGGATCAGCGCCGAAGTGGCGGCTTGCATGATCCGGGGTGGATTGGTGCATGAGCAGGACCTTTTGCGCGCCGGGCTGCGGATCTGATGGCGCGGGTCCTTCCTGGATGGGGTTCGCACGCGGGTAATTCGCACCCCGATCCGGGGGCGTTATCGCCGGAAGTTCAGATCAGAAAAGTAGTGGTTGTTGTTGGGGTTCGGCGTGGCTCAATCAAGGAACAGCGAAACGTAGGGGTCATAGCGGAAGATCCGGTTACGCTTGTTCCCGGTTGTCTCGACGATCAACCCCAGCCCTTCCAGTTTTTCAGTCAGGGTATTTGCCGCCTGCGATGACACCTGGAGCAGCTTTTGCACCGTTGCCACCTTGAAATAGGGTCGATTATACATTGTCTCCAACAGTTTCAGGCCGTTGCCCGCGCCCTTTCCCAGCGTCTGTATGATCGCCTGGCGGTGGCTCTCACGCATCTGGACGATCTTGCGGGCTGTTGTGCTGGCTTCGTTCGCCACCTCGCCTACGCCGCGCAGAAAGAACTTCAGCCAAGGCTCCCATGCACCCTCGTCGCGCACCGCCTGCAACAGATCGTAATACCTCATCCTGTTCTGCTTGAGGTAATGCGACAGATAGAGCACGGGCTTCGTCAGCACCTCCTGCTCACACAGGCAGAACGTGATCAGAAGACGCCCCATGCGCCCATTGCCGTCAAGAAACGGGTGCAGGGTCTCGAAATGGGCATGTATCAGGCCCAGCCGGATCAGCAGTGGCAGATCATCATTTGCGTGAAGATACCGTTCGAACTCGGACAGTAGTCCCGGCAGCTCGGACGGTGGCGGTGGCACGAAGGTTGCCGAGTTGAGAGACACGCCTGCGGACCCGATCCAGTTCTGGGTGCGACGAAACTCCCCGGGTGTGGCATGTTGGCCCCTTACCCCGTCCATAAGATGGGCATGGATTTCGCGGATCAGCCGAAGCGACATCGGCAGTTCTTTCAGCCGTTCCAGGCCGTAATTCACCGCCTCGACATAGTTCAGGATCTCGGATGTGTCGTCAGGCCGGAGCGGATCAAAGATCTGGGCCTCGACCTCCAGCACATCGCCCAGCGAGGCTTGGGTGCCTTCGATCTGCGACGAGAGCACGGCTTCCTTGCGGACATACATGAAGACGAACAATTCGGGGTTCGGCAGTGCTTCTATGGAGCCATCCAGCCGACCGACGGCCCGATCAGCCTTTGACAGCAGTGTGCGCAGCTCGTCATCAAACTCGACCGGCGGGGACGGGGGAAGGTTTTTGGGTATGAAGGCTTTGTAGCCTTCAAGCTGCTGAACGTATGTGCCGCTTCTGCCGACCATTCTCGTGCACCGATTTTGGTGGAAAATTCCACAATCAAGGAAACGCACTTATGCACTGCGAATGCGCTGCATAGTCAAGCAGCAATTGATTATGGATCAACTGCTCCGCCCATGTGTAACTATGCTTGAGTTGCGGTTCACGGCAGTGAAATCGTCTTGGGCGCACTCCGGGAAGCGCCTCTGGGCACGAAATTGCCCTGCAGTCGCCGGGCCGAATGTGACCGTGGCTACGCTGAGGCCGGGCTGACCGCTTCGGTCCCCCGCTATTACTGGCTGCGCGCCCGCGACAGCCTTGGCAATGCTTCGGCCTGGTCGGCCGTCGCCACCGCAACCACCACCTGACCGATGGGGGGAATAACTGGCCTCTTAGCCACTGTGTACCACACAAGCTTTACTGGCCAGCCGATCCTTTCTGCGGCATCTTGCGCGGCTGAAGAGATCACTCAGCTATCTTCTGGGGCGAGAAACCCATTTTCAGAGGCTCGACAGGCGGGAGTTCATTGCGGTTATCAGCAAAGCGTCTTTGGCGTCTTTCCCGAATGTGGTTCGCGATGCGGTATCCGTCTTGAAGGAAGCTAAAATCGGCATGCCGCGTGTCACCGTGAATTGTGCCGTAACTGACCTTGCCCTTCGCCACGAGAATGCAGCGAAGGGACTCGTCAGTGTCATTTCGTGCCGCCCAGTGGATAAGTTCTGCCCCTTCCGCTTGCGTGAATGCGAGTGTTTTGGGATGCCCGGGGAAGACACTCTGCCACGTAGCCTCGTCTGACATCGAAACTGTCATGTGATCATCATAGCCATCTTCGCGATATTTGCGGACAAAGGCAGATCCTGACACCTTGAACCAGGTTGCAGGGGTCGCACCGAAGTTCTCGACGCTCAATCGCAGGTAAAACCCCTCATTGTCTCCATTGGCTGTGGGTGTCCTCATCTTTCCAGCGTAGGCGATGTCACAGCCAGAGGCCTCCACATAGGCCCGCGTCTGATCCCGGCCTGCTGCCATCGCGACTTGAACGGCTCGGCGGCTGAACCATAAGGAGATAAGAACCCCAACAGACCCAATTGCCGAAACGATTGTCATGACCCTCGCCCAGAGCACCATAGATTCCTGGGCTTGGAGGTCGCGCCGTACAAAGTTGAATTCAATCAGGTTTTTATAAAAATCATGAAGCTGGTCTATCATTTGTTTTGCTGCGCATGGCCTACAGTATTCGTGCCTGTTTCGCTCAGTTCAGGCCGGGATCGGGTCAGGTTCTTCGATGGTCTTCCAGGCGACGCCTTGCGTGCTGTCTGGCTGTGTTCCATCCCCTTACTGCCCTCCGCCCTGCTCTGGCCGCTCATGAATACGACGCTGTCTATTCGGCTGGAATGGTAGCCTGTGGCACAGGTTTATCACAAGCGCCCAGACCATGCTGGTGTGTAACACTGGCAGGAAATGTAAATTGTCTTCGTTACACTCAGAAAATAGCCGAAATATTTAGGCGCATCAGTCTGTTATCCCTGAAAATGCGCGCGTTACACTTCGGTACGGGTTTTCAGGGCTTGTTGACCGGTGGCGGGCGGTACCGGTCAACCACGATCATCACGCGCGAACCTTGCTCACCCGGCAGCTTTTCGAAGCCGATCACGTTCCGGTCGCGGAACTGCATTGCCCAGGTATTCGCTTCGGCCAGGCGCTGATCGAGTTCGGCCTCGCTCTCGGCGGCGTGGATGTGATCGATCCACTTCCCGGCATCCCCCATGACATTCCGCACCGGGAATTTCTCTTCCAGCAGGGCGAGGACCTCGGAGTTCATCGACCTGTTGTTGGCCTCTGCCGCAGCCTTGATCCGCTCGCGCATCCCATCGGGAAGGCGAAGAATGAATTTGTCCTGAGTCTGCGGCTTTCTTTCAGTCATGATGGCATACAGCCATAATTTGAGATTGACACAATGATGGCTGTGAGCCATCAATAATATCATTGAGCCATATTTGGGCAAGAGTATGACCGACCGGAAACCGATGCAGCTCCGCCTGCCGTCCGATCTGAAGGCTTGGCTTCAGGCCGAGGCGCAAAAGAACGGCGCTAGCCAAAATTCAGAGGTTATCAGAGCGCTGCGCGCCGCGATGGCGCGATCCGAACTTCAATCGACCACCTGACAAAGGATGAAAATATGAACGCCATGACCCCCGTTTGCGGGACCGATACCGCTTTTCCAGCCGCAACCCATCGCCGGGTTCGTAAGTTCGATATCTCGGACCTCTTTCAAGACGAAGGCTCGCTGAACTACGACATCTCCGCCCGCCGCGCCGCCTATGTTGCCGAGGTGCTGGGGGGCGAGCCGCCCGCGCGACTGGTCGATGAAGATGATTGCCCCGCACCCGAGGTCATGGACTTCGTGCGGCGCACGGGAGCGAGCCTCGATTTCATCTTCATGGGTGATCTGCGCAGCATGGTCATGGCTGACTGCGCCCGGCGGCAGGAATGGTTCGCAGGAGAAGGCGACGAAGCATGAATGCGATGAGCCCGATCAACGTTCTTAACAAGAGTTCTGGCGATTTCATGGGCGTCTACGACAATCTTGAAAGCCATCTTCACATGCTGGCCGGTCTCTCGTCGTTGCTCGCCTGCCTGCTAGCCGAGGGTGATAACAGCATGTCGAACGAGCGGGAGCATTGCGCACTGGCTAGTGCCGTAGAGCGATATGCCGCTGATGCTCAGGACCTCGCGGCAAAGGTGCTTGCCGCTCGCGGCGGAAGGTCAGTGCAGCCGTGCCCACCTCCTACGGGGTGAAGTAAGTGTCAAAATGGGTTGACGATCCACCCGTTTTTATTATGGATGGATCATCAACCCATTTATGGAGGTGCCAGTGCGTATCAGCGATGTGCAAAAAGTGACGGGTATCCCGATGGCCACGCTCAAGGATCTGCGTCACCGCAGCATCCTCGAACTTGCCACAGGGGGCTGGCCTGATGATCCCGAAGAAATCCGACGCTGGGGCAGCTTTTCTGCTCTCTCGGTTATCTACATCATGGGCGCGAATGAAGTCCGTAATCGCTATGGCCTGTCGTGGCAGGACGCGATGGAGTTTTCCAAAACCGCCTTGGGGCGGATCAGCATCCCGCTCGCAGGGCATGCGAATGCCCGGGTTTTCGATCTTCGCGCGATTGACGCCGAAATCTGGGCAGGCCGCTTTGACTTCCAGATCGAAGAGCGGGACCTCTCGGAGGGCTGGAACTACTTCTACGGCACCATTGATGCCGTTCCGGTCAATTTGGATGGTATCAAGAACACGCGCTCTCTGACGCATGAACGCATGGCCAGCCGCGACTACACCCACGATCCCATCGTCGAAAATGACGTATGGGGCTGCTTGATGATCAATGCCTCGCGCCTATGTCGCGACTTCTGGACCAGCGCCAAGCAACACCAGGCGATCCGAGATTGGGAGAGCCGCTGACATGGGGCTTTCGTTCCATCAAATCCACCCGCGCGGTCCCACCATCATCGCGAGCGAGGACTGATCCTATGTGGCATCAGAAATACGCCGCGCCCGCTCCCTTCCATCAGGTCGAGCTGTTCTCGCTGGTGGAGCCTGTTGCCGAAAGCGAGGGCGAAATCACCTTTGCTCACCGGCTCTATATGGTCGCGCCCTATGCCGAGGGCGGGCGGGTGTTGCTGCGGCAGCTTTCCTCTCACAGTATCCAGAAGGCTCTGCCGCTTCCGGCAGCAGGCGCGGGCGGCTGAAATGATCCCGCACTTCACCATCGAGGGCGAGATCGGGGCGGGCGGGGTCACACCGGCGGATCTTGCCGCTTTCCTTACCGGCAATCCGGGCAACGTGACCTTGCAAATCAACTCGCTGGGCGGGAGTGCCACCGATGGCGCCGCGATGATGGCCAGCGTCGAGGCGCATGGCAGCGTCACGGTCCATGTCCGGGGGGTCGCTGCCTCGGCGGCCACTTTGATCATGGTCGCAGCTGCGGAGGTGGTCATTCACGCCGTCGCAATGGTCATGATCCACGAGCCCTATGCATTCGCGGATGGCACGGCTGATGCCCACCGATCTGCGGCTGATGCTCTGGATAAAATGACGAACACCTATGCTGCGGCATATGCGCGCCACACGGGTCATCCGGTCGCGCGCATCGCAGAATGGATGAAGGCAGAAACCTGGATGACCGCTGCCGAAGCCGTCGAGCTGCGCTTTGCCGACCGCGTTGAGGATGGCGGGGCCGCGCTTGCCTGCGCAGCTTTCGACTATCGCAAATTCCGCCATGCGCCGGATCAGCTGGTTCAGATGGCAACCGAAAAGGGATGGGTGACCAATTCGCCCGCAGTCAAAGAGAAGGAGAAGACCGTTGCCGCTTGATTTCAAGATGAAACACGAAGGAGCGCCGCCCGCGCGGATGCTCGCTGCCGCCCAGATCAAGCTGAAGGCCGCTGGCTTGTCGAAGGGCTTTGCCGAGATGTTGGCGGTGCGGATGCAGGATGCGGACGACATCGACCCTGATCTTCTGCAAGCCCTGCAGGCAGTGGTGGATCTGGCAGTGATGCACGGGGTTGACGAAGCCGAAACCCTGCGCCTGCTTGAACAGGCATTCGAGCAGGGCGAGCCGGAGACCGATGAGGATCCCGAAACGGCGCCCGCGAAAGCCCGTATGAAGCCCGGCGACCGTCTGATCAGTTCGGTTGTCGCGCATTTTCGCGGTAAGGGCCCGAGTGTCACGAAGCACAAGCCGGGATACGGCGTTCTTGACCAGTCTCCCGCCGCCGAACAAAATCGCCGTATCGACGCCATGGCTGACGGACTGCTTGCACGCATGGATGCCCGTCACGTCCCTACCATTGGGCGGCAGTATGCCGGCATGTCGCTTGCCGAAATGGCCGGTGGCCGCGATTGGGTGAGCCGTTCCCGGATGGCTTCCCACACCAGCTCCGACTTCCCGCTGGTCCTGGAGAACGCACTTGGCAAATCCATTGCGCGTCGCCTTGAACAGGCGATGCCTGCGCTCGCTCTTGCCGCTCACGAAATCCCCGCCTTGGATTATCGCGGCGGCAATCTGCTGTCACTGTCTGCATCGGGGATGCCCGAGGAAGTCGGCGAGGCGGGTGAGATCAAGCATGTCACCATCGACGAGCGCGGCGAGCGCAAGCCCGCTCCGCGGGACTATGCTGCGATGTTCACGCTTTCGCGGAAGGCCATTGTGAATGACGATCTGGGGATGCTGTCGCAGATCAATCAGCAGCTCGGGGCCGGTGCAATCGAACGCTTCCGCCGCATCCTGCTTGCACCGCTGCTGACGGGTGTGGGCCTCGGGCACGTCATGTCGGATGGTAAAACCGTCTTCCACGCGGATCATGGCAACCTTGCCCCGACCGGGGCCGCGCTCAGCGTCACCAGCCTTTCCAACGCTCGCCTCGCTTTGCGCGGGCAGCGTGGTTCTCAGGGTGAGTATTACGCGATCGAACCCTGGGCGCTTGTGGTTCCGCCCGCGCTCGAAACCTCGGCGCAGATGGTTCTGGCAGAGATCAATGCTGCCAAGACCAGCGACGTTAATCCGTTCTCGGGAACTCTCGATCTGATCGTTGAGCCGGGCCTGACCAGCGAAGTTTCTTGGTATCTGATCGGCAACCCCTCGAAGGTGGATGGCTTGGCATATTCCTTCCTGGACGGCGAGAAGACGCCCCGGATCGAGTCCAAGCCGGGCTGGAACACTCTCGGCGTGGAGTTCCGGCTGGTCTGGGCGCTGGATGCTCGCTTTGTCTCCTATGCGTCGTGGTTCAAAAATCCCGGTGCATAATCGTTGGGGGTGGGTTTGTTCGCTCCTCTCCCACCCTTGGGGCTCAGGGAAGCCCATAAGCGCCAGCTCAGCTTCGGGACGGGCTGGCGCATCCCTCTAAAATCTCGCGCTCAGCGCTTCGCCGGCAACACGGATATCAGGCCTTTGATATGACCTCGAACCCGCTTCTTCCTCCGCACGTCCTGCCAGCAGAGCTGGCCGCGCATCTGCGTATGTCGGAGCGGGCGGTGGAGGATAAGGTTCGGGAACTCGGGATCTACTGCAAGCTTGGAAAAACCAAGGTCATGCTGCCGGAACATGTTGCGGCCTTCATGGAGGCGATCACATGCCGCTCACAATATTCAAGCGGGGCCGCTTCTGGCATTACAGAGGCACCGTCTCCGGTCGGGAATTACGCGGATCTACAAAAGCGACTGACCGGCAAATCGCCCAAAGGGTCGCGTCAGAAATCGAAAACGCCGCATGGAAGCGCCACCTCGACGGGCCGCACGCGCATGTGACCTTCGCACAGGCGGCGCTGGCCTATCTGGAGGCAGAGAAGTCCGAGCGCTTTATCGCGAAGGTCGCCGCCCACTGGAAAGACACTCTTTTGCGGGACATCAGCGCCGAGGCCATCAGGCAGTCGGCGTTCAAGCTGTTTCCGAGGGCGAAGGGTGCCACCCGAAACCGGCAGGTGATCGTTCCCACGCAGGCGATTATCAATCACGCGGCGGGGCTGAACTGGTGCCAGCCGATCCGGGTCAAGCGCTTTCCCGTCGAAACCAGGGTCAAGGAAATCGTGGATCCTGCCTGGATGGCCGCTTTCGCCGCGCATGCTTCGCCGCATCTGGCGGCGCTCGGCTATTTCATGCTCGGCACGGGGGCGCGGTCAGGGCAGGCCGTGGCGCTGCGGTGGGGTGACGTCGATCTGACGCAGCGCACCGCCCGCGTGCCCTTGTCGCGCAAGAACAACGAAGAGCATCTTGTCCACCTTGCCGCTGAGGTGGTGGCGGCTCTCGCGTGCATTCCCGGCAACCGTAACCCTGCCGATCTTGTCTTTGGCTATCGGGGCAGGGACAGCGTGAACCAGCCATGGAAGAAGGCCGTTGAGCGCGCCAAGCTGCCATATCGCAGCCCACATTGCTGCCGTCATGGCTTTGCGACCCTGATGCTGCGCGAGGGCTATGACGTGAAGTCGGTCGCGGCGCGCGGCGGCTGGAAAGATCCGACTGTCGTGCTGCGGACCTATGCCCACGCGATTGCCGATATCACCATCACGGATGCGGTATTTCGCACGAAATCCGCACAAAAGCAGACCATGAAATCCATAACTATCGAGAATAAAAGGAAGAAAAAGGGATGAATGCCTGCTCTCGTTGGGGGGAGGTGTCCCACCGCCGGGATTACGCCTCTCGCGGGTGTGACGCAAGAGAAATCTGAAATGCCGGTTTCAGACCTTTACGTCGTCGCTTTGCCGTGCTTCCTCAGCGCACCCGGGGCCTCGCCCCAGGCGTTGCGGAAGGCGCGCGACAGGGTGGAGGGGCCGGAAAACCCTGTGCGCAGGGCCACTTCCGCCAGGGGGTGCTGTGTATCCGTCAACATCCTCCGCGCGGCCTGGAGCCGAAGCGTCAGACACCAGGCCGCAGGGGTGGTGCCTAAAGAGTCGCGAAACAGGATCTCCAGCCGGCGTGGCGAAAGACCGACGGCGCGGGCGGTCGCGGCGGCGGATTCGGGCTGGTCGATCCGCTCCTCCATCCGCCGCACGGCTGCGGTGACACGCGGGTCCAGCGCAGGGTCACGGCGCAGGGGCGCGACCTGCGGCTCCTGGCCGGGGCGGGCGTCGGTGAGAAAGCTGTTTGCGACCTGGCGCGCGAGGCCGGCGCCATGCCGGGTGCGGATCAGATGCAGCATGAAATCCTGCGCCGGCGCCGCGCCACCGATCGTCACGCGGTTGCGGTCGATCACGAAGCGGTCCGGCACGACCTCAATCTGTGGATGGCGGGCGGCGAGGTCTTCCAGGTCTTCCCAATGCACCGTGGCACGGTAACCGTTCAGCAGGCCCGCGCGGGCGAGCACCCAGGGGGCGCTGTCAACCCCGCCGACAAGCCGGAACCGGGGCGCGATACGGGTCAGCTCGCGGATCAGCGGGCGGGTCGCGACCTCGTCAAGCCGGTAGCCCGAGATCACGATCAGCGCATCGGCGCCGACCGCATGGCCGGGCGGCCCATCCGAGGGCAGCGATAATCCGCAGGTCAGGGGGACAGGCTGGCCATCCGGCGAGACCACGCGCCAGCGAAACACCTCGCGCCCAAGCTGGCGGTTGGCGTTGCGCAAAGGGTCAAGCGCCGAGGCGACCTCAAGGATCGAGGCCTGGGGCAGCACAAGGAGCGCGATGGTCAGCGGGCCGCGTGCCGATGAGAAGATAGCGTTTTCCGACATGAAAAATTCGTAAATCGCAAAGCGTGCGCGGGCAAGCCGGATAATCTCGGGCGCAACAGGCCCCATGCTACAGAAAGAGTCTCTTATGCCGCTGACCATGAACCGCGAGGTTTTCATCACCTGTGCCGTGACCGGGTCGGGGGGGACGCAGGACCGCAGCCCGCATGTGCCGCGCTCGCCGGAGCAGATCGCAACTTCGGCGATTGATGCGGCCAGGGCCGGCGCGGCAGTGGTGCATTGCCATGTCCGCGACCCGGAGACCGGCAAACCGGCGCGCGATCCGGCGCTGTATCGTGAAGTGACCGAGCGCATCCGCGATTCGGGCACCGATGTGGTGCTGAACCTGACCGCCGGCATGGGCGGCGACATGCTGTTTGACGGCACCGAGAACATGTCCCGCATGGCGGCGCATTCCGATATGGCGGGCGCTGCCGAGCGGGTGGCGCATGTGGTCGAATGCCGCCCCGAGATCTGCACGCTGGATTGCGGCACGATGAATTTCAACGAGGCCGATTATGTGATGGTCAATACACCCGGAATGCTGCGGGATATGGCGAAGCGCATGGTGGCATCGGGCACGCGGATCGAGATCGAGGCCTTTGACACCGGGCATCTCTGGCTCGCGAAAGCGCTGGCGGATGAGGGAATCATCCCCGACCCGGTGCTGGTGCAGCTGTGCATGGGGGTGCCGTGGGGCGCGCCGGATGATCTGAACACCTTCCTGGCCATGGTGAACAATGTGCCGAAAACCTGGCACTGGTCGGCCTTTGCTTTGGGGCGCAACCAGATGGCCTATGTGGCGGCGAGCGTGATCGCGGGCGGCAATGTGCGGGTCGGGCTCGAGGACAATCTCTGGCTCGACAAGGGCGTGCTTGCGACCAATGCGCAGCTGGTAGAGCGCGCGGTGACGATCATCGAGAACCTCGGCGCGCGGGTGATCACGCCGGCAGAGGTGCGGGCGCGGCTGAAGCTGGAAAAGCGGGCGCCTTTGCCGAAATGACTTTTTTTGGGATACTGGTGGTGTCTGGAATCGTTGGGTCCGCAGCATTTCTTCAGGCCGGTCTGACGGGATGGCGGCGCCTGAAGATCGTTCTGGCGGTGGCCGCGCTGACAGGTGGTGTGTTTGCGGGGACGTACTCCCTCCTTCCCAGCATCTATATTCATCCGCAGCTGCTGTTCCAGGGGCCCGATTCGCTGAAATACTTCGCTCTGTCGAGCTTGGCTTTGACTGCATGCGTCCTGTTCGCAGGGGCGATTTTCGGTGCGGTATTGGGGATCTGGTTTAAACCGGGGAAGGCTGGCCTCCTGTCGTTTTTTGCCTCCTTTGCGATGCTGACTACCTTTTGGCTGTATCTGCTCTTCACTTCGCTGCGCTGACTATTCCATCTCTCAAAACTGGCCGGAGCCTGAAATGACAAGAAAAGCGGCAATTATCGGTGGCGGCGTCATTGGCGGAGGCTGGACGGCGCGGTTCTTGCTCAATGGCTGGGATGTGGCGGTGTTCGACCCCGATCCGGAGGCGGAGCGCAAGATCAATGCGGTGCTCTCGAATGCGCGGCTTGCCTTGCCGGCTTTGTCAGATGTGCCGATGCCGCCGGAGGGGAAGCTGAGTTTTGCGGGCACCATGGCCGAGGCGGTCGAGGGCGCGGAATATGTGCAGGAATCTGTGTCCGAGCGGATCGAGCTGAAACACAAGGTCTATGCCCAGCTGCAGCAGGCCAATCCGGGCGTGCTGATCGGGTCTTCGACGAGCGGGTTCAAGGCCTCTGATCTGCAAACCGGCAGCCCGGCGCCCGAGAACATCATCGTCGCCCATCCGTTCAACCCGGTCTATCTGCTGCCTTTGTCGGAGATCTCGGGGTCGGAGAGGAACACGCCCGAGACGGTTGAGAAGACCGTGCAGATCATGAAAGACATCGGGATGTTCCCGTTGGTGATCCGCAAGGAGATCGACGCGTTTCTGGGCAACCGCTTCCTCGAAGCGGTCTGGCGCGAGGCGCTCTGGATGCTGAAAGACGGGGTCGCCACCACCGAAGAAATCGACGAGGCGATCCGCATGGGCTTTGGCCTGCGCTGGGGGCAGATGGGGCTTTTCGAGACCTATCGTATCGCGGGCGGCGAGGCCGGGATGAAGCATTTCATGGCGCAATTCGGCCCGGCGCTGAAATGGCCCTGGACCAAGCTGATGGATGTGCCCGAGTTCAATGACGAGCTGGTCGAGCTGGTGTCATCTCAGTCCGACGCGCAATCGGGGATGTATGGCATTCGCGAGCTGGAGCGGATTCGGGATCAGAACCTCGTGGGCTTCCTGCGCGCGCTGAAAGAGCGCAACTGGGGCGCGGGCAAGGTCTTGCGCGAGCATGACGAGCGGCGGGCGGCGGTCTTTCACGCCGATACCGATCAGGGGCCGAAAGCCGCGCCGCTCGTGCTGGCGCATATGCAGGTGCTGCCGGGCTGGATCGACTATAACGGCCATATGACCGAGAGCCGCTATTATTTCTGCAATTCCGAAGTGGCGGATGCGTTTTTGCGCCTGATTGGCGCGGGGATGGATTATGTCGAGGCGGGCCATTCCTACTATTCCGCCGAGACCCATATCCGCCATCTCGGCGAGGCAAAGCTTGGCGACCGGCTGACCGGCACGCTGCAGATCATCTCGGCCGATGAGAAACGGTTCCGGTCTTTCGTGCGCATCCTGAAGGGCGATGAGCTGGTCGCGACCATCGAGCAGCTTTGCCTGCATGTCGATATGAAGGCGGGGAAAACCGTGCGGGCGGCGCCCGAGGTCTGGGCGAAGCTGAAGGCGGTGGCCGAGGCCCAGGCCGGGTTGCCACTTCCCGAGGGCGCGGGCCGCGCCATTGGCCAGAAGAAGGGTTGACGTCATGGATTTCGGCCTGAACGAAGAACAGCAGATGATCGTCGAGACGACCCGCGCTTTCGTCGAGAATGAGCTTTACCCGCATGAGGCGGAGGTGGAGCGCTCGGGCGTGCTGGAGCTGGATCTGATCCGCGAGATCCAGAAAAAGGCGATTGAGGCAGGGCTTTATGCCGCAAATATGCCGGCCGAGGTCGGTGGTGCAGGCCTCGATACCCTGTCCTGGCTTTTATATGAGAAAGAGCTGGGGCGCGCCAATTATGCGCTGCACTGGACCTGCGTGGCGCGGCCGTCAAATATTCTGCTGGCCGGCAATGCCGAGCAGCGTGAGCAATATCTCATGCCGTGCATTCGGGGGGAGACCTGGGATTGCCTTGCGATGACCGAGCCGGGGGCGGGGTCAGACCTGCGCGGCATGAAAGCCTCGGCGCGGGAAGACGGTGATGACTGGATCCTGAACGGGACCAAGCATTTCATCAGCCACGCCGATCTGGCGGGCTTTGCGATTGTCTTCATGGCGACTGGCGAAGAGGACACCCCGCGCGGCCCGAAAAAGCGGATCACTGCGTTTTTTGTCGATAAAGGCACTCCGGGCTTCACTGTGCGGGACGGCTACCGCAATGTCAGCCATCGTGGTTACACCAACGCCGTGCTGGAATTCGACGATTGCCGGGTGAACAAGCGGCAGGTACTGGGCGAGCCGCATAAGGGCTTTGAGGTCGCCAATTCCTGGCTGGGGGCGACACGGCTGCAGGTTGCCTCGACCTGTCTCGGTCGGGCGGAAAGGGCGCTGGACCACGCGATCTCCTATTCGGCGGAACGCAAACAATTCGGGAGCCAGATCGGCAAATTCCAGGGTGTGAGTTTCAAGCTCGCCGATATGGCGATGGAGCTGAAAGCGGCTGAGTTGCTGACGCGGGAGGCCGCCTGGAAATATGACCAGGGCAGGGTCACCGAAGCCGATATGTCGATGGCCAAGCTGAAGGCCACCGAAGTCCTGGCGATGGTGGCGGATGAGGCGATCCAGATCCATGGCGGCATGGGGCTGATGGATGAACTGCCACTGGAAAGGATCTGGCGTGACGCGCGGGTCGAAAGGATTTGGGAGGGCACCTCAGAGATCCAGCGCCACATCATCTCGCGCGAGCTGTTGCGCGCGGTGGGGGGGTGAATGGCAGAGCCGGTCGAAAAGGCTGCGGGTCCGAAAGTCCGCTTCACCTATTGCACGCAATGCAACTGGATGCTGCGAACGGCATGGATGGCGCAGGAACTGCTGCAGACCTTTGGCCAGGATCTGGGCGAGGTGACGCTGGTGCCGTCAACGGGCGGAGTGTTTCGCATTGAGCTCGATGGCGCCGTGATCTGGGATCGCAAGGAACAGGGCGGCTTTCCGGATTCGAAACAGCTGAAGAAGCTGATCCGCGATCATGTCTGGCCCGAGCGCGATCTGGGCCATGTGGATCGCAGCACTGACATTACTCCCGACTGAGCCGCTTCTGATTGCCCCCGGAGGCTCTGCCTCCGGACCTCCGGGATATTTAGAGACAGAAAAATGCAGCAGACACAGTTCATACTTAACCGAACATTCACCTCTGATCATCAGGCTGGAGGCACAGTACAGGCGGGGACGCCGATGACTGTGACGGGAAATGGCATCCCGCTCTGGATGAAGGGGCGGGATGTTATCATTTTCTGTCTGAAAATATCCTCGGGGGGAGGCGACGCTTTGCGGCGCCGTGGGGGGCAGACAGCCCCCCTTGTCGGGCACGGGCTGGGGGTCTGGCCATGAACCGGCTCGACAGATTACTTCGCCCGCGGCATATCGCCGTTCTTGGCGCGGGCTGGGCGCTCAACGTGATCGAACAGACCCGCAAGATGGGGTTTGGCGGGCCGGTCTGGCCGATCCATCCGAGTAAGCCCGAGATCGGCGGGCTGAAGGCCTATGCCTCTGTCGCGGATCTTCCCGAAGCGCCGGATGCCACCTTTATCGGGGTGAACCGTTTCGCGACTGTAGAGGTCACCCGCGAGCTTGCGGAACGTGGCGCCGGTGGCGCCATCTGTTTCGCGGCTGGCTGGACCGAGGCGGGCGAGCCGGAGTTGCAACAAAAGCTCGTCGCGGCAGCGGGGGAAATGCCGATCCTCGGGCCGAATTGTTACGGTGTGATCAATTATCTCGACGGGGCGCTGCTCTGGCCTGATCAGCATGGCGGCATGCGTGTCGAAAAGGGCGTGGCGCTTCTCAGCCAGTCCTCGAATGTTGTGGTCAATATTGGCATGCAGCAGCGCGGATTGCCGATCGCCTATGTCGCCTGTCTGGGGAATGCCGCCGTGGTCGGGCTGGCCGAGCTGGCGGGTGCCTTGCTTGACGACCCGCGCGTCACCGCCATCGGAATGTATATCGAGGGGATCGATGACGCGCCCGCCTTTGCCCGTCTGGCACATCGCGCGGCAGAGATGGGCAAGGGCGTGGTCGCGATCAAATCCGGCAAGACCGAGGCCTCGCGCGTGGCCGCCGCCTCGCATACGGCCTCGCTGGCGGGGGGTGGTGCGGCCTCTTCGGCCTTTCTCGCGCAGCTGGGGATTGCCGAGGTCAACAGCCCTTCCGAGCTGATCGAGACGCTTAAGATCTTCCATCTCCACGGGCCGCGCCTTGGGACGAAGCTTTGCTCGCTGTCCTGTTCGGGGGGCGAGGCCGGTATGGCCGCGGATCTGGCTGCGCCGTTCGGGCTCGGGTTCCCGCCGGTGCCCGAGGCCAGTCGCGCGCGGCTTTCTGCGACGCTCGGGCCCATTGTCACCATTGCCAACCCGCTGGATTACAACACGTTCATCTGGGGTGATCTGGAAAAGACCACCGAGGTTTTCAGCGCCATGCTGGAGCCCTATGACGCCGGGCTCTATGTGATCGACATGCCAAGGGACGACCGCTGCGACCCGTCGAGCTATTTCCCGGCGCTCGACTCTATCGTCGCAGCGCAGAAGGCGACCGGCAAACCGGCCTTCCCCGTGGTCTCGATTTCCGAGAATTTCGGCGAGGCACGGGTGAAGGGGCTGATGGAGCAGGGCGTCTGCACGCTTTTGGGCTTTGAGACCGCGCTGGCGGCGATCCGCGCGGCGCAGACGCCCAAAGGCGTGCCCGGCTGGGAGCCGGTCAAAGCCCTCGCCCCGCGCGAGACCAGGCTTTTGACCGAGGCCGAGGGCAAGGCGCTGCTGGCGGCAGCCGGCATCCCGGTGCCACGCGCAGTGACCGGCGCCACGCTTGCCGAGCTGCAGGCGCAGGCGACGGGTCTGACGGCGCCCATCGCGCTCAAGGGTCTTGGTTTCGCGCATAAGACCGAGGCGGGCGCGGTGCGGCTTGGCCTTGCCTCGCTGGAGGGCGCGGCAGAGATGCCCGGTGCCACCGGCTATCTCGCCGAGGAAATGGTGACAGGGATCATCGCCGAGATGCTTCTCGGGATCGGCCGCGATCCGGTTTACGGCCTGACCCTGACCATTGGTATGGGCGGTGTCACGGCGGAAGTGCTGGCGGATACCGTCACCCTGGTCTGGCCCGCGGATGAGGCGCAGATCCTGACCGCGATGCAGCGCCTGCGGCTCTGGCCGCTGCTCGACGGCTATCGAGGCCGGCCAAAAGCGGATGTCGCGGCATTTGCCACGATTGCCGTCCGGCTGGGTCATCTGATGGCAGGCGATGACAGTCTGGAAGAAATTGAAATCAATCCGGTGCTATTGCGCGAGACGGGCGCAGTGGCGGTGGATGCCCTGATACGGAGAGACTGATGGCCGAGATGCAGATGCGGGTCGAAGGCCCGGTGAAGACCCGGCGCGAGGGTGCCATTCTTGAAGTGACGCTCGACGCGCCCAAGGCCAATGCGATCAGCCTGAAGACGAGCCGCGTCATGGGCCTCGTCTTCCGCGATTTCCGCGATGATGACAGCCTGCGCATCTGTATCCTGCGCTCGACCGGCGACAAATTCTTCTGCCCCGGCTGGGATCTGAAAGCCGCCGCCGAGGGAGATGCCGTTGACGGCGATTACGGCGTTGGTGGCTTTGGCGGGTTGCAGGAACTGCCCAATCTCAACAAGCCGGTGATTGTCGCGGTGCAGGGCATCTGCTGCGGTGGCGGGCTGGAACTCGCGCTTTCGGGGGATCTGATCCTGGCCTCAAAGACGGCAACCTTTGCGCTGCCGGAAATCCGTTCGGGCACGGTCGCCGATGCGGCCTCGATCAAACTTCCCAAACGCATCCCCTATCATGTGGCGATGGATCTGCTGCTCACGGGCCGCTGGTTCGACGCCGAAGAGGCCTTCCGCTGGGGCCTGATCAAGGAAATCTGCGAGCCGGATGCGCTGCTGCCGAAGGCCTGGGAGCTGGCGCGGCTTTTGGAATCCGGCCCGCCGCTGGTCTATGCCGCCATCAAGGAAGTGGTGCGCGAAGCGGAAAACATGCGCTTCCAGGACGCGCTGAACCGCATCACCAAACGGCTGATGCCCACGGTGGACCGGCTCTATTCCTCGGAAGACCAGCTGGAAGGCGCGAAAGCCTTCGCCGAGAAACGCGACCCGGTCTGGAAGGGGCGCTGAGGGCGCCGGCTGCGGGGGGGATTGTGGTGTTCCCCGCCGCATCTTCAGGGTTAAGCTTCTGATCAGAATGCCTCTTCTGGCGCGCGCATGGCAAGAGGCTGATGCGGGCGTCGGGTGTTGAGGACCTGCATCCAGTCGCAGATGGCGCAGGGGCTGGCGCGCGCGATATGGGGCACCCGCACATCCCACCGACCGTCGGGCGGGCCCTCGACCCCCCAACACTCAGCCGAAAGGCGCGAAGGTTCGGGGTGACGGAACCGGCCCGGATCATCCAGCGGCCAGATCGGGACACCCCCGTCTTGATCGCGCAGCTGGCCTGCCACCGGATGTCCGACACTCCTGTGGCTGAAAACGCTGATACGACAGGAAACAGTCGCAGGCTCCGCGTCAAATGACCGGTGTCTCCTCTCACCTGTCGGGACGCGTGGATGGACCTGGCAGAAACTTAGCCATATTGAAAACTTTTCCTTGTCGAGATGGCGAGGCGGAGTATAGTTAGCAATATGACTAAGTATGATTCCGATCTCTCGCAGCTCTTCTGTGCATTGGCGGACCCGACCCGCCGTTCGATCCTGACGCGACTGGCAGAAGGCTCTGCGCCGGTGACGGAACTGGCCAACCCGACCGGATTGAGCCTGCCAACGGTGATGCGGCACCTTTCGGTGCTGGAGGATGCGGGTCTGATCGCCACATCGAAGACCGGACGAGTGCGGTCCTGCGCCATTGTGCCCGAGGCGCTGGCCCCGATGCAGACATGGCTCGACGGACAGCGGGATCTCTGGGAGGCCCGGCTCGACCGGCTGGACGATTATGTGATGCAGTTGATGAAGGAGCGCGAGACATGACACCGGACCTCGACCCCGCCACTGACCTGAGCTTTGTCCGCACGCTGGCCGTGCCACGGCAGCTGATCTGGGAATGCTGGACGCAGCCCGTGCATATCCCACATTTCTTCATTCCCGCGCCGCATAAGGTGACGGCGGTTGATATCGACCTGCGGGTCGGCGGGCGGTTCAACACGAGTTTCGAGGTGGATGGAAACGTGATGGACAATAAGGGTGTCTATCTCGAGGTATTGCCGGGCGAGAAGCTGGTCTTCACCGATACCTATACCGAAGGCTGGAAACCTGTGCCCGAGCCGTTCATGACCGCGATCCTGCTGCTCGCGGATGCCCCCGGGGGCGGCACGACCTATACGGCGATCGCACGCCACCGTAACGCCGATAGCCGCAAGGCCCATGAAGAGATGGGCTTTTTCGATGGCTGGGGCACCGTGGTGACACAGCTGGAGGCTTATGCGAAGGGTCTGATGCGATGAACGACCGGTTTGCAACGCTGAGATTCGAGCGGCGGGTGGCGGCTCCGGTCTCCACCCTCTGGCAGGCCTGGACTGCACCTGCCGCCCGGTCAGTCTGGGCTGCGCCTGCGCCCTCCGTCACGGTGGAATTTCTGGCGGCCGATACCAGGGTCGGCGGACGTGAAGTCTCGCTGTGCAGGGTGGAAGGGCAGCCTGAGATCCGCTGCGAATGCGGCTGGCTGGCATTGCAGCCCGCGATGCGCAGCGTGAACTACGAGCTGATCTCATCCGAAGGCGAGACGCAGTCGGCAGCGCTGGTGACGGCGGATTTCGTGAGCGAGGGGGAGGGCAGCAGGCTGGTCGTCACGGTGCAGCTTTCCTCGCAAGTCGGGGATATGGAGACGGGTTACCGACAGGGTTTCGACGCGGGGCTGGACAATCTGGCGGGGGTGGCCGAGCGGACCATGATACTGCCGCGCGTGATCAGGGCACCGCGACAGGTGGTCTGGGGCGCCTGGATGAACCCGGACACCCTGCCGCAATGGTGGGGACCGGATGGCTTCTCCTGTCGTACAAAGAGGATCGATCTGCGGACCGGCGGCGAATGGGTGTTTGACATGATCGCGCCGGACGGTACGGTCTTCCCGAACCATCACCTCTACCACGAGGTCCTGGCCGAAGACCGCATCAGCTACGCGCTGCTCTGGGGCGAAAACGGGCCGAAACATGCCGATGCCTGGGCCTTGTTCGAGGAGGTGGACGCCACGACAAGGGTGACGCTGGGGATGGTCTTCAGCACGGCGGCCGAGTTCCGCAATGCCAAAGGCTTCGGAGCGGAGGAGCTGGGGTTGCAGACGCTCGGCAAGCTGGCACGCTTCGTTGGTGCCGGGTGAAAGTTGCGGTTGTCGGCTTCAGGGGGAAGTCAGCGGATCGCCGGCATTGCCGGGCCAATTTCGCGGCGACAGGTATGAATTGCCGGTTCAGGGACGCAGAGCGTCCAGGCTGAGCGCTGGCTGAGGGGCAGCCTCGCTTATGCGGAACCAGGCTGCCGGTCAAGAAAGATAGAAGGTCGTCAGTCAGCTGGAACGAATTCTGGGTCGTAGCTGACAGGGAAATTCACGGATCTGGCGATAAAACAGACCGAATGGATTTTTTGGTGGATTGCAGTGGCGATCTCGATATCGGTACCAGGTCGAACCGTTATCTCCGGACGCAAGATGGCTGACGTGAATCGACCAGCGCCGCTATTTTCAACCGCGCCCACCCCCACCGGCCTGTCTTGATAGCGTGTGACAATGATCCCAGCGTCTGAAGCGTAATGCAGGTAGCCAAGCGCGCGCAGGATTGTTTGGCCGACGAACTTCAGGGTGGCGGTTGAGGGCACCCTCTGCCTGATGATTGCGGCAGACGGCAGAGATGACAGAGCAAGATTCTTGCGGGCTCTGGCGAAGAGCTGCACGATTGCACAGCTCTTGCCGGTTCCCGATGCCCCTGACAGGGCGATGCCTGAGCCTCGGCGTTACGCCCGCTCGCGATTTCGGCGAGTCGCTTTTCGATCAGAAGCCGGAAGCGGGCCTGCAGTGGTTCAAATCTCTCGTGCCGGACATAATGCCCACGCATCCGTGCAAACGTCTCCGCAACAAATGGATGCTTCACAGCTCTGGCAATCTCGATTCGTCCTGTTTCGATCAGTGCCTGCAGCCCTGGTTCAATGGCCTCAAACGCACGCGGCTCACCACGCGTATCGGTCCTTAGCACGCGCTCTGGCAGGACCATGCCAAGGTCGCATAGCCGCTTCGCATCCTTCACGCCGATGCAGCCATGAATCTGCAGATTCATAAGCGCGAGCCCAAGCTGTCAATCGGCGTGGAAAGCTGACCCCCTATCGGCGCGCAATATTGACCCCACCCGGCGGTCGGCGATC
>NZ_JAEFCF010000014.1 GCF_016405985.1 Paracoccus sp. IB05
AATCCGTCTCGTTCAGCCAGGATCTGCTGGCCCATACCGAACGGCTGAAGGTGATTGCGGCGCTTTTGCCCGGCCCCTGGAACCCGGCGCTGGCGGCAAAGCAAATCGCCACGATCAGCCATCTCTCGGGCGGGCGGATCGCGGTCAATGTGGTCTCGGGCTGGTTCAGGGGCGAGTTCGCGGCGATCGGCGAGCCCTGGCTGGATCATGACGAGCGCTACCGCCGGTCCGAGGAATTCATCCGGGCGCTGCGCGGCATCTGGTCTGAGGAAAGCTTTACCTTCCGGGGCGATTTCTACCGCTTCAACGACTATAGCCTGAAGCCCAAACCCGTTGATCCGCAACCGGAAATCTTCCAGGGCGGCTCGTCGCGCGCGGCGCGCGACATGGCGGCACGGGTCTCGGACTGGTATTTCACCAATGGCAATACGCCGGAAGGGCTCGGCGCCCAGGTCGAAGACATCCGCACCAAAGCGGCGGCCAACGGGCATAAGGTGAAGGTCGGCATCAACGCCTTCGCCATCGTGCGCGAGACCGAAGCCGAGGCCCAGGCGGTGCTGCGCGAGATCATCGCGAAGGCCAATCCCGAAGCCGTCCGGGGCTTTGCCGGACAGGTGGTCAATGCCGGCCGCGCCAGCCCCGAGGGCGAGGGCAACTGGGCGAAATCCTCACTCGAGGACCTCGTGCAATATAATGACGGCTTCCGCCCGAACCTGATCGGCACACCCGACCAGGTCGCCGAACGCATCACCGGCCTGAAAGAGGCCGGCGCCGACCTCGTGCTGCTGGGCTTCCTGCATTTCCAGGAAGAGGTCGAATACTTCGGCAAACACGTCCTCCCCCGCGTCCGCGCCATCGAAGCCCGCAAAAAACAAACCCTCGCCGCCGAATAACGCGGCGCCCTTCCCTCCGGAGACAGAAATGACAGGCCTTGCCCTGAGCGAACCGGCCCTGCAGCCGGAGCGGCGCAGCTTTGCGTCCCGGATCGCCCCCGTGACGCCGGTCACGGCCAGCGCCGCGCCTGCCTTGCAGCTCAGCGGCATTTCGCTGGCTTTTGGTGGCATCCGTGCGCTGAAAGACGTGTCCTTCGATGTTCGCCCCGGCGAGATCCGGGCGGTGATCGGGCCGAATGGGGCGGGGAAATCCTCGCTGGTCAATGTGATCAGCGGGCTCTACCGCGCCGACACTGGCCGGATCGTGCTTGGCGGCGAAAGCTTTGCCCATGTGCCGCCCGGGCGCCTCCCGGGCCTCGGGGTGGCGCGGACCTTCCAGAATCTTGCGCTGTTTCCGGGGCTGAGCGTGGCCGAAAACATCGCCTCCGGCCTTGTGTTCCGCAGGCCCGCCTTTGCCTGGCTGCCCTTTCTTCCGGCCTCACGGCGCGAGGGGCGGGCGACTGCGATCCGGGTGCGCGAGATCGCGGCATTCCTGGGGCTTGAGGCACATCTGCCGCGCCTGGTTTCGACCCTGCCCTTCGGCTTGCAAAAACAGGTGGAACTGGCCCGCGCCATGATCGCAGATCCGCGGCTTTTGCTGCTGGACGAGCCGATGGCCGGGCTGACCGGCACCGAGAAAGCCGCGATGGCGGCCCATATCCGCGCAATCCGCGACCGGCTTGGCCTGTCGGTGATCCTGATCGAGCATGACATCGGTGTCGTGATGGGGCTTTCCGACCGTATCGTCGTGCTCGACCATGGCGAGGTGATCGCAGATGGCCGCCCCGATGAGGTGCGCCGCGACCCGGAGGTGATCCGGGCCTATCTCGGGCCTGACGCCGCGCCACTGGCGGGGGCCGCGTGATGGACTGGTATGAATTTCTCTTCGTGATCGAGGTTGCGGTGGGCGGGCTGTTGTCGGGGGTGATGTACAGCCTTGTCGCCATCGGTTTCGTGCTGATCTACAAAACCTCGGGCGTGCTGAATTTCGCGCAAGGGGCGATGGTGCTGTTCGCGGCGCTGACCTTCGTGAGCCTGGTGGAGCGTGGGGTGCCCTTTGCCCTTGCCCTTGTGATCACGCTTTTGATCATGGGGCTGCTGGGGCTGGCGATTGAACGCACGGTGCTGCGCCCGCTGGCCAATCGCTCGCCGATGACGCTCTTCATGGCGACGCTGGGGCTGGCCTGGGTGATCGAAGGCGGCGCACAGCTGATCTGGGGCACCCAGGTCCATGCGCTGGATCTTGGCATCTCGAACGCGCCCTTCGAGATCGGCGGCATCTTCATCTCGAATTTCGACCTGGTGGCGGCGGCACTTGCGCTGGCGCTGGTCGTGGTCCTGACGAGCTTTTTCCGCTTCACCCGCACCGGGCTTTCTTTCCGCGCCGTGGCCGATGACACTTTCGCCGCAATTGCCATCGGGCTGAAACTGAACCGGATCCAGGCGGCGGTCTGGACCGCGGCCGGCGTGGTCGCACTGGTCGCCGGCCTTCTCTGGGGCGCGCGTCTCGGGGTTCAGTTCTCGCTGTCTCTCGTCGTGCTGAAAGCGCTGCCGGTGCTGGTGCTGGGCGGGTTCGACTCGGTCCCCGGCGCGATTGTCGCCGGGCTGATCATCGGCGCTTCCGAGAAACTCGCCGAAGTCTATCTTGGCCCCTATGTCGGCGGCGGGATCGAGGGCTGGTTCGCCTATGTCGTGGCGCTTGCGGTGCTGCTGATCCGGCCGCAGGGCCTCTTCGGCCGCAAGATCACCGAGAGGTTCTGAGCCATGTCACTCGCGGTTGAGGCGCCCGCGCGCCCGCTTCTCACTGGCCAGAGACTGGCGATCCTGGCCCTATTGGCCCTGGCATTCCTTGGCGTGCCGGCCTTCGCCTCGCCCTGGACGATTGAGGCGATCCTGCTGCCGTTCCTGGCGCTCTCGCTGGCGGGTCTGGGGCTTAATCTGCTCACGGGCTATGCGGGTCAGGTCTCGCTGGGGTCGGCTGCCTTCATGGCGGTCGGTGCCTATGCCGCGTTCAACATTCAGCTGCGGCTTGGCCTGCCTTTGCCGCTGACCTTCCTCTTCGCCTCGACCACGGCGGCGGCGGTGGGGGTGATCTTTGGCCTGCCATCCCTGAGGCTTAAGGGCTTTTACCTCGCAGTCTCGACCCTGGCGGCGCAGTTCTTCCTCCAATGGCTCTTCAACAAATTCGGCTGGTTCTCGAATTACAGCGCCTCGGGCGTGATCTCGGCCCCGGTCCTCGGCTTTGCCGGCATCACCTTTGACAGCCGCGAAAGCCGCTACCTGCTGGCGCTGACCACTGTCACCCTCATCACCATCTTCGTCCATCGCCTGGTGAACGGCCCGGCCCGCATCAACCTGATCGCCGTGCGCGACAATGAGACCGCCGCTAAGGTCATCGGCGTGCCCGTTTTGCGCACCAAACTGGCGGCCTTTGCATTGTCCTCAGCCATCATCGGGATTGCCGGGGTGCTGTGGTCTTTCACATATCTCAGGACCATCGAGCCCGAGGGGTTCAACCTCGACCGATCCTTCCAGATCCTGTTCATCGCGATCATCGGGGGGCTGGCGACCCTTCGCGGCGCTTTCCTTGGCGCCGGGCTGATCGTGGTCTTTCCGCTGCTGCTTTCACGCGGCTCGGCCTGGATCTTTGACGGCGGGCTGGATGCCGGCTCGGTCCAGCTGACGCAGCGCATCGTCCTTGGTGCAACGATCGTCACCTTCCTGATCCTCGAGCCGAACGGGCTCTCCTCCATTCTCGACCGGGTCACCGCCCGCGTCAGAAGCCTCATGGGCCGCACCTGAGCCGCGCGCCCGTCCCCTTTTAAACCGGAGCAATCATGTCCTTCTTCCGTCGCCTCGCGCCTGCCCTCCTGGCCGCAACCATCCTGACGGGCGCTATCGCCCCCGCCCATGCGGATGAGCAGTTCTTCCCGCTGCAATCCTATCGCGTCGGCCCCTATGCCGCCGGTGGCACCGGGTTTTTCGGTGGCTTCATCGACTATCTGACCCTGATCAATGACCGCGACGGCGGCGTGAATGGTGTGAGACTGACCTGGGCCGAGGGCGAGACCGAATATGAGGTCGAAAAGGGCGTCGAGGTCTATCAGCGCCTGAAATCCACCCCCGGCATCGCCGCCTGGAACCCGCTTTCGGTGGGCATCGCCTATGCCATGATCGACGGCGTGACCGAAGACAAGGTACCGCTCCTGACGGTGAACCATGGCCGCACCGATACCACAGATGGCCGCGTCTTTCCTTACGTCTTCCCGCTTCTGCTGAACCCCTGGTCGGAAAGCTCGGGCATCGTGAATTACATCGCCGCGAAAGAAGGCGGGCTCGAGGCGCTGAAGGGCAAGAAGATCGTCGTCCTTTATCACGGCTCGCCCTATGGCAAGGAAACCATCCCGATCTATGAGCTGCTGGCCGAGAAATACGGCTTTCAGCTGATCCAGATCGAGGTGCCGCATCCGGGATCCGAGCAACAGGCGCAATGGCTGCAGATCCGGCGGGAGCGCCCGGATTATGTCGTGCTGCGCGGCTGGGGCGTGATGAACCCGGTGGCGCTGACCACGGCGCAGAGGAACGGCTTCCCCGCCGACAGGATCATCGGCAATGTCTGGTCGAATTCCGAGGAAGACGTGCTTCCGGCCGGTGAGGCCGCGATTGGCTATACTGCCATCACCACCCAGGCCTCGGGCCAGGACTATCCGGTGCTGAAAGAGGTGATCGCCGGGGTCTATGACAAAGGCCAGGGCAACCTGTCGGACAAGGCGCGGATCGGCTCGGTCTACCACAATCTCGGCATCGTCAACGGCATCCTGAATGTCGAGGCGATCCGCATCGCCCAGGCCAGGTTCGGCAACCGGACCCTGACCGGTGACGAGGTCCGCTGGGGATTTGAGCATCTCCGGCTGTCCCCGGAACGGGTGAAGGAACTTGGCGCCGAAGGGTTGTTCCATTCGATCAACGTCACCTGGGACAACCACGAGGGCGAAGGCTACGTCACCTTCCAGCAATGGGATGGCAAGAAATGGAACGTGGTCTCGGACTGGATCGCGCCGGACTGGGCCTTGCTGCGCCCGATCATCGAGGCGTCCTCCGAAGCCTATGCCAAAGAAAAAGGTCTGACGATCCGCACCGAGGCCGATGTTGACACGGTGATCGGCCCGAACTGACCCTGAAGCGGCCCCGGATAACCGGGGCCGCCATTCCCGAAAGGTGCCGCCATGTCTGACGTGATTTTGCAATTCGACGACGTATCGGTGCGCTATTCCGGTTCGATCACTGCGCTGAGCGGGGTCAGCCTGACAGTCCGCCAGGGCGAGATCGCGGCGCTCCTGGGCGCGAATGGCGCGGGCAAGACAACGCTGCTGAAAGCGGCATCGAACCTTTTGCCGGCCGAACGCGGCCGCATCACCGGCGGGCGCATCACCTTCCGGGGCGAAGATGTGACCCGCAAAAGCCCCGATGACCATATCCGAAAGGGCCTCGTTCCGGTGCTGGAGGGGCGGCGGCTCTTCAAATCGCTGACCATCGAGGAAAACCTGATCACCGGCGGCATCGGCGCCGGTCTGTGCCAGTCTGCGATCCGCCAGGGCCTTGATCAGGTCTATGAATTCTTCCCGCGCCTGCGCGAACGCCGCCAGTCGCGCGCCGGCCTCACCTCGGGGGGCGAGCAACAGATGGCCGCCATCGGGCGCGGGCTGATGGCGCGCCCGACGGTTTTCCTGCTCGATGAGCCTTCGATGGGGCTTGCCCCGCTGGTGGTGGCCGAGATTTTCGCGACGCTGGCGCGGCTGAACCGCGAGACCGGGCTGACGATCCTGGTGGCGGAACAAAACTCCTCGGTCGCGCTGAAACACGCGCTGCATGCGGTGGTGATCGAGAACGGGCGTTCGACCATCTCCGGCCTTGCTGCCGATCTGGCCAGCCGCGAGGATATCCGCGAGGCCTATCTTGGCGGCGCGGTGCCCGCCTCCTGACCAAAGCGCCGCATCCTTTCGCGGTTTTGGCGATCGGCGGTCCGGGGCATCCCGCTGATCCAGGGCGCAGACACATTTCCGGATGACAATTGCCCGCGCAAGTCTGTACCGGCGAGATCAGGCAAGCACATGACCGGGATGTCGCATTTGCCCCGCCGCCGCGCCTCGCGGGCGAGGCCGCGACATTTGACCTGCGCAACGGCCCGCTTAACCAGATGCTATTCGTCGCCCCACGGGAGCAAAGCCAAAGGAAAAGGGCAGCACCGGCGACCGGCACTGCCCTTCCCTGTCTCAGCGGACCAGGGTTCCGGTCAGAAATGAACCGACCGTGCGAGGCCCGGCTTTTCCAGCGGCGGCGCGAAACGGGTCAGGTCGATGCCCTCGACCGCTTCCTTATACTCCTCGGCCGAAGGGGTGCGCCCGAGGATCGCGGAAAGCACCACAACCGGGGTCGAGGCCAGCAGGCTCTCGCCCTTTTTCTCGGCGGAGTCTTCGACCACGCGGCCCTGGAAGAGGCGTGTCGAGGTTGCCAGCACAGTATCGCCCTTCTCGGCCTTTTCCTGGTTCCCCATGCAAAGGTTGCAGCCCGGGCGTTCGAGATAGAGGATATTCTCATATTCGGTGCGGTTTTTCGTCTTCGGCAGCAGGTCGTCGAATTCAAAACCGGAATAGCGCTGGAGGATCTCCCAGTCGCCCTCGGCCTTCAGCTCGTCGATGATGTTATAGGTGGGGGCCGCGACGACCAGAGGCGCTTTAAACTCCACCTTACCCTTTGCTTTCTCGACGTTTTTCAGCATCTTGGCGACGATCTTCATATCGCCCTTATGCACCATGCACGAGCCCACAAAGCCCAGATCCACCTTCTTCGTGCCGCCGTAATAGGACACGGGCCGGATGGTGTCATGGGTATAGCGGCGCGAGACATCGGCATTGTTGACATCGGGGTCGGCGATCATCGGCTCGTCGATGATGTCGAGATCGACCAGAACTTCGGCGAAGTATTTCGCGTTGTCATCCGGGGTCAGCGCGGGCTTCTCGCCCGAGCGGATCTCGAAGACGCGGGCATCGGCCCTGGCGATCAGACCGGCCAGCACCTGCGCCGCATTGTCCATGCCTTTGTCGATCATGATCTGGATGCGCGATTTCGCGATCTCGAGGCTTTCGATCAGGGTCTCGTCTTCCGAGATACAGATCGAGGCCTTGGCCTTCATCTCGGCCGTCCAGTCGGTGAAGGTAAAGGCCTGGTCCGCCAGAAGCGTGCCGATATGAACCTCGATGATGCGGCCCTGGAAGACGTTGTCGCCATGCTGTTTCAGCATCTGGGCCTGGGTCGCGTGCACCACATCGCGGAAATCCATCCAGGGCTTCATCTTGCCCCGGAAGGTGACTTTCACCGATTGCGGGATCGGCATCGTCGCCTCGCCGGTCGCCAGTGCCAGCGCCACGGTGCCGCTGTCTGCGCCAAAGGCCACGCCTTTCGACATGCGGGTATGGCTGTCACCGCCGATGATGATTGCCCAGTCATCCACGGTGATGTCATTCAGCACCTTATGGATCACATCGGTCATCGCGTGATAGACGCCCTTCGGGTCGCGCGCGGTGATCACCCCGAAATTGTTCATGAATTTCATGAGTTTCGGAATATTCTCCTGGGCCTTTTTATCCCAGACCGATGCCGTATGGCAGCCCGACTGATAGGCGCCATCGACCAGCGGCGAAATGACGGTCGCCGCCATCGCCTCCAGCTCCTGCGCGGTCATCAGGCCCGTTGTATCCTGGGAGCCGACGATATTCACCTTAACCCGCACGTCAGATCCTGCATGCAGGATCTTGCCCGGGCTGACGCCGACCGCATTGCGATTGAAGATCTTTTCAACCGCGGTCAGGCCCTGGCCCTCAACGCTGATCTCTTTGTTCGGAGCGAAGACCGGCACCGCCTCGACGCCGAGGGTCTGGGCGGCGAATGTCTGCAGTTTCTTGCCGAAAACGATGGCGTAGGACGACCCCGCCTTCATGAATTCCATCTTCTGCGGCGTGAAAGACCCTGCCACATCGACCAGCTCATCGCCCGAAGCCGATTTCAGTTTGCGGTTTTTGACATCGATGTTCAGAACCGTACCGGTCTCGACCGAATATTTCTGTTCGAGGATCGGGTTGCCGTCATTGTTCAGGATCGGCTTGCCATTCTCATCGGTCTTTTTGACCCAGTTCTTCAGGTTGATCCCGATGCCGCCGGTCACATCGACCGTGGTCGCGAAAATCGGCGAAATGCCATTGGTGCCCGCCACCACGGGCGCGAAATTGACGAAGGGCACATAGGGGCTCGACTGTTTGCCGGTCCAGAGTGCCACATTGTTCACGCCCGACATCCGGGAAGACCCCACGCCCATGGTGCCTTTTTCCGCGATCATCATCACGCGGGCATCGGGATGCGCCTTTTGCAGCGCGACGATCTCGGCCTGGGCGGCCGGCGTGATCATGCACTGACCATGCAATTCGCGGTCAGACCGCGAATGCGCCTGGTTGCCGGGGGACAAGAGGTCCGTCGAAATATCGCCTTCGGCGGCGATGAAGGTCACGACCTTGATCTCATCCTCGACCGGCGGCAGTTTGGTGAAGAATTCGGCCTGGGCATAGCTTTCCAGCACCGATTTCGCGACCGGATTGCCCGCCTTATAGGCATCGCGCAGGCGGAACATATCGGCGTCATAAAGGAAGACCTGGGTCTTCAGCACCTCGCCTGCTTTCGCGGCGATGGCGGCGTCCGTCCCAAGCGCCACATCCAGCAGCACCTCGACCGAGGGTCCGCCCTTCATATGCGACAACAGCTCCAGTGCAAAATCAGGGGTGATTTCGGGAACGACCGTCGCACCGGTCACGATCTTCTTCAGGAAAGCCGCCTTGACGCCTGCCGCACTGGTGGTGCCGGGAAGCGTGTTGTAGATGAAAAATTTGAGGGAATCGTCCCGATACGCATTGCCCGGCACTTCGATCTGGGTGATCAGCTCGGCCACCAGCGCGCCATCATCGATGGGCTTGGGGTGCAGCCCCTGGGTCTTACGGGTTTCGATCTCGGTTAGGTAGTCTGTGTACAAGCTCATGACGATCCCTGCGATTCCATGGTGCGACAAGCTGGAACACCGGTCTCTCAGAAGTTCGCACAGAAACTCTGGCAGGCGGCGGCGAGCCTATTGTATGCAATTGTATGCCGAACATGGTCCGGTTTCAAGCGCTGTTATTCTGCCAGTGCGAAAGACCTTTCCGCAAGAGCAGTATGGGGGCTTTGAGGCGGATGCTGCGGATTGCTGGCACTGGCGGTGGCGTTATGCCAAAGCTATGGGCCAGACCTGAGCCAATGCCGTGGCTCTCACCTGCCCCCGACCTGAGCCCGGACCCCGCCTGATGCCCTTCGTGAATGACCAGAGCCCAAAGGCTGACGGCTGGCAACTCCGGCTCTGGCTCTGGCTCAGGCCGCTTTTGCAGCCGCTGATGCGCCGGGTCCTGCGAAAGCGCCTGGCGCAGGGGCGCGAGGATCCGCAGCGAATGGGCGAGAAACTGGGCGAAGCCACCCTGCCCCGCCCGCCGGGCCGCCTTGTGTGGCTGCATGCGGTCGGGCTTGGCGAGGTGATGGCTCTGCGCCCGCTGATCGCGCAGATGCGGGGCCTGGCGCCGGATCTGCGGTTTCTGATCACCTCGACCGCGCGGTCTTCGGCGGGGGTGATCGGGCAGAACCTTCCCGAAGGCGCGGAGCATCAGTTCCTGCCGCTGGACGGGCCGGATTTCGGCGCGCGGTTTCTGGATCACTGGCAGCCGTCGCTGTCGGTATGGTCGGAACAGGATCTCTGGCCTGGCCTGATCTGCGACACCGCCCGGCGTGGCATTCCGCTGGCCTGGGTCAATGCGCGGATGAATGACGGGAGCCTGAAAAAACGCCGCCGCCTGCGCGGGCTCTACCGCGATGTCATGGCGCGTTTCGCCCTGATCGAGGCACAGGATGCCCGCAGCGCCGCGAACCTGCGCAAGCTGGGCGCGACCTTTGTACGCGAAGGCCATTCGCTGAAACCCGCCGCCGAACCGCTGGGCGTCGACCTAAATGCGCTGACCGCGCTGCAGGCCACGCTGGCGGGGCGCCGCATCATCATCGCCGCCTCGACCCATCCCGCCGATGAGGCGGTGCTGATCCCTGCCTTCCGCGACATCGCCGCGCAGGATCCTGCCGCTTTGCTGATCCTCGCACCGCGCCTGCCCGCGCGCGCGGATGAGATCGCCGCCGCGCTTGACGCGGCGCATCTCAGCCATGCGCGGCGCAGCCTGGGCGAGACCCCCTGGCCCGCCACCCGGGTCTGGCTTGCCGACACGTTCGGCGAGCTGGGCCTCTGGTATCGCCTCGCCACCCGCGCCTTTATCGGCGGGGCGATGGGCGAGACCGGCGGTCATAATCCGTGGGAGGCGGTCTGCCTTGGCCTGCCCGTGATCCACGGGCCGAATGTGGCGAATTTCGCCCATGACTATGCCGGGCTTCACGCCGCCGGCCTTGCCACCGAAATGCCGCCCGATCCGGATGCCCTGAGCGCCGCCCTTGCCGCGCCCCTGACGGACGCCGCCGCAAAGGCGGAAACCCTTGTCAGCGAGGCCCGCGCCGCGCTGCAGCCGCTCGCCGCCGATCTGGTCGCCCTGATCGGAGACAGCCCATGATCCTGCATCTCTTCCTGATCCTCTGGCGGCTTTTGTGGATTCCGCTTCTGCCGCTTTTGCTGGTCTATCTCTGGCGGCGCGGGCGCCGCGATCCCGATTACACCCGCCACCTGGCCGAGCGCTTCGGCATCTATTCCCGTCCGCTGCCGCAGGGCGCGATCTGGTTTCACGCCGTAAGCCTTGGCGAGACGCGCTCGGCCACCGCGCTGATCCGCCTGTGCCTTGCGCGCGGAGACCAGGTCGTACTGACCCATTTCACCCCTGCCGGAAGGCGCGAATCCGCCCGGCTTTTCGCACCCGAGATCGCCTCGGGTCAGCTCGCGGCGGTCTGGGTGCCGCTGGATATGTTCTGGTGCTGGCGCCGGTTTTTCCGGGCCTGCCGCCCCCGGATCGGGCTGACCCTGGAGATCGAGATCTGGCCCGCGATGATCTTTGCAGCGCGGCGCGCGGGCGTGCCTTTGTTCATGTGCAATGCGCAATACCCCTCGCCCTCGCTGGCGCGTGACAGCAAGGGGCTGAGGCTGCGGCAAAGAGTAATCCGGGGCTTTGCCGGGGCTTTCGTGAAATCCGACCTGCAAAAATCACGGTTTGAAAGCATCGGCCTCGACAATATCACCGTCACCGGCGAGCTGCGGTTCGATCAGCCGCTGCCGCCCGGCCTTGATGAAGCCGCAAGCGCCATCCGCGCAGCCATCGGCCAGGGGCGCGAAATCATCACCATCGCCAGCGGCGTCGAGGTCGAGGAGCCGCTTTATACCGATGTCATTCTCCGTCTTCGGGACGCAGCGCGAAGCGCCTCCCGCCCGGCCCCGTTCTTCATCTATGTCCCGCGCGCGCCCGAACGCTTTTCAGCCGTCTGTGACGGGCTGACCGCGGCCGGGCTGCGGGTGATCCGTCGCAGCACGGCATTGCCGCCCGAGCCTGCTGGTTTTACCTCCTTCCCCGGCGGTGATTACAGCGGCACCGATATCCTTCTCGGCGACAGCCTGGGCGAGATGTTCTTCTGCCTCGCCCCGGCGGACCGGGTCGTGGTCGGCGGCGGCTTCAACCCGCGCGGCGCACATAATATTTCCGAGGCGCTGATGCTGATGAAGCCGGTGGTCACCGGCCCCTGGACCTGGACCATCGAATTCCCGTTCGAAGAGGCCGCCTTTGCCGGGGTCGCGGTCAGTCTGGGCGACCAGGCCGACGCGCCCCCCGCACTTGCGGACAGGCTGACCGCCGCGCTGTCGCAGCCCGACCAGACTGATCCGGCGCAGATCCGGGCCTTCCTCGATCAGCAGCAGGGCGCCAGCGCACGAACCCTTGCGGCGATTGACCTGGTGCTGGCCGCTGGCACATCGCGTCAGACCGGATAAATCCTCTTTCCCCCCACTATGGGAGCAGATTTCACCTGCCCGCCCCCTGCGAAGCGCCTGGGATATTTTCTTGCGCGACAGGGACATGGCCGCAAGAATGGCGTGTCGCGCGGCGTGAGACCCGCATCAGCCCATACCCAAGCCAGATGGCCAGGAAAGAGGACCCGACCATGCTTCCGCCCCCCCAGCACCCCACCCTGAGAGGGCTGCTTGCCGCCCTGACCTTTGCCACAGTCGCCGCCCCCGGATTTGCGCTTGCGCAGAGCACGGTATCCGAGGCCCAGATCCTCGCCGGCCCCTGTGCCAGCTGCCACGGCCCCGCCGGCCAGTCGCCGGGCGCCATCCCCTCGATCGCCGGTCTCACGGAAGCCGATTTGACGGCGAAACTGACCGCGTTTCGCGACAGCCCGCCCGCGGGCACCACCGTCATGACCCGCCATATGAAAGGCTATGATGACGGTCAGATCGCCGCCCTGGCGAAGTATTTCGCGGAGGTGGAAGGATGAATACGACCCGCAGAACCCTCATCGCAGGCCTTGGCGCCGGCGCCGCCACTTTCGCGCTTCCTGGCCTGATCCGGGCGCAGAACGCCTCGGCACATGTCGTCGTCGTGGGCGGCGGCTTTGGCGGCGCCACGGCGGCGCGCTACCTGCGCCGCTACAGCCCCGATCTGAAAATCACCCTGGTCGAACCCTCGGAAACATTTGTCACCTGCCCGTTCTCGAACCTCTATCTCGGCGGGCTCCGGACCTGGGACAGCATCACCCATGGCTACGCCGCTCATAGCGCCGAGGGGATCGGGGTCATCCATGCCAGGGCCGAACAGATCGACGGCGCGGCGAAGAAAGTGACGCTCTCGGATGGCACTGTGCTGGATTATGACCGGCTTGTCCTGTCGCCGGGCATCGACATCAGATGGGGCGCGCTGGAGGGCTATGACGAGGCCGCGTCAGACCGCGCGCCGCATGCCTGGAAGGCCGGGCCACAGACGCAGCTGCTGAAATCGCAGCTCGAGGCGATGGAGGATGGCGGCACATTCGTGATGTCGATCACCGATGGTGCTTTCCGCTGCCCGCCGGGGCCCTATGAGCGTGCCTCGCTGGTGGCGCATTACCTGAAAACCAACAAGCCGAAATCGAAGATCCTGCTTCTGGACAGCAAAGAGACCTTCTCGAAACAGGGCCTCTTCAAACAGGGATGGGAGGCGCTTTACGGCGATATGATCGAATGGATCAGCGCCGATAATGACGGCAAGGTCGCAAAGGTCGATGCCGGTGCCCTGACGGTGGAGACCGCATTTGGTGTGACACATAAGGCCGATGTGCTGAATGTGGTGCCGCCGCAGAAAGCTGGCTGGATCGCGGACCGTGCCGGGGTCACCAATGACACCGGTTGGGTGCCGGTGAAGGGCAACACGTTCGAATCTGCGCAGGTGCCCGGGATCTATGTGGTCGGCGACGCCACCATCGCCGCCCCCATGCCGAAATCGGGTTTCTGTGCCAATGCGCAGGGCAAGATCGCGGCCGCCGCGATCATCGCCGATCTGGCAGGCGCCGCGCCGGCGCCGGCGAGTTTCGTCAACACCTGTTACAGCCTTGTAGGCCCGGAATGGGGGATCTCGGTCGCCGGGGTCTATTATTTCGACGGCGAGAAGCTCGCCGAGCGCGAAGGCTCCGGCGGGGTCAGCCCGCTTGAGGCCGATGCCAGCTTCCGCCAGGCCGAAGCGGTTTACGGCGCGGGCTGGTATGCCTCGATCAGCGCCGATACCTGGGGTACGGTATGAGGGCATAAACAGGTTAAGGACGGCTCAATGGATGCGGTAACTCTCGGTCTGGGTCTCGGCTTTGTGTTCGGGGTCGCGGCCAGGGCGGGGAAGTTCTGCCTCCTGCGGGGAATGAAAGGGCTGATGGGCGGGGGGGATCTCTCGCCCCTTCGCGCATTCGCGCTGGCACTGGCGGTGGCGATTTCCGGCACCCAGGCACTGAATTTCCTCGGGCTGACCGATCTGTCGCGCTCGCTGCCGTTGCGGGGGTCGTTTGCCGCAGGCGGGCTCTTCATCGGCGGCGCGATTTTCGGGCTGGGCATGGTGCTGGCCAATGCCTGTGGCGCGCGCGCGCTGGTCTTGCTGGCAGGGGGCAATCTGCGGTCGCTTCTGGTGCTGTTATGCCTTGGGCTGGCGGCCCAGGCCAGCCTGACCGGCGTATTAGCCCCCTGGCGCCAGACGCTGCAACTGGGCCAGATCAGCCCTGAAGCGCTGAGCCTGACCGGGCTCCTGCGCGGGTTTGGCCTTTCGCCGATGATCGCGCTTATGCTGGCGGCGGGCCTGCCGGTGCTGACCCTGATCTGGTTCGCGCGCCCGGTTTTCAAACGGCCGGTCGAGGCGTTTTCTGCCCTTCTGATCGGGCTTTGCGTGGTCGCGGGCTGGTGGATCAGTTTCACCACCGATGACCCGTTCGACCCGAAAATCCTGTCTTCCATCAGCTTTGTCGCGCCCATGGGCGAAGGGCTTTTGTGGCTGATGTTGTCCTCAGGCCGCGCGGTCGCCTTCGGCCTCGCCGTGGTCGGAGGCACGCTCGCGGGAGCCTTCCTCACCGCGCTTGTCACCCGCAGCTTTGCGCTGGAAAGTTTCACCTCGGGAAGCCATTCCCTTATTGCCGCCCTTGGAGGAATTTTGATGGGCTTTGGCGGCGTTCTTGCAATGGGTTGTTCTATCGGGCAAGCTTTGAGCGGTGTCTCGACACTTTCGCTGGCCAGTCTGGTCGCAAGCGCCGGTATTCTCGCGGGGATTGTGGCTGGTCTGGCTGTGATGCGCCAGACAACTCTCGGGAGGAGTTCCAGCCAATGATAAAAAGCCCGCATTTCACCCGCCGCAAATTGCTGACCGCCGCGCCGTCACTGGCGCTTCTGACCGGGATCGGCGGGGCCGCCCTGGCCGCGCCCGAAGGTCTGACATCCGAGACGCTCCTGATGTCGCGCCAGGGCAAGGGCCCGAGGATCGTCATTTGTGGCGGCGGCTGGGGCGGGCTTTCTGCCGCGCGCCATCTGCGCGAAGAACTCCCCGAGGCCGAGATCATCCTGCTGGAGAGGAACCCGATCTTCTGGTCCTGCCCGATGTCGAACAAATGGCTGATCGACGTGGTCGATACCGCCTTCCTGACCCAGGACCTGCTGCGCCCGGCGCAGAAATGGGGCTATTCCCTCGTGCAATGCGAGGTGACGAATATCGACCGGGCGGCAAAGACCGTCCATACTTCAAAGGGCAAGGTCGATTACGATTTCCTGATCCTCGCCGGGGGGATCCGCAACGCCTATGAGGCCTGGTTCGGCGAGGACCGACAGGCCGCCGAATATACCCGCCAGAATTTCGGATCAGCCTATATCCCGAACTCCGAGCATCTCGCGCTGAAAAACAAGATCCACAATTTCAAGGGCGGCACCATCGTGATGACGCTGCCGCCGCCACCGCATCGCTGCCCGCCCTCGCCCTATGAGCGCGCCTGCGTGATGGCCTGGCATTTCAAGGTAAACAAGATCCCGGCGAAGATCCTCATCCTTGATCCGAAACCGCAAATCGCGCCGATCGGCGCCGGCTATAAAGCGGCGTTTGAGGAGCTTTACCCCGATATCATCACCCATGTGCCGAATGCGAAGGTGAAAGAGGTCGATCCCTATAACAAGCGGATCATGACCGAGGCCGGGGATTTCGACTTTGACGATGCGGTCTTCATGCCGCCGCATCAGGCGTCAGACATGGTCTGGTATGCCGACCTGATCGGCAAGGGTGAAGACGGCAGGCCGACCGGCTGGGCCGATATGGATCCACGTTTCTTCACCGCGCGGGGCGATGACAGCGTCTATATCATCGGGGATTCCATGGGCGCGATTTCCCCGCATTTCGGCCATTACCCGAAATCGGGCCATGTCGCGAACTATATCGGGCGGATCGTGGCCGGGAATATCGGCCAGCGGGTCAGGGGCGAGGATGTGGTGGCGGAACTGCCCGATAATCTGTGCTATATGCTGGTGAATGGCGATCCGCAGGAGGCGATCTCGGTCGAGTTCACCTATGCGGTCGGCCAGGACGGTCTGGTACATCAGACGCAGATCGACATCGATGTGCGGACACCAGATCTCATGGCCGAGGATTTTGTCTGGATTGATGGGATGTTCAATGACTTCCTGCGCTGAACTGAACCGCCGTCAGGTGATGATCATGGGGACAGCAATGGGGGCGGCGCTTGGCGTCTCGCCGCTTCTGGGAACGGCCGCGGCAGCACAAAGCTCGACCGCAGCCGCACGCGCCGATACCGCCGAATCCGACCGCATCGCGGCGGACTTCATCGGCGCGGCGGACGCGGTGAGCGAGGGCCTCGCGCTTGACCTGCCGGCTCTTGGCGACAACCCTTCGGCGGTGCCGGTGCGGGTGCATGTAACGGAAGCAATCACCGATGACAGCTGGTGTGAGGAACTGATCGTGCTGGCCGAGCGGAACCCGATGCCGCTGGCCTGCCGGTTCCGCTTTTCTCAGGCCAGTGGTGCGGCAGATGTGGCGGTCAGGCTGCGGCTGATCGAGACGATGCATGTGCGCGCGCTGGCGCGGATGAAGGATGGCCGGGTGTTCGACACCCGCGGCCAGATCACCGTCGCCGCCGGCGGCTGCGGCCTTTAAGGAGGGCATAAGATGGCAAATCCCCCCCGGATCTGGCTGAGCAATGAGACGCCCGCAAAAGATGAGATCGTCCGGGTGCGCGCCCAGGTCGTGCATATCATGGAAAGCGGTCTGCGCCTTGATGCGGCAGGCGCCCCGATCCCTCGCGACACGCTGACGCGGTTCGAGGCCAGGCTGGGGGAGACCCTGGTGCTGGACTGGTTGCCGGAAACGGCAATCTCGCAAAATCCCTATATCGAGTTCACCTTCAAAGCGCGCGAAAGCGCTGTGCTGAAAATGACCTGGACCGATCAGCATGGTGTCCTCGCAGAGGCCGGGCGACAGATCACCCTATCCTGACGCCGCGCCCGGCACGAGGCCGGTTTCTGCACAGAAACCGGCCCGGAATTTTACTTAAAATTCCGGTCGCGCGGGTGAAGCGGTTACGCTTTTTCGACAAGCCGGCCGAGGACGCGGCCACCGAGGATATGCAGGTGATAATGCGGCACTTCCTGCATGCCTGACGTGCCGGCATTGGTGATGGCGCGGTAGCCTTCCGGCCCGGAAAGCCCCAGATCGGCGATCACTTTCGCGACCGTGCGGTGGAAATCGATGATCTCGGCCTCTGGCGCCTCAGCGGCGAAATGGTCGAAATTGACATAGGCGCCTTTTGGAATCGCCAGCACATGCACCGGCGCATGCGGCGCGATGTCGTGAAACACCAGCGTATGCGCGCTTTCCGCCACGGTCTTGTTCGGGATCTCACCGCGCAGGATGCGGGCGAAAATATTCTGCGGATCGTAATTCCAGCTCATGGGCAGGCTCCGGTTTGGAAAAATTGCGGATCTTCAGTCCACAAAGAGATAGGATGTGCCGGCGATTTCTTCCGCCTCGCTCAGCGGGATGCCGAAGAAATCCTGCAAGACCCGGGCATTCTCTGCCGCCGTGCCGCGCTGGCGGATGCGGTGGAATTCGGGGAAGTCATTCTCGCGTATACGGTCACTCTCGAATTTCACGTCATAGCGGATGGTCGGCAACAGCCGCTCCAGCGTCTCGCGCGGAGAACTGGTCCCAGCCAGCCCCACCCGTTTCGCATGCCCGATCAGATAGTCATCGGTGAAATCGCAGTCGATCTCAAGGAGTTTCACCCGCGCCTTGTCATTGTAGAAATCCTGCATCAGTTCGACCGAGGCCGGGTCGATGCAGAAGACCAGCCGGTCGGTCTGCCAATAGTCGTACAGCATCCGGACGAGCGCACGCCGGTGCCGCGTGCGTTTCTCCAGCGTCGACTGGATGCCCCCCAGATCAGGCAAGGGCGTGCTGTCCTCATTGAAGAGGTAATCCACGGCCTGGAGGCTGCTGACATTCCGCGCGCGTTCGACCAGCCGTTTTGCCACATGCCATTTCTTGCAGGTGACCATCATCAGCGTGCGTTCGCGCCCGAGGCTGGCCTCGGTTTCCCAGAACCGCTGGGCGTAGCGCCGCCCCACCCTGCCGCGCGCGCTCAGGAAGCGGAACAGACTGCGCCCCTCATCCGAGATATGAAAGGTTTTGCCTTTTTGCGCATAGAGATCGCCAAGCCGCGCCCTCAGATCGGTGGCTTCCGGGCTGACCTTGCGCGCGAAGAGATAATCCTGGCTTAAGAGCAGGTCATAATGGTCGTTATAGAAGACCACCGGCATCCCGTAATCGGTGAACAGAAGGAAGGTCAGGGTCCGGGTGCGGATCTCGTTTTCCGGCACGATATGATGCACGAGGGTCTGGAAGAAGGTCTCATCCGGGATCCAGGTCGTGCGGAAAAACCGCATCACATCCCGGCGCCTGCGCATGAAATCCAGCAAGGCCTCGACGGTGCGGCGGCGCAGACACCACCACTGGCTGCCGATCTGCATCACCAGATCGGCGGGGATCTTACGTTCCAGCCCGAGCCGCTTTTGCCATTCCAGTGACCGGTAGAACCAGGTCTTGCTGCTGCGTTCATTGAACCAGTGGCGATAGATCAGCCGCTCTTCCCTGATGCCGGTCTTGATCCAGTCCGAGCGGAAGAAATCGAAGCTCTCGATATAATCCACATCCGCACGGCCGAGGACGTCATGGGCATATTCCGCCGTCTTGACCGGCATGCAATCGCCCGAGAGCATGTAGAAATGCGTGGCTCTGGGGAAGGCCGCGACCGCCGCGCGCAGGGCAAGCAGCGTGGCCTCGACAAGGCTCCATTCACCCCAGCCACAACGGATGCGCCGTTTCGCGAAAACCACCAGCGGATTGCCGGCAAGCGCCATGCGCAGCTGATCGAAATCGGCCTGCGACGAGCTCGCGTCGAAATGGATGGCGATGCAATCCCCGGCAGCGGTCAGCCGCTCTGCCTGGGCGATGATCCCGGCAGGATCTTTGTGACATAACAGGATATAGGCAATCGTCGCCATGGGTCTCGTCTTACTGTGCCGCCGGCTTTGCGGGCCGGCGCTACGCTCTTACCAGACTATCTGATAAAGGGCTTCATACTTCCTTGAAAAGGTCGGATTTCTTTGCTTTTTCCAGGCGAAGCTCTTGTGGTACATCCCGGCACCTGGCACGCATGCCCGCAGGGGTATTTTTGTGGTGGGCCCGGAACGGGGCATCGCGCTGCAGTTCGGAAAAAGGATGATGTGAATGGGCTTTCCCGGCACCTGGATGACCGAAAGTGAAAGCGTGGTTTACCGCGTGGTGCCGAAATGCGCCTGTTCGACCATTGGTCAGATCATGTTCTATTCCGATCATGGCCGCTTCTTTGACGGCGATATCCATGATGCCACCGCCGATATGCATAAATGGGCGCTGGAGGCGAGCCAGCCAAAGATCGAGGCCAATGTGAAGGCGCATAAGAGCTATGCCTTCACCTGCGTTCGGAATCCCTATACCCGGATCCTGTCGTCGTTTTTCGACAAGATCTGCGGCATTCAAAGGAATGGCCGCCGCTACCGGGGCAATCTGGTGCCGCTTCTGATCCAGAAATACGGGATCGAGGTCGGCGGCGAGGACGGCAAGCAGGAGTTCGACCAGATCAGGAGCTTCCGCCGGTTCCTTTTGTTCGCGCGCGACACCATCCGCTGGAAAAAACCAATGGAGCCGGATATTCACTGGTCAGCCATGGCCGGCCATGTCTCGACCTTTATCGTGAATGGCGGCCGCTATGACCGCATCGTCTTTACCGAGAAATTCAACGAAGGCATGCAATCGGTGCTCGACAGGATCGAGGTCGCACATCCCGTCGATCTGAAAACCATCCCGCGTTTTAACGAATCCGAAGGTCACGGGCCGAAACGCCTGCACCCGGTCGAAGATTATTTCGACGATCTCTCGATGCATCTGATGTGGGAGATCTACAAACGCGACTTCCAGCTCTTCCGCTATGATTTCGACAATCCCGGCAACAAGTTGCCAAAGGACGAGGTCGATCTTGACGAGGTTCACGCCAAGCTGGGGAACTGAGGCCCGCCCCCCCTCGGGCATCGCCCCTCAGCGGCGGCACCGTTCAGGAAACCCAGTCCCGGGCGTGTCCTCAGGGTCCGGTTTTCAGGTAATCGCCGCCGATCATCACATTGCCCGCAGCGTCGAGAAAGATCATCTGGACCAGATCCGGGCTGCCATTCTCAAAGCTGCGGATGACGGTGCCATTCTCAACCCGGTAGCGCCCCGATTGCGCCGAGCTGCTGCTGCCGGCATAGCCGCCGCTCTCGAAACTGGCGCTTGCACCGCCGAAGCTGTCATAGCTCCAGCGCCCGTCCGGCGCGAAATAAAGCGTGCTGGAAAATGTGGTGCCGCCGGTGATCCCGCTGCCCGGGGAAAACCCGGTATGGGAAAAGCTCTCGATCCTGCCGTTGATTTTTGTGCCATCGGGCAATGTCTGCACCCGGGTGCAGGTCGCACTGTCTGTGCAGTCAAAGCCCTGTTCCATATCGCCCTGCGCGATGCTGCGCGTGTCGCTTTGCCCATCGGCATAGTCCAGCAGCAGCTGATCCCCCCGGATCCGGTAATTGCCAAAGGACATATCCCCTGCCCTGAGCGCCGCCGCGCGGTCAAAGCTCTGCAGCCCGCCTGGCGGGGTGCCATCGTAGAATGTGCCATCCTTCCAGAAGACAAAGATCTCGCTTTCAAGCGTCATCTTCATCATCATGTCGATCCCGAGCGACCAGCGGGTGCCGGTGCCCTGCCAGACGCCGGAGATCCCGCCCGGATCAGGCGCACCCAGAAGCGGGGCTGCCCCTTCGGTCAGATAGCGCGCCGTGAGGATCATCGGCACGATGTCGCGGGCGAAAATCTCCATACTGGCGGCAATCCGCGCCTCATCCCGGCTGTCGGCCTCGAAGCCATAGAATTCGGTGCGATCCGCGATTTCGACCGCCAGCAGGATCTGCACATCGCGCCCCGATTTCAGCGCCTGCATCGCGACCTTGTGGCGGCCCTCCTGCGAAAGCGATACCTCGCCGATCCGCTCCGGCTCCGGCTCGTCCGGGTCCAGAAACAGCCGCAGATTGCGCGCCAGAAGCTTGTCCGGTGCACCGGTCTTCACCTGCGAGCGCGCGATCCACATCCGGCAGAATTCGCATTCGTCATCGGGCAGGCGCGACCAGAGGGTCAGGGTGCCATTGGCCTCGCGCTGGCCCATGCTCCAGCCTTCGGGCAGGGTGAAGATGGTGTTCCCGTGCTGGCGCAGCTCGGCCCGCGCGGCCGCGGCTGGCAGCGTCAGGGCAACAGCGATCAGGAGGGATTTCAGCAGCATCGGGCACCCGGGATCAGGCAGGGATGCGGCAAGTCTTTCTTGAGGGGCTGGCTTTGTCGAGACGGGAATCCCCCGCCCCGGCCGCATCGGCGGAAGTCAGGCCGGACCCGTCACACCGGATCAGGCCGGACACTTGCCGCGCGGTACCAGTCGATGATCCGGCGGCGCTCGGTCTCTTCCATGAAACTCAGATTGCCTGGCGGCATCGCATGGGTGACGCCCGCCTGGAGGTAGATCCGCCGTGCCTCATGCGCGATCTGCGCTTCGCTTTCCAGCACCACCGCCTTCGGGGGCCAGAGCATTCCCTCCCAGGCGGGTTCCGCCGCGTGACACATCGAGCAGCGCCCCTGCACGATCGAGACCACATCCCCGAAGCCGGGCGCGCTCGCATAGCGCAGCGCCTCGCCTTTCAGCGCCGCATCCTGGGCCACCAGCCGCAGGGGCGCGGTCGAGAGCCAGGCGATGATCAGGAACAGAACCACCGTCACGCCCCAGGTCCAGTGCGGATTGCCGCGCCCGGCATGGCGGGCGTTGAACCAGTGGCGAATGGTGACGCCCATCAGGAAAACAAGGCTCGCGATGATCCAGTTATATTCGGTCGCGAAGGCCAGCGGGTAGTGGTTCGACAGCATCAGGAACAAAACCGGCAGCGTCAGGTAGTTGTTATGCGTGCTGCGCTGCTTGGCGATGCGGCCATATTTCGGATCGGGGCTGCGGCCCGCCTTCAGATCCGCCACCACGATCTTCTGATTGGGGATGATCACCAGGAAGACATTGGCGGACATGATCGTCGCAGTAAAGGCACCCAGATGCAAAAGCGCCGCCCGGCCAGAAAAGACCGAGGCATAGAAATACGACATCGCCACCAGAACGCCGAACAAGGCCAGCATGACAAGGCTTTGATTGGATTTCACAAAGACCCGGCAGATCGCATCATAGGCCAGCCATCCGAAGGCGAGCGATCCGACCGAGATCGCCACCGCCTGCCAGACCTGCAGCTCCATCACCCGGGGGTCGATCAGGAAAAGCTCGGCGCCCATGTAATAGACCAGCACCAGCATCAGGAAACCCGACAGCCATGTGGCGTAGCTTTCCCATTTGAACCAGATCAGGTGTTCGGGCAGGCGTTCGGGCGCGACGAGGTATTTCTGGATATGGTAAAAGCCGCCGCCATGAACCTGCCATTCCTCGCCATAGGCCCCCGGCGGAAGGTCGGGGGATTTCCTCAGCCCCAGATCCAGCGCCACGAAATAAAAGCTCGATCCGATCCAGGCGATGGCCGTGATCACATGCAGCCAGCGCGCCGCCAGTTGCATCCAGTCCCAGAGTACTGTGAAATCATACATTGCCGTCGCCTCTTCTGCCTGAATGCCAGGCTATACCGAAGCCGGCTTTCCTGTTAACCGGGATAATCTCTGGGCACTTTCAAACAGGGCCGAACAATCAAACTCTCTCCGCTTCTGCGCCAATCCGGATTTCAGGATGAGCTATGTCAACAATCTGAGGATGTTCGTCAGGGTCTATGACCTTGGCTCGATGTCAGCGGCGGCGCGGGATCAGCGCTGTTCGCCCGCCGTCGCCTCGTCCAGGATCTCCGAGCTGGAAAAGCATCTTGGCACCCGGCTCTTCAACCGCACCACGCGCTCGCTGCAACCGACCTCGAACGGGCGGCTGTTTTACGATGGCGCGCTCACGGTGCTTGAGGCGATTGCAGAGGCCGAAGCGGCCCTGATGACCGCGACGCAGAATCCGCGCGGCACCATTGTCATCTCGGCACCGCTGGGGGTCGGGCGGCGGCTGATCGCGCCACATGTGCCCGCCTTCAAGGATCTCTGGCCGCAGATCGAGCTGCGGCTGCGGCTTTCGGACCGGCCGGTGGATATCCTGGCCGAGGGGATCGACCTCGCCTTCCATCTTGGCATGCCCGAGGATTCCTCGCTGAAAATGCGGCTGATCTCAGGGGCGCCGCGGGTGCTTTGTGCCGCGCCGGATTATGTCGCGCGGCGCGGGATGCCGGCGGATGGCGCGGCGCTGATCAGAGACGGGCATGACTGCCTGATCCTGCGCTATCCGGGCGTGCGCGAATATCGCTGGACGCTGGAAACCCCTGACGGGCCGCAGCAATTCGCCGTCAGCGGCCCGTTTGAAAGTGATGATGGCGATGTGCTGACCGGCTGGGCGCTGGATGGGCGGGGCATTGTGCTCAAACCGCTGTTTGAGGTGGCGGCGCATCTGCGCGAGGGCCGGCTGGTGCCGGTGGCGGTGGCCACGCCGCCGCTCGACACCCAGCTCGCAATCCTGATGCAGCACCGGCGGCTGAAAGACCCGAAGCTGAAGCTCTTTGCCGATTACATCGTAACGCATATCCGCGAGGCAATCCGGCGCGAGACCGATGGCCCGTCGGCTGCTCTTTTGTAAACCGCTTTCCCGCAAATGCAGTCCCGCAAATGCAGAACGCGGCCCCGAAGGGCCGCGTTCCGGATTGTCGGGCCAAGGCCTCAGCTTATTGCAGCTGCTGGCCATTTGCGAAGATGCTGAAGCCTTCTTTGAACTCGATTTTCGAGGTCAGGCTGTCGGGTTCCGAACCCGGCACCATGAACATGCCCATCATCATCCGCGCGCCCATTGCATCCTGTTCCGCGATGACGCCGATGGCGATCAGGCCGTTGATCAGCTGCTCTGCCCCGGTGAGGTTCACATTCACTTCGCCCAGCGGAGCCGGGAAGCCGATGCTGTTGTCGAAGGTCAGCGCGCCGGTTGCGTTAAGGGCGGCACCGGCCAGTTTCAGCGCGGCCTGGGTGATGTTCAGCGATTCCGGCTCCGGGATCACCGGCTCACCGCCGGTTTCATCTGCAACCGCCATCGCGATCCAGTCGACTTTCGCCTTGCCGCTGAGATCAAGCGCCAGATCGATCGGATCACGCTTCAGCGCGGAATTCGGGTCAAAGAGGCCCCAGCTTTCGTCATTCAGCGTCAGCTGACCAAGGATCAGCTTCAGGCCGTAATCGGCAGCGGTTTCCCCCGACATGACCGGCGAAAGCAGATTCATCTCGACATTGGCGATGTTGATCTTTGCCGGGGCCGGCAGGCCTTCGGAGGTCACGATGATCTCCATGCCGTCATTGCCTTTGGAGGCAAGGCTGAAGACATCCTTGTTGAACAGCACATCCGCCGTAGCCGGGCCGGCCTTCATATCCATGTCAAACGACATGAACATCGACTTCTCGCTGGATTTGCCCGTGGAGGCGCCGTTGGTGGTGTTCAGCTTGAGCTGGAGACCCTGTTGCAGCGCGGTACCGAAATCAGCCGGCGACTGGATCTCGCCAAGGGTGATCGTGGTCGGCAGGGTGAATTCAGCGGTCAGCGCCAGATCGACGGATTCGCTGCTCGAGATGCTTTTCGTCTCGATCGATGGCTGGTCCGAATTGACCGAATAGATCAGCTTCGCCGTCTCAAGCGCCACCGAGAACACGCGGTTGGTGCCCGGGATATCGCTGTAGCTGCCCTTCAGCCCTTCAAAGGTGAAGTTGCCGTTATCTTTGCCCGGTGCCGGGGTTTCATCTTCGCCATAAGCAAAGCCCGGGGTGGTGAAATCATAGGCAATATCGAGCTTTTTCGCCGAATAATCATAGATGATGCCACCATTATCGCCTTCGCGGGCGATGATGGACAGACCGTCATGGGTCAGTTTGGCCGTGCCACCTTCTTCGGCGGTGCCGGTCTGGAAGCCGATCGCGTCGCCGGGGGTGATGGTGACGGTGCCGTCGCTGTTCTCGGTCAGGGTCAGCGCCGAGACGGTCAGCGGATCCGGCGCGCCTTCCGGCGCGATGCTCAGACCGTTGAGGGTCAGAGTGCCGCCCGAATTCGCTTCGGTCGCGACATTGATGGTCAGCCCGATCAGGCCGGCGCCGTCCTTCCAGGACTGCCAGACCTGATCAGCGGTCAGCGCCGCATGGGCGCTTCCACTCATCAGAACGACCATTGCGGGAACGGCAAAGCCATGCCTCAGAAACGCCATGTGATCTCTCCGGAACAATGCAATTACGCGAGTGACATGCCAAGGTTAGGGGCAGACTGCAAGTCAGCCTTTCCCGACCGGCGGAATTCTACGTAATTTGTCGGGCCCTGCAAAAATAGCATCCGGAAGGGCCGCAATCCAGGGAAAAAGGCCCGGCGGTCAGCTGCCCCGATAGGTTGAATAGGCGAAGGGGCTCAGCAGCAGTGGCACGTGATAATGCTGGTCAGCGCAGCCAATGCCAAAGCGGATCGGGATCTGGTCAAGAAACAGCCCATCGCCCTGGGCCTGGCCGCTCTGGCGCAGATAATCGCCCGCGGCAAAGACCAGCTCATATTCCCCGGCCCGCATCGCCTCCCCCGCCAGAAGCGGTGCATCGCAGCGGCCATCCGCATTGGTCACCACCCGGGCAAGCAGCGCGCGCCCGTTCCCTTCGATGCGCCACAGGCTGATCGCAAGCCCCGCTGCCGGCTGGCCCCGCGCGGTGTCCAGCACATGTGTCGTCAGCCTGCCACCCATCTGCCGCCCCTCTCCTGATCAGTGCCGCCAGCAAAGCATGGCAGCGCCGCGCAGGCGAGTCTCTTGCAACAAGACCCGTAAGACCAGGAAGGAGTTTCGCGCAAAACAGAAAAGCCTTGCCGCCCGCCACGCGCTATTCTCCTGTGTGACAGCACTGCCGGAGCCCGTATTCATGACCCGCTACCCCCGCGATTTCCGAGGCTATGGCCCCAATCCTCCCGATGCGGCCTGGCCTGGGGGGGCGAAGATCGCCATCTCGCTGGTGCTGAATTATGAAGAAGGCGGCGAGAATAACATCCTGCATGGTGATGCCGGGTCCGAAGCCTTCCTCTCGGATATCGCGGGCGCGCAGCCCTGGCCTGGCCTGCGCCACTGGAATATGGAATCGCTTTACGATTACGGCGCGCGGGCGGGCTTCTGGCGGCTCCACCGCCTGTTCACCCGGCGGGGGATTCCGGTCACGATCTACGGCGTCGCGACTGCCCTGGCGCGCAACCCCGAACAGGTGGCCGCGATGCAGGAGGCGGGCTGGGAAATCGCGAGCCACGGGCTGAAATGGGTCGAACATCGCGATATGCCCGAGGCCGATGAGGCCGCAGCGATTGCCGAGGCTTTCCGCCTGCATGAAGAGGTCACCGGGGCGCCGCCTTCGGGCTGGTATACCGGACGCTGCTCGATGAACACGGTGCGGCTGACCGCCGCGACCCGGCGCCTCGCCTGGATTTCCGACACATATGACGACGATCTGCCCTGGTGGCTGACCACCGGCGACCATGATCAGCTGGTGATCCCCTATACGCTCGAGGCAAATGACATGCGCTTTGCCACTGCGCCGGGCTATATCACCGGCGAGCAGTTCTTCACCTATCTGAAGGACAGCTTTGATGTGCTTTATGCCGAAGGCCTCGCGGGTCATGCGAAGATGTTTTCCATAGGCCTGCATAACCGGCTGATCGGACGGCCCGGAAAATTTGCCGGCCTGCAGAAATTTCTCGATTACGCGCAGGGTCATGAGGGCGTCTGGTTCCCCCGCCGCATCGATATTGCCGATCACTGGCGACGCATCCATCCACCGGTCGCGCAGGACCGCCCCTCGCAGATGTCGCGCGCGGCATTTGTCGCCCGGTTCGGCGGCATTTACGAACATTCGCCCTGGATCGCGGATCAGGCCTGGGAGCTGGAGCTTGGCCCCGCCCATGACAGTGCTGCGGGGCTGGCCTCTGTACTGGCCCGCGCCTTCCGCCGTGCATCCCCCGAGGCACGGCTTCAGGTGCTGCGCGCCCATCCCGATCTCGCCGGCAAACTGGCCGCCGCGAAACGGCTGACGGCGGAAAGCACCTCCGAACAGGCCTCGGCGGCGCTTGATGCCCTGACCGATGCCGAGCGCGAAACCTTTCAGCGCCTCAACACCGCCTATACCGCGCGTCACGGCTTTCCGTTCATCATCGCGGTCCGTGACAATACCAAAACCTCGATCCTCGCCGCGTTTGAGGCCCGCCTCGCCAATGACAGCGAGACCGAGTTCAAGGCCGCCTGCACCCAGGTGGAACGCATTGCCACCCTTCGTCTGAAAGACCTCCTGCCATGACCACACGCAGCTATTACGCTCCCGAAGGCGGCCTGCCCCCGCAGACCCGGCTGATGACCGGACGGGCCGTGTTCACCGATGCCTATGCGGTGATCCCGAAGGGCTGTTTCTCCGACATCCTCACCAGTTTCCTGCCGGGATGGGATAAAACAAAGCTCTGGCTGATCGCCCGCCCGATGTCGGGCTTTGCGGAAACCTTCAGCCAATATGTGATGGAGGTCGCGCCCGGCGGAGGCTCCGCGACCCCCGAACCCGATGCCGGCGCCGAAGGCTGGCTCTTCTTCACCGGCGGCCTCGCCACCCTGACGCTGAACGGCGAGGGTTATGAGATGGAGGCAGGCGCCTATGCCTATATCCCGCCCGGCACCTCATGGACGCTGTTTGCCGAAGGCCGCAGCCCCGCGCGGTTCCACTGGATCCGCAAACTGTGGGAGCCCGCCCCGGGCCTGACGCCCCCCGACCCCATCGTGATCAATGAGCGCGATATCGCCCCCACCCCGATGCCCGAAACCGGTGGCGTCTGGGCCACCACCCGTTTCGTCGCGCCCGACGATCTGCGCCATGATGGGCATGTCACCGTCGTCACCTTCCAGCCCGGCGGCGTGATTCCGTTTGAAGAGACCCATGTCATGGAACACGGGCTCTATGTGCTTGAGGGCAAGGCGGTCTATAAACTCAACCAGGACTGGGTCGAGGTCGAGGCGGGCGATTTCATGTGGCTGCGCGCCTATTGTCCCCAGGCCTGCTATGCCGGCGGCCCGGGTCCCTTCCGTTACCTGCTTTACAAGGACGTCAACCGCCACGCGAAACTGCGCGGCCCTGGCGCCTTCGGGCGCTGACTGCTCGCATTTTCTGTCTGAAAACACCTTCGGGGAGCAGCTGGTTTTGCCATTGGTTCAAAAAGCCAGCCGGCTGGGGGCGGAAAGCCCCCGGCGCTCACCACAAGCGTAAAGGCCGCCATGGAGATCCACCCAGACCCCCTGACACCGGACGCCTTCGCCCCCTTCGGCGACGTTCTTGAGGCAACCGGCCCCCACCGCCTGATCAATGACGGGCTCTGCCAGCGCCATCATGACCTTGCCCGTCTGGATTTCGGAGCCGGGACCGCCCCGCCCGGCCGCGCCGGCATCTCGGTTTTCAGCGCGGTCCCGCGCGCCCTGCCCTATGAATTCGACCTGATCGAGCGCCATCCTGAGGGCTCGCAGGCCTTCCTCCCGATGTCGGACCAGCCCTTCCTGGTGATTGTCGCAACGGACCCGGGCGCGGTGCCGCGCGCGTTTCTGACCAATGGCGCGCAGGGCGTGAACCTGCATCGCGGCACCTGGCACGGGGTGCTGACGCCGCTCGGCGCGCCGGGGCTGTTTGCGGTCGTGGACCGGATCGGGGAGAGCCGCAATCTCGAGGAATACCGCTATCCGCGCCCCTGGCTCGTGGTGAAAGCGGGGTTCCACCCCGCACCCCGGAGTATTTAGGTCAAGAGGAAGATCAGATCCCTGGCATCAGGAGACCCAGCCTGGTCGCAAGGGCCGTGAGGGTCGCAGTCTGATCGGGCGCCCAATCCGCATTGCGGGCCAGAAACAGGGTCGCCTGGCTTTGATGGATCAGCCCCTCCGGGAGGATTTTCAGGTGGTTGGCGCGCAGCGTCTCGCCTGAAGAGGTGATATCGGCAATCGCCTCAGCGGTGAGGTTCTTCACCGTGCCCTCGGTCGCGCCCTGGCTGTCCACCAGCGCATAATCGGCGACGCCATTGGCGGTCAGGAATTCGCGCACGAGACGGTGATATTTCGTCGCGATCCTGAGGCGAAACCCGTGTTGCGCCCGGAAGGCGCTGGCGGCGGCATCCAGATCATCCAGCGTATCGACATCGACCCAGGCCTGGGGCACCGCGATCACCAGATCGGCATGGCCAAAGCCAAGCGGCTGCCAGTCGGCCACCTGGGCGCGCCACGCCGCCAGCTTGTCGCGCACCAGATCCGATCCGGTAACGCCCAGATGGATGCGGCCCGCCGCCAGCTCGCGCGGGATCTCGCCGGCGGAAAGCATCACCAGCTCGACCCCGTCGATCCCGTCGATCCGGCCGGAATATTCCCGCTCATTCCCGGTCTTCGCCATGCTCAGCCCACGTGCACCGAACCAGTCGAAGGTTTTCTCCATCAGCCGGCCCTTGGACGGCACCCCGATCTTGAGCATCAGATTGCCCCTTTCAGCCGCGCGACCAGTTCGGGGCGGATGATCCCCCCGACAGCCGGAATCGAGCCGCCCTGGCCCAGATGCGCCGTCAGCGCGTCATAGCGCCCGCCCGAGGCCACTGCCGGCAGGCCGGGATCGGCCGCCGCCAGGGTGAAGACGAAGCCGTCATAATATTCCAGCGTGGTGCGGCCATGGCTGGCCTCGAAAGGCAGGGTTTCGACATTGACGCCGCGCGCCTTCAGCGCCTCGAGCCGCGCCGCAAAGCGCTCGATCGCCGGGGTGATCGCAGGCAGCATGGGCGCAATCCCGCGCAGATGCGCCAGCGCCGCCAGCGAGGGCGCCTGGAGCGTCAGCAGGTCATAGAGCAGCGCGGCCTCGGTCGCGGCGATGGGGGGCGTGGCCGCATCTTCGATCAGCGCGGCGGCGCGTCCGGCAATATCTTCGGGTGAGCGCAGGCCGACAAGCGGGCCTGCGGCCTCGATCAGCGCCTCTGGCGTATCGGATTTCAGGCGATCGAGCAGCGCGGCCCGGGCCGGCGAAGGTGCCGCACGCCCCGCAAAACGGTCGAGCAGTGCGCGAAACCGCTTAGGGCGCCAGATATGACGCAAGAGGGCCGCCTTGCGCCGGTCCGAGGTTGATAACCCGCGCACGGCGGCCATCAGGATGCCGATATCGCCGGTCGCAGGGCGCAGGTTCAGCGGCGCCAGCAGGTCGGAAAACAGCGCGAAGACCTCGGCATCGGCCTCGGGCGCGGCGCGATCAAAAATCTCGAAACCCACCTGGAGATATTCGCGGGCGCGGGCATCGGGGTCTTCCTGGCGGCGAAAGACCTCGCCCATATAGGCATAGCGCGCAGGCTCGGCCCCGTCGCGCATATGGGCCTCGACCACCGGCACGGTGAAATCGGGGCGCAGCATCATTTCGCCAAGGCCCGGATCGGCGGTCACATAGGCGCGGGCGCGGATATCCTCTCCGTAGAGATCAAGGAGCGGGCCGGCGGGTTGCAGGATCTCGGTCTCGACCGGCACGGCACCGGCGGCGAGAAGCCGGGTGTAAAGTTCATCGGCAACCGCGCGGATGGCGGCCCTGTCACTGGCGGAAAGCATCATTGCCCCAGCATCTTGCGCACAGTCGCGACGAGATCGCCGCGCGGGGTTTCGACCTGGGCAGGACGGTCCTTCCATTCTTCCAGCGTGGCATTCTCGGCGATTTTCGCGCCGAGGATCAGGTCTTTCAGCACCACAACACCGCGCGCCGCCTCGTCCGAACCCTGGATCACCGCCACCGGGCTTTGCCGTTTATCCGCATATTTCAGCTGGTTGCCGAAGTTCTTCGGATTGCCGAGATAGACCTCGGCGCGGATGCCGGCATTCCTGAGATCCGCGACCATCGACATGTAATCGGCCATGCGGTCACGGTCCATCACGGTCACGACGACCGGGCCGGTGGTATCCGCCGCGACACGGCCTTTCGCCTGCAGCGCCGCAAGGAGCCGGTCGACCCCGATTGACACGCCGGTCGCAGGCACCGCCTGGCCGGTGAAGCGTTTCACCAGATCATCATAACGCCCGCCGCCGGCGACCGAGCCGAACTGGCGCTTGCGGCCCTTCTCATCAAGGATTTCGAAGGTCAGTTCGGCCTCGAACACCGGGCCAGTGTAATAGCCCAGGCCGCGCACCACGCCTGGATCGAGCACGATCCGGTCAGGCCCATAGCCCTGGGCATCGAGCAGCGCCGCGATGGTTTCCAGTTCATTGACGCCCTCCGCGCCAAGCGCTGAGGCACCGACCAGCTCGCGCAGCCGCGCGACCGTCTCCGCGCCGCTGTCGCGTTTGGCGGAAACGAAACCCATCACCACCTCGGCCTGCTCAGACGACAGCCCGGCGCCTTTGGTGAAATCGCCGCTCTCGTCCTTACGGCCTTCTCCCAATAGCGCGCGCACCCCCGCATCGCCCAGCCGGTCGATCTTGTCGATAGCGCGGAGCACAATGCCGCGCTCGGCCTCGAACCGGGTGGCGTCGGACGGGTCGAGAACGCCCGCGACCTCCATCACCCCGTTCAGCACTTTGCGGTTGTTCACCTTGACCACATAATCGCCGCGCGGGATGCCGACCACTTCCAGCGCATCCGAGAGCATGGCGCAGATCTCGGCGTCGGCGGCCACCGACCCGGTGCCGACCGTATCGGCGTCGCATTGGTAGAACTGGCGGAACCGGCCCGGACCCGGTTTCTCGTTGCGCCAGACCGGCCCCATCGCATAGCGGCGATAGGGCGAGGGCAGATCATTGCGATATTGCGCCGCAACCCGCGCGAGAGGCGCGGTCAGGTCGTAGCGCAAGGCCATCCAGGCCTCGTCCTCATCCTGCCAGGCGAAAACCCCCTCATTCGGGCGGTCGACATCGGGGAGGAATTTGCCAAGCGCCTCGACGGTTTCCACCGCCGACGTCTCCAGCGCCTCGAACCCGTAGCGATGATAGACCCCGGCAATGGCGTCGAGCATCGCCTTGCGTTCGGTGACCTCGGCCCCGAAATAATCACGAAATCCCTTGGGGGTCTCGGCCCGGGGGCGGCGGATCTTGCCTTCAGCCATGGGTCTTGCCTTCGGATAGAGGAGCCTTTGCGGGCGATTGCAGCCCGGCGACAGTTGCTGCATCCTCTAGCGGATGGGGCAAGACGCGACAAGCGGGGGATGGTATGGCAGTGACAGAGGCGGTGGAGGAGCGGATCGCGCATCTGATCCGGGCGGTGGATGACCTGTCGGATGTGGTGGCGCGCCAGGATCGCGAGATCACCCAGCTGAACCGCCGGGTGCATATGCTGATGGAGCGCGAGGCCGAACGCGAGCAGATGGCGGGCGAGGCCCCGGCCGCGAACCAGCCGCCGCCGCATTGGTGATGGCGGGGGAAAGCTGCGCTGACCCGGTGCAGAAGCATTGCGGGCAAAAGCGTTGCGGGCAGGAAGGTCTGCCGGGCCATTGTCATATGGGGGCACAGGCGCGCAGACATCGGCTGGCCTGAAACTCTGGCCTGAACTTTGGTCTGAATTCTAACACATTTGGGCGGAAAGCTCTCCCCGTGATCTGATCCGGTGATTGTAACCATGCTGCGCCCATTTTTCCTTTGCCTCGCCCTCCTTATCAGCGCCCTGCCCGCCCCCGGCATGGCCGATCTGCCGCGCCCGCTGGATGATCGGCACATGATGCGGATGGTGCTGGATGAGATGCATAAGCAGGCGCCGGATCTGGCGGAGCGCTATGCCGAAAACCTGAACCGACGCATAATTCCTGGAAAAATTCCCATTATCGGGTTGCAGGACCTGACAGTCAGCCTGCGCGAGGAAACGGACGGAGCCATGCGCGAACAGCTGGCACAGGCCTTCGCGTCAGAGTTGCTGCAGCAATACGAGGAGAACACCGCCCGCAGCAGGGCCCGTCCTGCGCCCACGCCACCACAGCCCGGGCTGATCGTGCCCCGGATCATGCTGAAGGGTGACCTTGATGCCTGGGACGCAAAGCCCTGGAAGAGGAAGAATGGCGTCAGCACAGCCCTCACGGAACAGTTTCAGGTGCACTGGGGGATGTGGCAGCGCATTTCGGACAAGGGATACAATTATCATTTTACGCCTGAATGTCTGAAAAGGCGCGTCGGACATTCGACCTGCAATCGCAGGGAAACCGTCAATGCAGGGCTGGCCAATCTTACGGCGATGACAGCCGGCCTGTCTGCACAGATCCTGGAAGGGGGGCGTATCTACATGGTTATGGGCGACGACGCCTGGAGCCTCATGCTGCAAAACGCGTTCTGGGAGTCGAACGCAGCCCCTGGTTCGCGGATCGTCGCCGCAATGCCTCGCACAGATCTGATCTTATGGGTCACGGATCCTGACGGGAATGATCTTGCCGATCTGCGGCAACTCACGGGGTGGGCCATGAGCTACGCAAAGGACGCCGATGCAGTCCAGGCCAGATACAAGGCCGATCTCTGGGCGCGGCATGCCGCGTCACCCGACAGATTTCCCCCCCGACTGATCATCATCCAGAATCTCTCAGCCGATCTCATGACCCGCATCGGGCCACAGCTCTGGGACAATGCGGGCTGGGCGGTGCTGGCAGAATAGGTCTCAGACCTCTTCGACCATCACCACGCCCTGCATCGCCTTGATCGCGCCCCGTATCTGCGGGCTGACCGGGTAAGGGTCGGGCAGCAGGAGGTCGATCTCGCGCCCGTCTTCATCCGGCACACAAAGCGTGATGCGACCGCGCATCCTTCCCTCGGATTTCCCCAGCAGGAGCGCGATGGAATTCACCGCCTCTGGCCGGTCAATATGGATGCGGATGTCAGCCGCCTCGGCCTTGGCCGCCACGCGGTCGATGGGTTCGACGCCATTGGCCAGAAGCTTGACCCCCTCGCCTTCCGGGTCGACCTTGACCGTCAGCACCACATTGCAGCCGGGTTCCAGAAACTCGCGGCAGGCCTCCAGCACATCCGAGAAACAAGTGACCTCGTAAAGCCCGGTCGGATCGGAAAGCGAGACAAAGGCAAAGCGGTTGCCCTTGGCCGATTTGCGCTCCTGGCGGGCCGAAACCGAGCCCGCGATCCTCGCAATCATCGGGCCCTTGGCCAGCGCCTCGCGGGTGATCTCGGTCAGGGTTTTCACCTTCTGGCGTTTCAGCGCCGGCATGTAATCATCAAGCGGATGGCCGGAAAGGTAGAAGCCCACCGCCTGATGTTCATGGCCCAGCCGTTCCACCGGCAGCCAGTCATCGCGGAAGGGGATGCGCGGCTCGGGGATATCCGAGCCCGAAGACCCAAACAGCGAGACCTGGGCGGAAGCCGCCGCCTCATGCACCGCCGCCGAATAGGCGACCAGCCCATCGAGCGCCTCGAACATCCGGGCGCGGTTGGGGTCCAGCTGGTCAAAGGCGCCGGCGCGGGCCAGCATCTCCATCGGGCGCTTGCCGATCTTTTTCAGATCCACCCGGCGCGCGAAATCGAAGATCGTGGCGAAAGGCCTGTCGCCACGCGCCTCGACGATCGACCGCATCGCCTCGACACCGACATTCTTCAGCGCGCCAAGGCCGTAGACCAGTTGCTGATCCCTGACGGAAAACACCGCGAGCGAGCGGTTGACGCAGGGCGGCACGACCCTGACCTCCATCCGGTCCAGCTCGCGTTTGTAAACGGCGAGCTTGTCGGTCAGATGGATATCGCAATTCATCACGCCGGACATGAATTCGACCGGATGGTTCGCCTTCATCCAGCCGGTCTGGTAGCTGACCACCGCATAGGCCGCCGCGTGGGATTTGTTGAACCCGTAATTCGCGAATTTCTCCAGCAGGTCAAAGACCTCGCCGGATTTTTTGGTGTCGATCTGGTGGGTGGCGGTACAGCCCTCGATGAATTTGGGCCGCTCTTTCGCCATTTCCTCGGCGATCTTTTTCCCCATCGCGCGGCGCAACAGATCGGCGCCACCCAGCGAGTAGCCCGCCATGACCTGGGCGATCTGCATCACCTGTTCCTGGTAGACGATGATGCCTTGGGTTTCCTTCAGGATATGATCGATGGTCGGGTGAATGGATTCCAGCGCGCGGGTGCCGTTCTTCACCTCGCAATAGGTCGGGATGTTTTCCATCGGGCCGGGGCGATACAGCGCCACCAGTGCCACGATATCCTCGATACAGGTCGGTTTCATACGCCGGAGCGCATCCATCATGCCTGAGCTTTCCACCTGGAAGACGGCAACCGTGCGCGCGGCGGAATAAAGATCGTAGGTCGGTTTGTCATCCAGCGGGATATGCCCGATGTCGTTTTCCGCGCCCTTTGGCGGCTCGTAAAGCTGCGTGCCATCCGGGCCGATATGCAAAGGCCGCCCGGCCTCGAGCACCTGGCGGATCGCATCCTTGATCACCGTCAGCGTCTTCAGCCCGAGGAAGTCGAATTTCACCAGCCCCGCCGCCTCGACCCATTTCATATTGAACTGGGTGGCGGGCGTGTCGGAACGCGGATCCTGGTAGAGCGGCACCAGCTCGTCCAGCGGCCGGTCGCCGATCACCACCCCGGCGGCATGGGTGCCGGCGGAGCGGTAGAGCCCCTCGACCTGTTCGGCATATTTCAGCAGCCGCGCGACAACCTCTTCTTTCGCCGCCTCGCGCAGACGCGGCTCATCCGCCAGTGCCTTGGTGATCGAGACCGGCTTGACCCCTTCGACCGGGATCATCTTCGCCAGACGGTCGACCTGGCCATAGGACATCTGCAGCACACGCCCGACATCGCGCACCGCCATTTTCGACAGCAACGCGCCGAAGGTGATGATCTGCGCCACTTTGTCATGGCCGTATTTGTCCTGCACATAACGGATCACCTCCTCGCGGCGATCCATGCAGAAGTCGATGTCGAAATCGGGCATCGAGACCCGTTCGGGATTCAAAAACCGCTCGAACAGCAGCGCATAGCGCAGGGGGTCAAGGTCGGTGATCAGCAGCACATAGGCGACAAGGCTGCCCGCCCCCGAACCCCGCCCCGGCCCGACCGGAATGTCTTTATCCTTCGCCCATTTGATGAAATCGGACACGATCAGGAAATAGCCGGGGAACCCCATCCGCTCGATGATCGACAGCTCGAATTTCAGCCGTTCCTCATAGTCCTCGCGCGGTGCTGCCAGCGGAATAACAGCGAGCCGCTTCTCAAGCCCGTCCCAGGCCTGGCGACGCAGTTCCTCGACCTCATCTTCCGCGAAAACCGGCAGGATAGGTTTGCGCTTATAGGCCATGAAGGCACAGCGGCGCGCGATCTCGACGGTGTTTTCCAGCGCCTCCGGCAAATCGGCAAACAGCGCACACATCTCGGATTCGGATTTCAGATAATGCTGCGGCGTCAGCCTGCGGCGCGGCTCCAGCTGGTCGACATAGGCGCCTTCCGCGATGCAGATCAGCGCGTCATGCGCCTCATACATGTCGGTTTTCGGGAAATAGACGTCATTTGTCGCCACCAGCGGCAGGTTCAGATCATAGGCCAGCTCGATATGGCCGCGCTCGGAAAGGGCTTCCGCCGGCGGCAGCCGCCCGCCCTCGCCCGGATGGCGCTGCATTTCGATGTAAAGCCGGTCGGGGTAGATCGCCGCCAGCTTTTCCACCAGCGCCCGCGCCTTCGGCATCTGCCCGCCCTGCAACAGCCGCCCCAAAGGCCCGTCCGGCCCGCCGCTCAGACAGATCAGCCCGGCGCTATGTGCCGCCAGCTGATCCACGGTCACCTGCACCAGCTGCCCCGCCTTGCCCAGATAGAGGCAGGAATTCAGCTTCATCAGATTCTCATATCCCGCCTCGGTCTGCGCCAGCAGCACAAGCGAGGCCGGCAAACGCGGCTTTTCGCCCGGCGCCGCCGGATCATATTCCAGCGCCACCTGGCAGCCGACGATGGGCTGGACCCCGGCATCCTTGCAATGGCTGGAAAACTCCAGCGCGCAGAACATATTGTTGGAATCGGTGACCGCGATGGCCGGCATCCCGGCGCCTGCCGCCAGTTTCACAAGCTTCTTGACCGGGATCGCGCCTTCCAGCAGCGAATGTTCAGTATGGGTGCGAAGATGGATGAATTTGGGGGCGCGTGACATGGCGCCAGTCTAACCCCGCCCTGCCGCGCAAGGAAGGGTCGAAAGACGCGCGCGACGGCCTGCACGGAAAACCGGCAGCCGCTTTCGCCTGTCGCGATAAACTCTTTCCATCATCCGATTGATAATTCCTCTTGCCAGCCCATCCGCAGCCCGGCTTGATGAAATCATAAGCAAAGGGGCGCACCGCCTGGCCCTACGCCGCATCGGGCCGGCAGGCACAGACCCCGCCACAGGGAGTATCGCGGCGGATTGAAGAATGACCGGTATCAGTTTCTGGCTGAACGGAGTTGAAACCCAAATCCCGGAGGCCGAAAGCCCCACCCGGACGCTGCTCGACTGGCTGCGCGATACAGGCGGGCTGAAAGGCACGAAAGAGGGCTGCAACGAAGGCGATTGCGGCGCCTGTACCGTCATCCTGCGCGACGAGACCGGCGCCCGGGCGGTCAATGCCTGCATCCTCTTCCTGCCACAACTCAAAGGCAAAGCCATCCGCACCGTCGAAGGCATCACCGGCCCCAAAGGCGAGATGCACCCCGTCCAGCAGGCCATGATCACCCATCACGGCAGCCAATGCGGCTTTTGCACGCCGGGCTTCATCGCTTCGATGGCAGCCGCCCATCTGAATGGCGACCGGAACCACGATGACAGCCTCGCCGGCAATCTCTGCCGCTGCACCGGCTATGCCCCCATCATCCGCGCGGCCCGTGCGGCCGAAACCGCAGAAATCCCGCAATGGCTCGAAGAAGACGCCAATATTTTCTGTCCGGAAATATCCTCGGGGGGTGAGGCCCGTCCGGGCCGAGGGGGGCAGACAGCCCCCCTCTCGCCCACAACCACAGACGCCCTCGCCGCGCTTTACGCCGCCACGCCCGAGGCCACCCTGATCGCTGGTGCCACCGATATCGGCCTTTGGGTCACCAAACAGCTGCGCAGGCTCTCGCCGGTCATTTTCCTGAACCAGATCAAAGAGCTGCAAGACATCACGGCAACGACCGAAGGGATGCGAATCGGCGCCATGGTCACCATTACCCGCCTGCGTGAAGCGGTGAAAACCAGCCACCCCGGCCTCGCAGAGCTCCTGCGCCGCTTCGCTTCGGCCCAGATTCGCAACACCGCCACGATCGGCGGCAATATCGCCAATGGCTCGCCCATCGGCGACGGCCCGCCCGCGCTGATCGCCGCAGGGGCAATGCTGCATCTGCGCCAGGGCGACACCCGCCGCAGCCTCGCGCTTGAGGATTTCTTCCTCGATTACCGCAAACAAGACCGGCGCCCCGGCGAATTTGTCGAGGCGATCACCCTGCCCGCCGCCCCGGATCTGAGCTGCTACAAGGTCTCGAAACGCTTCGACCAGGATATTTCCGCGCTTTGCGGCTGTTTCAATATCACGGTAACCGGGGGCCGCATCTCCTCTGCCCGCATTGCTTTTGGCGGCATGGCCGCCATCCCGAAACGCGCGCGCGTGGCGGAGGCAGCGCTTATCGGCCAGGACTGGAACGAGACGACCATCCGCCGCGCGATGCGGGCCATGACAGAGGATTACCAGCCGCTTTCCGATATGCGCGCCTCGGCCGGCTACCGGCTTACCGTCGCGCAAAACCTCTTGCTGCGTTGCTATTTTGAGCGTTCCGGCGTGGAAACCTCGGTGCTGAAGGTGGCACCATGAGCATCGGCAAACCCCTCCCCCATGATTCTGCGCCTTTGCATGTGGCGGGAACCGCGCGTTATCTCGACGACATCCCCTTGCCGCAAGGCGCGCTGCATCTGGCTTTTGGCCTGGCCGGCATCGCGCGCGGGCGGGTTGAAAGCATCGACCTCGCGCCGGTGCTGGCCGCGCCCGGTGTCGTCCGGGTGATTACGGCGCAAGAGCTGATCGCCGCTTTCGGCGCTGTGCCGGATTGCTCGCCCTCGACCCATGACGAGCCGCTGCTGAGCCCGGATGCGATCCATTTCCACGGCCAGCCGCTGTTCATCGTGCTGGCGGAAAGCCATCTCGCGGCGCGGCGGGCGGCGCGGCTGGCCCGCATCGACTATCACGAGGAAATCCCGATCCTGACCATTGAAGAGGCGCTGAAAGCTGACAGCCGCTTTGAACAGGGGCCAGTGATCTGGGCGCGGGGCGATGCGGCGGCGGCGATCGCAGCGGCGCCGCAGCGGATCGCGGGCCGCTTCCCGGTCGGCGGCCAGGAACATTTCTACCTTGAGGGCCAGATCGCGGCGGCGCTGCCGCAGGAAGACGGGATGCATATCCTGTCCTCGACCCAGCATCCAAGCGAGATCCAGCACAAGGTCGCCCATGCGCTCCATCTGCCGATGGCCGCGGTCCGGGTCGAGACAAGGCGGATGGGCGGCGGTTTCGGGGGCAAGGAAAGCCAGGGCAATGCGCTGGCGATTGCCTGCGCGGTGGCCGCGCGCCTGACCGGCCAGGCCTGCAAGATGCGCTATGACCGCGATGATGACATGGTCATCACCGGCAAGCGCCACGATCTCGAGATCCGCTACGAGGCGGGATTTGACGATGAAGGCCGGGTGCTTGGGATCTCGGTCACGCATCTCTTCCGCTGCGGCTGGAGTCAGGATCTGTCTTTGCCGGTGGCGGACCGGGCGATGCTGCATGCCGATAACTGCTATTTCCTGCGCGATATCCGCATCGAGAGCCATCGGCTGAAGACCAATACAGCCTCAGCCACCGCCTTTCGGGGCTTTGGCGGACCGCAGGGGATGATCGGGATCGAGCGGGTGATGGATCATATCGCCTTTACCCTCGGGCGCGAGCCGCTGGAGGTGCGGCGGGTCAATTTCTACGAGGCGGCTGTCGCGGCAGCGGAGACGGAGGGCCAGCCCCGCGGCATGAACCAGGAGCCGGGGGGCCAGCCCCGCAGCATTTACCAGGAGCCGGGGGGCCAGCCCCCCGGGGCCCCCCGGAGTATTTCGCTCAAGAGGAAGGGAGAGATTCAGACCACGCCCTATCAGATGCCGGTTGAGGACTTCGTCGGGCAGGAGCTGGTGGCGCGGCTGGTGCAGAGTTCGGATTATCTGGCGCGGAAGGCGGAGATTGCCGCCTGGAATGCGGGGTCACAGGTTCTCAGGCGCGGGATTGCACTGACGCCGGTGAAATTCGGCATCTCTTTTACGCTGACATGGCTGAACCAGGCGGGCGCGCTGGTACATGTCTACCAGGATGGCTCGGTGCATCTCAATCACGGTGGCACCGAGATGGGCCAGGGTCTGAACCTCAAGGTGGCCCAGGTGGTGGCAGCGGTCTTCGGACTTGAGGCAGGCGATATCCGCATCACCGCGACCGACACGGCGAAAGTGCCCAATACCTCGGCTACGGCGGCCTCGTCAGGGTCGGATCTGAACGGGATGGCGTCGCGCGAGGCGGCGCTGGTGATCCGGGGGCGGATGGCCGCGTTTCTGGCCGAAAAGCACCAGGTCGCGCCGGAGGCGGTGCGGTTCCAGGACGGGCTGGTGCGGGTGGCGGGCGAGGAATATCCCTTTGCCAGGGTCGCGGCCTGGGCCTATCAGGCGCGAATCCCGCTGTCTTCGACCGGCTTCTATGCCACGCCGAAAATCACCTGGGACCGGGTGAAGGGCCAGGGGCGGCCGTTTTTGTACTTCGCCTATGGCGCTGCGGTCAGCGAGGTGGTGATCGATTGCCTGACCGGCGAAAACCGGATTTTGCGCACCGACATCCTGCATGACACCGGATCGCCGCTGAACCCGGCGATTGATATCGGCCAGATCGAGGGCGCCTATGTTCAGGGCGCGGGCTGGCTCACGACCGAAGAACTGGTCTGGGACGGCAAGGGCCGGCTGATGACCCATGCGCCCTCGACCTATAAGATCCCGGCCTGTTCCGACCGCCCGCCTGTCTTCAATGTGGAGCTGTGGAACCGGCCCAATCGTGAAGCGACGGTGGGGCGATCAAAGGCAGTGGGCGAGCCGCCTTTCATGCTGGGGATCTCGGTCCATGCCGCTTTGTCGGCGGCTGTGGCGGCCTGTGGCGCAGATGGCGGGGATGAACGGGTCTGGCCCGATCTGGCGGCGCCGGCGACGCCGGAGGCGGTGCTGGCAGCGGTGGAAAGGGTCAGGCGCGATGTTTGACGCAGGCGCCCTGCGGGCAACAATTGCGGACCATGGGCCGGTGATCCGGGTGGTGATCGCCGGACATCAGGGGTCTTCCCCGCGCGAGGACGGGGCGGCGATGCTGGTCTGGGAGGGCGGCCAGCAAGGCACGATCGGGGGCGGCGCGCTGGAATTTCTCGCCGTGAGCGGGGCGCGGCAGATGTTGGCGGGGGCCGGGAATGGCGGGCTGAGGCGCCATGCGCTTGGGCCGGGCCTCGGGCAATGCTGTGGCGGCGTGGTCGATCTTGTCAGCGAGCTTTGGGATGAGACGCGGCTTGCCGGTGTGGCCGGCCCGGTCGTTGCGCGCCCTTTCAGTCCGGAAGCGGGCGCGATGCCTTTCCGGGTTCGTCGTGCCCTGGCCCGGGCGCGCAATGGCCAGGGCTGGGAGGGCGGCCCGATCTGCGCCGGCGGATGGCTGGCAGAGCCCCTGAGCCCGGCGGCCAGCCCGCTCTGGATCTGGGGGGCGGGCCATGTCGGACGGGCACTGGTCGCGGTGCTGCAACCGCTTCCGGATTTTGCGCTGACCTGGATCGACACGGCGCGCGCGCGGTTTCCGGCCCCCCTGCCCGAAGGCGTCGATGCGGTCTGGGCGGAGGATCCGGCGCAGCTGGTGCGTCACGTGCCACCGGGCGCCGACCATCTGATCGTCACCTTCTCGCATGCCCTGGATCTCGATCTCTGCCATCTCCTGCTGGGGCAGGAGGTGGCGGGAATCGGGCTGATCGGATCGGCGACGAAAGGAGCGCGGTTTCGCAGCAGGCTCCTGGCCCTTGGGCATAGTGCGGCTGAAATATCGCGCATCACCTCGCCGATTGGTGATATGAGCCTTGGCAAACACCCTCAGGCCATTGCGGTTGGTGTGGCGGTGCAACTATTGAAACGGAAACGGGAATCCGGATTGACCTCCGGGTCGGGCGCGGTGGAAAGGGCGGGGATCACGGATGACAGCCGGTTCGGATGAGCTTCTGCGGCTGGAGGGTCTGACCAAGGCCTATCCGGGTGTCATCGCCAACAGCGATGTGTCTTTCACCATCCGCGCGGGCGAGATTCACGCGCTTCTGGGCGAAAACGGCGCCGGAAAATCGACGCTGGTGAAGATGATCTATGGCCTCGTGCGGCCCGACCAGGGGCGGATGACCCTGCGCGGCCAGCCCTATGCGCCGGCGCGGCCCGCCGAGGCGCGGCGTCTTGGCGTTGCGATGGTCTTCCAGCATTTCAGCCTCTTTGAGGCGCTGACAGTCGCCGAGAATGTCGCCCTCGGGATGGAGGATCCGCCGCCGATGCGCGCCCTTTCCGCGCGGATCCGCGAGGTTTCCGAAGCCTATGGCCTGCCGCTTGATCCGGGCCGCAATGTGGGCGACCTCTCGGCGGGGGAACGGCAACGGGTCGAGATCATCCGCTGCCTGCTGCAAGATCCGAAGCTTCTGATCATGGATGAGCCGACCTCGGTTCTGACACCCCAGGAGGTGGAGATCCTGTTTCGCACGCTCCGGCAGCTGGCGGCGGCGGGGACCTCGATCCTTTATATCAGCCATAAGCTGGAAGAGATCCGGACGCTCTGTGATGAGGCGACGATCCTCAGGCGTGGCCGGGTGGTGGCAACCTGCACGCCGCGCGAGCGGTCGGCGCGTGAGATGGCGGAGCTGATGGTGGGCGCCTCGCTGGCGGTGCCGGCGCGACGCAAGGGCCAGAAGGGCGAGATTGCGCTGGAGGTGAAAGATCTGTCTCTGGCCTCGCCGATCCTCTTCGGCACTTCCCTCAAAGCAGTGGGCTTCAGCGTGCGAAAGGGTGAAGTTCTGGGGATCGCCGGGGTTGCGGGCAATGGCCAGGACGAGCTCTTGCTGGCGCTGTCGGGCGAAATACTGGCGCCGGCAGGCGCGATCCGGCTTGGCGGAACCGGGATCGGCACGCTCGGCCCGGCCCGGCGGCGCGCGGCGGGGCTCGTGGCCGCGCCCGAGGACCGCTACGGCCATGCGGCAGCCCCGGATATGAGCCTTGTCGACAATGCCTGGCTGACCGCATCGGTGCGGATGGACCTCTCGGATCGCGGCTTTATCCGCCGCGCCAGGACGCGCGCCTTCACCGAAGAGGTGATCCGCGATTATGATGTGCGGACACCGGGGCCAGATGTGGCAGCGCGGGCGCTTTCGGGGGGAAATCTGCAGAAATTCCTGATGGGGCGCGAGCTGAAACAGGGGGCCGATGTCATCGTGATCAACCAGCCGACCTGGGGGGTCGATGCCGCAGCAGCAAGCGCGATCCGGCAGAAGATCCTCGATTGCGCGGGCCATGGCGCGGCCGTGGTGGTGATCAGCCAGGATCTCGACGAGCTGATGGAGATCGCCGACAGCTTTGCGGTGCTGAATGAGGGCCGTCTCTCGGTGCCGCGCCCGGTCGAGGGGCTGAGCACCGAAGAGATCGGGTTGATGATGGGCGGGGCCCATGGGATGGAGGAGGCGCATCATGCGACCTGAAGCGCCGGCATCGGCCAGAGGACCGATTTCTGCACAGAAATCGTGCCAATTCCTGTGCAGGAATTGGTCGGTGCGGCAGGCGGGCGGGGGCGTCCCATGCTGAGGCTCGAGCGGCGCGCCACTCCGTCGCAGTTCTGGCTGTGGTTCACGCCGGTTCTGGCGGTTTTCCTGACCATGCTGGCGGGAGGACTGCTGTTTGCAGCCCTCGGCTCGAACCCCTTTACCGTGATCCGGACCATTTTCTGGGAGCCGCTCGCGGGGGCCAATGCCGCCTATTTCCGCGCCCAGCTCTTCATCAAGGCGGCTCCCCTGATCCTGATCGCGGTCGGGCTTGCCATGGGCTTTCGTGCCGGCATCTGGAATATCGGCGCCGAGGGCCAGTATATCATGGGCGCGATCATCGGCGCCTCGGTTGGCCTCGCCTTCTACCCGACAGAAAACCGGCTGATTTTTCCGGTGATGGTTGCGGCAGGCGCCTTCGGCGGCTGGGCCTGGGCCATGATCCCGGCCATCCTGAAAACGAAATTCAACACCAATGAGATCCTCGTCTCACTGATGCTGGTCTATGTCGCCCAGGCAATCCTCGCCAAGGCGGCGTTCAGCTTTCTGAGAAATCCCGACGGCATGGGCTTTCCCGGCAGCCGCAATTTCTCGACCTACCCGGCCGCGCGCAATGTCGATCTGATCGAGCGCAGCGGGTTCCACTGGGGGGCGGTGGCAGCGCTTGGCGTGGCGGTGGCGGCCTATGTGCTGCTGACCCGCCACGGCATCGGCTTTCGCATCCGCCTCGCGGGCCAGGCGCCGCGCGCCGCACGGTTCCACGGTGTCAGCCCTGCCCGGCTGGTGATCTTTTGCCTCGGCCTTGCCGGCGCGCTGGCGGGTCTTGCGGGGATCTTCGAGGCCAGCGGCCCCTCCGGACAGATCACCGATAAATTCGCCACCGGCTACGGGTTCACCGCGATCATCGTGGCCTTCCTGGGCCGGCTGAACCCGCTGGGGATCATCCTGGCCGGGCTTTTGATGGCACTGACCTATGTCGGCGGCAGCCTGGCCGAGTCGCGGCTGAACCTGCCCGCAGCCTCGATCCAGGTCTTCCAGGGCATGCTGCTCTTCTTCCTGCTGGGAGTTGATATGCTCACGAATTACCGCATCCGCATCGGCCGGAGCCTTCGCACAGGAGCGGGCGCATGATCATCGGTGGTCTTGATGTGGCGATCCTGCTCGCCTCGCTGATGGTGGGCGCGGTGCCGATCCTGCTCGCGGCCCTTGGCGAGACGGTGGTAGAGCGCTCGGGCGTCCTCAACCTCGGTGTAGAGGGGATGATGATCATCGGCGCGGTCAGCGGCTTTATCGCCGCCGTGACCTTGCAAAGCCCGGTGGCGGGCTTTGCCGCCGGAGCGGCCTGCGGCGCCGCCTTCTCGCTGGTCTTCGCGCTTTTGACCCTGGTGTTCCAGGCCAATCAGGTCGCCACCGGCCTTGCGCTGACCCTTTTCGGGATCGGAGTCTCGTCGCTGGCGGGTCAGGGCTATAATGGCATCAAGCCGCCGGTCACCACGCCTTTAGACCTCGGGCCCTTGCGCGATATTCCCTTCCTCGGCCCGATGCTCTTTCGCCATGACTGGGTGGTCTATTTCTCGCTGTTCATGGTGCTCGTCACCTGGATCCTGCTGAACCGCAGCCGGGCCGGGCTGATCATCCGCGCGGTGGGCGAGAATCACGAAGCCGCGCATGCGCTTGGCTATAAGGTCAACCGGATCCGGCTGTTCTGCATCCTGTTTGGCGGCGCCATGGCCGGGATGGGCGGTGCCTATGTCAGCCTGGTGCGGGTGCCGCAATGGACCGACAAAATGACCAATGGCGTCGGCTGGATCGCACTGGCGATTGTGGTCTTCGCCTCCTGGCGGCCCGGACGCGTGCTCTTTGGTGCCTGGCTTTTTGGCGGGCTGATGGTGCTGGGGCCGAACCTCCAGGCCGCAGGCTATGCCATTCCGGTCGAATATCTGACGATGGCGCCTTACGTCATCACGATCATCGTGCTTGTCATCATGTCCTCGGGTCGCGGCCGCAGCTTTGGCGCGCCGGCCTCTCTGGGACAGAATTTTCACGCCTCACGCTGAGGCATCTCTTGCCGGGGCCTGCCGCCCCGGCCCGAACGGGGAGACTACCCATGCAACGCAGAAACCTGCTGGCAACTGCCGCCCTCACCTTTGGCCTCGCGCTGTCAGGCGGCGCCGCCATGGCCCAGGGCCTGGAAAAGGTGAAGGCCTGCTTCATCTATGTCGGCCCGATCGGCGATGGCGGCTGGACCTATCAGCACCATCAGGGCGCCTTGGCCCTGGTCGAGGAATATGGTGACAAGGTCGAGATCGCCTGGCAGGAATCGGTCCCCGAAGGTGCCGATGCAGAACGCGCGATCACCCAGTTCGCGCTGGATGGCTGTAATATCATCTTCACCACCTCTTTCGGCTTCATGGATGCGACCCAGGCCATCGCGGCCCAGTTCCCCGATATCAAATTCGAGCACGCCACCGGCTTCAAGCGCGACCAGCCGAATGTCTCGACCTATGACGCACGCTTCTATGAAGGGCGCGCCGTCATGGGCACCATCGCGGGCCATATGACCAAATCGAACAAGATCGGCTATATCGGATCCTTCCCGATCCCCGAGGTCATCCAGGGCATCAATGCCTCCTTCATCCATGCGAAGAAGGTGAACCCCGATGTCGCCATGTCGGTGGTCTGGGCCTATACCTGGTTCGATCCGGCGAAAGAGGCTGATGCCGCCAAGGCCCTGATCGACCAGGGCGTCGACGTGATCCTGCAGCACACCGATTCCACCGCACCGCTGGCCGAAGCGGCCAAGGTTCCGGGCGTGATCGGCTTTGGTCAGGCCTCGGATATGTCGGCCTACAAGCCCAGCCCCCGCGTCTCGGCCATCATCGACAACTGGGCGCCCTATTACATCAAGCGCGTCGGCGCGCTGATGGATGGCACCTATGAGCAATCGGCGGCCTGGGAAGGCATCGCGGGCGGCGAAGTCGAGATCGGCGAGATCACCGAAGCCGTCCCGGCCGAGGTGAAAGCCGCTGCCGAAAAAGTCCGCGACGATATCGCCGCCGGCACCTACCACCCCTTCACCGGCCCGCTGAACAAACAGGATGGCTCGGCCTGGCTCGCAGAGGGCGAAGTGGCCGATGACGGCGTGCTCGCGACGATGAACTTCTATGTCGAAGGCATCACCGGCGACATCCCGAACCAGAACTGATCGGGGTTCTCCCCAAAGGCCCGCCGCTCCGGCGGGCCTTTTCATTGGCGCCGCGCGCTGCGCGACTGCCACCCGATGCGGCCGCGACAACGGGGCCGGGCTTGACTTCTTCGCATGAGGCGCGTTTTACCGGGGCCTGGAAAAACACCTCGGAAAGGGGACTGATGATGCACGCCTATCGCAGCCATACCTGTGCGGGCCTCGCACGCGCCAATGTCGGCGAAAATGTGCGTCTCTCGGGCTGGGTACACCGTGTGCGCGATCATGGCGGCGTGTTGTTCATCGACCTGCGCGACCATTACGGCATCACCCAGGTGCTGGCCGACAGCGACAGCCCGGCTTTTGCCGAGCTGAACAAGGTGCGCTCGGAATGGGTGATCCGCATTGATGGCCGTGTGAAAGCGCGTGACGAAAGCCTCGTGAACGCAAAGATCCCGACCGGCGAGATCGAGGTCTATGCGACCGGCGTCGAGGTGCTTGGCTCGGTTGACGGCGACCTGCCGCTGCCGGTCTTTGGCGAGACCGAATACCCCGAGGAAACCCGTCTCACCTACCGCTTCCTCGACCTGCGTCGCGAGACGATGCATAAGAACATGATCCTGCGCTCTAATGTCGTGCGCTGGCTGCGCAACGCGATGTGGGACCAGGGGTTCAACGAATTCCAGACCCCGATCATCACGGCAAGCTCGCCCGAAGGCGCGCGCGACTTCCTCGTGCCCTCGCGCCTGCATCCCGGCAAGTTCTACGCCCTGCCCCAGGCACCGCAGCAGTTCAAACAGCTGATCCAGGTCGCAGGCTTTGACCGCTATTTCCAGATCGCGCCCTGCTTCCGCGATGAGGACCCGCGCGCCGACCGCTCGCCGACCGATTTCTACCAGCTCGATATCGAGATGTCTTTCGTCACCCAGGAAGACGTTTTCGCCACCGTACAGCCGGTGCTGCAGGGCCTGTTCGAAGAATTCGGGGGGGGCCGCAAGGTCTATGCCGACTGGCCGCTGATTTCCTATCGCGACAGCCTGAAATGGTATGGTTCGGACAAGCCGGATCTGCGCAACCCGATTAAAATGGTCGATGTGTCGGAGCATTTCCGGGGCTCGGGCTTTGCGATCTTCGCAAGCCTCCTGGAAAATGAGGGCACCGAGGTCCGCGCCATCCCCGCGCCGACCGGCGGATCGCGCAAATTCGCCGACCGCATGAACGCCTTCGCCCAGAAAGAGGGCCTGCCGGGCATGGGCTATATCTTCTGGCGCAAGGCCGAAGATGGCTCGACCGAACCCGCCGGCCCCATCGCGAAAGCCATCGGGGCAGAGCGCACCGAAGCAATCCGCACCAGCCTTGGTCTTGATGTCGGCGACGCGGTCTTCTTCCTCGGCGGCAAGCCCGATGTGTTCGAATCCGTTGCAGGCCGCGCCCGCAACGAGATCGGCCGCGAGCTGAAACTGACCGAAGAAAACAGCTTCCGCTTTGCCTGGATCGTCGATTTCCCGATGTATGAGAAGACCGAGGAGGGCAAGATCGACTTCTCGCACAACCCCTTCTCGATGCCGCAAGGCGGGCTTGAGGCGCTGTCGGGCGATCCGCTGAACGTCTATGCCTATCAGTATGATCTGGCCTGCAACGGCTATGAGATCATCTCGGGCGGCATCCGCAACCATAAGCCGGAAATCATGTATAAGGCGTTTGAACTCGCCGGATATCCGAATTCCGAGGTCGACAAGCGTTTTGGCGGCATGGTCAAGGCGTTCAAATACGGCGCGCCGCCCCATGGTGGCTGTGCGGCGGGGATCGACCGGCTGGTCATGCTGCTGGCGGATACCACCAATATCCGCGAGGTCATCATGTTCCCGATGAACCAGCGCGCCGAAGACCTGCTGATGAACGCGCCCTCTGATCCGACCAATGATCAGCTGCGTGAACTCCGGCTCAGGGTGATCCCGAAGGACGCATGATGTATCAGGCCACGGTCCCCGTCTTTCGCCATTCCCTTTCGCGCATTGCGGATATGGTGGCGATTGCGGGGCCCGAAGCGCTGGACCAGCCCTTCCAGGACATGACGGCCCGCCAGCGATTTTCCATCGCGGCGGGCCTTTCCCTTGAGATCAGCTTTCCGCTGGCGGGGCGTGATCTGCCGGATTTGCCAGAGGCGCTCGGGCCGCGTCTTGCGGTGGCGCGGGCCTTGCTGGGCGGTATGAAGCCGAGCGAATTTGACCCCGACCCGTCTCGCAGGATCCGGCGGCAGATCAACGGGATCTTGCTGGATCTTTCGGCCGGTGACTTCCTGCATCTCTTTGGCATGCCGTCGTTTTTCTTTCAGATCACGCTTGGTTATGCCGGGCTGCGCGCGGCCGGTGTTGCGCTGAGCGAGGCGGATTTCAACGGGTTCGGCCCTCCGCTACTCTAAGGCCAGTCACACGCTGGAAATCAGTCCAGATCGCAGGGGCGCTTGCCCGCAGCAAGGACGCTGCCTAGCGTCGCTCTGGTCAGTCAATGGAGGGCGAGCAATGCAGAATGATCAGACCAGGACGGGACCGGTCTGGGGCGAAGCCCTGCCCGACTGGACGCCGCCGCCTTTGCCCGCGGGTCTCGCGCTTGAAGGGCGGAGCGTGCGGCTTGAGCCGCTTTCGGCCTGGCACCATGCGGCCGAGCTTCATGACAGTTTCGCCGGCCATGACCGGCTCTGGGACTATATGGGCTATGGGCCTTTCGCCACGGCTGCGGATTATCACCGCTGGACCGAAGCCTCTGAGGGCGACAGGGATCCGTATTTCCTTGTGCTGCGCGATCTGGAGACCGGACGGGCCGGTGGGGTTGCCTCTTTCCTACGGATCGCCCCGGACAGCGGATCGGTCGAGGTGGGCCATATCTGCATTTCGCCCGCTTTGCAGCGCAAGGTGGCGGTGACCGAAGCGATGCATCTGATGATGGGCTGGGCCTTTGCCGCCGGATATCGTCGCTATGAGTGGAAATGCAACGCGCTGAACCTGCCCTCGCGCAGCGCGGCGCAGCGGCTGGGCTTTGGCTTTGAGGGCGTTTTCCGCCAGCATATGATCGTGAAAGGTCACAGCCGCGATACGGCCTGGCTCTCGGTGATCGACAAGGAATGGCCGGCGCTGGAGGCAGCGCATATGGCCTGGCTTGATCCGTCGAATTTCGACATGGAAGGCCGGCAGAAGACCCGCCTCTCGGATCTGACACGTCTTTTGCTGGCAGTCCGCGATCCCGGGCTTTTGTGAACCGGGACGGGGCATAACGCGAAAGCTCCGGTCGGGCAGGTCTGCCCCTGGGCAGGTCTGCACCAGGCGGCGCGCCTGTTCCATCCCGCTCTTGCCGGAGCGCCGTTGAGCCGGCGCGCCGTTAGAAACGCCGTGCCGCTTTACAATTGTTTCGGCTTTCTTTCCGGCCCTGCCTGGCAGTGACTGTGTCGCGGCGGGGGCCGGACTGGCTCCGCGACAGACATGTCTGCGGGCGCGCGATAGACCACCCGGGGTGCCGCCCAAACCGGAAGGGCGTTCAGTGCCGCAGCACTCATCCGCCCCGCTCTCGCAGCAAACCGCGCCGGATGTCCGCCCCCCTCAGACCCGGCTCTGCCCCGCGCTGCCGGAGCTTTTACCAGGCGGAAGGAAGGCCGGCATCTGGCGGATCTTTTCGCTCAGGATCGCCCGGATGCGATTGGGATCGCCGTTGCGGCTGACCGCTTCAGCTGCGGATTTCAGCGCCTCATCGCCGCATTGCAGCGCGAGGCCTGACAGAAATCCGCGCAGCCAGTCGCGGGTGGCCTGCGCCGTGGGGGCAATCTGCAGCGCGGCCTCGGCAAGCCGCAGATCGTCACGCAGCGCCAGCGGGTCGGGTGCCACCGCGCCATTGCCTCCCCCGCTTCCAGGCGCGCCGCGCAGATGCCGGTCGCACAGATGCGCCAGCACCGCTGCCTGAAACCCGGCAAGATCGGGCAGCGGCTTGCCGAGATAGCCCGCAGCCCCCGCCCGCATCGCCCGCAGCCTGCCGTCACTGTCGGCGCTGGTTCCCAGCACCACCGGCCCGCCTGTCCGGCCCAGGCCGCTGATCAGATCTTCGCCCCGCCCATCGGGCAGGCCCAGATCGACAATCACCAGATCCGGCCGGTAGATCCCCAGATGCGCGGCTGCAACCGCCAGGCTTTCCGCCCGCCTGAGCCGCGCGCCCGAGCGCTGGCACATCAGCCGCAACGCCTCGCTGGCAAAGCGGCTGTCTTCCACCGCGAGCACCGTCAGCCCCCGCAGCGGCAGCGACAGGGCGACAGGCAGCAGGCCGGGCAGTTCCACCGGACTGGCGGGGAGGCGGCTGGCCATGGGGCTGATCCTTTCGCGGCAGCGGTCGGGGATGATTCGCGGCCTCCAGCCTCGCAGAACTCTGGTGAAGCTTGCGTTAACAGAGGCCTCTCTCCCCCTTGCCCAGCCCCGCCCCCGCGCGCATAAGTCCAGGAGACCCTACATGCAGCAGGAGAAGCCGATGATCGGACGTCTGAACCATGTCGCCATTGCCGTGCCCGATCTTGAAGCCGCCGCGCGTCAGTATCGCGATACGCTCGGCGCAAAAGTCGGCGCGCCCCAGGATGAGCCCGATCATGGCGTGACGGTGATCTTCATCGAATTGCCGAATACCAAGATCGAACTGCTGTATCCGCTGGGCGAAAACTCCCCGATCAATGGCTTTCTGGAAAAGAACCCTTCGGGCGGCATTCACCATATCTGCTATGAGGTCGAGGATATCATCGCGGCCCGTGACCGGCTGAAGGCGCAGGGTGCGCGGGTGCTGGGCAGCGGCGAGCCGAAGATCGGCGCGCATGGCAAGCCCGTCCTTTTCCTGCATCCCAAGGATTTCAACGGCTGCCTTGTGGAGCTTGAACAGGTATGAACCTCACCTCTGGCATCGTCCTTTTCGCGGTCACCTGGTTTCTGACCTTTTACATCGTGCTGATGCTGCGCACCCGGACCCAGGCCGAGGCGGGCGAGATCGTGCCGGGCACCCCCGCCGGGGCGCCGGCCGAGGAAAACATCGGCCGCTCGGCCCTGATTGCCACGGGCTTTGCGCTGGTGATCTGGGGGGCGATGGCGGCGGTGATCCTCTGGGGAGGCATCACCATCGAAGACCTTGATTTCCGGGGCATTCTGGATCCGAAAGACAGCGTGGAAACGCCGGCATCCTGACAGGCCCACACCGCGCGCAACCGGTGGAAAGCAGACGTGATCCAGGCCAGGCCCATGACGGGCGCGGCCTGGATCAGCGCAGACAGGACAAAAATCAGCGCGGCCAGCAGCGTCTGAGGGGGATCAGGCCGGGATCATTTCGGCCCGAGCCCCCATTGCACCACCCGCGCGGGATCCGGGCGCGGACGGTCCGGAAACACATGGGCGGCTGTCCCGATATGGATGATGCCCGCCACAGTCTCGGCGCCCTCGCAGCCAAAGGCCCGCGCCCGGAACACCGCATCATGTGCCGGCCAGCCGCTGAGCCAGTTCGCCCCCCAACCCGAGGCCGTCGCCACCGACAAAAGCGACATGCACAGCGCGCCCGCAGACAGAACCTGCTCTTCCAAAGGGATCTTGTCCGAGGCTTTCGGCGCGGAAATCACCACCACCGCCAGATGGCCGCGATCATACTGGCCGCGACCTTTTTCAAGCTTTTCCGCATCCGCCCCCAGCTCTTTCGCCCGTGCCTCGGCGAGGTCGGCGAGGCGGGTGAAATCGGATCTCTCCAGCACGATCAGGCGCCAGGGCTCCAGCTTGCCATGATCGGGCACCCGCAGCGCCAGCTGCAGCATCGCGGTCAGCTCGTCCCGCGACGGCACCGGCGGGCGAAACATCTTGGCCGGCTGCGACAGGCGGGTGGCCAGGAAATCCAGCGCGGCGGTGTTTTTATCGGTCATCATGCTCTCCTTTGCGGCGCAGACCCCTGTCGCGGCCTGCCGGAAAGCGCGGGCGGTCGGGGAATCTGACCGGCGGACCTTGCCGCCATTTGCCGATGAGGTGAAGCCTTGCTGTGACATCACCCTGGCGCGGTAAAGCGCGCCTCATGATCCAAGAGCCAGCGTTTGCGCTCCAGCCCGCCGGCATAGCCCGTCAATGCGCCATCCGCACCGACAAGCCGGTGGCAGGGCAGGATCAGGTTGAACGGGTTGCTGCCATTCGCATGCCCCACCGCCCGCGCGGCCCCCGGCCTGCCGATCCGGAGCGCCTGTTCGCCATAGGTCACCGGCCTGCCGGGCGGGATGCGGCGCAAGGCCGCCCAGGCGAGGTTCTGGAACAGGCTGCCCGTCAGCCGGACCGGGATCCGGTCTGTCGCTGCCAGATCACCCGCGAAATAGGCCTCCACCGCCGCAGCCAGCCTGGGCGGAATCGCGCCGGGCCGCAGATCGACCGGCCCGATGCGGCGCGAGAGCAGCCGGTGCAGCCGGTCCTCATGGTCTGCGTATTCCGATGCCATCAGCCCGCCCGTCGCATCTGTGACCATGATCAGCGCACCCAGCGGGGTCGCGACGCTGCCGATGGTCAGTGCAGCGGCATGCTCACTGGTCAGATCACTGGCCGGATCACTGGTCAGATCACCGGGCGTCATGGAAGATGATCCCAAGCGTATGCCTTTGCCCCGAGCGGATGCGGCTGACGCCATGGCGCAGGTTGACGCGGTAGCTGCCTCTCGCACCCTCGACCGGCCGGTTATGCACCGCAAAGGCGACAGCATCCCCCTGCGCCAGTGGCACCACCTCGGCCCGGCTCTGCATCCGGGGGCGTTGCTCGGTCAGCACAAACTCGCCGCCGGTGAAATCGCGCCCCGGCTCGGACAGAAGGAAGGCCACCTGGATAGGGAAGGCCAGATCGCCATAGAGATCCTGATGCAGGCAATTGAAATCGCCCGGCCCATATTGCAGGAGGAGCGGCGTCGGACGTGTCTGGCCGGCGGCATGGCAGTCGCGCAGGAAATCCTCATGACGATCCGGATAGACCCGCCCTGCCCCCAGACGAGCGCTCCAGCCATTCGCGAGCCCGGCGAGATGCGGATAAAGGGTGCTCCGCAGCCCCGCGATCAGATCCGGCAGCGGGTAGCGGTAATACTTGTATTCGCCCCGGCCAAAGCCATGCCGCGCCATGTGGATATGGCTGCGAAACGGCGCCTCTGCGCCGTAGGCCCCGGCGAGATCCGCGCATTCCGCGGGTGAAAGGAGCCCCGGCAGAATCGCGCAGCCAAAGCTGTCCATCCCGGCCGCAAAGGCGGCCCAGTTATAGTGGCGCAGCCTGTCTGTTATATGAGGCGCTGCGCCGGACGCGACCTCCGGCACGACATCCGGCGATGCGCTGATCTCAGGCAGGCCACTCATATCCCGCCCTCCTTTTCCAGAAGCGCGCGTTTGCGGGCAATGCCCCAGCGGTAGCCCGACAGCGCGCCATCATTGCGGATCACGCGATGACAGGGGATGGCGAGCGCGATCCGGTTGGCGCCGCAGGCCTGGGCGACCGCGCGCACCGCTTTTGGCGCGCCGATGCGGCGGGCGATATCGGCGTAAGAGGCGGTCTCACCCGGCGGGATCTGCCGCAAGGCCTGCCAGACCCGTTCCTGAAACGCGGTGCCCCGAATATCGAGCGGCAGATCAAACCCGCTCTGCGGCGCCTCAACCAGGCCCGCAACCCGGGCCACCAGCGCCTCGAAAGCCGGATCGCCGCCGATCAGCCTGGCGCGGGGAAAGCTGTCCTGCAGATCCCGGATCAGCGTTTCAGGGTCATCGCCCAGGGTGATGGCGCAGATCCCCCGGTCACTTTGCGCAACCAGAATCGCACCAAGGCTGCTCGCCCCGACCGCAAACCGGATCTCGGCATCTTTGCCGCCATTGCGAAATGCGGTCGGGGTCATACCGAGCGCCGCGTCCGAGCCTTCGTAAAACCGGCTGCCGGAGCCAAAGCCCGCGCCATAGATCGCGCCGGTCACGCTGCTGCCCTTGTCTGCCAGCCCGGCCCGGACCTTCCGCCGGCGATGCGCGCTGGCCCATTGTGCCGGGGTCAGCCCGGTCACTGCCCGGAACTGACGGTGGAACCACCAGGGGCTCATGCCGATCTTTGCCGCCAGATCCTGCAGCTTCGGCGCCTCGTCGGCGGCCTCGATCAGCCGGCAGGCGGCGGCGACCAGCGCGGCATTTGCCTCGGCCACCGAGGGCCCGCGCGGCGCGCAGCGCTGACAGGGGCGATAGCCAGCCGCTTCCGCCTCATCCGGAAGGTCGAAGAAGCGCACATTTTGCGGCTTCGCCCTGCGCGACGGGCAGGAGGGGCGGCAATAGACGCCCGTGGTCCTGACCGCATAGACAAAGCGGCCATCCGCCGCCGCCTCACGCGCCACCACGCTCTGCCAGCGCGGATCCTGTTCGGTCGCAGAAGTGGTTGCGACAGATGCAGTTCGGGTCGTCATCATGATGCCCCTCATGGTCCTGTTCATTACAGGATCAGATTAACCCCGTCATCCGGCATCCCCACTCCGATCCTTGCGGTCAAATTCGCAAGCTCTGGCCCACCCGCGCAACGCAAAGGATGCGGGCCTCAGATCATAGCGCAGGATCCGAACCGGAATGTCACTCGCGGATCTGTGTCGCTGCCCGTGTTACAAACATTGCCCTTGCCTCCAAACCGGACGCCACGGGGAGGCGAGCAGCGCATCAGAGGTGATCAGCGCCGGATTGCCGCCGCCCGAACAACTGCTATCGCGCGGATCCCGGACCAGCGACCGGTCGCCCCCGACAATAGCTCTGGCGGCGCCGCAGGCCAGCGCCTGCACCGCTGATCGGGATTGACACTGTCCTTCACCACCCAAAGCCTTGTGTGGCCCGGCCCGGCGCCCCGACCCCTGCCATACATACCCGTCAAAGGTCTGCGCGAGAAACACATTGCCGCAGATCTCACAACGCTCGACCCCAATCCCGCCAATGGCAGCCTTAAATGCTGGCGGCTTATCTTTGCGCAGGCAAAGGTCGACAATGCCATCGAGACCGATCCGAGCCTCGGGATCAAAAAGGCGCAGACCAAAAGCACCGGCCACGCGGCGTGGTCGCAGCATGACGTGGACAGGTTCCGCGAGCACTGGCGCCCCGGCACCCGTCAGCGTGCCGCCTTCGAGCTTCTCGCATGGACGGGCGCGCGCGTGAGTGATGCAGCAACCATGTGCCGATCACATATCGCAAGCGATGGGCTGATTTCGTTCCGCCAACAGAAGACCGGCGGTCTTGCCCATGTGCCCTGGACCTCACCCCTGCCTGCATGGGCGAGAGCGTGGGACGCGGAACGGGTAGAGGTGCGCGCCATCGCAATGGCAACTGCCGGCTTTACCCTGCTCGAAACGTCATTGGGCAAAGCCAGAACCGCAAAAGGGCTGTCGAACCTCATCACTGCGGCGGCCGTGGCTGCTGGAAAACACGGCAAGACACTTCACGGGCTTAGGAAGTATCGCCTTTCCACAATCGCAGAATCGGGCGGGTCGGCTCATGCAATCATGGCCTGGGGAGGTCACGCGAGTCTCTCGGAAGCCGAAGCCTATACCCGATCCGCAAATCGAAAGGCGGTCGTGATTGGGGTGGAACAAGAACAGAACGCTGTAAACGATCTGAAAAATACCAGTAAATGGTAAATATAAGTCAGCAAAAACAACGTTCTGCAAGCTATATGGTGATCCCGACAGGACTTGAACCTGTAACCTGCCCCTTAGGAGGGGGCTGCTCTATCCAGTTGAGCCACGGGACCGACCGCGCCTTCAATGCACAAAATCCCACGTCATGGCAACCTCCGGGGCTGACCAGGACGCGGGTTTTCTGCGGCGATGTGCCTTTGAGGGGTCAGACCGGCTCGAGAAGCCCCCTGCCCTTCAAAAGCGCCTCCACCCCCGGCATGGCACCGCGGAACTTCAGATAAAGCTGTTCCGGGTCTTCCGAGCCGCCGGCCGAGAGGATGAAGCGTTCAAGCTTCGCCGCCATTTCCGGGTCAAAGGCATTGCCGGTCTCTTCAAAGGCGGCAAAGGCATCGGCATCCATCACTTCCGACCACATATAGCTGTAATACCCCGAGGAATATCCGTCCCCGGAAAACACATGTGCGAATTGCGGCGTGGCATGGCGCATCGGAATCGCATGCGGCAAGCCGATTTCGGCCAGGATCTCCGCCTGTTTCTGCATCGGATCCTGCGGCGCGGCGCCGGAATGGAATTCCAGATCGACCAAAGCCGAGGCGAGGAACTCGACCGTCGCAAAGCCCTGATCAAAGGTCGAGGCGCCCAGAAGCCGGTCGCGCAGAGCCTCAGGCATCGCTTCGCCGGTCTGGTAATGGCGGGCATATTCCTCCAGCACTTCCGGCACTTCCAGCCAGTGCTCGTAAAGCTGGCTCGGCAGTTCCACGAAATCACGCGCCACGCTGGTCCCCGAGATGAAACCATAGGTCACATCCGACAGCATCTGATGCAGCGCATGGCCGAATTCATGGAACAGGGTCCGCGCATCGTCATAAGACAAGAGGCACGGATCCCCCTTGGCGAAGTTGCAGACATTGACCACGACGGGGCGCTGATCACCGCCCAGCCTGCGCTGCGAGCGGATCGCGGAACACCAGGCCCCCGACCGTTTCGAGCCGCGCGCGAAATAATCGCCCAGGAAAACCGCGATATGGCGACCGTCGCGGGTGACGTCCCAGCCGCGCATATCCGGGTGGTAGAACGGCCCGTCGATCTCGCGGAAATCCAGACCGAAAAGCCGGGTGGCACAGCCGAACATCGCCGCCAGCATCGCGTCAAGCGAGAGATAGGGCTTGATCACCGCCTCATCGAGATCATGGTCCGCAAGGCGCCGCTTCTCGGAATAATAGCGCCAGTCCCAGGGCTCCAGCGGCCCCTGAATGCCATCCGCATGCAGCATCGCCTCCAGCACCCGGCCATCCTCCAGCGCCTTTTTGCGCGCCGGCGCCCAGACCCGCAGCAACAGATCCCGGACCGCCCCGGGCGTCTTCGCCATTTCCGGTTCGAGCTTGAAATGCGCGAAATCCGGATAACCGAGCAGGTGTGCCCGCTCCTCGCGCAGGGAGAGCGTCTCCGCCGCGATGCCGCGGTTGTCGGTCGCCCCGCCATTGGCGCCGCGCTGCCCCCAGGCCTCCCAGGCCTTTTGCCGCAAGCCGCGCCGGGGCGAGAATTGCAAAAACGGCACGATCAGCGAACGGGACAGCGTCACCACCGGGCCAAGCCCGCGCTCCGCCCCTGCCGCGCGCGCGGCCTCGATCACAAAGCCCGGCAGGCCTTCCAGATCATCCTCGGCCAGCTCCATGAACCAGCTGCGCTCATCGGCCAGAAGATTCTGGCTGAAGCTGGTGCCAAGGCTCGCCAGCCGCGACTTCACGGCGGTCAGACGTGCCGCCGCCGCGCCGTCGAGCCCCGCGCCCGATCTCACGAACATCTGCCGATAAAGCTCCAGCACCCGCAGCTGCTCTGCAGTCAGCCCCAGATCCGCGCGCGCCTGCCAAAGCGCTTCGATCTTCGCAAACAGCCCCTTGTTATTGGTCACTTCCGAGGAAAACGCGCTCAGCTTCGGCGCCAGATCGCGCTGCAACGCCTCGCGTGCCGCGTTGGACTCCGCACCGGCGAGATTGTAAAACACCCCCGCCACCTGATCGAGCTCGCGCTCCGCAAGTTCCAGCGCCTCGATCACCCCGGCAAAATCCTGCGCCTCGCCCGCGCTGATCGCCGCAATACGTTCCCGCGCCGCCTCAAGCGCCGCATCGAAAGCCGGCGCGAAATCCTCATCCCGGATCTGCCCGAAAGGCGGCAGCCCGAAAGGCGTGTCCCATTTCTCAAGGAGAAGATTCATCGCGACACCTCTTTCTTCAGATCCATTTTCTGTCCTTAAATATCCCGGGGGAGGCGCCCCGCAAGGGGCGCCGGGGGCAGAGCCCCCTTTTTGAGGCGGCGCCGGGCTGCGCCCCTAACCCGGGCGCGCGGCCAGCCGCCGCTCGATCCAGCGCAGGCCCAAAGACAGGCCCAGCGTCATCACCAGATACAGCATCGCCGCCACATTATAGGTTTCCATATAGCGGAAACTGGCCGAGGAGGCGACCTTGGCCAATTGCGCGATATCGGTCACGCCCAGCACCGCCACCAGCGAGCTGTCTTTGACCATCGCTATGAAATCATTGCCCAAAGGCGGCAGGATCAGCCGGAAGGCCTGAGGGAGGACCACGAGGCGAAAGCGCTGCCAGCGGCTCAGGCCAAGTGCGTCGGCGGCCTCGGTCTGGCCCTGATTGACCGCGCCGATGCCGGCGCGGAATATCTCAGCCAGAAAGGCGCCATAAGCCAGCACCAGCGCCAGAACCGCGCGCCACAAAAGCGGGAAATCGCGGGTGGTCAGGGGTTCGGCTCCGAACAGGCCACCAACGCGGTTCACACCAAGGATCAGCAAAGGCGCCAGCGCGAAGGCCACATATAAAAGCAGCACCATCATCGGAATGCCGCGCATCAGCTCGACATAGAACCTTGCGATCTGCCTGAGCCAGATCCGCCGCGACAGCGCCATCATCGCCAGCGCGAGGCCCAGAAGACAGGCGCCCCCAAAGGCGGTCAGCGAGACCAGCACGGTGATCCGGATGCCTTCAGACAGCATCACCAGCGCAGCGCGGTAATGCTCATCCGAGAGAATTTCCGCGAAAAGCCACAACAGGAGCCCACCAAGTGCCAGCAGCCACCAGGGAAAATCCGGCCCGGATTCCTGCTTGCGACGCCCTCTCACAGCACCTGATCCCTCAGCTCTCAGCCACCATCCCTGGTGTCAAAGAACCATTTGCGGTTCAGCGCCTCAAGGCTGCCATCCGCCTCCATCGCACTGATCGCCGCATCGAAGGGCTGAACCAGGTCCGAGCCTTTCGGGAAGATGAACCCAAATTCCTCTGCCCCCAGCGGCGCGCCGATGATCTTCAGCGCCCCGCCCGAGGTCTCGACATAGCCATGCGCGGCAGTGCTGTCCGAGAGAACCAGATCGACATCGCCGGCCCGCAGCGCCTGAAGGCCCGCGCCGAAGGTCTCGAATTTCACGATACGCGGGTTTTTCTCATCGCCGTCCAGCACGTCATAGACGCCCACATAAAAGGGCGTCGTGCCGGGCTGCGCGGCCATCAGAAAATCACTGTCCGCCGCGAATGACGCCGCATCGGTAAAGCGGCTTTCATCGCCCCGGACCACCATCAGCATCTGCGACAGCATATAGGGCTGCGAGAAATCAACCGCCTCCAGCCGTTCTTCCTTGATGGTGATGCCGTTCATCGCGACATCATACTGGCCCGCCGAAATCGCCGGGATCATCGCATCCCAGCTCGTATTCTCGTATTTCACCGTCAGATTGAGCCGTCTGGCGATCTCGGTGACCGCATCATATTCCCAGCCGACCGGTTTGCCCTCGGGCCCGATATATTGCAGCGGCGGATAGGTGTTTTCGGTCGCAACCACGATCTCGCGTCCGGCAAGATCCGGCAGCGTCTCGGCCATGGCCATCGGCGCCAGCGCCATCCCGGTCAGAAAAAACGCAGCGGTTGCCATTCTGAAGGTCTGGGAGGGGGTCATTGCTCATCTCCTGCGGCTGGTGCGCGGGACTATGACGACGGGGCTGCGTGCTGACAAGCCCGGGCCTGCGGCGAAAAACGGCGCAACCGCGTGGAAAAGCCGCATAAATGGCGCGCAGATCCGGTCAGGATCCGGCATGATGGATCTGGCAGCAGAATAGCTGGCGGTGGAGGAATGCGATGACCGAGATCCGGCCCGAAAATGACCTGCCCGCCTGGCGGCGGCAAAAACGCGCAGAGCGGCTTGCAGCCCGCGACCTGATGACTGCGGACGGGCGCCGGGAGGTGGCGGCGGCGCTGGCGCTCCATCTCGACCGGCTGCTGGAGGAACGCGGCCTGCTCAGACCCGGGCTGATCCTCTCGGGCTATTGGCCGATCAGGGCCGAGCCGGATCTGCGGCCCTGGATGCTGGCGCTTGAGGCCCATGGGCTGCATCTCGCGCTGCCGGTGGTCGAGACCCGCGCCGCGCCGCTGGTCTTCCGGCGCTGGACGAAAGGCGCCGCGATGGAGCGCGGGCACTGGAACATCCTTGTGCCCTCTGCGCCCGAACATGTCCGCCCCGATATCAGCCTCGCGCCACTGGTCGGATGGGACCGGAAAGGCTACCGGCTTGGCTATGGCGGTGGCTATTTCGACCGCACGCTCGCAGCGCTGGACCCGCGCCCTTTCACGATCGGGGTGGGGTTTCACAGCGCGGAACTGGCGAGCATCCACCCGCAGCCGCATGATATCGGTCTTGATGCCATAATCACCGAAGAGGGGCTTCAGGTCTGAGCCGTCTCAGCCGCCGCAGCCGGCACAGCCCTTGCGCTTTTTCACCCGGATCATCCGGGTTTCGGCATAAAGCGCATCATGGATCATCAGCCGCCCCTTCAGCCCCTCACCCGCGCCGGTGATATGTTTCACCGCCTCCAGCGCCATCATCGCGCCGATCACGCCTGGCAGCGGCGCCACCACCCCGGCCTCGGCACAGGAGGCAACCATTCCGGGTGCCGGCCGTTCGGGAAAGACGCATTCAAAACACGGGCCGCCTTGCGCCGGATCCCAGAGCGAAAGCTGCCCCTCCCATTGGGTCATCGCGCCGGTGATCAGCGGTTTCCCGAGCCGCGCGCAGGTCTGGTTCACAAGGTAGCGCGTGTCGAAATTATCGGTGCCGTCCAGCACCAGGTCGTAATCGGCGATCAGCGCCCCGGCCACGGCGGCATCAAGCCGGCGGTGATAGGGCCGCACCTCGATAAACGGGTTCAGCGCCTTCATCGCAGCCTCGGCGGAAAACACCTTGGGCATCCCGATCCGCGCGTCAGAATGGATGATCTGGCGTTGCAGATTGCTGAGCTCGACCAGGTCATCGTCGATCACCGCGATCTCGCCCACCCCGGCCCCGGCGAGGTACAAAAGCACCGGCGCGCCAAGCCCGCCTGCCCCCACGACCAGAACTTTCGCAGCCTTCAGGCGCTGCTGCCCCTGACCGCCGATCTCCCGCAGAAAGATATGGCGCGCATAGCGGCTGACCTCGGCGGGCGTGAATGGCCCCTCTTCGCGAGGCGGCTCCGGCGGCGCGGTCTTGCCCGCCTCATCGCGCAGGTACCGCAGGAGATGGCGGTAGCACTGCACCAGCACCACCACCGATCCCAGCACGAGGAAATAACGGCTGTCCCAGCCAAGCTGGAGATTGACGCGCTCGACCCCATACCAGCCGATCCCGGCCTGGAGCGCGGCCCAGAACAGCGCAATCCCAATCGTCGCGCCCCGCCCGAGCCCGGTCCCGAGCAGCATGGCCAGAAGGAAGAACACCGTCGGATTGTCGAACATCTGCTGCCTCCAGGGCCTGAACTGCGCTTCAGCTTCGGGTGCCTCAGCCGCCGGTCGAGCCGAAGCCACCTGCGCCGCGCGCGGTCAGGGTGGAAAACGCCTCGACCACCCGGAAATCAGGGCGCAGCACAGGGACGAAAATCATCTGCGCGATCCGTTCACCCGGCGCGATCTCAATCGGATCCGAACCCGCCGGATTGCGGTTCCAGACCGAGACCATGATCTCGCCGGTGTAGTCGGGGTCGATCAGCCCGGTGCCATTGCCCATGACAAGACCCTTCTTATGCCCCAGCCCCGAACGCGGCAGCACCAGAGCCGCCAGCGACATATCACCAAAATTCAGCGCGATCCCCGATTTCACCAGCACCGCGGGCGCCTGGGGCGCGATCAGGACCGGCGCGTCGATACAGGCCATCAGATCGACCGCAGCGGCACCGGCGCTCTGATAGCGGGGCAGGCCCCAGTCATTCAGGCGGGGGTCGAGAATCCTGACTTCCACTTCCGGGCTCCTTTGCGGGGGATGCCCCCTCATAGCAATCGCTCCCTGGGCATACAACATCGGGAAAGCGGGCTTGCCTGTGCTTCGGGGGCGGGTCAGGGTGCAGGGGAAAGCACCCCGACCGGACGCATGATGGCACTGGAACCGCTCAGAAAACTGATTGCCGGCAATATTCTGAAGATGACCGGCAGCGGTCAGATCCGGTTTGACGCGCCTTTGGGGGATCCCGGGCTCTTCGGACCGGACGCAGTCTGCTGGCGGGTCCATGCCGATTTCGTGCCGATGGTGGTGGGCGGCGTCTCGGCGCTGATGCTGCAGATGTTGCACCCGCTGGCGATTGCCGGGGTCTGGGACCATTCGAATTTCCGCGCTGACGTTCTGGGGCGGCTGGCGCGCACCTCCCAGTTTATCGCCGGCACCACCTATGCCGCGCGCGCCGAGGCCGAGGCGCTGATCGCGCGCGTCCGCCGCATCCATGACCGGGTCGCGGGCCAGGATGCCTCGGGACGCCCCTATCGCGCCTCGGATCCGGGTCTGCTGACCTGGGTGCATGTGGCGGAAGTGTCAGGCTTTCTCGCCGCACATCTGCGCTTTACCGAGCCGGATATGCCGGTGGCCGACCAGGACCGCTATTTCGCGGAAATGGCGCTGGTGGCGCGGATGCTGGGCGCGCGCGATGTGCCGGTGACGGCGGCCTCGGTGCAGGATTATCTGACCGGAATGGTGCCTCAGCTGCGCTTCGACGACCGCGTGGCCGAGGTTTTGCGGGTGATCTCGACCGCGCCGGTCAGACCTGCCGTGCTGGGGCTGTTTCGCAAAATGGTGACGCGGTCGGGATTCGAAATCCTGCCCGCTTCCATTCAGGCGCTTTACCCGGAGGGCGCGCGGCCCCGCTTTCCGGCGGCGCCGCAGCTCATTGGCATGGCGGCCCCGGTGGGCCGCTGGGCGATGCAGGGCGGCGTCGCGCGCCGCTCGCGCATCAGGGTGTCGGCAGCGGGCTGAGCCCGCCGCCATGATCCATCAGGCGTTGAACAGGAAGTGGAGCACGTCGCCGTCCTTCACCTCATAGGTCTTGCCTTCGACGCGGAACTTGCCCGCCTCTTTCGCGCCCGCCTCGCCCTTGCCGGCGATGTAATCGTCATAACCCACGGTTTCGGCGCGGATGAAGCCCTTCTCGAAATCGCCATGGATCACGCCCGCCGCCTGCGGCGCCAGCATGCCTTTGGTGATCGTCCAGGCACGGGCCTCTTTCGGGCCAACGGTGAAATAGGTCTGCAGGCCGAGCAGGCCGTAGCCCGCGCGGATCAGCCGGTCGAGGCCCGCCTCTTCCAGTCCCATTTCCTCAAGGAAGACCTGCGCATCCTCTTCGGGAAGCTGCGCCAGCTCCTCTTCGATCCGGGCCGAGATCACCACCGTACCGGCGCCCTGAGCCTTCGCCATCTCTGCCACACGGGCCGACTGGCTGTTGCCGGCGCCTGCCGAGGCCTCTTCGACATTGCAGACGTAAAGCACGGGCTTCGCGGTCAGAAGCTGCAGGAGCTTCCATTGTTTCTGGTCATCCTCATGCACTTTGACCGTGCGCGCGGGCTGCCCCGCCTCCAGCGCGGTCTGAGCCTGCGCCAGCAGCCGGTCCTGGTCCGCCGCATCCTTGTCGCCCGATTTGATCTTGCGCGCGAGATTGGCGCGGCGGCGTTCCAGGCTTTCAAGATCGGCGAGCATCAGCTCGGTCTCGATGGTCTCGGCATCGGCGACCGGGTCAATGCGGCCCTCGACATGGGTGATATCGCCATCTTCAAAGCAGCGCAGCACATGGGCAATGGCATCGCATTCGCGGATATTCGCGAGGAACTGGTTCCCGAGCCCTTCGCCTTTCGACGCACCGCGCACGAGGCCCGCGATATCGACAAAGGTCATCCGCGCCGGGATGATCTGTTTCGACCCGGCAATCGCCGCCAGCCTGTCGATCCGCGCATCCGGCACCGCGACCTCGCCGACATTCGGCTCGATGGTGCAGAAGGGAAAATTGGCGGCCTGGGCCGCGGCGGTTCTGGTCAGCGCGTTGAAGAGGGTCGACTTCCCCACATTCGGCAGGCCGACAATACCCATCTTAAAGCCCATTTCCGGCCCTCCATAGCTGATGGGGCCAGTTAGACGAGAGCGGGCGCGGGATCAAGGAAGATGCGGGTGAAATCGCCGCGAGAGCCGCTCGCCCGGGCATCTGCGCGCGCAGGATGCCTGAAAACCTGCGGTGAAGCATTGCCTTTCCGCCGGGCTTTCGGCAAATCATGACCAAAAGCCCGGGCTTCGGGCCCGGTTTCGGGAGAGCTGCAGATGACCAGGATCGACGACACATTCGCCAGGCTGCGCGCTGAGGGCAAAAAGGCCTTCGTCTCCTATATCATGGCAGGCGATCCCGATACGGCGACCTCGCTCGCGCTTCTGCGCGGCCTGCCGGGCGCCGGGGTCGATATTATCGAACTTGGCATGCCCTTTACCGACCCGATGGCCGACGGGCCGACCATCCAGGCCGCCGGCCAGCGCGCGCTCTCGGCGGGGATGACCCTGGCGAAGGTGCTGGATATGGTGCGCGCCTTCCGCGAGGGCGACAAGGTCACGCCCATCGTGATGATGGGCTATTACAACCCGATCTATTCGCATGGCGTCGACCGTTTTGTCGCAGAGGCGAAAGCGGCAGGAATCGACGGGCTGATCGTGGTCGATCTGCCGCCAGAAGAGGATGAGGAGCTTTGCCTGCCCGCCCAGGCGGCGGGGATCAATTTCATCCGCCTCGCCACGCCGACCACCGATGCGAAACGGCTGCCGAAGGTGCTGCAAAACACCTCGGGCTTTGTCTATTATGTGTCGATCACCGGGATCACCGGCGCCGCCGTGCCACAGGCCAGCGATATCGCGCCCGATATCGCGCGGATCAAGGCATCGACCGATCTGCCGGTGGTGGTGGGCTTTGGCATCAACACGCCGGAAATGGCGAAATCCATGGCGGCGATTGCCGATGGCAGCGTTGTCGGCTCGGCGATTGTGAAAAGCGTGGGCGAGAAACGCCCGGTGGCCGAGATCCTGGCCCAGGTCGCGGCGCTGGCCGCAGGCGCTCATTCCGCCTGACGGCGGTCAGAGGTTCAGCCAATCGCATCCCCGGCCCCGTCCTCGTCCTCGTTCCCGGCCCCGTCGGGCCGGAGCCGGGGCTGGCGCACGCGCGGGCGCAGACCGTCGATCAGAAAGCCCAGGCCCACCGATCCGAACCAGAGCCAGGGGAAGATATCCCCTGATCCGGGCCAGAGCGTCAGGACCGCCGCCCCCGCGCCTTCCTGCATAGCCGGAAGGGCGGTATGGGCTGCGAGTCGCGACAGAACCCCTGGGAATAGCCCCGCCAGCGCCGTCAGCCCCACCAGCAGAGCAGGCATCAGCAAAAGCGCCGGGCGCGCATCGCGCAGCGAGACATGACCGCTTGCATCAGACACAGCCGCGTCCAGCTTTGCCAGCCGAGCACTGTGCAGCAGCGCCGCGAAGATCAGTGCATAAGCCGCAACCACCAGCGCGACCGCGATCCAGGCGCCATATCCCGCACCTGCGGGCAGCAGCGCCGCGCCGGAGGTCTCCAGCAGCGCGGTCAGCGCGTGCCAGCCCGCGAAAGGCGCCATGCCGCAGAGGGCGATCAGCGACAGGCCCGCAATCAGTGCGGTCAGTGGCATCCGGTTGATCAGCCCGCCCGGCACCGCGAGACGCAGGCTGCCCGTCTCGAGCCGGATCAGCCCGGCGCAGATCAAAAGCGCCGACCCCGCCGGCACCATCGCCATGACCAGAAGCGCCATCGCCCCGGTTGCGCCCTGCCCCGCCAGCCAGAAGGCCAGCGCCAGCAACACCGTCAGCACCGCCTCGGCGATGCCGGCAAGCCCGCGCCGGCTGAGCGCTGACATCCCCGCCACCAGCACCGACAGCCCCACCAGCGCCGTCAACATGCCGCCCCAGACCGCTGCACCGCTTCCCGCGCCGCCCCCACCCGCGCCGCTTGCAGCCGGCGCCAGCCGCGCCAGCAGATAAAGCGCCGCAAGACCGGGTCCCGCCGGCAACAGAAACGCCAGGACCGGCCCCGGCGCATAGATCGCGCAGCTGCGGCTTTTGCGAAACGGGACGAGGCCTGATCCGGCAAGCGCTCCGGTCAGGATCAGGAAGGCCGGCACCAGATGCTGGCCGCTGGCCCGGATCTCGGCGCCGCGATGGCTGATCACCGTGATGCCGGCATCGCCCGCCAGGGTGGCCAGATGCGACAGGCCGGTAAAGAGAAACCCGCCCGCGAGCAGCCCGTACAATAACCCCGGCGCGGCGGCAGCCATGCCGCCGGGATGGTCACCACTGCGCCAGATCAGCACAAAGGTGAACAGCGTCGCCAGGAACCAGCCGGCAGCCGCCAGCCAGATGCGATCCGCAAGGATCACCAGCGCCAGCGCCGCCACTGCCGCCAGCAAAAGCGGCTGAACCTGTGCGACAGACGACTCACGCTCGAAAAAGCCGCCCGCCACCAGCACCGAGGCCAGCGCCGCGATCAGCATCGGCACCAGAAACACCAGCGCCAGAGTGTCCAGCCGCAGCCCGAATTCCACCCCGCCCGGCAGGATCGCCCGCGCGCGGATGGCTTCGCCGGTCAGCGCGACCGGCAGCGCAGAAAGCGCCACAATCAGCGCCAGCCCCAGCGCGAACGCGGCCAGTGCGGTGCTGCCCCGGCGCGCGACCCCCGATGACCACAGCGCCAACAGGGTGGCAAGGATCGCGGCGAGGGCGGAAAAGAATGGGATCAGGGCCGGCGACATTGAACCTCGTGTAATTTGTGCAGTCGGGTCGCGTCTGTCCTGGCGTCTCGCATGAAGGCCCTTCTCCCCCGGCGCCCCAGCTCAGCCCTGTGGCGTCATCGCCTTGCGCTGGCGGGCGCGCTCCAGGCCGAGGCGACGCTCGCGCCAGATGATCATGATCCCGGCCACGATGATCAGCACCGCCCCGGTCAGCATGGTCGAGGTCGGCATTTCCTGGAATACGAACCAGCCGATCGCCAGCGCGAAGATCATCGAGGCATAGTCAAAGGGCGCCACCAGCGAGGCATCGGCCTCGCGATAGGCCGAGGTCAGAAGGATCTGCCCCACCCCGCCCATCAGGCCTGCGGCAATCAGGGTGACGGCCTCGCGCGGGGTCGGCCAGACCCAGCCGAAGGGGATGGTGAACAGCGACAGACAGGTTGCGGTGACCGAGAACCAGAAGACGATTGTGGCGGTTTTCTCGGTCGCCACCAGCTTGCGGATGAACACCTGGGCCAGGGCGGCAAAGACCGCGCCGGTCAGCACGATGACCGCACCGAAGGCCTCGGCATGGCTGCCCTCGCCGGGCACACCGCCTTGCAGGATGGTCAGGCGCGGCCAGATCACGATCAGGACGCCCACAAGCCCCATCAGCACCATCGAGATCCGGAACAGCCGCACATTCTCGCCCAGAAACATCGCGGCAAAGACCACGGTCAGCAGGGGCGCCGCATAGCCGATGGCAGTCACTTCGGGAAATGGCAGATAGGCGAGACCGGCAAAGCCGAGCCCCATCGCCATCGTGCCGGCAAAGCCGCGCCAGACATGGCCCATCGGATTGGCAGTGTAGAACCCGGTCCGCAATTCGCCCCGCAGCGCCAGCCAGGCCACGATCACCGGGATCGCAAAGAAGGACCGGAAGAACACCGCCTCGCCGCCCGGCACCCTGTCGGAGGTGGTTTTCACCAGCGCCGACATCAGGATGAAGATCAGAACCGATCCCAGTTTAAGGGCAATACCGCGCAAGGGGCGCATGGGCTTTCCTCTCTCTGCCCCCTGTTCTGACCATGGACCGCCCGACGAGGCAAGCCCGAAGCGCCCCCCGGCAACAGCTTACGGGTCGGGCGCTCTGGACCTTGGGCTATGGATCGGCTTTCCTGCGCGCAGGAGGTGCCGCTATGTCAGACGCTGAGACCAGGGCTAAGTCGGGCCATCAGATTGCAGACAGGATCGACCAGGGGCGCGGGCTTGTGCCGGCCGATCTGGTGCTGAAGGGCGCGCGGTTCTTTGACCTGATCACCGGCGATCTGGTGGAAAGCGATGTGGCGATCTGCGGGGATACGATCGTCGGCACATTCGGCACCTGGCAGGGCAGGCGCGAGATCGACCTTGCCGGCCAGATCCTGGTGCCGGGGTTTATCGACACCCATCTCCATATCGAAAGCTCGCTGGTCACGCCCTTTGAATTTGACCGCTGTGTCGGCCCACATGGGGTGACGACCGCAATCTGTGACCCGCATGAGATCGCCAATGTCTGCGGCATTGAAGGCATCCGCTATTTCCTTGATGCGTCAGCGCAGACGCTGATGGATATCCGCGTGCAGCTTTCCTCCTGCGTGCCCTCGACCCATATGGAGACAGCGGGGGCAAAGCTTGAGGCCGAAGACCTGATCCCGCTGATGGATCATCCGCGCGTGATCGGGCTGGCGGAGTTCATGAATTTCCCTGGCGTTCTGATGAAAGACGCGGGCTGTATCGCGAAGCTTGCGGCATTTCAGGGGCGTCATATCGACGGCCATGCGCCGCTTTTGCGCGGCAATGATCTGAACGGCTATATCGCCGCCGGCATCCGCACTGAACATGAGGCGACCTCGGCCGAAGAGGCGCTGGAGAAGCTGCGCAAGGGGATGCGGGTGCTGATCCGCGAAGGCTCGGTCTCAAAAGATCTGCACGCGCTGGCAGAGATCCTGACCGAGCGGCATTCGCCTTACCTGTGTTTTTGCACCGATGACCGCAACCCGCTGGATATCGCCGAACATGGCCATATCGATTACCTGATCCGCACCGCGATCCGCCTTGGCTGCCCGCCGCTTGCGGTCTACCGCGCGGCGAGCCTCTCGGCAGCTGAAGCCTTCGGGCTGAAGGATCGCGGGCTGATCGCGCCCGGCAAACGCGCCGATATCGCCGTGATCGACGGGCTGGAGAGCTGCCGTGTCGCCCGGGTCTTTGCCGGCGGGGTGGAACTGTCTGAGGCGGCCTTTGCCGCGCGCGGAACCACGGCCCCGGTCGCACGCCATTCGGTCAAAGCGCCACGCGTCTCACCCGCCGATTTCCGCTGTTCGGGGAACCGTGTCGAGACGCCGGTGATCGGTATTCTGCCCGGCAAGATCATCACCGAATTCCTGAAATACGATATCGCCCCCGAAGATGGCGACAAGCGCCCCGATCTCACCCGCGACCTGATCCGCATCGCGGTGATCGAACGCCATGGCAGGAACGGCAACCGCGCCACCGGCTTTGTCAAAGGCTTTGGGTTGCAGCGCGGCGCGATTGCCTCGACCGTCTGCCATGACCATCACAATATCGCGGTGGTCGGCGCCGATTACGCCGATATGGCCCTGGCGGCGAACCGGCTCTCTGAGATCGAGGGCGGGTTCGTGGTGGTCGAGGGCGGCCGCGTTCTGGCCGAACTGGCGCTGCCGGTCGCGGGTCTGATGAGCCTTGAGCCTTTTGAAGCCGTGCGCGACGCGCTGGTGCGGCTGCGCGCGGCGGCGCAAAGCCTCGGTGTCGTGCTGGAAGAGCCGTTTTTGCAGCTCGCATTCCTCGCGCTGCCGGTGATCCCGCATCTGAAGATCACCGATCACGGCATGATCGATGTCGACCGCTTCGAGGTGATCCCGTGACCAGCGCCGTCAGCACGATTTACCACAACCCGGCCTGCGGCACCTCGCGCAATGTGCTGTCGATCCTGCGCGCCGCCGGGGAAGAACCCCTGGTGGTGGAATACCTGAAAACCGGCTGGACCGAGGCACAGCTGCGCGGGCTTTTCACGACCGCCGGCATTACCGCGCGGGACGCCCTGCGCGACAACGGGACGCAGGCTGCGGAGCTGGGCCTGACCGCGCCGGGTGTCGGCGAAGATGCGATCATCGCCGCGATGACCGAACATCCGATCCTTGTGAACCGCCCCTTCGTGGTCACCTCAAAGGGCACAAAGCTTTGCCGCCCTTCGGTCGCGGTGGCCGCGATCCTGCCGCGCCTGCCTGCGGCGCCGGTGGTCGCAGTGGATGGCAAGGTGATATTCGATCCTGCAAATACAGAGGTGAGCGGATGACAAAGACCCTGCTGCTTTACGGCGATTCGAACACCCATGGCACCATGCCGATGGCGGAGCCGGGCGCGATGGGGCGTTTCGCGCATCGCCACCGCTGGACGAGCCTGCTCGCCGCCGATCTGGACGGCTGGGAGGTGATCGCCGAGGGCCATCCGGGGCGCACCACTTTGCATGACGACCCGATTGAAGGCGCGCACAGGAACGGGCTGACGGTGCTGCCTTCGATCCTCGAAAGCCACCGGCCGATTGATGTCGTGCTGCTGATGCTCGGGACCAATGATCTGAAACAGCGGTTTTCGGTCAATGCCGGCGATATCGCGCTGTCGCTGGAGCGGCTGGTGCGGGTGATCCGCGCGAGCGGCGCCGGGCCGGTGGGCGGCGCTCCGGGCGTGGTGCTGGTCGCGCCGCCGCCCATCCGCGAGACCGGCGCGCTGGCGCAGATCTTTGCCGGGGGCGAGGCCAAATCGCAGCATCTGGGCCGTGAAATCGGGGCAGTTGCGGCGCGAAACGGCCTGCCTTTCGTAGATCTGGCGGGCAAGATCGGGGTCTCTGCGGTGGATGGGATCCATTACGAGGCCGAGGCGGCGCCTGTGATTGCACGGCTGTTCGCGGATGTGATCCGGGCGCATTTCTGAGAGGGCCTGCCTGTGGCTGACGCCGAATTTGAGTATTTGGATCAAGGGGAAAGGGGCGGCGCCCGCTCTTTGATGATCCTTGCGCATGGCCAGCCCTCTGATCCTTTGCCGGCGGCGGAGGAGGTCGGGGCGCTGGCGGCGCGTGTCGCGGCGCATCTGCCGGGCTGGCGGGTTTCGGCGGCGACTTTGGCCGAGCCCGGCGCGCTGGAGCGGCTGGCGGGCGAGGTTCCGGGGCTGGTCTTTCCGCTTTTCATGGCGGCGGGCTGGTTCACGAAAGTCGCGGTGCCCGCGCGCCTGGACGCGGCCGGCGTGACCGGCTGGCAGCAGATGGCGCCGATGGGGATGATGCCGGAAGTGCAGGATCTCGCGGCCCGCATCGCGACAGAAAGCGGCGCGGCGGAGGTGCTGGTGGCCGCGCATGGCTCGGGGCGTTCCCCCGCACCGGCGGAGGTGGCACGCCAGGTGGCAGCGCGGGTCGCGGAGATAAGTGGTGCGCGGCGGGTGGAATGCGGCTTTATCGAAGAGGTGCCCTTTCTGCGCGATGTCACGGGCTGGAGCGCGGGCGCCATCTGCCTGCCGTTTTTCGCCATGGCGGGCGGCCATGTTCTGCATGATCTGCCCGAGGCGCTGGCACAGGCGGGCTTTCCTGGGCAGATTCTGCCGGCGCTCGGCCTGCATGCGGAAATCCCGTCCCTGATCGCCCGCGCCGCGCTTGAGGCGGCGGATCTGCAACATTAAGCCAGACCATATTGCGATGAAGGAACCCGCCATGCCGGTCATCACCTGTATCGAGGATCTCAGGCGCCTGCATCAGGCCCGCGTGCCGCGCATGTTCTGGGATTACTGCGAGAGCGGCAGCTATACAGAGCAGACCTTCCGCGACAATTCTGCCGATTTCGCGCAGATCCGGCTCAGACAACGGGTGGCGCGCGATCTGTCCGACCGTCGGCTGGGCGCTGAGATGATCGGGCAGCAGGTGGCGATGCCTCTGGCGATCTCGCCCACCGGGTCGGCGGGGATGCAATGGGCGGATGGTGAGATTCTGGGCGCGCGCGCGGCGCAGCGCTTTGGGGTGCCGTTCACGCTGTCGACTATGTCGATCTGTTCCATCGAAGACCTCAGCGAGGCGGGTGTGGGGCCGTTCTGGTTCCAGCTTTACGTCATGCGCGATGAGGATTTCGTGGACGGCATCATCGAACGGGCCAGGGTGGCGGCCTGCCCCGCCCTGATGGTCACGCTGGATCTGCAGGTCATCGGGCAGCGCCACAAGGATCTGAAAAACGGGCTGACCGCCCCGCCCCGGCTGACCTTGCCCAATATCCTCAATATGATGACCCGCCCGGCCTGGTGCCTCGCGATGGCGCGCACAAAGCGCCGCAGCTTTCGCAACATCATGGGCCATGTGAAAGGCGTCGATGACCTCGCCAGCCTCAACGCCTGGACCTGGGAGCAGTTCGAGCCGCGTCTCGACTGGTCGATGGTGCGGCGGATCCGTGACCAGTGGCAGGGGAAATTCGTCCTCAAGGGCATTCTCGACGCCGAGGATGCCCAGATGGCAGTGGATATGGGCGCCGATGCGATCGTGGTCTCGAACCATGGCGGGCGGCAGCTGGATGGCGCGCTGTCTTCGATCCGGATGCTGCCGTCGATTGTGCGGGCGGTCGGGGATCGCTGCGAGGTCTGGCTCGATTCCGGCATCCGTTCGGGACAGGACCTGCTGAAAGCGCTGGCATTGGGGGCGACCGGCGGCATGATCGGGCGGCCCTGGCTTTATGGCCTCGGTGCGATGGGCGAAGCAGGCGTGACAAAGGCGCTCGAGGTGATCCGGGACGAGCTGGACATCACCATGGCGCTTTGTGGCGAGCGGGATGTGGCGGATCTGGGCCGCCACAACCTGCTGGTGCCTGCGGATTTCGAAGGCGCCTGGGGCTGATCCCGCGCCGCCCTCTTGCTTTTTGATCAAATTCCGCGTGATAACGGAGCGGGATCAGGAGGGCGCCGATATGCCGAAAACCAAAGCCGATGCGGGACAGATAGCCGGGGTCGATACCGGGCTTCTTAATCGCTTTGCCACCCGTGAGGCGAAGGTTTACGCAAAGGCGCATCCGAAATCGAAGGCGCGGATGGCGGCTGCGGCAAAGCATTATCTTTCCGGCGTGCCGATGCATTGGATGACCGACTGGCCGATGCCGCATCTGACGGTGATCGCGAAAGCCGGCGGGGCAAGGATCCTGGATATCGACGGGCATCAGATCGACGATTTCTGTCTGGGCGATACCGGCTCGATGTTTGGCCACTCCCCTGCGCCGGTGGCGCGGGCAATTCGCGCCCAAGCCGCGCGCGGCCTGACCTATATGCTGCCCTCGGATGCCGTGGCCGAGGCCGGGCGGCTGCTGTCGGACCGCTTTGGCGAGATGCAATGGCAGATCGCGACCACGGCAACCGATGCCAACCGCTTCGCGATCAAAGTGGCGCGCGCCGTGACCGGGCGGCCGAAAATCCTTGTGTTCAACGGCTGTTACCATGGCACCGTCGATGATGTCATGGTCGAGCTGGTCAATGGGGTCACGCAAAACCGCCAGGGGCTTCTGGGCCAGATCGCCGATCTCACGCCTGGTGCAGTAGCGGTCGAATTCAACGACCTGGCAGCCGTCGAGGCGGCCCTCGCGCAAGGTGATGTCGCCGCGATCCTGACCGAGCCGGTGATGACCAATTCCTGCATGGTGCTGCCCGCGCCGGGCTTTCATGACGGGCTGCGCCGGCTGGCGACGCAATATGACGCGCTTCTGATGATTGACGAGACGCATACTTTGTCTTCGGGGCTCGGCGGCTATACCGGCGTGCACGGGCTCTCGCCCGATATGTTCATTGTCGGAAAATGCGTGGCAGGCGGCATGCCCACGGCGGTCTGGGGCATGACCGACCAGGTCGCGAAGCGCTACGCCACCGCCAATGCCGCCCGCGCGCCCGGCCATTCCGGCATGGGCACCACGCTTTCGGCCAATCCGATGCAATTCGCCTGTCTGGTGGCGACCCTATCGGAGGTGATGACGGCCAAAGCCTATGCCAGAATGGAAAAAGGCGCGGCGCGGCTGGCGAAGGGGCTGACCAAGGCGATCCGCAAAGCGCAGGCCCCCTGGCATGTCGCGCGTGTCGGCGCCCGGGTCGAATTCATCTGCGCGCCCGAGCCTCTGAAAAACGGCACCGAAGCCGGCATGGCGCATCACCACGCCGTCGAGGCGGCGGTGCATCTGGGCCTTCTGAACCGGGGCAGTCTGATCGCCCCCTTCCACAATATGATGCTCGTGAGCCCGGTGACGACGAAAGGCCAGATCGACCGCCTGATCGCCCATTTCGCCGCCGTCCTGGCCGAGCTTTTCCCTGCCCCGCAAAAAACCGCCGCGAAAGACCATTGAGATGACCGAGACCAGCCCTTCCGGCTCCACCCTGGCCGAGGCCGAAACCTTCCTCGCCGCCCATCCCGAAATCGAGGCCTTTGACATCATCCTGCATGATGCCAATGGCATCGGGCGCGGCAAGATCATCCGTCGGCATGAATTGGAGGGGCTGTATAAATCCGGCCGCCATCTGCCGATCTCGATCCTCGGCCTCGATATCTGCGGCGAGGATGTGCATGAGACCGGGCTGATCTGGGATCAGGGCGATGGCGACCTGCGCGCCTGGCCGATCCCCGGCACGCTGGTGGCCCTGCACGGGACCACCCCGCCGCGCGGCGAGGTCTTCATGTCGATGTATACGCTGGACGGCGCGCCCATGACCTCGGACCCGCGCCATGCGCTGGCGGCCCAGGTCGAGGCGCTGGCCGCCGAGGGCCTTTACCCGGCGGGCGCGTTCGAGCTGGAGTTTTTCCTGCTGGAGAACACGCGCGACCAATATGGCAAGATGCAGCCCGCCCGCGATGTGCTGGACGGCCGCGCGTCGCGTAAGACCGAAGTCTATTCGGTCGACCATCTCCACGGCATGCTGCCGTTGTTTTCCGATATTTACGCAGGCGCGAAGGCGGCGGGGATCAATGCCGAGACCATGATCTCGGAGTATGCGCCAGGGCAATATGAGCTGACGCTGCATTACCGCGAGAATGTCATGCAGGCCGCCGATGACGTGGTGCGGCTGAAACGGATCGTGCGCGCACAGGCCCGCGCCCATGGCGTGACGGCCTGTTTCATGGCCAAACCGAATGAGAATTACGCCGGGTCGGGGATGCATTTCCATGTCTCGATGCAGGACCGCTCGGGGAAGAACATCTTCCGCGAAGAGATCGAGGGACAGTGGAATGCGGCGATCCGCCACGCGCTTGGCGGTCTGAAAGCGACGATGGCGGAATCGATGCTGGTCTTCGCGCCGCATGCCAATTCCTGGCGCCGCTTTGCCTCGCAATCTTACGCGCCGGTCTCGCCGACCTGGGGTGTGAACAATCGCTCGGTCGCGCTCCGGATCCCGGCAGGCGACATCCGTGCGCGCCGGATCGAGCATCGCCCCTCGGGCGTTGACGCTAGCCCCTATCTGGTCGGTGCCACCGTGCTGGCGGGGATCCGGCACGGGATGAAAAACCAGATCGACCCCGGCCCGGAAACCACCGGAAATGGCTATGAGGAGGCAGGCGCCAGCGCGATCCCCTCTGACTGGAAATCGGCCATTGATGCGGCGAAGGATTCGGAGTTCCTGAAAGAGGCGCTCGGGGAAGACATGCACCGCACCTTTACCGCGATCAAGGCGGCGGAATATGGCCGGGTGATGCGGACGGTTTCCGAAGTCGATTTCGACCTCTATCTGCATACGGTGTGACCGCCGCATCCGCGCAAGGGGGCGCTGCCCCCGTCCCGTTCCGGGACTCCCCCGGGATATTTTGAGACAGAAAATGAGGCTCGGGTGCAGCTGTCATTTTCTGTCTCTTAAATATCCCCGCCGGAGGCTTCCGCAGTCGGCCAGAAGCGGCTTGCCTTACAGATGGGGCCGCCATCAGGCAGGCCACGCGCCCCAGAGAATTACGGCGGCCCCGGTCAAAGCGAGTGCTGCCCCGACCAGATCGGTCGTGCGCGGGGCCTCGCCTTCGGCAAGCCAGAGCCAGACAAGCGAGGCACAGATATAGATGCCGCCATAGGCCGCGTAAGAGCGGCCCGCATGTTCCGGTGGCGTCAGGGCCAGCACCCAGGCGAATGCCACCAGGGCAAGGGTACCGGGTATCAGCCAGAGCGCCAGAGCGCCCTGTTTCCACCAGGCCCAGAAGGCAAAGCAGCCGGCGATTTCGGCCAGTGCGGCTCCGATATAAAGCGCGCCCGTCATGCGCCGGAGCTGTCGCGCCAGCGGTTCACCATCGGGTAGCGGCGATCGAGCCAGAAGGCTTTCTGGGTCAGCCGCACGCCTGGCGCCGCCTGGAACCGCTTCCACTCAGAGATACAGACGAGATGTTCCACCCGCTTCACCGTCTCGCGCGCGAAGCCTTTTGCGACCAGATCCGCAACCGAGAGGTCATTCTCGATCAACCCTTCAAGGATCGCGTCGAGCATCTCATAAGGCGGCAGGCTGTCTTCGTCTTTCTGGTCCGGGCGCAGTTCGGCTGACGGGGGCTTAGTGATGACGCGCCCGGGCATCACCGGGCCGGCAGGGCCTTTCATCCAGGGGCGATGATTTTCATTCCGCCAGCGCGCGGTCAGGAAGACCCGCGTCTTATACATGTCCTTGATCGGATTATAGCCGCCATTCATATCGCCATAGATGGTACAATAGCCGACCGCGACTTCGGATTTATTGCCCGTGGTCAGCAGCATCGCCCCGAATTTGTTGGATATTCCCATAAGCATCAGCCCGCGCAGGCGGGACTGGATGTTTTCCTCGGTCACGTCCGGCCCGGTGCCTGCAAAGACATGCGCCAGCGCCTCGCCCACCGCGCCGCGCGCGCCTACGATGGACACGGTATCGAGCCGCGCCCCCAAAAGCCGCGCGACCTCGGCCGCGTCCTCCAGCGAATGTGCGCTGGTATATTCCGAAGGCAGCATCACGCAATGCACATTTTCCGGCCCAAGCGCATCGGCGGCAATCGCCGCGACAATTGCGGAATCAATGCCGCCCGACAGGCCCAGAACGGCTTTGGAGAATCCCGACTTTCGCATGTAATCGCCAAGGCCCATCACGCAGGCGCGGTAATCGGCCTCGCCGATCGGGGGAATGGCCGCGATCTCGCCCGAGTCGGCCTCCCAGCCTTCTGCACCACGGCGGAAGGTGACCAGCGTGCTGACCTCGTCGAATTGCGGCATCTGCACCGCGAGCCGCCCGCCCCGGTTCAGCACCATGGACGAGCCGTCAAACACCTGATCATCCTGGCCGCCAACCATATTCAGATAGATCAGCGGCAGCCCGGTCTCGACCACGCGCTCGACCATCAGATTGAGCCGCAGATTGGGCTTGCCGCGATGATAGGGCGAGCCATTCGGGACCAGAAGGATCTCGGCCCCGGTCTCGGCCAGGGTCTCAGCGACATCCGCGTGCCAGGCATCCTCGCAGATCGGCGTGCCGATGCGGAGGCCGCGGACCACATAAGGCCCGGTCACATCTGCGGAAGAGAACAGCCGCTTTTCATCGAAAACCGCGTCATTCGGCAGATGATGCTTCAGCACCCGGGCAGAAACTTTACCGCCTTCAAGGATGTAATAGCCGTTGAACAGCTGACCATTCGCCAGAACCGGCCCGCCGATCCCAAGCGCCGGGCCGTCGGCACACTCAGCCGCAAGCGCCTCGATCGCGCGGATCGCGTCCTGGTGAAAGGCGGGTTTCAGGATCAGGTCCTGGGTCTGATAGCCGGTGATGAACATCTCGGTCAGCGCGACCAGATCGGCCCCGGCAGCCTTGCCCTCCTCCCAGAAAGCGCGGGCCTTTGCAGCATTGCCGGCGATATCGCCTAAGACCGGATTGGCCTGCACCAGGAGGAACCGGAATGTATCGGTCATCGTCATGTCCTTATCGCGCCTCTCGCCCCACCGCTTCTAGCAGATCGGGGCGGGCTGGAAAGCCTCACGCAGATGCGCGGCCTGATGTCTGGACATGGGCGGCTTCCCCTGCTTAGGCTGCGGGCGCAAACGACACCGGAGACATCCTGCAATGCGCAAATTCACGGCATCCCTTTACGCCGCCACACTTGCCGCGCCGCTGGCCACCTGTCTGGCCCTGTCCTCCGGCCCTGCCCTCGCCCAGTCTGACGGCGAGGTCATTACCAAGCAATATGACAACGGATCGGTTTATGAAGGCAGCTTCAGAAACGGCCGTCAGCATGGCAAGGGAACCTACCGCCTCCCGAACGGATATGAATATTCCGGAGACTGGGTCGATGGTGAGATCAGGGGCCAGGGCCGGGCGCGCTATCCGAATGGATCAGTCTATGAGGGCGCTTTCGAGAAAGGCCAGCCTCAGGGCCGTGGCAAGATCACCTTTGCCGATGGCGGCACCTATGACGGTGACTGGATCGAAGGCAAGATGACTGGCGAGGGTGTAGCGACCTATCCCAATAACGCGATCTATACCGGTGCCTTCCTGAACGGGCAGCGGAACGGCAAGGGCGTTTTGCAAAATGAGGGCGGCTACCGCTATGAGGGCGACTGGGTGAATGGCGTCAAGGAAGGGAGCGGCAAGCTCACCTATTCCGACGGCACCGTTTATGAGGGCGCGATGCGGGCGGATGAGCGTTCCGGTCTGGGCACGCTGACCATGCCGAACGGGCTGATCTATGCCGGTGGCTGGGCGCAGGGCCAGATCAATGGCGAAGGCAAGCTGACCCAGCCCAATGGCGATGTCTATGAGGGCGCCTTTGTTAACGGCAAACGCGAAGGGAAAGGCATCGCCACCCATAAGGCGGGCGATGTCTATGAGGGCGATTTCAAAGCCGATAAACGCGACGGCCAGGGCAAATTCTCGACGCCGGATGGCTTCCGTTATGAGGGATCCTGGGTGGCCGGCAAGATGGAGGGGACCGGTTCGGTGACCTATCCCGATGGCTCGGTCTATGTCGGCGCCATGAAAGCGGATCAGTCACATGGCGAGGGTGCGATCACCTATCCCGACAAATCCACCTATCAGGGCGCCTGGGTGAATGGGGTGATCGAGGGCAAAGGCCGCGCGGCTTACGCCAATGGCCAGGTCTATGAAGGCGATTTCGTCAAAGCCCGCCCCGAAGGCCAGGGCGTGATGACCCGCCCCGATGGCTACCGTTATGAAGGATCGTGGAAAGCGGGCCTGCGCGACGGCAGCGGCACCGCGACCTTCGCCAATGGCACTGTCTACAAGGGTGACTTCAAAGCCGATAAGCGCGATGGCAAGGGCGAGCTCACTACAACCGAGGGCTACCGCTACAGCGGCGACTGGGTGAACAATCAGAGCGAAGGCCAGGGGATCGCCACCTATGCCACCGGCGATGTCTATGACGGCGATTTCAAAGCCGATAAGCGCCATGGCCAGGGCAAGATGACCTACAAGACCGGCCAGATCGCAGAAGGTATCTGGCAGGATGGCATCCTGACCGAGGCTGCACCTGCCGCTGCACCCTGAACCCTGCCGGGCAGAGGGGGCTCTGCCCCCTCGCCGCTTTGCGGCTCACCCCCGGGATATTTAGAGACAGAAAATGAAGCTGAAGCGGAGATATCATTTTCTGTCCCTGAAATATCCCCGCCGGAGGCTTCCGCAGCCAGCCGGGGGGCCCAGGGCAAAAAACTGGCACACAAAGCAGAAAAATGCGGCCTGGCCCTTTTCAGGACGCGCATCTTGCGTATAGTCCGGCATCATGAACACGGGATCGCATCAGATTATCCTGCCGCAGCCGGGCTCCTGCCCGCTTCTGCCGCATGGAACAGCCCCCGGTCTCCTTCTTCTCAGTCTCGTCTGAGCGGGCCTTCGGGCGCGACCGCTCGGATGTGACCAAGCGCCCGGCCTGAGAACCGGCCCGATCCTGCATTTCGGGCCATGGCTGAGACGAACAAGACCAAGGAATACCCCATGGCACAGACTGCTGACACATCCGCCCAACAACCCCGCGTCATGATTTTCGACACCACCCTGCGCGATGGCGAGCAATCGCCCGGCGCCACCATGACCCATGCTGAAAAGCTGGAGATCGCAGCCCTGCTTGACGAGATGGGCGTTGATATCATCGAGGCTGGTTTCCCGATCGCCTCGGAGGGCGATTTCGCCGCGGTTTCCGAGATCGCGAAAAACGCAAAGACCTCGACCATCTGTGGCCTCGCTCGCGCCAATTTCAAAGATATCGACCGCGCCTGGGAGGCGGTGAAACACGCGAAATCGCCGCGCATTCACACCTTTATCGGCACCTCGCCTTTGCACCGCGCCATTCCCAATCTGGACATGGACCAGATGGCCGAGCGCATCCACCAGACCGTGACCCATGCGCGCAATCTGTGCGACAATATCCAGTGGTCGCCGATGGATGCGACCCGCACCGAGGCGGATTACCTCTGCCGCGTGGTCGAGATCGCGATCAAAGCCGGGGCCACCACGATCAATATTCCCGACACCGTCGGCTATACCTATCCGATGGAATCGGCGAAGATCATCCGGATGCTGCTGGAGCGTGTGCCCGGCGCCGATGAGATCATTTTCGCGACCCATTGCCATAATGATCTGGGCATGGCGACCGCGAACTCTCTCGCCGCTGTCGAGGCTGGCGCGCGCCAGATCGAATGCACGATCAATGGTCTCGGTGAACGTGCCGGCAATACCGCGCTGGAAGAGGTGGTGATGGCGCTGCGGGTCCGCAACGACATCCTGCCCTATCGCACCGCGATCGACACGACAAAGATCATGCATCTGTCGCGCCGCGTCGCCACCGTTTCGGGCTTTGTGGTGCAGCCGAACAAGGCCATCGTCGGCAAGAACGCCTTCCTGCACGAATCCGGCATCCACCAGGACGGCGTGTTGAAAAACGTCGAGACCTTCGAGATCATGCGCCCCGAGGATATCGGACTGAACGCCAAGAACATCGTCATGGGCAAGCATTCGGGCCGCGCCGCGTTGCGCTCGAAACTGGCGGAGCTGGGCTATGATCTGGCCGATAACCAGCTCAATGACGTCTTTGTGCGGTTCAAGGCGCTGGCCGACCGCAAGAAAGAGGTCTTTGACGAGGATATCCTGGCGCTGGTCGCGGATGAACAGACGCTCGACGCGCATGACACGCTGGCGCTGAAGAAGCTGCGGGTGGTATGCGGCACCGATGGGCCGCAAGAGGCGGATATGGTGCTCTCGGTCGATGGGGTGGATCACCATGTCGATGCGACCGGCGATGGCCCGGTCGATGCGGCCTTCAACTGCGTGAAACAGCTCTTCCCGCATAAGGCGCGGCTGCAGGTCTATCAGGTGGCGGCCGTGACGGCGGGCACCGATGCCCAGGCCACGGTTTCGGTCAGGCTGGAAGAAGACGGGCGGATCGTCACCGGCATGTCGGCCGATACCGACACCATCGTTGCCAGCGTGAAGGCCTATATCAATGCGCTGAACCGGCTGATCGTGCGCCGCACCAAAACGGCGCCGAATGACGATCTGAAATCGGTCTCCTACAGCGACGCGCCGTAACGGTTTCAGACCAGACCGGGGCAGGGAAAGGTGGCACCGCGGCCTTTTCCTGCCCTCCCCCCGGCCCCATCCGTTTTCCCGCTGCCCGATTCCCGAAACCGGCTTCCGGGCGCCGTTGCCGGCGGTTGCTGTAACCGCGCGTCCGGTCCTTTAGCCGGAACCAGGGTGCGTCTCTGACCAAATGTCGTAAAATGTAAAGTTTACTCGCAGAAATCGCCCGTTTTGGCGAGTTGAATATCGCAAAACTGCAAGCCGGTTTTATGCACGCAGATGTGTGCCGGAACCGTCCTCACGGGCTTTCACAAAACTCTGTGTCTCTTTATATGTAGGCGCCCGCCGGAGTTCTCTGAGTCGCGGGTGCAACAGGTCGTTTTCCCGCCATCTGCCCGGCGCGGGACGCGATCCACAGGACACGAAGGACGCTGCCCGCATGGCGCTTATCCCCGGAATCTTCTCGTCGGACATGGCGATCGACCTCGGCACGGCGAACACGCTTGTCTATATCCGTGGCAAGGGCATCGTCCTGAATGAGCCTTCGGTGGTGGCCTATCACACCAAGGACGGCAAAAAGCAGGTCCTCGCGGTCGGCGAAGATGCGAAACTGATGCTGGGCCGGACGCCCGGCTCCATCGAGGCGATCCGCCCGATGCGCGACGGCGTCATCGCCGATTTCGAAGCCGCCGAAGAGATGATCAAGCATTTCATCCGCAAGGTCATTCGTCGCGGCACCTGGACCCGGTTGAAAATCATCGTCTGCGTGCCGCATGGCGCGACCCCGGTGGAAAAACGCGCCATCCGCCAGTCGGTGATCTCGGCAGGCGCGAAACGCGCGGGGCTCCTGTCGGAACCGATTGCTGCGGCGATCGGCGCCGGCATGCCGATCACCGAACCCACCGGCAATATGGTGGTCGATATCGGCGGCGGCACCACCGAGGTCGCGGTGCTTTCGCTGGGCGATATCGTCTATGCGCGTTCGGTCCGTGTTGGCGGTGATCGCATGGATGATGCCATCGTCTCTTACCTGCGCCGCCACCAGAATCTGCTGATCGGCGATTCGACGGCCGAGCGTATCAAGACGTCGATCGGCACGGCCCGGATGCCCGATGACGGGCGCGGCGCGGTCATGCAGATCCGGGGGCGCGACCTGTTGAACGGCGTGCCGAAGGAAACCGAAATCAGCCAGGCCCAGGTCGCCGAGGCGCTGGCCGAACCGGTGCAGCAGATCTGCGACGCGGTGATGCAGGCGCTGGAGGCAACGCCTCCGGATCTCGCCGCTGATATCGTTGACCGCGGCGTCATGCTGACCGGCGGCGGCGCGCTCCTTGGTGATCTGGATCTGGCGCTGCGCGAACAGACCGGGCTGTCGATCTCGGTCGCGAATGAATCGCTGAATTGTGTTGCTCTCGGAACCGGCAAAGCGCTGGAATATGAAAAGCAACTCCGGCATGTGATCGAATACGATATCTGAGCCGGCCCGGTTGAATCAGCCCGGGGTCATCCTGGCCCCGATTCCACTGGCAAACCCATTTCAAGCACCACCGGGGCGCGCGCGTGTCGAGAAGCCGTAGCGGATCAGAAGAGTTTTCCCGCCCCGTGCGGCGGCTGCTGGTCGGGCTGCTGGTGGCGGCACTTCTGGGGATCTTTATCCTCTGGCGGATCGACAGCCCGAGGGTGGAACGGTTCCGCGCGGCGCTGGTCGATGCGGTGGTCCCCAATATGGAATGGGCGCTGGTGCCGGTGACACGCGCCATGACCATGATCGAGGACTTTCAGTCCTATACCCGCATCTATGAACAGAATCAGGAACTGAAGCGCGAGCTGCAGCAGATGAAGGCCTGGAAAGAGGCCGCGCTTCAGCTGGAGCAGAAGAATGCGCGGCTTCTGGATCTGAACCATGTGCGGCTCGACCCGAAACTGACCCATGTGACCGGTGTGGTGCTGGCGGACAGTGGCAGCCCGTTTCGTCAGTCGGTGCTGCTGAATGTCGGTGAGCGCGACGGCATCCGCGACGGCTGGGCCACGATGGACGGGATCGGGCTGGTGGGCCGCATCTCGGGCATTGGCGCCCGCACGAGCCGGGTGATCCTGATCACCGACACCTCAAGCCGCATTCCGGTGACCATTCAGCCTTCGGGGCAGAAGGCGCTTTTGTCGGGTGATAACAGTGCCTTGCCGCTTCTTGATTTCATCGAGACCACCGATGAGGTTCGTCCGGGCGACCGGGTGGTGACCTCCGGGGATGGTGGTGTCTTTCCTGCCGGCCTGCTGGTCGGCCAGGTCGCGATGGGATCGGATCGCAGGCTGCGGGTGGTGCTCGCCGCCGACTACCAGCGGCTTGAATTCCTGCGCGTGCTTCGCAGCCATGAGCTGGAGCCGATCCTTGACCCCGGCCAGCTGATCGCGCCGCCGCTGCCTTCGGTCCCCGTGGCCACGGTTGACGGCGAACGCGAGGCCGCCGCCCAGCCCGCCACCGGCAGCGGCGAGATCGGCGAAACCGGATCCGGCTATGCCGAAGGCGGCGATGCCACCGGCCAGGGCGCCGATGCGCAAGGGGGCGGGCAATGATCGGCCGGATGCAGATGGATCCCTGGGGATACCGGCTGCTTTTCCTGGCGCTGGCGGGGCTGTTTCTCTTTGTGCGGCTTTTGCCGCTGAGCACGGCTGTGGGCCGGTTTCCCGGGCCGGATCTGCTGTTATGCCTGATCATCGCCTGGATGATGCGCCGCCCCGATTTCCTGCCGGTCTGGCTGATCGCGCCGGTGCTGCTGATCGAGGATCTGTTGCTGCTGCGCCCGCCGGGGCTCTGGACCGCGCTGGTCGTGCTCGCGTCTGAATTCCTGCGCGGCCGCCATGCGCTGACGCGTGAGATGAATTTCGCCGTCGAATGGCTGCTGGCCTCGGGGCTGATGATCGCGATGTTGCTGGCGCAGCGGCTGGCGCTTACGCTGACCCTTGTTGATCTGCCGCCTTTCGGATTCGCCGTGGTCCAGGTGCTGTGGTCGATCCTCGCCTATCCGCTGGTGGTGGGCCTGTCGCGCCTGGCTTTTGATCTGAGAAAACCCGCCACCGGTGAGGTGGATGATTTCGGCAGACGGTTGTGAACGGGTGAGCTGATGAGACGCACGCAAAAAGACGCGGAAGACAGCGCCCGCAGCATCACGCGGCGGGGCCTTTTGCTGGGCGGCGGCATGACGGCGATGGTGGCGGCGCTTGGCGTGCGGATGCGCTATCTCCAGGTCGACCAGGCCGAGGAATTCAAGCTCCTGGCCGAAGAGAACCGCATCTCGATCGAGCTGATCCCGCCGGGGCGCGGCCTGATCCAGGACCGCAATGGCAAGCTGATCGCCGGGAATGAACAGAATTACCGCGTGGTGATCACGCGCGAGGATGCGGGCGATGTCGATCGGGTGATGCACCGCCTTGCCGGGCTGATCCCCATGACCGCCGAAGAGCTGGACCAGACGCTGGCCGATGTGAAGAAGAACGCGGCGCATGTGAAGGTCGTGGTGAAAGACCGGCTCGACTGGGACGATTTCTCGAAAGTTGCGATCAATGCGCCGGCGCTGCCGGGGGTGATCCCCGAGGTCGGCCTGTCGCGGATCTATCCGCGCGGCTATGATTTCGCCCATATCGTCGGCTATGTCGGCGCGGTGTCGCAAAAGGATCTCGACGAGCAGGAGGATCCCGACCCGATCCTCAGACTGCCGAAATTCCAGATCGGCAAGATCGGGACCGAGCGCTGGATGGAGAAGGTGCTGCGCGGTCGTGCCGGCACCCGCCAGGTGGAAAAGAACGCCTTTGGCCGGGTGATGCGGGAACTCGGCCGCGAGGAAGGTGTCGCCGGCGGCGATATCCGCCTGACCATAGACGCCGATCTGCAAAATTTCGCCCAGGCCCGCCTGGGCAGTGAGAGCGCCGCCGTGGTGGTGATGGATGTCCGGAACGGCGATCTCTTGTGCTGCGCCTCGGCGCCGTCCTTCAACCCGAACCTTTTTGTGCGCGGCATCAGCCATACCGATTATGCCAGCCTGACCGAAAACGACCACCGGCCACTGGCGAATAAAGCGGTTTCGGGCGCCTATCCGCCCGGTTCGACCTTCAAGATGGTCACCGCGCTGGCGGCGCTTGATTCAGGTGCGATTGACCTTGGCCATAAGGTGCGCTGCCCGGGTTATCTGGAATTCGGCGGCCGCCGCTTCCACTGCTGGAGCCGGGGCGGCCATGGAACGCTGTCGCTGACCCAGAGCCTGCAGAAAAGCTGCGACGTCTATTATTACGACATCGCGCAAAAGGTCGGCATCGACAAGATGGCCGAGATGGGCCGCCGTCTCGGGCTGGGGGGCCGCCATGAGCTGCCGATGTCGGCGATTGTGCCGGGCACCATGCCCGACCGCGCCTGGAAACAGGAAAGCTACGGCCAGGACTGGCGGATCGGCGACACGATCAACGCCTCGATCGGTCAGGGCTATGTGCTGGCCTCGCCTTTGCAACTGGCGGTGATGACGGCGCGGATCGCCTCGGGCCGTGCGGTAGAGCCGCGCCTCGTGCGGATGATCGACGGGAAAGAGATTGCTGCGCCCGAACCGGCATCGCTCGGGATTGACGAACGCCACCTTGCGGCGATGCGGCAGGGGATGTGGGATGTGGTCAACAGCCAGGCGGGCACCGCGCGCTCGGCCCGGATCGTCGATCCGACCATGATCCTTGCCGGCAAAACCGGCACCAGCCAGGTCCGCAACATCAGCGCAGCCGAGCGCAGCCAGGGTGTGATCCGCAACGAACAACTGCCCTGGCGGCGGCGCGACCATGCGCTTTATGTGGGCTATGCGCCCTATGACAATCCGCGCTATGCGGTGGCGGTGATCATCGAACATGGCGGCGGCGGCTCGACTGTGGCGGCGCCGGTTGCGCGCGATGTGATCCTCGCGGCCCTTGCCGGAGGCCGCCCGCCCCTGGCCGCCTACCCTTCCGACCAGCGCGGCCGGATCGAATCGATGCTGAAAGACCTGCCGCTGCGCGACCCCGAGACCGGCGCCCTCACCAAATCCGATCAGGCCTGAGCCAATGGCATTTTTCGAGAACCGCCTGAAACAGGCCCCGACCGGCATCCGCAAGGTGCTTTACCTGAACTGGCAGGTGATCGTGCTGGTCACGGCGGTCTCGGCGGTGGGGATCCTGATGCTCTGGTCGGTGGCGGGCGGGGATTTCAACCTCTGGGCCCGGCGCCAGGCCCAGGTCTTTGCCGCCGGCATGGTGCTGATGTTCATGGTCGCCATGGTGCCGGTCTGGTTCTGGCGCTCGATGGCGGGCATCGCCTATCTGACCTCTTTCGTGCTGCTGATCATCGTCGATCTCTATGGTGTCGTGGGCATGGGGGCGCAGCGCTGGATCGATTTCGGGCCGTTGCGGCTCCAGCCCTCCGAGATGATGAAATTCAGCCTCGTTCTGATGCTGGCCGCCTATTATGACTGGCTCGATATCCGCAAAGTATCGCGGCCCTTATGGGTGCTGATCCCGGTGCTGCTGACCTCGCTGCCGACGGTGCTGGTGCTGATGCAGCCCAACCTCGGCACTTCGCTGATGCTCCTGATGGCGGGGGCGGCAGTGATGTTCGCCGCCGGCGTCAGCTACTGGTATTTCGCTGCCGTGACCGGAGTGGTCGTGGGCACTGTGGTGGCGGTGTTCCAGAGCCGGGGCACCGAGTGGCAGCTCCTGCATGACTACCAGTTCCGCCGGATCGACACTTTCCTCGACCCTTCTGCCGATCCGCTGGGGGCGGGCTATAACATCATCCAGGCCAAGATCGCCCTTGGCTCCGGAGGCTGGTCGGGCAAGGGGTTCATGCAGGGCACCCAGTCGCGGCTGAACTATCTGCCGGAAAAGCAGACCGACTTCATCTTCTCGACGCTCGCCGAGGAATTCGGCTTTGTCGGAGCCTTCTCGCTGCTGATCCTTTACGCGCTGATCATCGGGTTTTGCATGATCTCGGCCTTGCAAAACCGCGACCGGTTCTCGTCTCTCCTGATCATCGGGGTCGCCGCCAACTTCTTCTTCTATATCGCGGTGAACCTGTCGATGGTGATGGGCATGGCACCGGTGGTCGGCGTGCCGCTGCCGCTGATGTCTTATGGCGGCTCGGCCATGCTGGTGATCCTTGTGGGCTTTGGGCTGATGCAAAGCGCCCATGTCCACCGGCCGCGCTGAGCGGCAGTCAGCAGATGAGTATTTGCATCAAGGGGAAATGGGCTTTCCCCTGACTTAAATACTCACCGCGCGGAACGCGCAAAGCGCCCCGAAGGGGCGCCGCCTCTGGACAAATCGCGCAGCGCGACGCAGGCTCACGCCCATGATGCAGATCTTCTTTTCCGCTCCCGGCTGGGATGAATATGAACTCCTCCTGCCCGCCGCGCTTAAAGCGGCCGGTATCAGCGCCGATATCGTCACCGAAGCGCCTGACCCTGCGGCGATTGATTATATTCTCTACGCGCCCACCTCGCCTTTGCAGGATTTCGCCCCCTTCACCCGCGCGAAAGCGGTCATGTCGCTCTGGGCCGGGGTCGAGCGGATCGTGGGCAATCAAAGCCTCACCCAGCCCCTGACCCGGATGGTCGATCCGGGCCTGACCGAGAGCATGGTGGAATATGTCACCGGCCATGTCTTGCGCCATCATCTCGGCATGGACCGCCATATCGTCAATCCCGACCGGGTCTGGGACCACGCCTGCCCGCCCATCGCCCGCCAGCGCCCGGTCACCTTCCTTGGTCTGGGCGAGCTGGGCCTCACCTGTGCCCGCGCCCTCCAGGCCCTGAATTTCCCGGTCAAAGGCTGGAGCCGCAGCCCGAAATCCATCCCGGATCTCGCAACCTTTCATGGTGAGGCCGGTCTGCAAGCGGCGTTGCGCGATGCGCAGATCGTCATCACCCTGCTGCCCAACACGCCGGACACGCAGAATATCCTCAATGCAGGCACGCTTGCGATGACGGCCCCGGGCGCCGTGGTGATCAACCCCGGCCGCGGCCCGCTGATTGACGATGCCGCGCTGATCGCGGCGCTGGATGCCGGCCAGATCTCGCATGCCACACTGGATGTCTTCCGGGTCGAACCCCTGCCGCAGGACCACCCGTTCTGGGCGCATCCGAAGGTCACCATCACCCCGCATGTTGCCGCCGATACCCGCGCGGTGACCGCCTCGCAGGTGATTGCCGAGAACATCCGCCGCGCGGAAACGGGCGAGCCGCTGCTCCATCTGGTGGACCGAACCCGGGGCTACTGAGGCCCTGCGACAGTTTCTCCCTTGAACAAAGAGGGGGAAATCTGCCACCTGAGCCGATGGACTGGATCAAAATCATTCATATTCTGGCCGTAATGGGCTGGATGACCTCGATCTTCGCGGTGCCGCGCGCGCTGATCTACTGGAAGCGCGAATGGGCGCGGCTTGGCGCTTTCGGACCGCTCGGCGATCTGACCCTGCGGCTCTATCGCTTTTCGGCCGGGCTGATGGTGATCGCCATTGCGACCGGGCTCTGGCTGGCTTTCGGCTGGTGGGGGTTTGACCCCTGGCTGCATCTGAAGCTGAGCCTCGTCGCGCTTCTGGTGATCCATTACATCTGGACCGGTCGCATGGTCTGGCGGGCGCGGCGTGGCGAGTTCCGCGAAAGCGACCTGTTCCTGCGGATCTTTAACGAAATCAGCGTCTTTGCCGTAATCGCCATTCTCTGGGCCGTGGTGGTAAAGCCCTTCTGATCCCGTTCAGACCCGGCGCCGCCATCGCACCCTACCGCCGGTGGCTTGACCTCAGCGGCACCTCTGCGGCGCGAGATGCCGGCACCTGGCAGTGCATGGTGCCATTGCCCCCAGGGGGAATGGCAGGGAACAGGACAGCCACGGGGTCCGCGACAGGCGGAAGAGGCCGCGCGAAATCCGACCGCCCCCGCGATTGTAAGCGGAAAGCCACCCCGATTGCCCATTGTGGCCCGGCAAAGCCGGCCATGGGAAGGACGGGACGGCCGTGACCCGCAAGTCAGGAGACCGACCCTGCATTCTGGCTCAGCCGTCGGGTGTGACGGATCGGAGGAAGAATGGACAATAGCGCGCCACCGGCGGCCTCTGGTCGCACGGTTCCTGACCTGCCTGAGGCCGCCCGGCCTGGTTTGCCCGCATCTGGCCCGCACATATCCGGCCTGCACATAGCCCGCCCGGCCGCCACCGGGGCATCGGGACCGGGCCTCGCCCGGATTGAACCTGCCCGGTTCCTGCCCGGTGAGGGCGAGACCACGAGGGTCACGCTTCCGGGTGTGGCGGATACGATGCGGGTCGATCTGCTTCGCCTCGGGCCCGGGCTTTCGGTCGCGCTCAGCCATTTTGCCGCCGGTTCCGGGATGGAAGATCTGGTGCGCTGGCCGGCGGGGCGTTTGCTCATGGCGTGCAACATGACCGGCGCCATGGCCATTCGCGACGCAAGTGGCATCTCCCATCCGATCCGCAATGGCGAAGGCTGGGTGCTGCATACCGGCGCGGCCCTTGCGCCGCATTCTGCATCCGGGCGAGGCCTGTCCCAACCTTGTGATCGTCCTGGACTCTGACGCTGTCAGTCCTTGTCGCGATCTGGGAGGCGCTGTCGCGCCAGCCCCTGCCGCCGATCCTGCCCGGGCCACTGCCGGTTGCCCGCGCGCTGACGGGCCTGATCGCCGGGCGCGCCTTCTGGCTCGAGACCCTCGCCCCGAGCCTTGCCGCGGCTCTGGCCGGGATCTTCATCGCGCTGCGTGCCGGGCCTGGTCTTGGCGCGCTCTCAACCCGCTGGCCGTTGGCCGGCACGGCCCTTGCGCCGCTGCGGCTGATCCTGATGGGGATACCGGCGGCGGTGCTGACGATCCGGCCGATCCTCTGGCTTGATGGCGGGCCGGTCATGGGGATCACGGCGGTCGCCATATTGCTGCTGCCGGTCTTCCGGATCGCGACCAGCAGCGGACTGGCCGCCGGTGACCCCGGGCTCGACGGGATGGCACGGCTGTTCCGGATGCCGCGCCTGCGCCGGTTGCGTCACATCACCTGGCCCGCGCTGGCCACCGCGCTCCTGCCCGCGCTGCGCCTGGCCCTGGCCAATGGGCTGCGGATCACATTACCGGTCGAGTTGCCCGGCGGACGCCAGAGGCCTGGACGCGCCATCCGGTCGGCGCAGACCTGGCTGATGACGGACCGGCTCTTTGCGCTCACCATCGTCACCCTGCTCCTGATCGCCGCGCCTGAGGCGCTGTTGGGCCGGCCTGACCGCGAGGCGGTGCGGCCATGACCCCGCTTGTGACTGTCGAAGCCGTGAGCTTACAGATCAGGCCTGATCAGCCGCGCCTGTTCGGACCGCTGTCTTTCCGCCTCGCCCCGGGGCGACAGCCTGCGCCTCACGGGGCAAAGCGGTGCCGGCAAGACCGCGCAGTTGCGCCATATCGCCGGCCTGCCCGGCCCGGTCACCGCCGCGGTTCACCGACGTCCTGACCTGCGCATCGGCTTTGCCTTTGGCGACCCATAGCTGATCCCCGGTCTGACGGCGGCGCATAACATCGCGCTGGTGCTGCCCGGGCGCGCGGGGCCTGACATCCGCAAGGCCCTCGCGAAACTGAATCTCGGCGCAGAGGCCGACCTGCCCGCCCGGCATCTGTCAAAAGGTCAGGCGCAGCGGGTTGCGCTGCTGCTTGCGGTTGCGATCCGCCCCCATCTCCTGCTGCTGGCTGCGGCCGCCTCGGGGCTGGATGAAGAAACCTGGGGCCTCGTCACCGCGATGATCGCTGAGTTGCGCGCTGAAACCCGCTTTGCCCCGGTCGAGATCAGCCATGATCCGCAGCGGCTTTTTGCCCCGGTTTCGCGCAATCTCGCGCTCAGCCCTGCGCCAGCTGGCCCGGCTGCGGCCTGAAACGCATCACATTCCGGGCCTGAGATCAATTTCGACATATTTTGCCGCAGACAGGACAGTTTTCCGCTTTGCGCCTGTTCTGATCGCGTCAGATCAGGGTGTCACCCTATCGGGAGGTGTCTGGCGGAGAAATGGGAAGCCGGTCCGATGCCGGTGCTGGCCCGGCAACGGTGGCAGCGCCGTGCAACATGGCGGGACCCACTGGCCGGGGGAGCGGCAGGGAAGGTGCCATGTCGGTCCCTGAAAGGGATCGGGCCCGGTGTTCGGAAACCAGCCCTGAGGCGGAAATCAGCGTGGCTGCGGCGGGCAGTCAGGAGCGCTTTGCCGGGTCCGCTGCGGACCGCGACCTTGCGTCTCCGATCCCCCGGGGCAGCAGACAAACCAGCAGGAGGCCAGATTGGGCGCGCTTCACGACGATAATTTCTCCACCCCGGACCAAAGGCCCGATGCCATAGCGCGGCTGATCGCAGATCACCGCCCGGGCCATGGCCTCGTGCGGGATTTCTACATGGATCCGGACGTCTTTGCCCGTGATATGGAGCGGGTGTTCCGCCGCCACTGGCACTGTCTGGCCCATGAAAGCGTGATCCCGAAGCCCGGCGATTTCGAACTGTTCCGCCTTGGCGATGAACAGATCATCCTGACGCGCGACATGCAGGGCGAGGTGCATGGGCTCCTGAATTCCTGCCGCCATCGTGGCGCCGAGGTCTGCACCAAAGACAGGGGCAATGCGAAGATGTTCGTCTGCCCCTATCACGCCTGGACCTATACTCTGGACGGCGCTTTGCGCGCGGCCCGGCTGATGCCGAAGGATTTCGACCGCGCCGCCCATGCACTGAAAAAAGTGCATGTGAAGGTGGTCGAGGGGCTGGTCTTCATCTCTTTCGCGAAAGAGCCACTGGATTTCACGCAAGTGGAGCAATCCCTGCACGCCAGTATCGGCCAATATGGCTGGGGCGCGGCAAAGGTCGCCCATCGCGAGACCTATCCGATTTCCGCGAACTGGAAGCTCGCGGTCGAGAATTATGTCGAATGCTATCACTGCGGCCCGGCGCATCCGGAATATTCGCAGACCCACGCGCTGGAACAACCGCCCGAAGTGATCGCCGGTCTCAATGCAGCGATGGAGGAAAAGAGCTGCGCGCTCGGGCTTTCCGTGCTGTCGGGCAATCACTGGCAGAATTCGGCCCGGGGCGGCGAGGCGGTCGATGTCTTCCGCTATGCGCTTTACGAGGGCGCCTCGACCGGGTCCGAAGATGGCTCCCCCCTCGCACCTTTGATGGGGCGGTTCACCGATTATGATGGCGGCGTGACCTCGATCCATCTCGGCGGCACAACCTTCCTGGTCTGCTATCCCGATCACGGCATGATCTACCGTTTCATCCCGAAAACCCATGATACCTGCGAGATGGAACTGATCTGGCTGGTGAAAGACGGCGCCGAAGAAGGCGTCGATTACGATCTGAACCGCCTGACCTGGCTCTGGAAGGTCACGACCGAGGAAGACAAGAAGATCATCGAACACACCGCGCGCGGTGTGAAATCGCATTACTTCGAGCCTGGTCCCATCGCACCGATGGAATATAACGAGCTGCGCTACATCACCTGGTATCTCGACGAGATCAGCCGCGCCTGACCAGCGCCATAACCGGAAGAAACGGGGTTCCGGCCCCGCCCGGGCCTCGCTCGCTCCGCCAGGCACTTCGGCCAGGGGCTGCCTTCCGCCACTTTTTGCAGGACTGGCGGAGGGCCGGGTGTTCTCCACCGCAGATCACCCGCAACCTCGCCCGTCCCGCCCGCCGCCCCTGTTAAACTCTCCGGATATCAAACTCGGCGCCCCCCCCCGGCAGGCCCGGCGACCTGCCCGCAGCGGCTGTCCCCCGCGCGCCCCAGCAAAATGCGCCCTCAGTCCCGCGCCCGGAAAAGCGGCAGCGCGGCGCAACAGCTTTCCCCTGACGAAAATACTCTCGCCGAAGGCAAAGCGCCCCGCAGGGGCGCCCCCTTCTCAGCGCTTCGCGCCCCGGCGGCCCTCGATCAGCCAGGCGGAGATGGCCAGCCCGGCGGTCAGCAGAAGCCAGGCCCAGCCCGGCAGCAAAGCCGCCAGCCGCACCTCGGTGGTCATCCAGGCCTCGCGCGGCGTGATACCGATCCAGCCGCGCCCCGTCACCGGCCGCCCCTCAGCCACCTGGCGCAGGTCCGGCAGGCCGGGCTCCAGCCGGGTCACCGATCCATAGGCCGGGCCGCCGGCGGATTTCGGCGCGATCACCGCATCGCCCGAGGCGATGGTTTCGACGAATTCGCGCGGGCTGGCCGGGCCGACACCGATCATTCGCGTCAGATCGCCCTGTTCCAGCCGGTAGAGCCCGGCCTCGGGCGCCTGCCAGACCACCTGATACTTGCCGGGCGCCACCTGGATCATATCAAGGATCACCGGCTTCCCGGGCTCTCCCGCCTCCGCGCTGTCCTGTGCGGTGACAATCAGCGGCCCCGGCGGGTCCTCGGACACCGTGCGCCGCGTGATGGTCAGTTCATTGCCTTTGGCGGTCGCCGTCAGCGCCTCTTCCTCGAGATCCGGCTCTTTCAGCATCCAATGCGCCAGCCGCCGCAAAAGCTCCAGCTGCGGCCCGCCGCCCTCATAACCGCGGCCCCAGAGCCAGGCATGATCCGAGGTCAGGACCGCGATCCGCCCCTCATCCACTCGGTCCAGCACCAGCAAAGGCGCGCCATCCGGCCCCTCCATCACGGTCTGGCCGGAAAGCTTCTCGACCTCCATCACCCGGAACCAACGGCCCCAGCCCGGCTCGCCATTTTCGCCCTGAGGCGCAAATCGGTCGAGGCCCTCGGTCACCGGATGGCGCTGGCCGAGTTCCGTGATCTTCGGGCGGAACCCGCCTTCGATGACCTGAGCGGTCGGTGCCACCGGCAGCACCTCGGCCAGAGGCGAACGGTAAAGGCTGTCGACCGCGCCGAATTCCGGCCCCGAGGCCACCAGAACCGTGCCGCCCTCGCGGATATAGCGGACGACATTGTCGATGTAAGACATCGGAAGAATGCCGCGCATCCGGTAGCGGTCAAAAATGATCAGGTCGAATTCGTCAATCTTTTCAATGAACAGCTCGCGCGTCGGGAAGGCGATCAGCGACAGTTCATCCACCGGCACGCCATCCTGTTTCTCCGGCGGGCGCAGAATGGTGAAATGCACGAGATCGACGCTGGCATCTGATTTCAACAGGTTGCGCCAGACGCGTTCCCCGGCATGTGGCTCGCCCGAAACAAGCAACACGCGCAGCCGGTCGCGCACGCCGTTGATCTGCACCACGGCGGTATTGTTGCGCTCGGTCAGCTCGCCCGAGGTCGGGCCGATGGCGAATTGCAGCACATTCAGCCCGCCATGCGGCAGCACGACCGGCAGTTCCAGATCCTCGCCCACCGGCACCGAATAGGTCTGCGGCGCATCGGCATCGACCGCGATGGTCAGATCGGCAAATTGCGGCACATCCGGCGGCACCAGACCCTGATCCTCAACCCGCAGCTTCAGCTTGAATTCCTCGCCGATGATCGCGAAGGCCGGCGCATTCTGCACCACAAGGCGGCGGTCCCAGTCGGCCGCTTCGCCGGTCAGCAGCAGATGGAACGGCGCGGGCAGATCGGGGCGCATCTCAAGGTCATGCACCCGCCCGTCCGAGATCAGGATCACCGCCGCCACCCGGGCGCGGGGTTCCTCGGCCAGGGCCTCCGACATGGCGGTCATCGCCAGCGTGCCGGTATTGTCGGCGCCATCGGTGATGTGTTTTACCCGCAGTTCGGTGTTGTCCAGCGCCGCAACCTGGGCCTCCACCCGCGTCAGCGCGCGCCGCGTCTGGTCAGCCCGCGCGCCAAGGCCCTGGCTTGCGCTGTCATCCACCAGGACGATCACAATGTCGGAAAGGTTCTGCCGGTCCTCGCTTTGCAGCCCCGGCCCGGCCAGCGCCGCCAGAAGCGCAGCCAGCCCAAGCCCGCGCAAAAACCAGCCCGGCAGCCCACGCCAGAGCGCCAGCGCCAGCATCAGAAGCGTCACGCCGCCAAGCGCCCATAAAAGCGGCCAGGGCACCAGCGGATCGAAGACAAGATGCGCCGTCATCGCGCCGTTCATTGGCCGAGCCTTTCAAGAAGCGCAGGCACATGGACCTGGTCGGATTTATAATTGCCGGTCAGCACATGCATGATCAGATTGATGCCGAACCGCCAGGCCAGCTCGCGCTGTTGTTCGCCCGCCGCCCCCCGGCCCACCGGCAAAAGCGGCACGCCGTTTTCATCGGTGGCCCAGGCCGCCGCCCAGTCATTGCCGCCGATCACCACCGGCGTCACCCCGTCATTCAGGTTGCGAAACGGCACGCCCTCTTCCTGACCGGCATCTGCGGGCGCCGCCTCGACCCAGATCGTGCCCTCGGCCCAGCGGCCGGGGAAGCTTTGCAAGAGGTAGAAGGTCCGGGTCAGAACATGGTCCTCCGGCACCGGCTCCAGCGCCGGGATATCCAGACCGGCGGCGATCCGTTGCAGTGCCTGGCCTTCCGGAGTGCCGCCGCCAAAGGCCGCGATATTGGCGTCACGGGTGTCGAACAGGATCATGCCCCCGGTGCGCAGAAACTGGTTCAGTTTCGCATAGGCCGCGTCCGACGGCGTTGGCGCATCTGCCGTAACCGGCCAGTACAGGAAGGGGAAAAACGCAAGTTCATCAGCCTCGAGATCAATCCCGGTCGGATATTCCGGCTCGATCGAGGTGCGTTCCCAAAGCCGGTCGCCAAGCCCGACAAGGCCGAATTCCGAGGTCTCGTCGATCTGCGCATCGCCGGTTTTCACATAGGCCAGCGAGACGCCCGAGGTGGAGCGGATCGCGAAGTCATCGCCGGGTTGCGGCGTGTCAGGCGGCGCGCTGTCGGTGGTCTGCGCGGCCTCGGGGGGCGCGGGCGGCGTCTCGCCGCTGACCTGGGCCTGCGCCTGTGGCGCGGCCAGCCCGGCCACAAGCGCCACTGCGAGAACCGCAACCCCGCGCCGCAGGCCGCCGAGCCGCCCCCCAAGCCAGAGAGAGGCAAGGATATCGGCCAGCAACACCACCAGCCCGGCCGACAGGAGCCAGCCCATGAGCGATTGTTCGGGCGGGGTCGCAAGCCCTTCGACCCGCGCCGAAGCCGGCCATTCCGCCGCCACCAGCCTGGTCTCGGGGCTGACGACGTTCAGGGCGACACGGCGGTCGGCACCCGCGTAAAGCCCGGGCGGATGGGCGGGGCCAGGACCTGCCACCATCGCAATCGCCAGGTCTTCGCCCGCCACACCTGCGACCTCGCCCGCGTCACGTTCTTCGCCCCAGGCGTTCAGCATCACCTCGGGCACCCAGATCTGGCCGGCGAGTTCACGCGCGCCCGGCAAAGACGGGCGGGTTGAGATCGCCAGGCGTTCAAGCATCTGCACGAAAAGCCCGGACAGCGGCAAAGTCGACCATTCCGCATTGGCGGTGACATGAACCAGAACAACCTGGCCGTCGCCCATGAATTTGCGCGTGACCAGCGGCGTGCCATCATCCAGGGCGGCGATGGTGCGTTCCGCAAGGTCAGGGTCGGGCTGCGCCAGGACCTGCTCGGCCACCTGGACATCGCCAGGCAGTGCGAGGCCGAAGAAGGGGCTGCCCTCAGGGAACGGCGCCAGGTCCTTCGCATCGCCCCAGCTCATCGCGCCGCCAAGCGCGCGGCCCCCTTCGCGCAGCCGCACCGGCATCAGCGGGTCTTCCTCGAAACGGCTCACATCCGAGGCCGCGAGGCGCGGGCCGGCAAAGCGGAGCAACAGCCCGCCCTTTTCGACCCATTCCACCAGCGCCGCCTCTTCCGATGCGGTCAGCCGGGCAACATCGGCCAGGATCACGGCATCGGGATTGGCGGGCAGCGCCGTCGTCACCGGCGCCTCGATCAGATCGGCCACCGGCTCCAGCGCCTGGCGCAGGTAATGCAAAGGCGACAAAAGCTGCAGCCCTTCGGCCTGGGGGCCCGCGGTGATCAGCGCCACCTTGCGCCGCTTGAGACTGTCATCGGTCAGGCTCACCGCCCCGGCAGACCGCAGACCCGCAATCTCGAAGCGGGTGACGCGGTTTCTGAGCTCGGGCGGCAGGTCAAGCTTCACCTCGGCCCGGGTCTCGCCGGGCGCAAAGCTGATCCTGGCCCGCGCGAGTTCGCGCTCCACCCCCGAAGGATCCGGGCCGCGCCCGGTGACCTCGATATCGGCCGCCCCGCCCGCATCAAGCCGCGAGGCGGACAGCAGCACCGCGCCTTCGGCAAAACCGGCCGGATGCAGCGCCAGCACCGGGCCATCGCCGGTCAGCACCGTCAGCTGCCCCTTATCGGCGAACAATCCCGCCAGCATGGCGCGCCCCTCGTGATCCAGCCCGTCCGACAACCAGAGCGTGTCGAACTCTCCGGCCGGGAAATGATCAATCCAGGCGCCGGGATCCTGCGGCAGCCAGGGCGAGGGTTCCATCACCGCAAGCCTGCCCTTCCAGTCATCGGCGGCGCGGAAGCTCACCTCCTGGGGCGCATCGGTCAGGCGGATCACCGCGACCGTGCGACCGTCGCGACCGGCCTCGTCCAGCACAAGCCCCGCGCGCTCGATCCGGCGCGCCCAGTCGCGCGCCTCCGCCCAGCCGCCGTCAAGCACCACCAGCAGTGGTGCCGTACCGGCCTGTTTTTGCTCAGGGTTCAGCACCGGACCGGCAAAGCCGATAATCGCCGCCGCCACCGCCAGCATCCTGAGAAGCAGCAACCACCAGGGCGTGCGGTCAGTCTCGGCATCCTCGTCCTGCAGGCCCAGAAGCAGCGCGACACCCGGGAACCGGCGGCGGATCGGCGCCGGAGGCACCGCACGCAGCAGGAACCACAGCACCGGAAGCGCTGCGAGCCCCCAGAGAATCCAGGGCGTCAGAAACCCGACCGGACCAATCATGAACATCAGCGCCCGCCCTCCAGCGCGCGATAGAGCCACAAAAGCGCAGATTGCGCCGGGGCTCCGGTATGGAATGTGGAAAATTGCCAGCCGACCAGGCGGGCAAGCTCGCTCAACCGGTCCTTGCGCTCGGCCAGCCGGGCGAGGTAGCGGCTGCGCAATTCCCCGGCCTGCTGCGTCTCGTGCCGCATGGATCCCGACATTGATTCGAAGATCACCCGGCCATCAAAGGGGAATTCCTCTTCTGCCGGATCGAGGATCTGGCACAGCGCGCCGCGCACACCGCGATCCGCCGCGCGGGAAAGCGCCGCCTCGACCGGCTCGATGGGCCCGAGGAAATCCGAGACGAACACCGCGCGGCCATGGCCGACCATGCCTGCCGTTTCAGGCGCGCCGAAATCCCCGGCTTCGGGTTCGCCCGCCAGCCGCGCCGCGAGCCGCACAATCTGGCTGCGGCCTGACCGCGGCTGCGCCAGCCCCGCCAGACCGACCCGCTCGCCGCCGCGCAACAAAAGCACCGCCAGCGCCAGCGCCAGCAGACGCGCGCGCTCGCCCTTGGCCGGGCGGTCCTTGCCGCCGGTGAACGTCATGCTTTTGGCCGGATCGACCCAGAGCGTCACCGATTGCGCCGCCTGCCATTCGCGTTCTCGGATGAAATGCCCGTCAGAGCGCGCCGAGCGCCGCCAGTCGATGGCCCGCGCCGGGTCGCCCTGATGCGCGGCGCGATATTGCCAGAACTCATCGCCAGACCCTGCTCGCCTGCGGCCATGTTCGCCCAGCATCAGGGTGGCGGCCAGCATCTCGGCCTCGGCCAGCAAAGGCGGCAGCGACTGGCCGAGCGCCTCCGCCCGGCTCTGAAGGGCCTCGTTCTGAAGGGTCGGGCTCACGCAGCCGCCTCAAGCCCGAGGATGCGGGTGGTGGTGCGCGAGATCACCGCGGCCAGGGTCTCGCCCCGCGCGCGGGCGGCGAAGGACAAAGCCATCCGATGCGTCAGCGTGGCCTGGGCCAGAGCCGCCACATCGTCGAGCGACGGCGCGAGCCGGCCGTGAAGGAGCGCCCGCGCCCGGACGGTCAGCATCAGAGCCTGCGCCGCGCGCGGCCCCGGACCCCAGGCGAGGCTGTCTTTCAGATCGCGGCCTTCGGGTTCCCCCGGACGACAGGCGCGCACGAGGTCGAGGATAGATTCGACAACCTTATCGCCGACCGGCATGCGGCGAATGACCGATTGTGCCTGGATCAGCTGATCGGTGTCGAAAACCTGGATGGCATCGGCCTCAGCCGCGCCGGTGGTGGCGAGAAGGATCTCACGCTCGACCGCCCGGGTCGGGTAATCGACATCGACCTGGACAAGGAAACGGTCCAGCTGCGCCTCGGGGAGCGGATAGGTCCCCTCCTGTTCAATCGGGTTCTGCGTCGCGAGCACATGGAACGGCCGGCCAAGCGCGCGGTGCTGACCGGCGATGGTGACCTCTTTCTCCTGCATCGCCTGCAAAAGCGCGGATTGTGTTCGCGGGCTGGCGCGGTTGATCTCATCAGCGAGCAAAAGCTGGCAGAAGACCGGGCCTTCGAGAAAACGGAAGGCGCGGCTGCCATCGGTCGCGGTCTCGAGCACTTCGGAGCCGAGAATATCCGCCGGCATCAGATCGGGCGTGAACTGGATGCGGTTGGCGTTCAGCCCCATGACGGTGCCGAGCGTGTCGACAAGGCGGGTCTTCCCAAGCCCCGGCAGACCGACCAGCAAAGCATGACCGCCGCAGAGCATGGCCGAAAGCACCAGCTCAACCACCTTTTCCTGCCCGATGAAGCGACGCTCGATCGAGGCGCGGGCCTCGCCGAGCTTTGCGCCCAGAGCCTCGATCTCGGTCACCAGCGCGACATCTCCTGCGGGGGCTGCGGTCATTCAGAGGCTCCATCTGTGTTGAACGTCGGTCTCAGCGGAGACATTAGACCGAAATCACCGCCGGACCACAAATGCCAAAAGGCGACTTGACACAAATGATCGTGACAGAAGCGCGATGTTTCGCCGGTGACCACTGTCGCCGGGGGCCCTGCCCCCACGCGCTGCGCGCTCCCCCGGGATATTTAGGGACAGAAAATGAGAGGCCGCTATTTTCTGTCCTTAAATATCCCCGCCGGAGGCCTCCGAAATCAGCCAGTTGCGGCGCGGTCTTGCGATCCGGGCCCGGGCATCCGACATTGGAGGGACAAGCCGGTGAGGATCATGCAGGATCAGAGTAACAACCAGCCCTCAGCCGATGGCCTGGCTAAGGCGGCCACAGAGGCCACAAAGAAGGGCGGTTTGCCGCCGGTCCATCTGTGGAATCCGCCCTTTTGCGGCGATCTCGACATAAGGATCGCGCGGGATGGCACATGGTTCTATCTCGGCACCCCTATCGGGCGCGAGGCGCTGGTGCGGTTGTTCTCGTCGATCCTGAAGCGCGAGGAAGGCAGATATTACCTTGTCACGCCGGTCGAGAAGGTCGGGATCATTGTCGAAGATGCGCCGCTCTTCGCCGTCGATATCGAGGCGGAAGGCACCGGGCGCGACCAGGTGCTGCGTTTTACCACGAAGACCGGGGACGTGGCCCTGGCCTCCGGCGCCCATCCGCTGGAGGTCAGACGCGATCCTGTTTCCGGCGAGCCCTCTCCCTATATCCTGATCCGGGGTGAGGGTGAGGCGGCGCTCTGGGCGCGGATCGACCGGAAAAGCTTTCTCCGGATGGTGGATTTCGGTTGCCATGAGACATATGACGGGGATAGCTGGTTTGGCCTCTGGTCTTCGGGGGAGTTTTTTCCCGTCATCAGATCTTCAGAACTGGCCTGATCCCGATATATGTCCCGCTTCGCCGCCAATCTGACCTATCTCTTCACCGAGGTCCCGATGCTGGACCGCCCCGACTGGGCGCGGCGCACCGGCTTTGACGGGGTCGAGGTGCTGTTCCCCTATGATCACCCGGTTGCAGAATGGGAACGCGCGCTTGGCGACATGCCGCTCGTGCTGATCAACACGCCCCCGGGCGACTGGGCCTCGGGGGATCGCGGCTTTGCCGCCCGGCCCGGCGATGAGCAGACCTTCCGCGACGGGTTCCTTCATGCTGCCGATTATGCGACGCGGCTGAATGTCCCTGCGGTGCATGTTATGGCCGGTGTCGCGCGCGGGCCACAGGCCGAGGCGGTGTTTACCGCCAATCTTACCTGGGCCGCCGAACAGGCGCCGGATCTGACGCTCGTGATGGAGCCGCTGAACCCCGACGACATGCCGGGCTACTTCCTCAATGATTACGACCAGGCGGCGCGGATCATCGACGATATCGCCAATCCGAAGATCGGCCTGCAATTTGACATCTGGCATGCGGCAAAGCTGCATGGCGATGCGGCCAGCGTCTGGGCCGATCATCGTGACCGCATCCGCCATGTGCAGATCGCCGGTTTCCCGGCCCGCAATGAACCGGGTGGTGGCGGCTTTTCGCTGCCTGATCTCTGCGATGCGGTGGCAGAGCTGGAAAATGTCTGGATCAGCGCGGAATACCGGCCTGCGCGCGGCACGGCCCAGGGGCTGTTCTGGCTGAATGCGCTGAAATCGCGTGGCGCGCTGATCGGCGGCTGACCTCTTCCGGCACCGCCCGGGGCGCATAAGCGCCGTTACTTGCGGCGCAACCGGATCACCACATCGACACGGCTGATTTCGGTGCCGGCGGGGGGCTCGGGGATACGGGCGAGCTCGAGCTCTTCCTTGGGCGCATCGGTCAGGATCGCGCTGTCTTCCCAGTAGAAATGCGGGTGATCGTCGATCCGCGTGTCGAAATAGCTGCGGGCCCCATCGACCACGATCTCATTCACGAGCCCGGCATCGCAGAATGCGCGCAGGGTGTTATAGACGGTGGCGAGGCTGACTTTCTCCTGCGCGCAGCCGGCCATCTCGAAAAGGCTTTCGGCGGTGACATGGCGATCTTCACCATCGCCGACCAGCAGGCTGGCCAGAGCAAGGCGTTGCCGCGTCGGGCGCAGGCCCCCGCGTTGCAGCCAGTCAGAGGCCCTTTCCTGAGCCCTGATCTCTGCCTGAGCCCTTACATCGTGAGCTTCGCTCGCCTGTGCCATATCCATCCTGCTCCTGCCCTTTTGCCGCAGTGTCACAGCATCGCGTTCCGTTTCCGGGCCGCCGGCCCCTGTAAAATGCAGGGAGGCAGCACCGACCGGACGCGACACCGCCAGCTGTCATACGGGCGTTGCTGGAAAGATTATAAAGTGTTGCGGCCCGGGGATTCAATTGAAAACCGCCAAAATGCCCTGCGGCCCCCTCGCAAGCGCTGCGCCCTTGCCCTATGTTTGTCGCCTCTGTTAGAGGAAAGTTGTGAAACTAAAGACAGAACGGGGAGATTATGGGGCGTTATCCGAACAAATTCGACCGGGATGACCTGCTCGCCTGCGCAAGGGGCGAGCTGTTTGGCCCCGGCAACGCCCAGCTGCCCGAGCCGCCGATGCTGATGATGGACCGCATCACCGAGATCTCGGAAGATGGCGGCGAGCATGGCAAGGGCCATGTGGTTGCCGAATTCGACATCACGCCGGATCTGTGGTTCTTCGCCTGCCATTTCCCCGGCAATCCGATCATGCCGGGCTGTCTTGGCCTTGACGGGCTGTGGCAGCTGACCGGGTTTAACCTCGGCTGGCGCGGCTGGGAAGGCCGCGGCTATGCGCTTGGCGTGGGCGAGGTCAAACTTACCGGCATGGTGCGCCCCGAGCGCAAGATGCTGCGCTATTACGTCGATTTCACCAAGGCCGTGCAAAGCCGCCGCCTGACCATGGGTGTGGCAGACGGGCGCGTGGAAGCGGATGGCGAGACCATCTACCTCGTGAAAGATATGAAGGTGGCCCTCTCGGCCTCCTGACCTCAAGGCAAGGACTGTACCCCTATGCGTCGCGTCGTCATCACCGGTCTCGGCATCGTCTCTCCCATCGGCAATGATGTGGCCGAGGTCGAAGCCAGCCTGCGCGCCGGGAAATCCGGCATCGTTTTCGCCCCGGACTATGCCGAGCGTGGCTTCCGCTCGCGCGTGCATGGCCAGCCGAACATCACCTTCGAGGACCATATCGACAAGCGCGACCTGCGCTTCATGGGCGATGGCGCAGCCTATAATTTCATCGCGATGCAACAGGCGATCAAAGATTCGGGCCTTGCGGAAAGCGATATCTCGAATGAGCGCACCGGCATCATCGTCGGATCGGGTGGCCCTTCGACCAAATCCTTCTTCAAGGCGCATAACATCGTCGCGGAAACCGGCTCGCCCAAGCGGATCGGCCCGTTCGGCGTGACCAAAGGCATGTCCTCGACGACCTCGGCCTGCCTGGCGACGCCCTTTAAAATCAAGGGCGTGAATTATTCGATCACCTCGGCCTGCTCGACCTCGGCGCATTGCATCGGCAATGGGGCAGAGCTGATCCAGATGGGCAAGCAGGATATCGTTTTCGCCGGCGGCGGCGAGGAGCTCGACTGGACGCTGTCCTGCCTCTTCGACGCGATGGGCGCGATGTCGTCGAAATACAATGACACGCCGGAACGCGCCTCGCGCACCTATGACGCCAATCGCGACGGTTTCGTGATCGCGGGCGGCGGCGGCCTTGTTGTGCTGGAAGAGCTGAACCATGCGCTGGCGCGTGGCGCAAAGATCTACGGCGAAGTCACCGGCTACGGCGCCACCTCTGACGGCTATGACATGGTCGCGCCCTCGGGTGAGGGCGGCGAGCGGTCGATGAAACTGGCGCTGTCCACCCTGCCGGAAGGCCGCCGGATCGACTACCTGAACAGCCACGGCACCTCGACCGGCGTCGGCGACATCACCGAGATCAAGGCGATCCGCCGCGTCTTTGGCGAGGGGAAAACCCCGCCGGTGGCCTCGACCAAATCTCTGACCGGCCACTCGCTCGGCGCAACCGGGGTGCATGAGGCGATCTATTCGCTGATCATGATGAACAAGGGTTTCATCGCGGCCTCGGCCAATGTCGAAACCCCCGACCCGGAGCTGCTGCCGGGCGAAATCGTGACCAGCCTTCGCGAGAATGTCGAAATTGACGGTGTATTGTCGAACAGTTTCGGGTTCGGCGGCACCAATGCCACTTTGGTTATGAGTAAATATCTCGGGTAAGAATAAAGCGGGGGAACCGGGCAATGGCCGGACTGATGCAGGGTAAACGCGGCCTCGTCATGGGGGTTGCGAATGACCGTTCCATTGCCTGGGGCATTGCCTCGGCGCTGGCGGCCGAAGGGGCAGAGCTGGCTTTCTCCTATCAGGGCGAAGCGTTCGGCAAGCGGTTGCAGCCGCTTGCCGCTTCGGTCGGATCCGATATCCTTGTTGATGTCGATGTGACCAATGAGGCCTCGCTGGACACCTGTTTTGCTGCGCTGAAAGACCGTTGGGGCAGCCTGGATTTCGTGGTCCATGCCATCGCCTATTCCGACAAGAACGAGCTGACCGGGCGCTTCACCAATACGAGCCGCGCGAATTTCCTCAATTCGATGAATATCTCGTGTTTCAGCTTTATCGACGTGGCCCGCCGCGCCGCCGAGCTGATGCCGGACGGTGGCAGTCTTGTCACCCTGACCTTCCAGGGCTCGACCAGAATCGCCCCGAATTACAATGTGATGGGGGTGGCCAAGGCCGCGCTCGAATCAGCGACGCGCTATCTGGCAAATGACCTTGGGCCGCAGGGCGTGCGGGTGAATGCGATCTCACCCGGGCCAATGAAGACGCTGGCCGGATCGGCGATCGGCGGCGCGCGCGCGACCTTCCGCCACACCGAAGAAAACGCGCCGCTGCGGGCGAATGCCACACTGGAAACCATCGGCGGCACCGCAGTCTGGCTGTGCTCGGATTACGGTCGCGCCACGACGGGCGAGACGATCCATGTCGATGGCGGCTTCCATATCCTCGGTTTCCCGCAATCGGAAAACCTCTGAACGGCGCCGGAATGGGGGGTAAATGCCCCCCCCGTCCCAGCTCAGCAAAGCATGTCAGGCGGGCTGAGCCAGCCCGTCGCCCAGCCGGTGGCCCAGGTCATTGAGCGCTGCTGTGGCGCCGCCGCGACCAGGATGGCAAGGTCATCGAGACCGGCCAGCAGATCCAGCGCCGGCGCCGCCGCAGGGTCAGGCCGGGTGGCGTCGATCAGCAAAACCCCGGGCCGCATCGCAAGTGCGCGTGCCATCACCAGGGCCAGCTGGCCGGCGGCATCAAGCCCGGCGCAATCCTGATCCGCTTGCGCGAGCAGGCCCATTTTCGCCAGCGCCATCGCGATATCCTGCCGCCGCCGGTCATCCCGGACCTCGCCCCAGTCACAGCCCTCGGGCAAAAGCGCCCGCGACACCGTCTGCCACAGGCTCACTCCCGCACTCACCCCCACCCTACCCGCCGGATCGCAAAGGCTTCCCGCGTCAACCAAAGCGACCTTCTGCCGGACCTCAGCCCCAGACATCAGCCAGATGTCGCGCCCCTGCAGGCAGACCGCCCCGGCCATCGCCGCAGTTTGCCGCGCGATCAGCCGCAGCACCTCCGCCGCAATCTCCGGCTGATCCCCGAACAGAACCAGCCGCTCGCCCTGATCGAGGCGAAAGCTGAGCCGCGGCCAGAGACGCGGGTCGCGGCCCTGAACCTGCGAAGGCAGCGCCACTTTCCGAAACTCAACCGGAGGAAAACCGGCCTGTGTCAGCGCCGCGCCGGACGCACGCACCGCGCGGCTGTCGCCATGACGGATCTTAAATCCCCCCGAGGGGGCCTTCGCATATATCACCGCAAACTCCTTCCGGGGCACCCCGCCCGGGCTCTTGTTGATGTCTTGCGATGGCAGGTCTCCTGACTTGCGGGTCGCGGCTCGCTCCGGCCTTCCCGCCCCGAAGGGCAGTGGCATTCCGGAGGTTGCTCGCCGCTCACAGTTGCGGGGGCAGTCGGGGCCTTGGCGGTTTGAGCCGCCGCACCCCGTTCCCTTTTCACCCGAAACGGCCAGAGCCGGTCCGGGAACCATCGCCCCTATGGAAAACCCGGAGCGGTCCGGGGTCAACCGGTTTTTGCCCCCCGCTCCGCGAGGGCGCACGCAGGGGCCATGACGGCGCCAGCGGTCACAAACGGAGACCAGCACTACAATAGGACGATACGCGCTCCATAACGCGGGGTATCGTCCACTGTGTATCGGGATCAAACCAGTGTGACAAAGATCCGCGCCTGGCCGGCGCCGTATTGTGGTCATGCCAGGCCGGGATACGGCAGGCCGGAGGCTTTGGTCTGCCGTATCCCGGCCAACAGACTGGATTCTCATCGTGAATCCGTCACAGCATTTGCGCAACAGCGATCATCCGACACGCAAAACGCCGAGCTGCCGATACCGAAATCCCGACTTCCGACGCGTGAATACCAACCTGCCAGAAGATCAGATATGGGGTCAGACATGAAAAAGCAGCCCAAAGGGCGGCCAGGTTGCGCTGCGGTCGGTTGCAAGCGCTGCTTCTTCCGGTGCCGGTCCAGTTTCTTCTGCTCCTCGGAACTGCGGCCCATGGCGCGGGTCGTATCGGCTGACGGATGGCCGTCGGTTCCGGATCATGACGGTGGCCGATGCCGCACCCGCGAATGTCTGGCCCTGATCGCCAAAACCTCGTTGTCGGCAGGCCGATGCGCTGCTCCATCATTCGGATCAGGGATCGCACTACACTGGCCAGCAGCTCCAGCGGCGACTTGCTGACAATGGGATCACCAGCCTGAGGAGCCTTGCGGGTCACCACAAAAGCTGGGGCGCTCGCGGATATCATTTCGGCGGCAGAGCTCGGGCGCAGCGTGGATGTGCGCAATTGTTTCTGAATGCTGGCCCTTTTGAAGCCCGCCATGTCTCCGCTCAAAAAAAGTGAAAAACCGAAGCCATGCAGTATCCTGTCACTCGCGCCGACCTCGCCGCGTTTTACGGAAAATTTCTGACGACCACGACCATCGCGACCGGGTTCGGGCTACATGAGAACGAGGTTCTCGCAGTGCTACGGGCAACAGGAAAGCAACCATTTACCCTGGATGCGAGGTCGGCAGGGTTCATTTCACCACGGGATGAGATCGAACGTTGCTTCACCATCAGGCAACGACACGAGCAGCAGAAATTGGGAGATATCTCTATAATACCTTGGGAATCTTGAATTTCTCTTTTAAAGCACGGACCTGCCACTGAACTTTTACCCGGCTGCGGCCGGAGCCCGTTGATCATTTACGCCCTTGGGCGCGGTTTGAGCAATCACGCGGCGCCGGAGCTTTCATGTTGCGCAGCGGGAGGGGTGATTGCGATTTCCAGATGCAGGGCGAAACCTGCCGGGGTCTGATTCAGGGATCTGATGGTGTGCAAGTCGGAGACCGATGCTCTGGCTGAGGTCACCGCAGCCAGCGAAGTTCGGAACGACCACAGCCGTTCACGCCGGGCGGGCAGGATTTCGGGCAGTTGTTCGAACGGAACTGGGCTGAGCCGGTGTTGCTCAGCACGCGGTCAGGACCGTGACACGACATTCCTTATCGCCGAGCACCTGGTCCCGGCTGGCCCGGCAAGCTTCTCGAATATCCTGAATCTGCCGAATACCAACTTTTGTCGAAAAGTTGGTATTTCGATGTCGAACGACAGAAACACATAAAAGAGAGATGGCGACCCCGGGAGGACTTGAACCCCCAACCCCAGACTTAGAAGGTCCGTGCTCTATCCAGTTGAGCTACGGGGCCGTGTTCGTCTCTGATAGCGGTTCGGAAAATGGTTCGCAACGCAGGACTGCGTCCACAGCTGGAGATCCCTGCTTCCATATCCGGACGAGGAGTAGCTGCATCTGTTACCCCAGCACCGCTCCTGCTGCTGCAAGGGAGAACTCTGGTAACAAGCTTGATCCATTTGCTGTGGCCCCCGGCTCTTATCCGGAGTCAGCGAGACTACGGGTTTGAATTTTGCCCATCCGCGCGGGTTGAAAGTGCGCGATACTGAACAGTTAATCGCCCATCTGATCGACATTTGACCTGCATCCGGCCGACATTGTCGCGCACGGCCTAACATTATGAACTCAATAGCTTACCGTGCAGTTATGCCGAGCAAGTATCGTCACAAGCTCTTGCAGGGCATAACGCACACCCCTCGGACAGCGCCTGCCGTCCGGCGCGACTGCGCAGGTATGTGGTGACAAACCGGCTGCCAGAGGGCGGCGGCTCCTGAAGCCGACGCGCCCAGTTGCAGATCACCACCTCAGACGGCCAGCGATCCCTGTGCTTGCACTGTGCTTGCCCTGCCCGTGCTGCTCGACCACTTCGGCCAGCGCGCTCAGGGTCTCGGCAGACAAATAGTGGACCTGTCCCGGTTCTGTTCCGGTCAGGTGCTCATGTTAGGCGGCCCTCTGCT